>NZ_JAOQAH010000107.1 GCF_025963695.1 Segetibacter sp. | reverse complement strand
GGCTGAACTCTTTGAAGTTCGCTCAGCCTTTACAGTCAATACAATAGACAGCTTCCAGGGACAGGAGCGTGATGTTGTGTATATAAGTATGACCCGAAGTAATGCTGAAAATGTTATTGGCTTTCTCGCCGATATCCGAAGAATGAACGTTGCAATGACACGTGCCCGAAAAAAGTTGGTAGTCGTTGGAGACAGTGCAACCCTTTCTCAACTCGATTTTTATACTGACTTCATAAACTACGCCCAGCAAAAAGATGCATATCAAAGCGCCTGGGAGTTTATGGAGTGATAAACAAATTTCATTTCTGATCTTGCTATAACTGTTATAAATGTATGTCTTAAGAAGCGTGGGCAAAAAACCGTGCTCTGAAAAACCAAATTTTAAACAATACATTCAATGAAAACTAATTTTACAACTGTAGACGAATACATAGAAACGTTTCCGGAAGCGGTTCAGGCCATAATGGAACAAATTCGCAGGATAATTAAAACAAATGCACCAGAAGCAATTGAAAGTATTTCATACCAAATCGCGGGTTATAAAACAAACGGAAAACCGCTGGTTTATTTCGCAGGCTACAAAAAGCACATCGGTTTTTATGCAACACCTTCGGGCCATAGTGGATTTGCTGAAGAATTGTCGAAGTATAAGCAGGGAAAAGGCTCGGTGCAGTTTCCCCTTGACCAACCTGTTCCGTACGATTTGATAGAACGAATTGTGTTATTTAAATTAGAAGAAAATTCAGTGAAAAGTAAATAAAGCCATTGCCAAACTTTTTATTGCCATCGTTTGCGCTCCTTTTTTTAAGACCCCTTTAATTCTACCTATTCTACTAATTTTCCTTCCTTGTTTAAAAGGGTGAAAAAGTCATCCAAACTTGCTCCCGTTGCCTGTTCAAAAGCAGCTTTCATATCTGCTGGTCGGGGATGTTTAAACTTCCAGAGGGAGAAATAATGTTGAAAGGCAGAGTCTACTTTTTCACGTCCTACAGACAGCTCAAGCAGGTGCATCCATTCAGCAGCTTTTACGTAAGCAGTTAAACCATAATCTTCGCTGCTTGAGTAGTTTGCAGATGGAGTCTCCAAAGCAGGTTGAATAGGTATTGACATCATGGCCTGGTACACTGAGGCCTGGAAAGTTGGCTCATCAAGTTTCTTAATTGCTGGTGGTATCCTGTCTCCAAAAATTGCATTTGACCGGTACTTTGCTGCTTCGTATCTAAATTGGTAATAGGTATTCATGCCTTCGTCCATCCATGGATGTGTTCTTTCATTTGAACCCAACATGCTCATAAACCAGTTGTGTCCGACCTCGTGTGCAATAACAGCATCAAGTGTTTGCGGTTTGGCATCAGGGCTGGTAATTAGGGTTACCATAGGGTATTCCATTCCGCCGCTTGAATTGTTTTTCGGTCCTTCAACTGCCTGTACTGTCGGATAAGCGTATTCACCTATCCATTGGCTGTAACGCGCTACAGCATCTTTTACATAGTCAATACTGTTTACCCATTGAGTGTTGCTTTTATTATGGTAAAACGTAAAGGCATCTATTACTTTGCCCGACGCCAGTTTCATTGTGTCGTATTCTATGATAAATGCTTTGTCTGCAAACCATGCAAAATCCGGAACACTGTCAGCATAATAATTCAGCGTTTTAGTTGCTGCTGAAAATGTAGGCGAATACATTTTTGGCTCCTTGCCAGCCTTATTTGCGGCGTTGAAAGCACCGATCGTTTTATATAAAGCTGCTTCGGAAGGAGTTTGCAAAACACCGGTAGCGCTAACGATATATTGGGAGGGTACAGTAATGTTTACATTGTAAGAAGCATACTCGCTGTAAAACTCACCCATGTCAAGGTATGGCATCTCGTGCCAACCGTCTTTATCAAATACCGCTGGTTTGGGGTACCATTGACAAACCATAAATTCTCCGTCTGCAAAACCTGAGCGTGAAAAATAGGAGGGAAGCTGCACTTTGAATGGAGTGGCTATGGTAGCGGAGTCGCCGGGTTGCAAAGGCTTAGGCAAAACCACTTTGATAACGTCGATGTACTGCGCATTTGGATGAGGCTCGATCGTAGCTTTAGCACCATTAACCGTAAAGGCAAGATTGCTTATATAGCCTGTAGTGGGTTGTTTTAGTTTTTCTTTTCGTTGAGGGTCGCTTTTGATTTGTTGAAAAAGCGCGGTAGACGGGTCTTTATAAGCATTGGGGTAAATGTGAAACCAGATATAGGAAAGCGGTTGAGGCGAATTGTTTTTATAAACAATAGTCTCTGAACCAGTAATTGATTTCTCTTTTTCGTTTAACTGTGCTTTTATGTTGTATCGGAGATATTGCTGCCAGTAAGTGTTCTGTAGGTTTTGGGCCGATGAATGAAAATATACAAATAGAATAAAAACGAAGACTAGTTTTTGCATTCGCGAAAATAAAGCAATTAGTTCAGGTTGCAGGTTAGCCGGGGGTGTTAAAGGCATGTCAATTAAGAAAGCATTTTTAACTGCAAAACCTGGTTTCAACCACTTATTGCCCTATCTGTCAGAAGTCGCAAACTCACTCTTTAAACTCCTTTCAACTTTTTTACTTCTTCCGTTAGTTTTGGTAAGACTTCAAAAAGGTCACCTACGACACCGTAGTCTGCCGCTTTAAAAAATGGAGCTTCCGCGTCTTTGTTTATTACCACAATTACTTTACTTCTATTTACTCCGGCCAGGTGTTGAATGGCACCGGAGATACCGGCAGCTACATACAAATTTGGAGCAATCGCAATACCGGTTTGCCCAACGTGCTCATGATGTGGTCGCCAGTTTGCATCGGCAACAGGGCGGCTGCAAGCCAGGGCAGCATCTAATGCATGAGCAAGATCTTCAACTATTCCCCAGTTTTCAGGTCCCTTCAATCCGCGTCCGCCGCTTACTACCCGGGTGGCTTCAGTTAAAGGGATTTCACCGGTTACTTTATCGGTTGAAGTTACTTTTACTTTGGGTGCATCTGCTGCCACGTTTACGGAAACCACTTCAGCAGTTCCTTCGCCGGCTACTGCTTTAAAAGCGTTCATGTTTAGTGAAATGATTTTAATGTCTGTATTTAAAGACACGTTCGCAAATGCTTTTCCGCTGAAGACCACTTTTTTTACTACAAACCCATTTGTTGTGTCGGGTAAGCTTACAGCTGCAGGAACCATGGCAGCTTTTAGGCGCGCAGACAATCTTCCGGCTATTGCACGGCCTGTGTTGTTATGGGCTAACACCAATACTGTTGCCCCTGTTAGCTGCACAACTTCGGAAATTACCTTTGTGTACACCTGTGCATCAAAAACATTCAAAGTTTCGGTGGCAACGTGATGCACTTTTTTTACACCATATTTTCCCAGGGCCGCAAGGTCGTCCGTGGTTGTTCCAGCTACCAAAGCTGCTGCTGTTGTCCCCAACTGTTCTGCCAGTTTAGCTCCGTATGAAAGTGCTTCGAAAGCTGTTTTTTTAAACTGGCCACCGGTTTGATCTGCAAATATTAAAACCATATATACGCCTCCATCTCCCAAGCGGGAAGAGTTATTTAGAAATGTTTTCAAAAAATGTTTATAAAAGAACTTGCTGTTGAAGTGTGCGACGCAACAATGTTTAGGTCAGGATAGATGCCCGTTACATAAACTTCTTTCTTTGACTGCTATATCACCTTCGCTTCTTCGTGCAGAAGCCTTACCAGTTCAGCCATATTATCGGGGCTTATCATTTTAACGCCTGCTTTTGGCGGAGGCAGTTCAAAACTACTGATGCTTGTTAATTCATCGGCTTCAACCGGTTCAACCACTTTCAACGGCTTCGTTCGGGCAGACATTATTCCGCGCATGTTTGGAATTCGTGCTTCAGCCATTCCTTTCTGGCAACTAACAACCACCGGAACCTGTACTTCATTTACTTCTTCGCCGCCTTCTATTTCGCGGGTAACTGTTGCTGTATTGCCATTGATCTCAAATTTTGTAGCAAGGGAAATATAAGGAAGATCAAGCAGTTCTGCCACCATTGCGCCAATTGAAGAGCCATTGTAATCGATGGTTTCTTTACCGGTAAACAGAAGGTCGTAGCCACCTGTTTTGGCAACTTCAGCTATTTGCGAGGCTACATAAAAACTGTCCTGCAGTTTGGTTGTATTTACCCGAATCGCTTCATCGCCTCCAAGTGCCAGCGCTTTGCGAATAATAGGGTCTGCATCCGCTCCGCCAACCATCACCAGGTGCAGCACTGTTGACGCATCTTTTTCTTTTAATTCGATTGCCCTTACTAAGGCATACCACTCGTCGTAGGGATTGAGTATCCACTGAACGCCGCTTTCTTCAAACTGAGTATTACCATTTTTGAAAGCTATTTTTGCGGTAGTGTCGGGCGTCTTGCTAATACAGACTAATATTTTCATGCAAACACGTTTGAAGTAATTAAAGTTGTTTATGCAACCAATTACTACAAATATAAGTGTCCTTTATTTTTGATAAAGCTTTTAAAATAAATTATTTTCTAAAATTATGGATCGGATAAATAAATTAAAGGAATACCTTAAATCTTCTCCCGCTGACAGTTTTTTACAGCATGCACTTGCCCTGGAATTCGTAAAGATTGGCGACGATTGGGAAGCGAGAAAATTATTTGAAAATATTCTCAGCAACGACCCAAAATATGTTGGTTCATACTATCATTTGGCCAAGCTTCTTGAACGAAACTTTGAAAACAAGCTGGCAATAGAATGGTATGAAAAAGGGATGGCTGCTACTAAAGAAGCAGGCGACCAACATAGCTACAATGAGTTGCAGGCAGCCTACGAGGATTTGGTATATTAAATAATGAGCGAGACGTAACCAACCCGCCTGTGGGGTTTTCTTATGTAATTTTTTTTTAGGGTTGACCTGCCTTACAATTGCTGTCAACATGGTTGTGTCACTCACGTGTACTACAAATCTTTTTTGAGCTAGTTGGCCATTCCTACAACAATAGCCTCAATTGCTGAAAAGAGTTTCAAATGGCGGCTTACTATAAAATTTGTTCTTTCTTTTATGGCCACAACCAGGGCGGTGGTTGCCAACAGCCTTGTTATCATAGTTTTCATTTCTTCATCATTTTCATGCAAAAGAATAGTGCAGAGATCTGCAGAAAAAGGCAAAAGTGAAGAGCGGATAACAAGTATGTGATGACCCCTCACATATTTAACCCGAATTGTAACTTTTTGTTTTTGTTGAATGGAAAGTCAAATTCGTAAATTCGCAGCCAATACATGTATTAATGAGTGTCGAAAAAATAAAGACTGAAGAAAAGAGCCTGAACTTTCTGGAAGAAATTGTAGAAGAAGATTTGGCCAGTGGAAAATATAAGAGCATTGTTACCCGCTTTCCTCCTGAACCAAATGGCTACCTGCACATTGGACACGCAAAAAGCATTTGCCTCAATTTTGGTCTTGCTTTAAAATATGGTGGTAAAACCAACCTTCGTTTTGATGATACCAACCCGGTAAAAGAAGATGTTGAATATGTAGACAGCATAAAGGAAGACGTAAAGTGGTTGGGTTTCGAATGGTCGCAGGAATTATATGCCTCCGATTATTTCGATCAGCTTTATGCGTTTGCTGTAGGCCTGATTAAAAAAGGCCTTGCCTATGTTGATGATAGCACTCCCGAAGAAATAGCTGCCCAAAAAGGAACACCTACAGAACCGGGAAAAGGAAATGATTTCCGTAACCGAAGCGTGGACGAAAACCTGGATCTGTTTGCTAAAATGAAAGCAGGTGAGTTTCCGGATGGTGCAAAGGTGCTGAGGGCTAAGATAGATTTAGCGAGCCCAAACATGCAAATGCGCGATCCCCTGATGTACCGTATAAAACATGCACATCACCACAGAACAGGAGATGCCTGGTGCATGTACCCCATGTACGATTTTGCTCATGGACAGAGCGATAGTATTGAGCATGTCACTCATTCCATTTGCACGTTAGAATTTATTCCTCATCGCGAATTGTATGATTGGTTTATAGATAAGCTTGAAATTTTTCCAAGTCATCAATATGAATTTTCGAGGTTGAATATGACCTACACTGTCATGAGCAAGCGCAAGTTGCTGCAACTGGTGGAAGAAAAGATGGTGGATGGCTGGAACGATCCCAGAATGCCAACAATAGCGGGCTTTAGAAGACGTGGATATACGCCCGAAAGCATCCGCCTGTTTTGCGAGAAAATAGGCGTGCAGAAAAGGGAGAACCTGATAGATCTTAGTCTCCTTGAGTTTTGTGTGCGCGAAGATTTAAATCGAAATGCTGTCCGGAGAATGGCAGTGCTTGATCCGGTAAAACTTGTTATTACCAATTATCCTGAAGGGCAGGTTGAGGAATTAACAGGCGAAAATAATCCCGAAGCAGAGGATGGCGGAGGAACCAGGTCAATACCTTTCTCAAAAGAGCTTTGGATAGAACGCGAAGATTTTATGGAAGAACCTCCTAAGAAATTTTTTAGGCTTGGTGTAGGTTTAACGGTTCGTTTAAAATATGCCTACATCGTTAAATGCACCGGTTTTAAAAAGGATGACGCCGGTATTGTGAGAGAAGTGTATGCCGAATACATACCTGAAAGCAGGAGTGGTAACGATACCAGCGGAATAAGCGTAAAAGGAACTATGCACTGGGTAAACGTACAAAATGCATTGACCGCAGAAGTCAGGCTATACGACCGGTTATTTAGGGTTGAAAACCCGGCAAATGAAGAAGGCGACTTTAAAGAGTATATTAACCCCGATAGCTTACAGGTGTTATCAAATGTCTTTATCGAACCGGCCTTAGGTGAAGCTCTTCCCCGAGAGCCTTACCAATTTTTGAGAAAGGGTTATTTCTGCCTGGATGAAAATAGTAGTTCGGATAAGTTGATCTTTAATAGAACTGTGGGCTTGAAAGACACGTGGGCGAAAGAAGTAAAAAAAGGATAATTGTTGATTGATAGATTATTTAATTACTACCAATAAGAAAAGCCGGCCCGATAAGCCGGCTTTTCATTTATTTTACCAATATGAATTTGTTAGAAAGTTTTATTCAGCACCTTAAGCAATTTGCTTTTATTCAGTCTAAGCAAAAACAGTTACTTGCTGTAAGTGGGGGAGTAGACAGTGTTGTTTTGTGCCACCTGATGTATCATGCCGGCTATAATTTCGTGATTGCCCACTGCAATTTTCAACTAAGAGGAGCGGAAAGTGAAAGAGATGAACAGTTCGTAAGAAGCCTTGGTGAAAAGTATGGTAAACAAGTTTTGGTTCAAGAATTTGAGACTGAAAAGTATGCAACAGACAATAAAGTTTCCATTCAAATCGCAGCCAGAAGACTTAGGTATGATTGGTTCAACTCAATAATAAACGGGGAAGAAGTAATGGCTAATAAGGAAACTGCAAGCCCTCCTTTCATGGGGCAGCCAGAACTTACAACCGACAACTCACCACTCACCACCGACAACTCACACCTCAAGCCTCAATTCATCGTAACGGCCCACCATGCAAACGACAACATCGAAACAATATTGATGAATCTTTTTAAAGGAACAGGTATTGCCGGTTTACATGGCATTTTACCTGTACAAGCAAAAATTTTCAGACCATTACTATTTGCAAAAAAGGAGGAGCTGTTGGAGTATGCGACGCAAAATCAATTGAGCTATGTGGAAGATAGTTCGAACCTGACCGACAAATACACGCGGAACTTTTTTCGACAACACCTTTTCCCCGTACTAAAAGAAATCTATCCCCAAGTTGAGGACAACCTGCTAAAGAATATTGAGCGGTTTACCGAGGCTGAAGAGTTGTACAAACAAGCAGTAGAACAGCACAAAAAGAAATTGCTCGAAGTAAAGACAAACGAGATACATATTCCCGTTTTAAAGCTGCAAAGAAGCGCCCCGGTTTCAACGATAGTTTATGAGATTATAAAGGATTTTGGATTTAATGCTAACCAGGTTGCGGAAGTTGTAAGGCTGCTTGAAAGCGAAACAGGTAAATACGTTCTATCACCCTCCCACCGGATAATTAAAAACCGAAAATGGCTGATCATATCTCCCATTGCAACAACCGAAGCATCCAACATTTTAATAGAAGAAAAGGATAAACAAGTAATTTTTAATGGGGGAGAATTGCTTCTAAGAACAGTTAAACCAGGCGGCAATTTTCAAGTTCCGTTAGACAAAACTATCGCCGCTGTCGACGGTGCTTTAATTGCATTTCCCCTGCTTTTACGAAAATGGAAACAAGGTGATTATTTCTACCCCTTAGGTATGAAGAAAAAGAAAAAGTTGAGCCGCTTTTTTGGCGATCAGAAACTTTCAAAGACTGAAAAGGAAAATGTTTGGGTGGTAGAAATGGATAAAAAAATCATCTGGATTGTTGGCCATAGGATAGATGATCGTTTTAAGATAAGTGCTGCAACAAAAGAGGTACTAGAACTCAGGCTTCAATAATAAGCTGCTTAAATTCCATCGCTACCTGCTAGTGCATTCTTTACACTTTCTCTTGCTTCATCTGCGTACTTGCTGTTATCGTAGAAGTAGTGTTTTAATTTGTTGTGGTACAATTTTTTATAATACAATGAAAAGTATTTACACATCAAATTCTAAACTTTTTCTTGCTTATGAGCGCACCTTCTATCCTGGGAATCAACAGGACACAAGATGGAACTATTTCAATATTCGAAGGCGGTAAACATGTTATGTCAATTCATAAAGAACGATTGACAAAACGCAAACATCACTGGGGAAGATTGGGGGATATGAAGTTGTATAAAGAACGTATTCCTGCAGTAGACCGACCATATGACCTGGTGGTGGAATGTTGGAGCGCTGATACCGAGATTGAAAAAAAAGAACAATACCACGAGGAACTTAGAACAGTTCTAAATCTAAAGCCCGATGCGCGTATTATAGAAATTTCTCATCACCTTTCCCACCTATATAGCTGTTACCCTCCCAGCGGTTTTGAGAAGTGTGCAGTTATGATTATTGACAGTGTTGGTAGCCCGGTCGAACACATTAAGTACGACTATCCGGGCAAAGAAGGTAAGGCAAATTTGTTTGAGGTTGCCTCTTATTACTATTGCGCTAATGGCGAAATCAAGTGCATTAAAAAGCAGCTGCACGATCGTAATCCTGAAGCTCCTCATGGGTTGGGCAACTTCTATTATAAGCTCACCAATTGTTTGTTCGAAGGCGAGGGCAGCGAAGGCAAAGTGATGGGCCTTGCCGCGTATGGTAATCTTGATGCACTGGACTTGCCTGACTTAATTGTAAAGGAAGGAGAAGTCTTTATTCCGGAAGAATGGCAGCAGATGTTTAAGAGCAAAGAATACGCGTATAAAGAAGAGATAAAAACCTTTCAGGAGAAAGCCGATTTTGCAGCCAAAGGCCAGGACGTTTTTGAGAAGGCTTTAATTGAGATTGCAAACTGGTTAAGCCAGGTAACAGGTACAAAGAACATTGCCTATGCCGGAGGTTGTGCACTCAACTGTGTAGCCAATACCAAGGTGTTAGAGCAAGGGTACGACTTGTTTATTCCTCCCGCTCCGCATGATGGTGGTTCATCTGTTGGCTGTGCTTTATACGGTGCTATCGAGTGCTATAAAATTAAAAACGATTATAACTGGCGGTTAGATTACTTAGGCCCGGATGTAAATATTCACGAAGTAACAAAACTGCTTAAAAATTATCCGGACCTAAGCATCGAACAGCCCGATAATCTGATAGAAGTTTGCGCAAACCATTTGTATTGGGGCAAAATCTTGTGTGTGTTTCAAAGCAATAGTGAGTTTGGCCCAAGAGCGTTAGGCAATCGCAGTATAGTCGCTGATACCCGGTATGCCGTAAATAAATTTTGGATCAACGCCTTTATAAAGGGCCGCGAATGGTTTCGCCCGATTGCGCCTTTTGTTTTAGAAGAGGATGTAAGCGAATATTTTAAGTTTAAAGGAAGAACTCCTTTCATGCTTTTTACTGCCTTTTTGCAGGATAAGTACAAAGACAAATTCCCGACAATTGAGCACGTAGATCACAGCGCCCGAATACAAACCGTAAGCAAGCAAGACAACGAGTTTATCTACAACCTGATGAAAAACTTTAAGCAAAAAACAGGCGTTGGTATTATCGCAAATACTTCCTTTAATGGAAAAAATGAAACGATGGTCGAGACGTTAACCGATGCAATAAATTGTTATGTCAATAATGCAATTCATTACCTGGTCGTTCCTCCTTACATCATTTCAAAAAAGAACGAAGTGGCTAACCCTATGAAGCTAATGAACGCAAAGGTTGCCCAATAAGCGTTGTTATGTAAGCAGGCAGTTGAGCTATAGTTGAACATCGTTGTGTCACTCACTTGTACGGGTAATAATTCTATTCAACATGCTTGCTGCCTGCTTCTCTTCTTTTAACGATTATAGTTATGTTTTTCTTTCAACCAAATATGTAGAAAGGTGACCATAACAAATGAATGAGCCATTGAAACTTTATATTCTTTCTCCACACATCGACGACGCTGCGTTTGGCTTAGCGCTTACTATTTCAAAGTGCGCCAACAATAATATTCCTGTCACAATCATTAATTGTTTCACTGTTACAAGATGGACCGCCATACCGGTAGAAAATAAGGAGACTATTGCGGTAAGTCTTTTAAGAAAGTCTGAAGACGCAGCATTTTATAAAACCTTAAACGAAAACATCAATATCATTAATCTTGATCTCCTTGATGCTCCTTTAAGAAACGGCTACATTTTTCAAGAGCAACCTTTCCGGCAAAATGAGCTTGATTTAATAGAAGAGTTAAAAAATTTGCTCGAACAAAATGTAGACGGATTGCTGCTTTGTCCCTTAGGTATTGGCAGTCATATAGACCATGCAATTTGTCGCGCTGCAGTTGTTCAGCTGTATGTTAATTTAGACGTTCTTTTCTACGAAGATCTCCCATATGCTAAAAGAATTTCACATCAACAACTAGAACTTCATGTAAAAAAACTTGAAGAAGACTTAGGGGTTAGCCTGGTAAATAATACAGATGGTTTACTCAATTGCGGTATAGATAAAGAGCAAGCCATAAGATTATATCAGAGCCAAATGAATGAAGACATTGCCTCTGAAATAATCGCTCATTTAAATGATCTGAAAGGAGAAAGAATTTGGGGGGAAGAAACGCACTTAAATAAATTAAGAACCGCTTTGCAGAAATACGAGTCAGATTATTGAGATAACCATTTTATATAAATACTACTAAAAAGAAAAAGCTCACTCGCTTCAATCCTTGAAGCCAATGAGCTTTTTTAATGATACTATAAACCCATTCCTATACCTACTTTAAAGGATTGATTATAAGAATTAATATTTCTATTTGCATCAGCTTTCAATAATCCATAATCGTACGATGCCATTACATTAATTCCACGGCTGATCTGGTACCCCAATCCACCTGTAAAACCAAAGTCCATCTTGTTAAACTGATTGGTCGCATCCATCTTGTTATTTAGCAAATTAAATCCTAACACACTGGCGGTAGTAGTAAGGTTTGCATTAACAAGATAAGAAAGTTGTGGACCTGCAAATATCTGAAAGCCGTTGAAATTTGCTTTTACAACCACTG
Organism: Segetibacter sp.; assembly: GCF_025963695.1. GTDB lineage: Bacteria > Bacteroidota > Bacteroidia > Chitinophagales > Chitinophagaceae > Segetibacter. The sequence continues at coordinate 45,390 of NZ_JAOQAH010000107.1, read as the reverse complement.
GTATATCTATATACTGGGAATTCAATTTTGCCTTCGCATTGGCACCTAAAAATTCAACACCTTTCAAATTTAATGCGCCCTTCATTTCGTATCCTTTCTGTGAGTAATACAAAGCAGGTTCTACTGACACGTTCGAACTAATAGGTATAGATGCATAGCCTCCAGCAAAGAAACCCTGGCGATTGCTTGTGGCAATCATGCCGTTTGTAAAATCGAGCATGTTTCCGAGATTGTCAACTGCATCGCCCCGCATACCCGAGGAAGTAACACCTGCTCTGATTCCGAAAGCCGGCTTCACCTGGCCCATTGCAAGCGTTGAAATAATAATAGTGGCTAAAAGTAAAATTTGCTTTTTCATATAAATGGTGAACGTAGTTTTTCAGTCGTTCAGTTCCTGCAAAAGCAAATAGCCACCCAGATTTTATTGTAGTGAGATAACTTTTTGTTAAAGCAAAAAGTTTAATTTTCTTAAGGAGATAAAATTTGTGTTTTAGTAAAATCAAGATCAGTGATAGTTGGTAAGCGGTATTTAGCTTTGCCTTTCTCGCAGGTTTATTTCTTTACGTAGTTGAATGTAAATTTTGGTTCATTCAGCTGTTCATGAATATATTTTTCCCAATCCTTTTGCCTTTCCTTGTTAAGCGAATGGTTCGTTTCTACGTCGTATTGTTGTTGCGATAAATGATATTCTATTTTCTTTTGGTTGAATATCTGCTGTATTTCGTTTTTATAATCATTTGAGTATTGATAGGTCTCAAAAGCCTCTTTTAATTTTCTTGAATATAATCCTGCAATATCAAAGTGCAGCTGCTCATGTTTTAATAAATCTTCTGACTGGTATTCTTTTTTGCACCACGAAAGATTCTTATGGAAGTTAGCAAACACGTCAAAAGAAAAATTTGTAGGGCTTTTGAAATTGTATGTAAATCTTACTTCTGCAAAACTTTCTGCATCAAACCGGCTGGTATCATTAACATGGCCTGCAAAGTCAAACCATTGAAGTAGTTGTGTCTTGTTCCAAACTATTCTGCTCTCTTGAGCGAAGGAGTGTATGGTAATTGTACTTACAAATGAAATAATTAGAAGAGCTTTCACCTAACTTTCTCTTAAATAGCGTTAATGATTTTTTTTAAACGCTGATTTAGGTTAAAAAGTATAAATGACTAACCGGACAGGAGAAGTTGTCCGTTTTTTGAAAGCAATGTCTTGGTGTTTTTTTTTGAACTACCTGAAGTTTGTGCACCCGAATTATTAAAAAACGCTTAAAGGGGAAAGTGGTTAGAAAAAACGCTTTTCTTCAGGTTTTAACAACTTTTTTTATTAAAGAAGCCAAATGTTAAAAAAGAACTTTAACTTTATGCTGAAATAACTACGGGTTGTTTTATAGGGCTAATTGCTAAAACCGGTCTTATTTGCTCCATACTATGAAAAGCCACCTCAGCGCTTTGTAATTTATTAATCACCATTATAATTATTTGTACTATGGACAAATCTACACACAATCACGATTTAATTGAAAAGGTAACTCTTGCTATTATTGTAGCAGGGGTAATAGGCTACTGGGCTTATATATTACTGGGGCATGGTTTAGGATAACTTCTAACGGTCTCCGGATCCTTTTCTAGTTTTATTATCCCAAAATCTGAGATATGCTGCAATTGTGTTTCAACCAAAACCTGTTGCAGCTTTTTATTTTTATTACGGGCACCGGAAGTCTATTAGCCTCGTTGGCAACACATAACCAACTGGGTTTCCAAATACATAATGTTGCTTGATGTCTTCTACTGTAGAAAAAAGAAGTTTACTTCCAGTTAAGATAAGTCTCCGCCTGCTTTTTATAATTTTCCAATGCTTCTCTTTGCTGTTTAATAAATGAGATGTCTTCCAGTTTGCCTACTACTGCATCCATTTCTTCCTGGTTTTCGAATGGCATCTTTCTGAAAGAATTGGTGTAGTCTTTGGCTCTCGATTCGTAAATTCCTTGTGTCATCCATTCTTTTGTCGCAATCCCTGATCTTACTAAATTATCAAAACTTTTTTTATCCATTTTCCCTACGTGAGAACCCGTTGCTTTATGAAATGCTGCTAATGCATGAGCAAGCTTTTGACTCTTATACAAATCTGCTTGTTGCAAATAGAAGTCATGCAATGCATCCCAAGACTTTAATTTACCTGCACGAATTCTTTTTGTCAATTGGTTCACTTCCGCGCGTGGTATTAGTTGTCCACCAACGTTCATCCAATCTTCGAGGCTGTATTTTGAGGGCAATGAGGCTAGCAAGTCCTGAAAGCCTTTTATTTCTTTTTCTTTTATCAAGCCTATTACTTCGTTCACGCAATAGTATTGAATGAGTTCTTTAAAGAGGTTGTAAGCCCGCAATACTTTAATGAGAACTACTTTTCTTTTTGTATTCTCAAAACCTTCGGCCAGTATCTCTAACTCATTTACTTGTAGATCGCCGGTTTCTAATAGTTGTTTTCCTTTAGTTGTTGCTTCAGCATCAGTCACCGCTGCATCCGGACTTTCTTTTTTATACCATGCTTTTCCAGTAAGTAGTTGAAATAACATAAGTGCTTCAACCATTTCATTGATACTATCCGGTGCCAGGTACTCATTCTCTAGGTGCTGTATTTTTTCCTGGCGTTTATCCCGATCGAGGTATTTCCAACCGTTTCTCTCTAGCGCATACATATTGTACATAAACCAATAAGCAGGCATTACAACTAACTTGTTATTAGTAACATCGTTGCTGACTAAAGAAAAGGGTATGGGAATGTTTAATTCAGCGGGGTAGTCGCCCTTAGCAACAATAGTAAACGTGGCAAATTTTGTGTTGTGTTTTAGGCTAACACATAAGCCCGGCCAAAAGCCTCTTCCTGCCATCAGCTCACCATCTGCGCTGCGACTGTTATGATTTGAACCAATGGTTGCTCCGGCAGCAATATTACTTTGACCCATGACAGTAGCGGCAGTAAGAAAAGAGTTGTTGTGGTGCTGTTCGTGCGCAGGAAAGATGAGTGAATTTAAAACTTCGCAACAGGATATAGTGGAATTGTTGCCAAGGTAAGAGTTGATAAGACGGGCGCCATATTTCAATTGAGAATGAGATGCCATTACAAACCTCACAGCCTTAACGCCATAAAAAGCGCGGCAGCCAAATCCCATGACTCCGTTTACCATTTCGCACCCTTCACCAATTTGGGATTTGCCTTCAGGCCCGGAATTGATTGTAAGATTTTTTAGCTTGTTGGCACCTTTTAAATAAGCATCAGAACCTATCCATACATCTTTTACAATTCTACAATTTTTAATTACGGTTCTATCGCCAACTTTACCATAATAGCCTCTTCTTTTATCGAACTTTGCCTCCGTAAACTCTTTAAACTTCTGAAGCAACACTTCATCATCTCTGAATTTTGTCCATAAGTAAGCGTCTCCGGGCAGCATGCCGTTGAATGGAATTACTTTACGTCCGCCGTTTTCATTGCTAAGTTCCATCCATATTCTAATGTCTTCAGCCTCACCTTCTTTTAAAATACCGTTACCGAATTTTGCATGATCTGTGGTTACCAGCTCATTTACATTGGTAATAATTACTTCGCTTCCGATGATGTAGTGAGACAAGTAATTGACATTGTCGATCACCACGTTGTCACCAAAGTCGCAGCTAATGATGGTAGAGTTATATAAACCAACAGGAACCTTGAGGTCACTAAATTCAAGCACAAAAGGCTCAAGTTTTCCAATTCTTACCAATCCAAAAAACTTACAGTTCTTAACCAGTTCCGGATTGAAAGCATCGGAAACCAAGAGTTTATTCCAGTTTTCAGAAGTGTTTCTGTTGCGTACCAATACTTCAATCTCGTAGGCAGAAAGCTGCCGGTAGTTAATGCCGTTTTGGTTTTGAAAGTTTCTTAAGTAATATTCATCCTTTCCTTTCGGTAAATATTGAGGAGCAACAAATCCGTAACCGAGTGAAGTGATGCTTTTTTTACGAATATCATTAATGTTAGAAGGCATGGAAGAAAAATTTTACTTCAAACCGTTGAAGGTGTTAAAGTACCAGATGAAATAATGCTCAATTTTTTTATTCAGTACAAGTGAGTGACACAACCATGTTGATGGAATTACTACTGGCAGTTACCAAAAAAATCTTCTTACAACTACAACTCCGTTTTATTCGACCGTAACTGATTTGGCAAGATTGCGCGGTTTATCAACATCCAAACCTTTTGCAATACCGATGTAGTAACTCAGTAACTGAAGAGGAATCACACTTAGCAACGGAGCCAGGGCTTCATCTGCGTCTGGAACAAACATTACATCATCGGCCATTCCTGGTATAATTTCATCGCCTTCAGTTGCAACAGCTATAACTTTACCTTTTCGCGCCTTAATTTCCTGCACGTTCGAAACAATCTTTTCGTAATATTTATCTTTTGTTGCCACAAATACCACCGGCAGTTTATCATCAACAAGCGCTATTGGGCCATGCTTCATTTCGGCAGCAGGGTAACCCTCGGCGTGTATGTAAGAAATCTCTTTCAGCTTTAAAGCGCCCTCAAGAGCCACAGGAAAATTATAGCCGCGACCGAGGTAAAGGAAGTCGCTGGCATCTTTATATTTTTCTGCAATTGCCTGTATGTTTGAAGTGTCTTTTAAGATCTGGGCAACTTTTTCAGGAATGTCGTGCAATTCCATTAGAAGGTGCTGGTATCTTTTTTCGTCAATTGTACCTTTTGCATAAGCTATTTTCAAAGCCATCATAGCCAGTACAGCCAACTGGCCGGTGAAAGCTTTTGTACTTGCTACGCCAATTTCGGGACCAGCATGGGTGTAAGCACCCGCGTTACTCAATCTTGCTATACTGCTGCCCACTGCATTCACTACTCCGAAAATAAAAGCACCTTTTTCTTTTGCATTTTCGAGAGCCACCAGCGTATCTGCAGTTTCACCGCTTTGTGAAATGGCAACGATAACATCGCCTTTATTAATGACGGGGTTGCGGTAACGAAACTCGCTGGCATATTCTACTTCAACCGGTATGCGACATAAATCTTCGATCAAATACTCGGCAAGAAGACCTGCGTGCCAGCTTGTACCGCAAGCCACCATTACAATTCTTTGTGCATTAATTAAGGCATTCAAATGATTGTCTATCCCGTTCATGGTGATTGTACCGGCAGCAGGGTTTAAACGACCACGAAGGCAATCTAAAATACTTTGAGGTTGGTCGTAAATTTCCTTCAACATGAAATGGTCATAGCCGCCTTTTTCAATCGCCGCCAATTCCATGTCGAGCTTTTGGATAAAAGGGGTTTGCTTTTCATTACCGAGATTTTTAAGTATCAACTCGTCGGGCCTCACTATGGCTATCTCGTAGTCGTTTACATAAACCACTTCCTTGGTATACTCAATGATGGGAGAAGCATCTGACGCAAGGAAATGCTCGCCTTTGCCGATTCCAATAACAAGCGGGCTACCCTTTCTTGCAGCAATAATTGTTTCAGGATCATCTTTATCCACCAACAGCACGCAATAGGCGCCAACCACTCTTTTGAGCGCAATACGTAAGGCTTGTTCTAGCGTGCAATTGTTGTTTTGCTTTATATCTTCTATAAAGTTTAGTAGTACTTCGGTGTCTGTGTCGCTCTTAAAATGGTAGCCTTTGTTTACCAGCTCTTGTTTTATTGATGCATAATTTTCTATAATGCCATTATGTATCATGGCAAAACCACCTCCGGCACTTTGATGGGGATGTGCATTTCTATCGCTTGGTTCTCCGTGTGTTGCCCATCGTGTATGACCAATGCCCACGTGTGCATGCATGTCTTTGCCTATAACAAACTCTTCGAGTTCACTCACTTTACCTTTCTTCTTGTAAACTTTCAATCCACTGTTTACCAATGCCACTCCCGAACTGTCATATCCCCGGTATTCCAATCTTTTCAATCCTTTTAAAATAACCGGATATGCCTCGCGAGGACCGGTGTAACCTACAATTCCGCACATGATTTACTTATAATTTTGGGTGCAATATCCTTATTTTTAATCAACTAAAGCCAACTCTGCCATACAGCTTATACTATGAAAAATCACATTGACCTTACTAACGAATATGTTTTAGAGAACTCAAACGTATTACTACGTCCCATGCGTATTTCCGATCTCAACAATTTACTGAAGTTCAGCATCGAAGAACCCCATCTTTGGAAGTACTCGTTGGTGACCGCTGCCGGCGCGGAAAACCTGCAAAAGTATATTCAGCTAGCGGAAAAAGGCAGGGCTCAACAGAAGGAGTACGCCTTTATAGTATTTGATAAAAAGAGAAACGAATATGCGGGTAGTACGAGGTTTTACGATATTCAACCCGAGTATCAAACGGTGCAGTTGGGTTACACCTGGTATGGAAAAGACTTCCAGGGAACGGGGGTAAATAAGAACTGCAAGTACCTGTTGCTGGAGTTTGCCTTTGAGACCTGGGAAGTGGAGCGGGTTGAATTTAGAGCGGACAATAACAACGAAAGAAGTATTGCCGCTATGAAAAGCATTGGTTGCACAGTAGAAGGAGTATTAAGGAGTAATATGCCAAAACGTGAGGGGGGAAGAAGAGATTCAATTGTTTTATCCATTTTGAAGCCGGAATGGAAGGATGGGATAAAAGAGAATTTGAAAAAGAGAATTTGAAATTTTTATGTTCCAATCGTTACAGCTTCGATTAAACATGCTTGCGTCGCAGTACGTTCATCAGTTTTGGTACTATTTGGCTTAGTTCAGTTAATACTGTTCGAAAAAAAATGAATGTATAGTTCATGTAAAAGGCAGATAAAAGTTCAATAGTATTTCTGCAAGCACAAGGGAGTGACACAACGATGATGAACAAAGCTCCCACAGCTGGTTAGCAAAAAGATTAAAACACTTATCACGCTTCTGGCCTACACTGCTAACTTATCACTCCGTTAGGCAGCATTGGTAAAGTACTTAGTCCTACACCTGAAGCATCAAGTATGGCATTGCGGATGGCAGGGGCAATACCTATTATAGCTGCTTCTCCGGCTCCGGCAGAAGGAAGGTCTTTACGATCGATAGTTATAATTTGCATCTTTGGCATATCGCTAAAACGGGGAACTCTATAGGCAGAAAGGCTTGAGTTAAGAATTTTTCCGCCGGCAAAATTAATTGCTTCAAATAAAGCTCCGCCGAGACCCTGCACCATAGATCCCATTATTTGACTTTCTAAATGAAGTGGATTAACAATTGCGCCACACTCAAACGCCTGGGTTACCCTAATCACCTTTACCTCCTTGTGAGCATTAACCACTACTTCTGCACATGTTGCTACATAACCGCCTTTATCAAGACCACATGCAATTCCATACCCGTGCCCCGTTGCTTTTGCCGAAGTTTTCCAACCAAATGCTTTAGCTGCCGTTTCCAAAACCGCAGTAAGCCGGGCATCATCAGCGTTTTTCAAACGAAAATCAAGCTGGTCCATCTTAACCAGGCGAGCCAGATCGGTTATATGAGATTCGCGTGCAAAAACATTGGCTGTAGCTGCTAGCCCGCGGTAAGAACCTTGCTTTAATGGGGTATTCGAAGGAATATGGGCTATGTGGTGGTTTAGAATTTTGTACTGGGTATTAATTGCTGCACCCCCCGAATTATAATTAAGGAATTTCCAGGCAGTAATGGTACCATCGTTCTTAACGCCACTGTTTACTTCAATTAACCCTCCCGGTCTGAAGTACGCCCATGTAAACTCTTCCTCCCTTGTCCATACTACTTTGACTGGCTTTTTTGCTTCCTGCGATAATCGTGCAGCTTCTATTGCGGCTTCACCTGTATGTTTACCCCCATAGCCGGACCCCGTGTCAGGCATTATTACACGTACTTTTTCTTTGGGTAGTTTAAAAATTTCAGATAAGTCCTGCTGCACGCCAAAAGGTCGTTGTGTTCCTGTCCACACTGTAAGTTTACCGCCTGCCCATTGCGCAAGTGCTGCTCTTGGTTCTAGTGGTACGTGTGCTATATAACTAATATTATAAGTTTTGGTATGGGTGTGATCGGCGGTTTTCAATCCCTCTTCAATGTTGCCCTTGGGGTCACCTGAATTTCTGCCACCCCCAACCCCGGAGCCATTCTTCACGAGATAATCAAAAATCGTAGAATTAGAGGGTTGCCCAGTAGTTTCATCCCATTTTGCTTTAATAGCATGCAAAGCTTTGCCGGCTGTTCTTATATCAGGAGCAGCTACGCCCACAAAGTCTCCTTCGTGCACAACAACGACACCCGGAAAAGCTTTTGCCTTTGAAACATCTGCTTCAATTAATTTAGCTCCGTATGAAGGTGCCCGCAGTATTTTTCCATAAAGCATCCCGGGCACTTTCATATCCGAAACATACTCATGCTTTCCTGTTAAGAAAGATCGTCCGTTTACTTTTGGTACCGTCTTTCCTGCCACTTTCCAGTCAGCTGCAGCCGTAACAGGGGCTTCATTAGAAATAGGTAGCAGTAGTTGTTGTCCCTTTGTTAATTCCCCAAATTTTATCTTATTATTGGTTGTAGTATTTACCACTATTCCTTCATCCACCTTTAAAGATTTAGGGTCTACATTCCAGGTTTTTGCAGCCATTTCTATCAATGCAAGCCGTGCTGTTGCAGCAGCCCTGCGTAGTTGACCTCCCATCTGCGGAGTGCTGCGGCTTCCAAAAGTACCGGCATCGTAAGGCACAAGGTCAGTGTCACCCATTACCATTTTGATAGAAGTTATCGGCACATGTAACTCCTCTGCTACAATTTGAGATAATGATGTCCGTATATTTTGTCCTACTTCTACTTTGCCGGTATAAACACTTACTGTTCCATCTTCTCCAATATGTATCCAAGCACCTACCTGGTTTGTCGGAAGCACGGAAGAGCCGGGTGGTAGAGTTTCACCGGCAAATAAAAACATGTCGGGCAATACAAAGGCAACAGCTAAACCGCCTCCAAATAGTTTCAAGAATTTTCGACGATCAAGTCCTGAAGGGTACGCTGGTTTTTGCGGCAGTTCATGCTCGTCTGGCTCAAAAGAGTGACGAATATTATGCTTGTTGTCCATGGTTTCTTATTTGTGGTTTGAAGCCAATTTAATAGCATTAACAATATTGATATAAGTGCCGCAACGGCAAATATTTCCATTCATTGCTGTTACGATAGCATCATCAGTAGGAGCTGGATTATTGTTAAGCAGGGCCACTGCCGACATAATCATTCCCGAAGCACAATACGAACATTGAAATGGATCCGATTGAAGGAAAGCTTCCTGTACCGGGTGAAGAGAACCGTTTTTTTCAAGACCTTCTATTGTAGTGATCTCTTTTCCAACAACTGAACCTATTGTTGTAATACAGGCTCGCGATGGTGTTCCGTTAATAAGTACTGTACATGCGCCACAAGCTCCCTCACCGCAACCGTACTTACTACCGGTTAAATTAAGCTCGTTTCGTAAAACACTTAATAACTCCACGTCTGGCTCCAGTGAAACTTCGTGCTTTACACCGTTTACAATTAACACCATGATTTAAGCTTTAGAATAGTGAATTTACAAAAATCAACCCGAATGAAATTTGTAGATTAGATAACTCAGTCATAAAAGAAAGATTTCCCCGGATTTTTACAGAGGCAACCTTTGAACAAGTGGTTTTAAGCTTTCAGGATAAAAAAAATAGAATTAATTATTGCCTAAAGTGCCTATAGAATATAGTCTCCGGATAGGAGTACAAACTTGTGTAATTGAGGGTAATAGAACGTAGGGCTATTTTTTATTGTAATATTTTTGGTAGTCGACTTTTGCTTTTTATTTCAACATTCTTGCGTCGCACCATTGTACATTCAGTAGCCACTTCAACTGCTTGCATCTGACGATCCGGATGTTGTAATCTCTTTTCCATTTACCTTTATAACACATTTTCGCACACTTTTAAATTTAATTTATGGCTAAAACAAGTTCTACCACCAAAAAGCAAAACAAAATCGACTTACAAAATCTTTCAGAGCGAGATCGTGATTTTTTGTTTTTGGATGTGAAAGACTCGATGAAAAAGTATAAGATTGAAAAACAGGGAGTTTATGACAGACGATTTGCTTTAAATAAAAAACTTCGCGAAGCAGGGATAACTGCAGAGCAGGTTTTAGGTGGTAAGGTAGTTCCAAAAAAAGCTAAAGCAAAGAGGGAAGAAGCTACAGCAGATTCAATAAATGTATCTCGTGAGTTAATGGTTGTTCCTGAGAAAAGTATCCCCGTTATAATGAAGCCCATAGAAATTAACTTTGAAAATTTTTCTATAAAATTAAATGGGGTTCCAAAAAAGATCTCGGTAAATCCTGATACCCATGCAATCGAAATAGATCTGTAAGTTTCAATGTTTAAAAACAGCCTATAAAAAAGTGCATCGTTATACAAGTCTATTAGATGGTAGAGTTGTATATGGAGTTTACCGATACAAGCTAAAGGTTTACATATTAAACAGGTTATTTGTACTATTATATAAATTTAATTGTGAGCTTTACCAAAGAAAAGTTGAGCATCCTTTAAACCAAAGGCGTATTTTTAATTCCAACAGAAAACACTTAAGTAATCATATGAAAAAAGCATCTATTTTATTTTTTAGTTTATTAATTGGAGGATTTGGGAATTATTATTCTTTTTCCCAGACTAAACAACCTGCAAAAAAGACTACTACTAAAACAGTAACTACAAAGACCACCACTTCGGGAAACAATAATGCATCTAAAGCGGACATAGAAGCTGGAAAAAACCTTATTTCTAAATCAGACTGTCTTGCTTGTCATCAGTTAAAAGTTAAGGTTGTTGGACCTGCTTACAGCGCGGTTGCTGCAAAATACCCTGCCACTGATGCTAACATCGATAAATTAGCAGGTAAAATAATAAAAGGCGGTGCAGGAGCATGGGGCCAAATTCCAATGTCGCCACATCCGCAAATTGCAGAGGCTGACGCAAAAAAAATGGTAAAATACATACTTTCTTTAAAGGGCAAATAAACCCGATAGTACTGGTTACATTGTAATTCTTGTCTTGCTCAATTTTTAATAAACAGTACAAAGGTGCGACGCAACAATGTAACATAGTTGTAAACAGCCCGGTCCAAATAAATTAACAGCATAACACCCCGAAATTAACCGGGGTGTTATGCTTCACAAACGATTGCTATCTCTAACACTCTCCAAATTATTGCCATTAAATATGAAAAAAAATTTACTCCCCCGATTACAAATGTTTTTTGTAATCCTTCTTTTGGCGGGCGGAAGCGTATCAGCGAAACCACAAAGAGTACTGGTTTTTAGTAAAACCGCCGGATTTCGTCATACTGCCGCTATAGCCTCAGGCAAAATAAGTATTCCTCTGCTCGGCGCTAAGAATAATTTCGAAGTTGATACAACGGAGAACGCCAATGTGTTTACTGGGGAGAACTTGAAAAAGTATGCTGCCGTCGTATTTCTGTGTACAACCGGAAATGTTTTAGACGACCAGCAGCAACAGGCGTTTCAACAATATATTAAATCAGGTGGAGGGTTTGTGGGTTTACATTCAGCAGCAGACACTGAATACGACTGGCCGTGGTACGGCGAACTGAACGGAGCATATTTTAAAAGCCACCCCCGGCAACAGGAAGCAGTGTTTAATATTGTAGATCCCGATAATATAGCCACTGCACATTTGCCCAAGGTCTGGAAGCGTTTTGATGAGTTGTATAACTTTAAATGGATAGGAACAGATATACATGTTTTAATAAACATTGATGAAAACAGTTATACAGGTGGAGCTAATGGCGAAAATCATCCTATGGCATGGTATCATGATTTTGATGGTGGCAGGGCTTTTTATACTGCACTTGGCCACGACAATAAGTCTTATGACGACCCTTTGTACCTACAACATATCTTAGGTGGAATTAAATATGCAATGGGTGCAAATCCTAAAGCATCCACTAAATCTTCTGCTAAATAATCACTTTACTACTTTAATTTATGAAAAGGATATTTTCAATCATATCATTGCTGGCGTTATCTATGCTGGTGTACACTTGCACTGTTACAAAAGGTATTTCAAAAAGCAAGGCGGGCAACCCATATCCTGACCGAACTTTTGACTCCACACCTTCATGGGCTTATTTAAGCCCCGAGGAAAGCCTGAAGACTTTTAACCTGCCCAAGGGCTATCACATAGAACTGGTGGCAAGTGAACCGATGATAAAAGAGCCGGTGGCAATTGCGTGGGATGGAAACGCAAAAATGTATGTTGCCGAAATGCTTACCTATATGCAGGACGCGGATGCCACTAACGAGCGAATGAATGTAAGTCGCATTATGCTTTTGGAGGATACGAATAACGATGGTAAAATGGATAAGAGCAGCGTGTTTATTGATAGTCTTTTATTGCCCCGGATGATTCAATGCATTAATCATGAATTGTTGGTAAATGAAACGAATACTATAACGATAAATAGTTACAGAGACACAAATGGCGATGGGAAAGCAGATGTAAAAAGAACAGTATTCGAAAAGCCAGGATATAGTGTCAGCGATGCAAATATGGAGCATCAAAGAAGCGGATTAGACTGGAACCTTGATAACTATATGTATCTGACATACGATCCAATCAGGTTCAGGTATAAGAACGGAATGTTGCTCGCAGACTCTATACCCGCAGGTACTGGCGGCCAGTGGGGGGTGACGCACGATAACTACGGTCGTTTGTTCTTGTCTAGCGCAGGGGGCGAAAACCCAATGGTCAGGGTACAAATGAATCCGGCTTACGGTGGACTTGATTTGCCGGACCAGGTAAGTGAAGAATTTCAACAGGTTTACCCAGTGGTTGCCACGGCTGATGTGCAAGGTGGTGCGCTAAGAATGCGTGCTGATAGTACACTGAATCATTTTACCGCTTCGTGCGGGCAGTCAATCTACAGGGGTAATTCGCTTCCTGCAGATATGGTTGGAGATTACCTTGTATGCGAGCCTGTTGCCCGAATTATACGGCGCGCAAAAGTGCTTAATATTAAAGGAAAAACAATTGTACAGAATGCCTATTACCGACAGGAGTTTATCGCTTCTAATGATATGTTTTTCCGCCCGGTAAATACATATACCGGACCTGATGGAAATTTGTATATCGTTGACATGCATCGTGGAATTATTCAGCAAGGAAACTGGACAAAGCCGGGATCATATTTGCGTAGCCAGATTGAAGCAAAAGGTATCGCTAAAAATGTAGGGCATGGCCGCATATACCGGGTGGTGTATGACGGATATAAAGAGCAGTCCAAACCAAGAATGTTGGATGAACCGGCAAGCAAATTAGTAACGTATTTAGACCATGCAAATGGCTGGTGGAGAGATAATGCCCAAAAACAGATGGTTGTATTAGGAGATAAATCGGTGGTGCCAACTTTAAAACTGATAGCATCCGGACAACAGGCGACACTGCAGACTAAACCCTCTGCTCTTGCAAGAATACATGCATTATGGACTTTGGAAGGATTGGATGCGATAGATAAAAACATTTTAACTACCGCAATGAAGGACGAGCATCCACAAGTGAGAAAAACTGCTGTATGGATAGCTGAGGCTTTTGTTAAAAAAAATGATGAAGAACTACTGAACCATTTTGCAAATATGAAGGATGATGCAAGTCATGATGTGCGAATACAGCTACTGTTGTCGTTGTATAACGTCAAATCAAAAAAGGCTGAGTCGATAGCACAGGATATACAAGTTAAAAATGCAGACAATGATATGTTCGTTTCAGTTCGTCGTGCAATGGATAGAAATAATGATGTAAAAACATATGGAGCCCGGCTTGGCAATATGCCGCCTGAAGAAAGAAAAATGATTTTAGCTGGAGCAGCTACTTTTTCTTCGCTATGTGTTACCTGTCATGGACCCGCCGGTAAAGGAATTGCTGTGGCCGGCACTTTAGACTTTGCTGCCCCGCCTTTAACTTCATCTACAAAACGGTTGGCAGGTGATAAGTTTAACCTGGTGAAAATAGTGCTTCATGGCTTAACCGGTCCTATCGACGGTAAAACTTATCCTTCTATAATGCCCTCGCTCGGTGCAAATTCAGATGAGTGGGTTGCTTCGGTTATTAATTATGTCAGGTACGAATTTGGAAAGGTTAATTCAAGGCGAAGACCCACTGATACGATTGCTCCGTTTGTTACTCCTGCTGAAGTGAAACTTGTAAGAGAAAAAAATAGTTCAAGAAATAAGCCATGGACGTGGGAAGAGCTCGACAAAACAAGTGGTATAAGCCAGGCTAAAAATTGATTTGCCCTTATTGGTTTCTATATACAGGGCGTTAGATCAGAGAGATTGTGATTAGCTTTCTTAAAGCTACCACTCAAAGTTCCAAGACCATTTAATCAGCAAGTGCAGCAACACTTGCTGATTTTTTTTATTTTAAAATTGATTTGTGTCATGACAGTACATGACAGTTTTATTGTTGGGGGAGTATATTTTGCAATTGATAAAAATTCTAATTACCGCAAAAATTTGGGTTTTTATTGTAAGTTTACTTCTAACGATTCTAAAACGCTTGTCATGAAAATTATTAATTATTATCTCACTGACTCAGGATGTCTCCAAACTCCATTATCGCATTCGTCAGTATATCATTAAAAGCACATTTCTTACCAAGAACGGCTAAAACGAGCTTCCATAGTATTTCTTAAAAAAGTCTATTTGTTGCTTTTAAGCTTTTAATTTCATAGGCTGGTTTCTACTGCTTTAATCTCAGGATGCAACCGTCATATTTACGTCTCACGGCTTTTATAAAGCCACTAAAAGGGTAATTTTTATTTATTATAATAACCAAGTTAATTATGCGCTATAAAGGAAAATTGTCTATTAAATTAATTTTGACTCTTACTGTAGTAATTCTTGTCAGCATTTATTCTACAACAAATAAGAGCACATTCTTCAATCCTGCCGATGACCCTAATCCTAAGATTCAGAAACTAAAGCTTCAGCCAAATTTTAAAGCTGAACATTTGTACAGCCCTTCGGAAGCAGGAAATGGATCGTGGGTTTCAATGACATTTGACGATAAGGGCAGAATGATTACTTCTGATCAGTATGGGTATTTGTATCGCCTTACAATTCCACCCATTGGTGCTGATACAAACACTAACAAATTAAAAGTTGAGAAACTGGAGATTAAGGTTGAAGGCGATACTTCTTCAGGCAAAATAAAAATGGGCTTTGCACAGGGTTTGTTATACGCTTTTAACAGCCTTTATGTAATGGTAAATAATAACCCTACTCCGCCTGCCACCATGAATAGGGGTAGCGGACTTTACCGACTGCAGGATACTGACGGCGATGATCAGTATGACAAAATAACGGTACTTAAAAGTTTGGTAACGCCCGGTGGTGAGCATGGACCGCATAGTATTGTGCTGGCTCCGGATAAACAATCCATCTATGTAATTTCTGGTAACCACACAGATGCTCCTGAAATGGATGCTTACCGTTTACCAAAAACATGGAAAGAGGATAACTTGTTTCCATTAATTAAAGATCCTAACGGACATGCGAATGACCGCTATGCACCAGGTGGCTGGATCGCCAAGATTGACCCGGAGGGAAAGCGCTGGGAACTAATTAGTGCAGGTTATAGAAATGCTTTCGATATAGCCTTCAATGAAGACGACGAGCTTTTTACTTATGATGCGGATATGGAGTGGGACTTTGGAATGCCCTGGTATAGGCCGACCCGTATAAACCATGCAACAAGTGGTAGTGAGTATGGATGGCGCACAGGTAACAGTAAATGGTCTCCTGCTTATCCTGACAATTTACCTGCAGTACTAAATATTGGGCAAGGTTCTCCTACTAACCTTATTACTGTAAAAGATGCGAAGTTTCCTGAAAAATACAGGCGTTCTCTTTTTGCCTTTGATTGGAGCTTTGGAATAATATACGCAATAAAACTGCGTCCTCAGGGCTCCTCTTACACTGCTGACGCCGAAATGTTTCTTTCAGGCTCACCTTTGCCATTAACTGATGGTATTATTGGCCCTGATGGCGCTTTGTACTTTCTTACAGGTGGCCGTAAGCTTGATTCCGATCTTTACAGGGTTTATTATGGAGATAACACATCAACTAATGCACCTTTGACAACTAGCTTGAATCCAGCACAGACCCAGTTACAAAATACCAGGAAACAACTGGAGAAATTTCATGAAGGTCCAAACCCAAATGCGATCGGTACTGTATGGCCATATTTAAAAAATAGTGATCGGTTTATCAGGTATGCAGCACGAATTGCAGTTGAACATCAGCCGGTATCAGAATGGCAGGAAAAAGCGTTAACAGAAAAAGATCCTCAAATACTAACACAGGCCATCATCGCGCTAGCGCGTAGTACTAGTAATGCAGATCTTAAACCCCGAATGGTTAATGCTTTAGCTACTATAAACTTTTCTCAATTGCCAGAATCACAAAAAGTAGATGTTGTAAGGGCTTTTGAATTAATTATTCTACGCATGGGCAAACCAGAAGGTGCTGCATATTCAAAAATGGTAGCGTATCTAAATGCGCAATTTCCGGCAAAAACAAATGAGCTAAATCGTATATTAAGTAAGGTACTGGTAAATGTAGAAGCGCCGGGAGCAGTTTCGAAAACAATGGCGTTAATGGCTGTAGCAAAAGATGATGATAATGGTCAAAAAACTTTTACTAGTTCTTCAGACCTGGTTGCTCGTAACCCGCAGTACGGACTTGATATTGCCGGAATGTTGGCAAAAACACCGCCAGCGCAAAAGATTTATTTTCTTACAGTTTTAAGCGAAGCTAAAACCGGTTGGACGCCTGCGTTACGCGAAAAATATTTTCAGTGGTATAATACTGCCTTTAGTTTTAAAGGAGGCAATAGCTATGTTGGTTTTATAGAAAAAGCCAGAAAAACAGCATTGGCAAACGCTCCTAAAGATAAAGTGGAACATTACAATACACTTTCTGGTAATTCTTTGTTGATAACAAACGGAAGACGGGTTGCTGTAGTCGGAAATCCCAAAGGACCAGGCAGAGACTGGAAAATGGAAGATGCACTACAGGTACTTAGCAAAGATTCTACTGACCGGAATTTTGCCAATGGAAAAATGCTTTTTGGAGCTGCTCTGTGTAGCAATTGCCATAGTATGCGAGGCGAAGGTGCCGGGGCTGTTGGTCCCGACCTGACACAGTTAGGTACACGCTTTTCTAACCGGGATATATTAGAATCGATTATTTTACCAAGTAAGGTAATATCAGATCAATACGCAGCTACAGAATTCCAGATGAAAGATGGCACTACTATAACAGGAAGATTGAAAAATGAGGAAAATGGCAAATATTACATTTCAATGAATCCTTTTTCTCCTCAAACCTTGCAGGTAATTGAAAAAAAGAATGTTGTAGCCACTAAGCTTTCTAATGTATCAATTATGTATCCGGGTACCATTAACAGACTTAATAAGGAAGAACTAAAAGACTTACTGGCTTACCTGACATCGGCAGGTAACAAAAACCACGAGGTATATAAGCCTAAGGCAAATAAAGCTACAACAGCATCGGTTAAATAAGTTAAGGGAGCGATGTAGACTTTACGGTGAATAAAGAGACCACTGTAGAAGTGAGTGACACAACGATGTTTAAAAAAGATAATCAGCTTATCAGCAAAAAAATCTAAAAAGATATGTAAGATATACACCTCGTTTCATTGGTTTTTCAGATAGAAATCAATTTAACGAGGTTGTATTTTTTTTCCGTACAAATGTTTTTCATGGCGTCTTCGTTGTGTCACACACTTGTGCAACCGTTTTTTATTGCTACACTTTACACTATAAAAGGAGGAACAGGTTTGATAGATCAGAGCTGGAGAGGCAAAATATCCAATACTGCTCAACTAGGTGGTATAGAGACATCGGTACTTGATAATGGAGCAGGGCGGGGAACGCGCATAGCGTGGATAAATACAGGAACAGGTCTCAGGTTTAAAGTTGTTATTGACCGTGCGATGGACATAGCAGAAACTTTCTATAGCCAGCACAGCATAGCATGGTTGAGCCAAGGGGGAATAACTGCACCGGAACCTTTTTCAAATTATGGATTAGATTGGTTAAAAACATTCGGCGGAGGATTGCTGACCACTTGTGGTTTAAGCCATGTGGGCGGGCCTGAAGCGGATGAATTTGGACAACGAGGTCTACACGGACAAATAAGCAACATTGCTGCAGAGATAGAGTCTATCATTCAACCTGACCCCACAGCCGGAAAGATGGAGATGAGCATTACCGGAAGGATGAAAGAAAGCCGGGTTCTGGGACCAAACCTAGAACTTAAAAGAACTATATCGGCCACTCTTGGCCAGGCAACTATTAGAATTCACGATGAAGTAGTTAATCGCGGAAATACCCCGGCTCCTCACATGCTTTTATATCATTTCAATTTCGGCTGGCCTTTGGTAAATGAAGGAACCGACATTATTTGGGATGGTAAATGGCAAACCCGCGAGGGAGTTACTAATAATAAGATTTTTAAAGAAGGAAATAATTTCAAAAGATGTCCCGGTACTTTAGCCGAACATGCCGGCACAGGAGAGGAGGTTGCTATGATTGACATAGCCGCTGACACTTCTGGTTGGTGCACCTGTGGACTTCATAACAGTCGTCTTGGCCTTGCCCTTTCGTTGCGCTTTAAGAAAGAACAATTGCCGTGGCTAATTAACTGGCAACATTGGGGTGAGGGGGAATATGTTACCGGCCTTGAACCAGCAACCAACCCGCTCATTGGGCAGGCAAAGGCAAGGGAACGAAAAGAACTGATTTTTCTACAGCCAGGAGAAATAAGATCGTATGATCTGGAACTGGAAGTTGTCCAAGCGACGGGCAGCTCAGTTCGTTTCTAACAAATGAGACGAAGTTCTTTTTTGAAGTATATAATCAGAGTTGCTCAATAATTTTTGAAAAGTGAATTGCGTGCGCGGAAGCACGGTTCACAATCTTTCACCTTAATGTTTTTATATGACGTTGAAATAGCCAGTTGAAAACCAAAACAAAATATTCTTCATTTATTTAAAACGATTGCTTATCCATTATGAAACAATTTTTATTAACAAAGACAAGGAATTTGTATGTACTCTTTGTTCTGCTAGTATCGTGCGAAACAGCATGGGCACAGACAAATCTTAAAGGTAAAGTCTCAGATGATAAAGGTGCTGGTTTATCAGGCGTATCTATTTTAGTAAAGGGAACCGGAAGCGGTACAGGTACCGACGCGAATGGTAATTTTTCTATAAGCCTTCCTTCGGGCAACGGAACTTTAGTGATATCGAGCATTGGATTTATAACACAGGAAGTTGCTGTTAACGGTCGTAGTAGCCTGAATATAAATTTAGCGCCCGATGTCAGGTCTTTGGAAAACGTAGTAGTTATCGGTTATGGTAGCCAGTTGCGAAAAGAAGTAACGGGAGCCGTACAGACTATTAATACGAAAGAGCTTAAAGACATTCCCGTTTCACAAATAACCCAAAAATTGCAAGGGCGGTTAGCAGGTGTTCAAATCAACCAGACCACAGGTAAGCCTGGCCAGGGAATGTCGGTAAGAATACGTGGACAATTGTCAGTATCAGCTGGCAGTGATCCTCTATATGTAGTTGACGGTTTTCCGATTACCGGTAATATCGGTGCATTGAATCCTGACGAAATCGAAACGATTTCTATTTTAAAGGATGCAGCGTCAACTTCTTTGTACGGATCAAGAGCGGCGAACGGAGTAGTGCTGATTTCAACTAAAAAAGGCAGGAAAGGTCAAACAAACGTTAGCTTAAACACTTTTGCAGGAATGCAATACGTTCCTCAAAGAGGTCGGGTGCAAATGATGGATGCAGTTGAATTTGCACAGTTTAAAAAGGAATACTATGAAGATGCCGGTCAGGCTGTGCCTGCTGAATTTCAAAACCCGTCCCAATATCAAGGGAAAAATAATGACTGGTACGGGGCGTTGTTAAGAAAGGCGCCCTTGCAGAGTTATAACCTTACTGTTACTTCCAGCACCGATAAGGTAAGCACTGCTTTGGTTGCAGGAGTTTATAACCAGGAAGGCGTTGTATTGAATAACGTGTACAAAAGGTATTCCTTAAGAATGAATACTGATTATGCCGTTTCAGACAAAGTGAAAATAGGCTTCAATATCGCACCTCAGTACGTTTTTGATAACACCCCAAGAACTGATGGTGACAGGGGAACAGGTATTCTTTTCAACGCCTTGCATACCTGGCCAGTAATGCCTATATATGATCAAAACGGGCAACTGACGAAGGTGAATCGATTTCCTGGTAGTACTGGTAATATATTCGATTACCCCAACTGGGTAAGGGCCGCCCAGGAATTGGTAAATGAAACCAAAACAACAAGCCTGATCTCGAACGCCTATGCACAATACGAACCTATAAAGGGATTGGTTTTAAAATCTACGTTTAACGTTGAGTACCAAAATTTCAGGTTCTTCTTTTTCAATCCTTCCACAGCAACAAGCCAAATCAACGTTCCTATACCCACTACAGCCGTATCGATCAGGCAGGGTAGAGAAGACGTATCGTATCTGAACGAAAATTTAGCTACTTATACCAGGAGTTTTAATGATCATAATTTTGAGTTATTGGGAGGTTTTACCTACCAGAAATTCCGCCAGGAGTTTACCCGCATTCAGGCTGATACTTACACTGATGACAGACTTCCAACAATTCAGGGAGCCCTAAATATAAACCGTGGGGGTACCAACAATGGTGTGCAGGAGTTCGCTCTGACATCTGTTTTGTCAAGGTTAAGTTACAATTACAAAGGCAAATATTTGTTTACTGCTTCAGTACGTAATGATGGCTCTTCCCGCTTTGGTGCGGCTAACAGGTACGGTACTTTTCCTTCTGTTTCCGCGGGTTGGGTAATGTCTGACGAAAACTTTCTGAGGGATGCGAAAAAGATCTCCTTTGCTAAGATTAGGGCTAGTTACGGCGTTGTTGGAAACAATAATATAGGTAACTACACACAATACGCACTTGTAAACAATACCGTAAATGCTGTGTTTGGAAATACTGTTTCCACAGGTGCAGTTGTCACTTCGTTATCTAATTCTAACCTGGGATGGGAAACAACCAAACAAATAGACCTTGGTTTAGATCTGGGGCTTTTTAATGACCGGGTTCAATTCACCTATGACTTCTATACAAAAAACACAACAAATCTGCTATATAGCGTGCAAATTGCACAGGAGTCGGGCTTTGGAAACTTCAATGACAACATTGGCGAAATTAAATTTTGGGGACATGAGTTTGCCGTAACGACCAGGAACACCACGGGGAAATTGAAATGGACGACAAATGCAAATATTTCCTTCAACCGTAATAGGGTTTTAGCTCTTGCTGATGGTATCGATCGCGTATATGGTACTTTTCATATCACACAAGTCGGCCAGCCCTTTGGCCAATTCTATGGAATGCAGGCTGAGGGAGTTTACCTTAACCAGGCTGATCTGGATAAGTCTCCTAAGATTCCTGGTCGATCAACAGTCGGAAGCATTAAGTTGAAGGATGTCAATGGGGATGGCACTATAACTATGGGTGGAAACTTTGACGATCGCACCATAATAGGAAGCCCTTTTCCTAAATTCACTTATGGCCTTGTTAATACTTTAAACTACGGAAACTTCGATTTCACAGTAGTTGGTTCAGGTTCTTACGGCAATCAACTTCTTGTTCGGCATTTATACAGTACGGCTAACCTTGATGGTGTATTCAACATGGTGAAAGAAGTTCAATACCGTTTTAGATCCCCTTCTAATCCGGGAAAAGGTTTTTACGGAACGACTGTTGGTGGTGGTAATGTAACAGGCATTGAAAGAGACTGGATGAATAGCCGCTTTATTACTGACGCTTCTTTTTTCGCTATAAAAAATATAACCCTTGGTTACAATTTAGGTGTTAAGAACAATGTGTTTAAATCTGCCCGCATTTATGCCTCTGTTCAGCAGGTTTACACTTTTACAAAGTACTGGGGGGGGCCTAACCCTGAAACGAGTGCACAAGGTGACGGAAATGGTGATGGCGGAAACCTCAGCCAGGGAATCGACCTTTCTAACTATCCTGTTCCAAGAACTTACACTTTAGGGGTTAATCTTAATTTTTAAGAAAATAGCAAATAATCATTTTCTAACATTTTTACTCCATAATAATGAAAGCAAGAATTATAATCACCGGGCTAATAGGCTTTGTCCTGACCGGCTGCTCTAAAAAATTGGACATAGTCCCAGAGACCTCTCTAAGTTCAGCAACGTTTTTTAAAAACGAATCAGATTTCAAGCAAGCTGTAAACGGGGCATATGTACCTCTTCGCAGTATTGTTAACGATAGATCTTATCTTCTTGGCGAAATGCACTCAGACAATACATATTACTATCGCAATATACTTTTTGGTGCAACCGAGCAACAGGAGAACATTGCAGATTTTAGTATTCCAACTGCAAATGGCATCACTACCAACACACATGTAACCGCACAATACCGGTCGGACTACCAAATTATTGCAAGGGCAAATGAAATTTTAAATACAATAGACAAGGTAGAGTTTGACGCTGCTTCAAAAGCTAATTTAAAAGGGCAAGCACAATTTCTGAGAGCTTATGCATATTTTGAATTAGTAAGATATTTTGGAAAAGTGCCGTTGCATTTAACACCGGTTACCAACAGGCAGGAAGCAGCGCTGCCGCTTGCATCTGTCGACGAAATATTCGCTCAAATTGTAAAGGACGCATCTGCAGCAGCGCAGTCACTGCTACCAAAATCAAAACAGGAAGCTGGTCGTGCAACATCGGGCGCAGCCAAAACTTTGTTGGCGAATGCTTATATAGTTCAGAAAAAATGGGCAGAAGCAGAGGCTCTTTTAAAAGAGGTTGTTAATAGCAACGAATATTCTTTAATGCCTGATTATGCCAATGCTTTTTCTGGTACCAACTCTAATAAAAATAACGCGGAGTCTGTATTTGAAGTGCAGTTTATGGAGGGCTCTGCCGGGTACAATGGTTCTATCATTTATAATTCTTTACCTCGCCCCATGACTGCGGCCGAACTTCTGCCTATTACCGGCACCTCTAATCCCCAGGGCCTTTCGGGGGAGGGTAATAATGCACCTACGCCCGATATCATTGCTGCTTATGAAACTGGAGATAAAAGAAAAGATGCTTCGATTGCTTATGTTACGTTAAGTCAGAGTTTACGTGCTAATAAAGTATATCCATATATTAAAAAGTTTGCAGCACCTCATGCCCAACATGGAAATACAGGTAACAATTTTCCTATTTACAGGTATTCAGAAGTGCTGTTGTTTTTAGCCGAGGCGTTGAACGAACAGGGTAAAGGTGCGGAAGCCTTGCCGTTCTTAAATAGAGTAAGAGACCGCGCTTTTGGTGCCGGCGTTGGTACCATAACTACTACTGGTCAAACTCAATTACGCGATATAATTGCAAAGGAAAGAAGGGTTGAACTAGCTTTTGAGAACAAGCGTTGGTTTGACCTGGTTAGAACAGGTAAAGCTGTCGAAGTAATAACAGCTTATGGAAATAGGGTTAAAGCAAATCCACAGGACTATTATTACCCAGCTGGTGCTGTTCCACCTAATAATGCATTTACTATTCTTGACTTAGTATATGGTCTTCCCGCTGATGAAGCAGCATTAAGTCCGTATTTTTAATTTCTTCGTAAAAACAATAATTCAAAACCAACATTAATGGAAACATTGGAAAAAACAAGCCTGGCAGCACAAGCACTAGAACAGGGCCAGGGAATCTTAAGGCTGGCGCCAACATGGGTACCTCGCTCATTCTGTGTACCCGGTCGGCGAATTAAACTTCATCCTGATGACTATTATGTATTAGGTGGAAATCGGGGTGGAATAGATGAGCGTTGGCTGTCTTCGACAACTCCCGCCAAAAATGGTCCTCTTACCGGTGAAAATGAAGGCTTAAGTAAAGTCGTTTTCAATGATGGAAATAATGAAGAACAGATTCTTTTAAAGGATGCAATCGACGAGTTGAAAGGAGCGTTAATTGGCGACCGCTTATGGAACGAACATGAAAGCTGGCCGATGTATTCAAAGTTCTTCGATAACATGGGTCCTTTGCCACATCACATTCATCACAACGACGAGCATGCTGCCAAAATTGGCCAGTTAGGCAAACCCGAAGCTTATTACTTTCCTCCCCAATTAAATAATCATGGTGGCGATTTTCCCTATACATTTTTTGGCATAGCGCCGGGCACTACAAAAGAACAAATTAAAGAATGCCTGATGAATTTCACTAAGGGTGACAACAAGCTCACCATGTATTCGCAGGCCTTTCCTTTATATCCGGGAACTGGTTGGGATGTTCCTCCTGGAATGTTACATGCCCCCGGTAGTATGTGTACTTATGAGCCCCAAAAAGCTTCTGACGTATTTGCAATGTACCAATCGTTGGTGAATGAAGCCATCATTCCGGAAGAGTTGTTATGGAATGGAACACCCCCTGACCGGATCGGTGATTACGACCAGTTGATGGAAGTAATCGACTGGGATTTAAATGCCAATCCCAATATTTTAGAAACGCGTTTTATGCGTCCTAAACCTGTTAGAGCCCTGGAAGAGATGCAGGCGGAAGGTTACATAGAAAACTGGGTTTGTTATTTGTCCGATGCTTTTAGTGCGAAAGAATTAACGGTTTTACCCGGCCAGACCGTTACCATTAAAGACAGTGCTGCATACGGATTGATTATGATGCAGGGTCATGGTAAAATGGGCGTATGGGACATTGAAACCCCTGCCCTTATCCGCTACGGGCAGTTGACGAACGATGAGTTTTTTGTAAGTGAAAGAGCGGCAATGGAAGGTGTGAAAATAACAAACACTTCAACAACTGATCCGATAGTAATGTTAAAACACTTCGGCCCTCAAAATCCTGATATGGTACTGTAAAGCCTAAACGAGTTAGTAATATTGTAAGCCGGCGCAAGTGCTGCTATTAAGCTTTTCTTGCGTCGCACACTTGTACATTTTTTCTTTAAGCGGCAGTAAAACACCATCTTGATATTTAATGCCGAAGAATAAATAATTGAACTTATTTTCATTATTCAGTCATTTAATTAAACAGTAGATTGTAGACCATATGAACCAAAACAATTATCCAAAACTACACAATGCTTCCTGGCCGGGTATAGTCGGAAAAGGAGCAGACTCAGAGCCTGTTATTCCTTTTGATGACATGTTACGAATGACAGCAGCTGCCGAGGTTAATGGAGTCAAATTCGACGGAATTGATCTGGGTCTTTTAGGCCCTCATGTAAACATCGACAGCACCGATGAAGAAATAAAACAATTGGGGGAGAAAGTTGCTTCGTACGGGTTAAAAATAGGAAGTCTTGTAGCACCCATCTGGGGCGGCCCTGCAATGGGTACAGCAGAACAACGAGCACACTTTGTCGAGATGGTTCGAAAAGCTTGCCACTTTGGTAAAGTTTTACGTGAGTTAGGTTTTCGTCCTCATGGGGTTGTAAGAATAGACTCGGCGAGTTCACCCGCTGACTGGGAAAAAGATCCGGCTAATAATACCAAACTAATCGCTGATACTTTTCGTGAGGCTTGTGATGTAGCAGCAGAATACGGCGAACAGTTGGCCGCTGAAGGCGAAATCTGTTGGGGCGGTATGCACAGTTGGAAAACAATGGTCGAGACACTCGAAATGGTTGATCGTCCTAACATAGGTTTCCAGGCAGACATGTCTCACACTACCTTATACCTCCTTGGCTATAACAGGCCCCAGGATCGAATACTTCCTGAAGAATTCGACTGGAGCGATCGTGAAACACTTACGCAAGGAATAAAAACAGTAACCAAAGCACTTCGTCCGTGGACTATTGACTTTCATGTTGCGCAAAATGATGGAACAGTTCATGGCACCGGTTCACACGATAAAACAGGAAGACATTGTCTTGCTACTGATCCCAATGGTAAGCTTGACATTGCCCACGATGCCGGTTACTGGTTACGCGATGAAGGGGGCGAACTCACAAAGAAGTTCAAGCACATTTGCTGGGACGGCTGCATGTTTTCGAACGAGGTGATGACGAAGCAACAGACCTGGAACGATATACTTGCAAAAATGATCGAAGTAAGAAAGCTGCATGGTTGGTACGAGCCGCAGTAGCAGGCATAAGTTGCTTGTACAGTTTCAGTATACCAGCGGCTCCGCCATTCGAAGGGGCATTATTGACGGTGACAGGCAACCGACAAAGATATTTTCTCTCTTTATTAATTTTTAACTTTCTGGTATATGGCTAAAAAAGATTTAAGAATAGGTTTAGTTGGTGTTGGTTTTATGGGACGAACACATACAAATGGATATAAACGCGTAAGCGATTTTTTTCCTGATTTGCAAACCCGGCCAGTATTAAAAGCAGTTTGTTCACGTACAGCTGCAACAGTGAATGCTTTTGCTGAGCAGTGGGGATATGAAACAGTTGAAACAGACTGGAAGGCTCTAATTGCTCGCAACGACATTGACGCTGTAGACATTTGCACCCCTAATAATATGCATGCTGAAATTGCCATAGCGGCAGCGGAAGCAGGTAAAATGATCCTCTGCGAGAAACCACTTTCACGAACATTAGAAGAAGGGCGTCAAATGGTGGCTGCCATAGAAAAGGCGGGTGTTAACAATACAGTTTGGTACAACTATCGTCGTTTACCGGCGGTTACACTAGCAAAGCAAATAGTTGACTCCGGAAAACTGGGTCGGATTTTTCATTATCGCGCTAATTTTCTTCAAGACTGGACGATCAATGCCAATGTTCCCCAGGGAGGGCAAGGTACATGGAGGTTAGATGTGGATGCTGCCGGTTCTGGTGTTACCGGTGATTTATTAGCTCATTGTATAGACACCGCTATTTGGTTGAATGGGTCTATTACCGATGTATCTGCAGTAACCGAAACTTTTATTAAAGAAAGAGTTCACCAGGCTACCGGAGCGATGCAAAAAGTGGGCATAGACGATGCTTGTATTTTCCATTGTCATTTCGATAATGGCTCTTTAGGGCTTTTTGAATCTACCCGTTATGCAAGGGGGCATAAAGCGCTTTATACTTTTGAAATCAATGGAGAGCATGCTTCTATGCGTTGGGATCTGCACGATTTGAATAAGCTTGAATATTTTGATCATCGCGACGAGTCGATTGTTCGTGGATGGCGAACTATACATGTTACTGACGGCGACCAGCCGTACATGGATAAATGGTGGGTTCCCGGGTTATCAATTGGGTACGAACATTCTTTTGTGCATCAGGTAGCAGACTTTTTAAAGAGTTTAGAAACAGGAGAACCTTGTTCGCCTACTTTTAAAGAGGCATTGGAAACGCAAAGAGTTTGCGAGGCCGTTCTTGACTCGGCTGCAGCCAGAAGTTGGAAGAATATAAATGCTTACTAATAGCCGAATTATTGTTTTGATAGCGCTCTCTTTTACATCATGACTTACAGTAAACTTAGCATGAAATTGCGCAATAGCCGGAAGGGCTAAAATTCGAATAGCCTGGAATGTAATCCGGGGTACAAACGGGAGGGTTTAACAATTTCGGAGGAGTTGAATAAAGTTGCCGGACATTTTTGAAGGAGGTTTCTTGAGTTCATCGGAGTATAGAGGAGGTTGGATGATGGGGATAGAATTTGAAGAGGAACTGGAGATGCTATTAGTGCAATAGATAAATGGAGCGACGCAAGGATGATGCTATAAAAAACAATTGCTGGTATCCCAAAAAAAAATATTGACAGCAATTGTTCTTAGGTGGTTGATAGAACTGGCTGTTACGAAATTTCAATATGAAAGTTTCGCTAAGAAGAAAATACTAATAATGAAAAAAGCTTTCATACAAACGATCTTACTACTAATAACCGGGGGATACGTTGTTGCTCAGACCAATCATGCGGTTGAAAATGTAACTAAGCCACTTAAATTTCTTAAAAAGCAAATTGCGTCAGAAAGCTTTGAATCTGTTGATGTCTTTGATGTCAATAATGATAAAATCCCCGACATTGTTTCCGGGGCATTCTGGTATGAAGGTCCGGGCTACTGGAAAAGAAATTATATTGGCTCTGCGAAAAGAATTGGAGAGTACTACGACGATTTTTCTACCATACCCCTCGACATAAATGGGGATGGTCGTATCGATTTTGTTACGGGGGGTTGGTTTGGAAAAATATTAAGCTGGCGTGAAAACCCGGGTAATACGAAAGAATGGACCGAACACGAGATTGCAGTTCCGGGTAATATAGAAACCACAAGGGCCTGGGACATTGATAACGATGGCACTTTAGAGATTGTTCCCAATACGCCCAACGATCCATTGACCATTTATCGATTAATTAAAGATGGTCAGGGAAAAGGCACCGGAAAGTTTGAAACAATTAAAGTAGGTGACCTTAAGAGTGGACACGGATTGGGGTTTGGCGACATTAATGGCGATGGCAGAAGTGATTTTATTTTAAGTGCAGGTTGGCTTGAAGCTCCTGTAAATCGCTTTAAAGATAAATGGACTTTTCATGAAGGACATGCACTGGGTTCAACCAGCATTCCGGTAATTGTAGCAGATGTAAATAAAGATGGGGTGAATGATTTAATTGCCGGGCAGGCCCACGGTTATGGGTTGGACTGGTACGAGCAAAAAAGGGCTAAAAATGCTGAAACTACCTGGATAAAACATACTATTGATCCATTTAATTCACAATATCACACCATGGAATGGATAGATTTAGATGGGGATGGAAAGGAAGAATTGATTACAGGTAAAAGGTACCGTGCGCATAATGGTAATGACCCCGGCGAAAATGATCCTTTGGGTATCTATTATTTTAAATGGAACGGCGAGGCTTTTTCGAAGGAAATTGTTAGCTATGGCGAATTTGGAGAAGGCAAGGGCACCGGTTTATATTTTGCTGTTGCAGATTTAACAGGGTCAGGTAAAAAGGATATTGTGGTGGCAGGCAAAGACGGCCTGTATGTGTTTTATAACAAAGGGTTCTAAAAAAATAAAAAAATAACTTTTATACGATGCTACAAAAAAGAGGTTCTAAAAATATGATTGCTGCAATCATAATTGCCACATTCACTTCCCTTGCTCTTACAGGCGCAGGTTGCAAAGTCTCGGGGCAGGGGCAGCAAAGCAAGAAAGGCGTTGTACAAATTTTTGATGGAAAAACATTAAACGGGTGGGAAGGAGATGCTACTTATTGGAGGGCAGAAAACGGAAGCCTGGTTGGAGAGATTACCCCTACAACACTTTTGAAAACAAATAGCTTCATTGTTTGGAAAGGAGGGAAGCCGGGAGATTTTGAACTTACCTGCGACTTTAAAATTACCAAAGCAGGCAATAGTGGTATCAACTACAGAAGCGTGGCAGTGGCAGATGTGCCTAATGCTTTAAAAGGGTACCAGGCAGATATAGATGGTGCGCATAGATACACAGGCCAGAACTATGAAGAGCGTGCACGAACTACATTAGCTTACCGAGGCGAGAAAGTAACAATCAAACCGTTTACAGATCCGGCATCTGCTGTGAGAGAGCATACCAAAAATAACGCATGGTTAGAAAGGACAGTAACCGGGTCACTGGGATCTTCGGATGAACTAAAGGAAAAGATTAAATCTGAAGATTGGAATACTTGCAGGATTGTAGCGAAGGGTAACAGACTACAGCATTATATCAACGGTATTTTAATGAGTGATGTGACGGATGATGATAAAGTGAACGGAAAGTCGGAGGGAATGTTAGGCGTTCAGGTACACGTAGGTCCGCCTATGAGAGTAGAATATAAAAACATTATGCTGAAGCAATAAAGTGCTTTACATGGTATTTGATGCAGAAAATAAGGTAGTTACCGAACTACATTATTTTCTGCATTTCTTTTTAAAACTCAAGCCTGTAATTCAATCTGTATTATATTGCGGCAATTGTTATTAATGCTAAAAAGTAAACCTGGTCTTATGAAAAAAATTTTCTTTTCTTTTTTTATTTTGAGTGTATTTCTCGCCGCTTGTTCATCCTCAAAAAACAGTACCTCTGCGTCCGGTAATGCAGTTACTACGCTAAAGCCTACACCTGTATATGAAATGCGGACTTACTTTGCTGCACCTGGAAAACTGGACGATCTTAGTGCCCGCTTCAGAAATAATACTACCCGCATTTTTTCGAAGCATGGTATGACTAACGTTGGCTACTGGATACCTACTGATAACCCTGACAACAAGTTGGTTTATATCTTGTCTTATCCAAGCCGTGAAGCAAGAGATGCATCATGGAAGGCTTTCGGTGCAGATCCTGAATGGCAGGCGGTAGCAAAAGCTTCAGAGGCTAATGGAAAATTGGTGACCAAGGCGGAAAGTGTATTTATGCAGAACACCGATTATTCCCCTGCGTTGAAAATGGAAAGTAAAACCCCTAATCGCCTCTTTGAGCTTCGTACTTATACAGCGTCACCAGGTAATATTCAAAATTTAAATGACCGTTTTCGCGGCCATACTATAAAATTGTTCGAGAAGCATGGCATTACAAACATTACTTACTTTCAGCCAATGCCAAAAGCTGATGGTACTAAAAGTGACCAGCTTATTTATATTATAGCTCATACCGATAGACCGACAGCAGATGCGTCGTGGAAAGCTTTTCGGGAAGATCCAAATTGGGTGAAGGTAAAAGCAGCCTCTGAGGTAAAAGGTGGCGGTTCACTTACAACCAAGGTTGAGTCGGTGTTTATGATGCCTACTGATTATTCATTGATCAAGTAGTTTGACCGATAGGTTTTGTACCAGACACTTTATTAGTGTAGTTTCTATCGAAAGTTAAAAGTGTTATTCAATAAAAAGCAGAAGAAATATTTCTGCTTTTTTTTATTGATTTTAATTTTTCCTAATCCAAATAAACATCCATTTTCTTTTTTGAAAGGTGTACCTGATTACAAGAGAAAAAATAGCCTAAGTTCACTTTGAATTTTACTGTCAATGAAAAAAATAGCTCTCTTTCTTTTAACTGCAATCTTTTGTCAGCAGGTATTTTCTCAGCAAACCATTCTTCAATATTTATCGGGTACTGATAAAGACCATACTGTTAAATGGGATTTTATGTGTACCAAAGGACGTAATAGTGGTAAGTGGTCAACTATTCCAGTCCCGTCGTGCTGGGAGATGCAGGGCTTTGGATCATATAACTATGCGCAGGATATACAGAACCCTGATGAGCAGGGATTGTACAAGTACAATTTTAGAGTGGCGCGACAGCACAAGGGTAAGAAGGTGGTGATCGTTTTTGATGCCTCAATGACTGACACCGAAGTAAAGATAAATGGCAAACCAGCAGGACCGGTTCACCAGGGAGGCTTTTATCAATTCAAATACGATATAACAGATCTAATTCAATTTGAGAAGTTCAATTTACTGGAAGTAACGGTTAGCAAGAAATCAGCAAATGCATCTATTAATCGTGCAGAACGAAAAAGTGATTTTTGGCTGTTCGGGGGAATTTTTCGTCCGGTGTACCTGGAAATACTTCCCGCCACATTTATAGAAAGAGTGGCCATTGATGCAAAGGCAAGTGGAGATTTCAATATGCAGGTTTTTACAAATGCAACCGGCAAGCAGACAGTGGAAGCACAGGTTTATGATTTAAAAGGTAAGGCGGTTGATAAACCTTTTCAGTTAGTAGCAGGGGATAGTATGCTTCATCACCGTTTTGCAAATATTAAACTATGGAATCCTGAGCAGCCGAACTTATATAATGCAGTTATCTCAATTAAGGAGGGCGCTAAAACCATTCACAGCATTAAACAACGTTTTGGTTTTAGAACAGCAGAATTAAAAGAACAAGACGGTTTTTATGTGAATGGGAAAAAGGTGATTTTTAAAGGTGTATGCAGGCACAGCGAGTGGCCTGAAACAGGGCGAACATTAAGCCGGTCTGTTCACCTGCTGGATATTGCTGCAATGAAGGACATGAACATGAACGCCGTTCGCATGAGTCATTATCCGCCCGATAAAGAGTTTTTAGACCTTTGTGACAGTCTCGGTTTATTTGTGTTAGATGAACTTACAGGCTGGCAGGCCGCATACGACACAACCATTGCACGTAAGCTGGTAAAGGAATTAGTAATAAGAGATGTAAACCATCCTTCAATAGTAATATGGGATAATGGAAATGAGGGTGGCTGGAACCGCGCGGTTGATGGCGACTATGCCTGGTACGATCCTCAGAAACGACATGTGATTCATCCGTGGGAGCGGTTCAACGGAACAAACACAAAGCATTATCCCGATTTTAAATATGTGCAGACCGAAGCCGCGAATGCTAAAGAAGTTTTTTTTCCTACCGAATTTATGCATGGCTTGTTTGATGGAGGCCATGGCGCGGCTCTTGAAGACTTTTGGAACGAGATGATGAAACATCCGCATTTTGCAGGAGCATTTTTATGGGCTTTACATGATGAAGGACTGGTGCGTGCAGATTGGCATGATAGCATTGACGTGGCAGGAAACCGGGGACCAGACGGTATCGTTGGACCTCACCGGGAAAAGGAAGGAAGTTACTATACGATTAAAGAACTTTGGAGCCCGGTTTACATTGACAGTAAATCGACGACGCCAAATTTTAAAAGCAGCTTTGAAGTAGAAAACAGGTACTTCTATACCAATCTTAACAAAGTGAAATTTGAATGGAAACTGGTCGATTTCGCAAAAGCATGGCAGAGCGGAACAGGTGCGAAAGTGCTTCGGAAAGGAGTGTTGCAGGGGCCTGCGTTAGCGCCAGGTCAAAAAGGCGTGTTATACATTCCTTTGCTTAACAATGCAAAAGCAGATGCCTTATATCTTACCGCTTTTAACGCCAAAGGAGATACCATTTGTACATGGAGTTGGGCGGGTAAAACGCCCAAGGCATTTGCAGATGCAACACCTTCTGTTTCTATGAAAGCCGGCGTTTCTACAAAAGAGGATGCGCAAACATTAGCACTCGGTTGTGATGGCGTTACTTATTATTTTGATAAAACGACCGGTTATCTTCGAAAGGTAAATAATGGCAAAAGTGAAATTTCTTTAAGTGGCGGACCAGCACTTGCCGGCGGCAGTCAAAAGCTTAGTCAATTTAAAAGTTTTAAACAAGGGGATGAATATATAGTTCAGCCTACTTACGCCGGCGACAGCTTGCTGGTAAAATGGGTTTTTCACAAGGGAAGACTTCCAAAGTTGGAATATCAATACCTAACAAAAGATACTGCCGATTTTGTGGGCATTACTTTCAACTATCCTGAAGATAAAATTAAAGGAATGAAATGGATGGGCAGAGGACCGTACCATGTATGGAAAAACCGTCTAAAAGGCCCGCAGTTCGGCGTGTGGGAAAAGGGGTATAATAACACGGTTACCGGCGAAAACTGGAAGTATCCTGAATTTAAAGGATGGCATTCAGAGTTGTACTGGGTCACGTTGCATAACCAGGAAAGCAGCTTTACTATTTACACCGATCAACAAAATCTATATCTGCAGATGCTTCAGCCGGAAAAGGCGAAAGCCTCAGCTAACAATAATACCAATCCTTCTTTCCCGGGAAATACTATTGGTTTTATGCATGCGATTTCTGCAATAGGTACAAAATTTCAAAGGGCAGAAGTAATGGGTCCGCAAAGCCAAAAGAATGCACGGCAAGGAAACATGCCTTTAACCGGAACTCTTTATTTTGATTTCAGGTAACCGCTTAACACAGCCCTCTCGGCTTTTAGCCATAAATCAATAATTGCAATTGAAAGGCTCACTTTCCAATTGCAATTATTATAATACAGTTTACGTCTTCATTTTATTTCCCGGAAGGAACTGGTGGAGGAGGTGGAGGAGGTGGAGCGATTTGAGCTGGTGGAGGCGGTGCTGGAACCTTTTCAGGCTTCGCCGGCTTTTTCAGTTTGCCTTGCTTGTTAGTTGCTTCACCTTTGCTTTCTTCTGTAATCAGTGTCGTCCCTTGACGCCATTGTTTCGATTTATACTGATTTTTCATCGCCTCTGATTTGCTGGGCGCTTCTTCGTCTTTTACAATAACCGGAGGAATAAAAATGGTTTTCTCCTCCTTCTGCTTTTTTTGCGCCTGTGCAGATACGGAAGTAATCAGGCAAACAGCGATAACTGCATTTTTTACAATATTCATATGTATCGTTTCTTGTAAGACGCAGTTTCCCGGCTTTTTCCATAAATATTCTAAAAGGCTTTATTCCCATGCACCCAAGGGGGCGAAGCGACCTTGCTACAAAGGTTTTTCCATCACAAAATCGTTCATGTAATACCCACTTCCAATATCAATATCTTCTTCTTTAACTACTGGAAATCCACTTCTTTCATAAAACCCCTTTGCAATATTTTTCCTGTTTACATTAAGTTGCAATTTTCTAGCTCCCATACTTTTTGCAACTGTTTCAACCGTTTCAAGCAGCGCTTTACCCGTACCGGCTCTTTGCTCTGATGGCAACACATATAACTTCTGCAGTTTGTAAGTTTCTAATTCTACCTTCGAAAAAGATGCGAAGCCTACCGCCTCATACTCTTTCAAAGCAAGAAAAAAGTAATGCTGCTTTCTCATTTGCTCTTCCAGGGCAGCAGCGCCATAAAGCTTGTGAAGCATATAGGTTACCTGTTCTTTACCTAACAAAGCTTCATAAGCTATTGGCCATGTTTTATTGGCAATTTCGATAATAAACGGAATATCGGTATAAGAAGCTGGTCTTATAACCAGTCGGGAAGAGGGTAAATGATTGTTCATGAAGAATTACTTAATAAGCCGCTTTCGGTTCATTTATAAGCAATTGTACTAATGAACCTGTTTATTTTTTTGTTGCCGGCGGCAGAATATCTATTAAACATCGTTGTGTCACTCCCTTGTACTTTAACCGCAAAAATCAGCAGGTTCATTTTGCCTGGAGTCCAAGGCTCTCTAAGCGTTTAGGGTTACCCTTGCCCGCACTCGTGTACTTTTTATGCCAATTGCACACTAGCCCAAGGGTGCATACTAATGGGCTACGACAACAGGCGCTTTATCTCCAAATCAATTTTGTAGTTTTCAAATTCTTCTTCGGTAATCATCTCAGTCTCTTTAAGCCAATTGAGCCTCGCCAGATATTCTTCATCGGGAGTGTTGGGGTCGAAACTAAGGTACTTGTTTTTGATGTTGTCTTTTGTTGCTTTAATTACCAACTCAATAAAATCCAATACTTTTTGCTCGGAAGGAATATTTCTATAAAAAATGAGGTTCTTGTCGCCACCCACTAAAAAAATATCATCCTGGTGTTGTTTCAAAAAACTGAATAAGGCTAAACCAAACCAACACACGCAATTGATCAATAAA
The DNA here is from genome assembly GCF_025963695.1 of Segetibacter sp. Taxonomy (GTDB): domain Bacteria; phylum Bacteroidota; class Bacteroidia; order Chitinophagales; family Chitinophagaceae; genus Segetibacter. Next base: position 9,904 of record NZ_JAOQAH010000107.1, on the reverse strand, counting down.
TTTCTTGTACCCACATTATGCAACAGAAGTTCCGAAATAATGAGCGCGACGGGTATAACCATACAAACAGCGAAGAATATTTTTCCGGGTAAAGTGTTGTCCGCCTGGTACTGCGTCTGAAATCCCAGTTTCTCAATCTTGATTTCGTATTTGTCTATCTTCCTGGTAGATTTTGTTTCTACAACAACTTTATCGCTAAAGAGTGTATGCTTTCGATAATTAAATCCTCGCTTTTGTTCAAGTACTGCAATCATCTTTTCTGCTGACTTTTCGGTTTAATTAATATTTTTCCGGTGCTTGCCGTGTGCCTTAAATCTTAAATCTTCTCTAATGTATTTTTAGCTGCATGTATTACCAAAAGTACAAGAGTGCGACGCAACTAAAGATTCATATGGGTTACAATGACGGCTTAAAAAAGTTGCCTGCTATCCCTCGTTATGTAATTAGTTGCCTCCTAAAAAGAGTTTGTGCTTATCCCAATGCTTCCAAATCTCCCACACTTGCGGGTTTAGACAAGGTTTGCTAAACTCTCTTCTATCGTTCTTATCCTTGCCTCTGCATCTGCTTGTTTCTTTTTTTCGAGGTCAACCACTTCAGCTTTCGCGTTTGCCACAAACCGCTCGTTACTTAACTTCTTCGTTACACTTTGTAAAAATCCTTTTTGATGGTCAAGGTCTTTTAAAAGCTCCGCTTTAATGGCGGCTGTATCTGCTTTTTTATCGCTCTCAATATAAAATTTGTCTTGCTCAATTGCCACTACCGTAGCATTTGGTACAGTTTCATTTACGTAGCTAATGCTTTCTGCATTTACCTGCTTTAGTAAAATGCTTTCTATTCTTTTATATACCCTGGTATTTGCCGATTGAATAAACAGTTTGATGGTTTCCTTTGGTTTTAACCCACTTTTATTTCTTGCATCCCGCAGTGCTGAAATTACCTGCTTTAATAATTCACCGCCGGTTAAAACGTCGTTGTTTGCCTCTTTAATTGCCGCAAATTGTTTAACGCATAAATCGTCTTGTTTTTCGCCCAGCAAATGATAAATTTCTTCTGTAATAAAAGGCATGAACGGATGTAACAATTGCATCAGTTCCCCGAAAAAGTGGGTTGTTTTATTGTAGACCTCATCTTCTATTGGTTGTTCGAAACCAGGTTTGACCCATTCGAGGTACCAACTACAGAAGTCGTCCCAGATAAGGGAATAAATAACCTTTAACGCTTCGCTCAACCTAAATTGGCTATATAGAATTTCAACTTCTGCTTTTGCCTGTTGCAGCCGGTTTGCAAACCAATTAATTGCATAATTGGAATGATCGAGATGTTCTTCGCTAGGTAGATGGTCTATTTCGCCAAATAGTTGTTTGGTCTCATCAGCCAGTTCAAAGGTATCGTCGATCAACTCTTTGATTTCTTCTGTCATTTGCCTGCCTTCCCACATCTTTACGAGCTTCAATGCATTCCACAGTTTATTATTAAAGTTGCGGCCTTGCTCTAAGCTCGCTTCGTCAAATAATAAATCATTGCCGGCGGGGGAGGAGATCATGATACCGAAGCGGACTGCATCAGCGCCATATTTGTCAATCAGATCAAGCAGGTCGGGACTGTTGCCTAAGCTTTTGCTCATTTTTCTCCCCTGCTTATCGCGAACCATTCCGGTAAAGTACACGTCGCTAAAGGGCTTTGCATTTTTATAATGCGTTCCCGCCATAATCATCCTGGCAACCCAGAAGAAAATAATATCCTGCCCTGTAACCAGGACGGAAGTAGGGTAGTAGTAATCCAGCTCTTTGTTGCCGGGGTTAGAAATACCGTTAAAAACTTCCATTGGCCACAACCATGAAGAGAACCAGGTGTCAAGAACATCGGCATCTCTTGTGAGCTTCGGGCTGTTAGCTGCCAGCGGCGAGCCTTCCAAAGCGAACTCTGGGCTTGTAGCACGAGGCTCACCGCGCGCAGCTAGTCTTTCTGCTTCTTCTTCCGTTTCCGCTACAAAAAGGTTTCCTTTCTCGTCATACCATGCGGGTATTTGCTGACCCCACCAAAGCTGGCGACTAATGCACCAGTCTTTTACATTTTCGAGCCAGTATTTATAGGTCGCTAAAAATCTTTCTCCCGGGTGTATTTTTATTTCTCCGTCTAAGACAGCACTCAACGCAGGCCCTGACATTTCTTTCATCTTAAGAAACCATTGGGTACTGATACGCGGCTCTACTACGGCGCCACTTCGCTGGCTGTAGCCTACGCGGGTTGGGTATTCTTCTTCTTTTAGAAAGTAACCTTTCTCTTTTAGCTCGACAAGTATTTTTTTGCGCGCAGCAAACCGTTCTACTCCAACATAAATCTGTGCTGCCTCGCTCAGCGTTCCATCTTCATTCAAAGTGTCTACTACTTCCAGGCTATGTTTTAAACCCAGGTTGTAGTCGTTGATATCGTGCGCCGGAGTAACCTTTAAAGCACCGGTACCAAAAGCAGGATCTACATATTCATCAAATATGATAGGGATACGTCGATAAATCAACGGCACAATTGCGTACTTGCCTTTTAAATGTGCATATCGTTCGTCGGTAGGATTTACGCAAATAGCGGTATCGCCCATAATGGTTTCAGGGCGTTGGGTCGCGATGGTAATGTAGTTGTCCGATGGTAGATGACCGTTGACAGATGAATGCAGATTTTTCTCTGCTATCTCTGTACTGTCATCCGTCAACTGGTATTTTAGATAATATAGCTTTCCAACTACGTCCTTAAACTCAACCTCTTCATCACTTAAGGCAGTTTTGGCAGCAGGGTCCCAGTTTATCATACGTGCTCCGCGGTAAACCAAACCTTTATTGTATAAGTCTACAAAAACTTTAATAACGGCTTTGTAGTAATGGTCGTCCATAGTGAAAGTAGTACGATCCCAATCAACACTACAACCCAGTTTAGCAATTTGATTATAAATGATACCGCCATATTTTTCTTTCCACTCAAAAGCATATTTTAAAAACTCTTCACGCGTCAAAGTGTTTTTATCGACACCTTTTTCTTTTAGCATTTGAACCACTTTCGCTTCCGTTGCAATACTTGCATGATCACTCCCGGGAACCCAGCACGCATTAAATCCACTCATTCTTGCTTTTCTGACAAGAATATCCTGCACGGTTTCATTGAGCGTATGGCCCATGTGTAATACGCCTGTTACATTTGGAGGAGGTATAACAACAGTGTATGATGGCCTTTCATCAGGAGTACTGTGAAAATACTTTTTGTCCATCCAGCATTTATACCATTTTTCTTCAGTAGCTGAAGGGTTGTAATTCTTACTTAGTTCCATAGTTGCATTTAAACTTTTACCGGTAAAAAACTGGTAATAATCAATCTAAAAAATTTCGGAGAGCAAATGTACTAAAACCAACTGCTGTTTGAGAAACGATTGAAGGCATAAAAAAAGGCCCGCAAACGGACCTTGGGTTGATTTAATTTGCTAGTAATTACCAAATCATCATTTTCTCGTTCCACAAATTAACAGGACGAAGCGAGGAGGTATTTAAAGATTCGAATTTTTTGCCTTTTTCTTCCCGCGTTTTTTCTCTGTCAGTTAACAAGAGCGCTTTACAGCATTTGGCGAAGACCTTTACCGAACCATTTATGCTAGTACACGAAGTAGTAGCTAATAATAAGATTACGAATATTGAATAAATAAGGTTTTTCATCAGCTCTGGTTTGTGTTACTTAAATAATATCGGTTTTATTTTACCTAGGTGGATTATTGTTTACCACCGGTGGTATAACAGCTTTTCAGTAGTTAGACGCGCTATGTTTTATTTTGTTACAGCACTTTTCAAAATTTCCGTGGGTTGTAAGGACTCGTAATTGATTTTGAGCGAGGTTTAGAAAAGAAACTTTTAAGGCTACTGCCTTTTTCTATTGCTAATATTTTTGGTAAGAAATAAAACTACTTTCAAAATCGACTTACCTTTAAGCTTTCTGCAATTTATGTTCGCGATAGTAGATATAGAAACGACGGGAGGGTACGCTAGTGGTAATTCTATCACCGAAATTGCTATTGCCATACATGATGGGGAGCAGATGATAGATTATTTTGAAACGCTGATAAATCCTGAAACACCAATACCGCGATACATACAAGCCCTTACCGGAATAAACAATGCAATGGTTAGCCAGGCACCGCTTTTTGAAGAGGTTGCTCATAAAATTTATGGCTTATTACACGACAAGGTTTTTGTAGCTCACAACGTGAATTTTGATTATTCTTTTATAAAACATCAACTGGCGCAATACGGTTATGAACTAGATACTAAAAAGTTATGTACTGTTCGTCTTGCACGAAAAGTGTTGCCTGGTTATCCCAGTTACAGTTTAGGAAATCTTTGCCGTTGTCTTCAGATAGAGATTGAGCAAAGACATCGTGCAGGTGGCGATACTTTAGCAACTGTAAAGCTGTTTGAATGTATCCTGAAAAATGACGTGGATAATGAAATAAAGACAATGCTTAAGGGCAAAGCAAAAGAGCAATTTTTACCACCTCATTTGACAGTTGATAAAGTTGCTCAGCTACCTCCGCTGCCCGGCGTGTATTACTTTCATAATTCGAAGGGCAAAATTGTTTATGTAGGCAAAGCGAAAGATTTGAAAAAAAGGGTTAACAGCCATTTTTCAAATAATAAGCCCGGAAAGCAAAAACAGGATTTTTTAAGGGAAATCTATAATGTTTCATTCCAGGTATGCGGATCGGAATTGATGGCTTTTATCCTTGAAAGCATAGAAATAAAGAGGTTGTGGCCTTTGTACAACCGAAGTTTGAAAGGCTTTCAACAGACGTATGGCTTATACGTGTATGAAGACGGGCGTGGATATAAAAGATTGATTATTGAAAAAATTAAAAAGCAGCTTCAACCACTGTATACTTTTAATTTGTTGCTTGAGGGACTAAATCTTCTAAAGCAATTGATTGAGCAATTTGAATTATGTGCGCGATTGTGCTACGTAGATAAAACTGCCGGACCTACTTTGGCTGATGAATTTACGATGACGGAGTATAATGTAAGAGTAAGTAATGCAATAGAACATCTTAAAAGTTCGCTTCCAAGTTTTGCAGTTGTTGAAGATGTAGCATTGCCAAAAAAAGAAGACAAACAAGGCATTATATTAATGGAAAAAGGAAGGTTTTACGGAATGGGTTATATTCCTGCAAATACGTCCTTTACTCATATTGACGAGTATAAAAAGCATGTTACACAGTATCCTGAAAGCGAATATATACGTGGGCTGGTTTACCAGTATGCCAGCAAAAATCCACACAAAAAAGTGGAGTTTGTGACAACTATGTAGAGGTGTAGTTTTTCTACTTCCATTATTCTATAATAAATGGGGCTTTTTAATTTCTAAGCAAAAATACTGGCCGGCACCTGCGGGCTTACAAACCTTTTAAAAGGCGCTATTCTTTACAACTTCTATCTTTCCCTTTTTTCCCTTTTGTTCGGTAACTAATTTCTAACATCAGTTTGCCGACTATCTTTAGCGTTAATTCCCGAACAATAAAAGCTGGTAAAAGAAAATCTACAATATTACTAACATGGACGTTTTATTTGATCAGTCTGTTGCTAATTGGGTTCTTATTATACTGGCCGCCTTTATTATTGGTCTTTCAAAATCCGGTATAAAGGGCATTGAGATGATTAATATTACTATTATGGCAATTGTTTTTGGAGGCAAGGCCTCTACAGGTGTTGTATTGCCACTGCTTTGTTTTGCCGACCTGATGGCAGTAAAATTTTATCATCGTCATGCACAATGGAGTCACTTCTGGAAGCTGTTACCTTGGTTAGCAATAGGAATTTTAATCGGTGTGTTTGTAGGAAAAGATTTAGATGAGGCCCTGTTCAGAAAGGTAATGGCTGTAATAATTATTGTTACGGTTGCTTTGCTGCTGCTCATTGAAATGAGTAAGAATATTACTATTCCGGGGAATAGATTTTTTGCGATTAGTATGGGGTTAATAGCGGGGTTTACGACAATGCTGGGGAATCTTGGCGGCGCTTTTTCTAATATTTATTTCCTTGCAACACGCATGGTTAAAAACGATTTTATCGGAACGGCAGCGTGGATCTTTCTCGTAATCAATTTTTTTAAATTACCGTTCCAGGTAATTTACTGGCATAATATCTCGCTTGCCTCACTAAAGATTGATCTCTTTTTGTTACCTGTAATAATTGTTGGATTCTTAGCAGGAGTTGCTATTGTGGCAAAAATAAAAGAGAACAGCTATCGCAAGGTAGTTTTTGTATTAACTGTGATAGGAGCCGTCTTTATTTTCTTTAAAAGATAGGGACACTTTAAGTGTTGATTATTGTTACGGCAATATGTAACCGCAAAGATGAAGGATGTAACTTATGTTGAAAGGAGCGTCGCAACTAAAGCCCAACAGAAGCAGATAGCCGGTACAAAAAAATCCCGCTATTGTAACTACAATAACGGGAGAGATATGTAGGTTTGGCTATGTTGTCTTTAAGAAGCTTTTTATGGCTTAGGAATAAGTTTAATTAATTGACCAGGCCCTTCCGTAATAGCATAGATAAAGCCATCAGGACTTTGTGCTACAGATCTAAATCTTCCAACATCCTGCAATAATTTCTCTTCGGTAACGTAGGTTTTTCCATCAAGTTGCACCCGTGCAATATGCCGGAATGCAAGTGCGCCAACCAACAAATTACCCTTCCAACCAGGGTATTTGTCGCTGGTAACCATTGTCATTCCGCAAGGCCCGATGGACGGAACCCAAAAGCGGGTTGGGTTAGTTACTCCTTCCAATTCTTTGTCAGGTGTTAAAATTGTCCCGTCGTAGTTTATTCCGTAAGAGGCCTTAGGCCAGCCATAATTTTTTCCTTTCTCTATCAGGTTAAGTTCGTCGCCGCCCTTAGGTCCATGTTCAACCGCCCAAATACGGTCGGTTGCTGCATCATATACCATCCCTTGCGGGTTACGGTGCCCGTAAGTCCAAATAGAACCACGTGCATTTTTTTGACCAACAAAAGGGTTGTCAGCAGGAACTCGTCCGTCATCATAAATCCGGTGAATTTTCCCATGATCATTATCGAGCAGTTGTACTTTGGGTTGCGTTCCTCTTTCACCTGAGCTAAAATAAAGAAAACCTTTTTTATCGAAAACCATTCTGCTGCCGAAGTGAAAGTCGGCCTTTATAAATGGCTTTGCCATAAAAATATCCTGTTTATTGGTCACCTGGTTTCCTGCCAGTTTAAACCGGGTAATAGCAGTAGTAGCACCACCTTCTACCGGCTTAGAGTACGATATGTAAATCCACTTTGTCTTATTGTAGTCCGGATGTAGTTTTATATCAAGCAAGCCACCCTGACCCTGGTTAAAAACTTTAGGCACACCAACCAGTTTTTGCCCGGTATACTTGTCATTTTTAAAAATAAGAATATCTCCTGAGCGTTCGGTTACAAGCATTCTTCCATCGGGCAGCCAAGCCATTCCCCAGGGATTACTTAATGCCGTGTACAATTTCTGAACAGTGAAGTTTGCATCGGCAGAGGTATCTGTACTTGCTGCTGAAGTAGTTTGCGCATAAGACGAAACTGCTAAAAATAAAAAGGCAGGTAAAATAATGGAAAGCGATAATAGATAACGTTTATTCATGTGGTGTCTCTTATATTCTGGCAAAAGTATTTATTGCAAAGCTATTTCGATTTTTAAGTTTTGCTAATGTTTTGACTGTTTCTACCACGATCGCTAATCTTAAAAGGTTACCGCACGCCGCAGCAATCTAAAAATTTAGGTGAGTATTTAATACATGTTCCCAAAGGGGTGTTATCTTAGTAAGTTTTATAAACAAAAGCCCCATATGAACAACAAACCTTTTCACCTTCGTTTTATTAAAACCCTTATACCCATCTTCACATTATTAACGGTGATAGCGCCGGTGAAAAGAAGTGTGGCCCAACAAAATTCAGGTAAACTCGCAGACGTCAGTTTTATAGAAGGTCATTGGAAAGCTGTTACCGCCGATCGAACAATCGAGGGTCAGTGGATGCCTGCAGACGGAGATAATATGTTAGGCTTTATGAGGATGATGACGGGAAACAAGGCAAGTATGTATGAACTATTGGCGTATGAGCAAAATACCCAAGGCCTTGTTTCCAGGGTAAAACATTTTAGACCGGGAATGGTCGGCATGGAAGAAAAGGACAAATTTGATCAATACAATTTTTTAGAAGCAACCAAAGGCAGAGCCGTTTTTCAGAAAGAGGGCGAGGATCTTAGAATTGTTTATGAAAAACGTTCTAATGATCAATTTGCAATTATGCGCGGGAATATGGCCGACGGAAAATGGACTTTTAAAGATCTCTTTCTTTTCAACCGGGTGAAATAATTCGTTACTTCAAATAATTTTCTTTGTCCCATACAGCAGCACTGCGACGTACATCGTTGCGTCGCACCCTTGTACTTTTTTTTATTATTGGGCAAAGCTTATCTCAATCAGCGGTACTACTTGCAAGCGATAAATAAGCAATAAGCATAGAATTAAGTTAATTTACAATAATGAAAATTCAACTAACGATCGGCATTATCCTGCTGTCTTTTTCACTTTCGGCGCAGCCGCAGGGAAATAATCTATATAAAACAGCAAACCTCTTTCTGAATGCCCTTGACGAAAATAAAAAAGCGCAAGCTCAATATCCTTTCGATTCTTCCGAAAGATTTAGGTGGCATTATGTTCCTTTAAACGACAGGAAAGGCATTTCGATAAATGAGCTTAATGCCCGGCAAAAAGAGGCGGCAATCGCTTTAATGAAATCTGCGTTAAGCGAAAATGCTTTCAAAAAAGCAAGCCAGATAATGGCACTTGAAGTTGTGCTAAAAGAATTAGAAAACCGGAAAGAAGGTGACAACTACCGCGACCCGGGAAAATACTTTTTTACTGTTTTCGGTACTCCATCAGCTACAAGCATATGGGGATGGAGATTAGATGGCCACCATCTTTCGTTTAGTTTTTCCTCCGAAAACAACAAAATCGTTTCCGGAACGCCGGGCTTTATGGGAGCAAATCCTGCTGTAGTTCTAAGCGGACCCGAAAAAGGCCTTGAAATACTGAAAGAAGAAAATGAACTTGCATTTGAATTCTTAAAAGCATTGAGTGCCGAACAGCTTTCTAAAGCTATTATTGACTCTAACGCGCCTGGCGATATTTTAACAACAAATAGCAGGAAGGCGATGATTGATGATTCTAAAGGCATAAGTTTTTCAAACTTAAACGCTGCCCAAAAGGCAATATTTACAAAGTTGCTCAGCCTTTATATCCACCGCTATACCCGTTTATTTGCCAGCAGTATGATGAACGATATTGAAGCCGCTGGAATGAACAACCTCATATTTGCCTGGGCAGGAAGCAACGAGAACGGTGTGGGAAACAAAAGATACTACAGGATAAAAGGTCCGACAATCATAATTGAGTTCGACAATACGCAGAACAACGGAAATCATGTACACACGGTAGTACGTGATCTAAAACACGATTTTGGAGGCGACGCTTTGTTGGAGCATTATAAAAAAAGCCACTAATATTCAATCTGTTTCACTTTTTCACTAGTTTTTCTTCCATACCTTAACAGCTGATTACAGTTCATCTACTAATTCAATCCTCTTTTTTCGTACTTTTCTAATCTTTTTTTAAAAAGACTAAACGACTTGCCATTACTATGAATAAAAGAATATTCATAATTATTTCAATCCTTGTAGTTATTATAACAGGTTTTATTTTATCCTGTAATAATAGTAGCGCTGGAACTAATAAGGTTTCTCTACCTGAAGTGGTAAGCTACAATTATCATATTCGTCCTATTCTTTCTGACAAATGCTTTGCCTGTCATGGCCCTGATGC
>NZ_JAOQAH010000111.1 GCF_025963695.1 Segetibacter sp. | reverse complement strand
TTAAAGTATTGGAAAAGGCGTTCAATTGATGATGCTAATGGTTGATCGGTATTACAGAAGACATTTCTTAAGATGGCCAGTATTCGGCAACTTTTCGTTTAACGAAAGTTACACTACGTTCCAGTTGATCCATGCCATCCACTCCGTCTTCAATGCTAATCCATCCGTTGAAACCTACCCGCTTTAATTCGGCGAAAATGGCATCATAATCGTTTAATCCTTTGCCTATCTGATTTTCAAGAATAAGCGTTATTCCAAAATCGGCAGCATAGGGCAAACAAGTCTCTATACATTGCAGCTAGTTCGACACCTTTTTCTACGGATAGTTCAGGTCTTTTCTGCCCTGAAAGTACCCTGTCTTCAGGTTTGAAACGATTGGAACTCCGGGAAAAGCTTTCATGCAATTTCCTTACACCATGTAAAACCTCCGCCAGAGACCAATGGTGTAGTGGCTTCAAGCCAGTCTACACCTGCACGCATTGCCATTGCAGCAGTTTCAAGTGCTTCGTCTATATTAATCAAATCAAGGGAAATTTGAATAATTGATTTCATAATGCTTTAGTTCGCTAAATTATGGTAAAGGCTTTACCATAATATCTTTAAAATAGGCAACACTTTTAGGATCGTGGCCTTGCAAAGCAAAAGTACCCTTGGAAATCACCCGACCTGAATGACCTCCTGGAGGAGTAAAACCTTCAGGCTCTGTCCATTCAACAACCGTCTTATCGTTTATTTTAGTTGTAACATGCTTGCCATCAACCTTAATGTACAATGTAAACCATTCATCGTCTTTTACATAAACCTCTCGTACATCCACTATATCATATAAACTTGCCGTTCTTTTCCAATCTGTGTGAGAATTGTTTACCTGCACTTCAAAACCCTTATCAGGAAATCCCCTCTCCTGAAACTGAGTATGAAAATAAAACCCGGAATTGGAGCCTGCCTTTGTCATGACCTGGGCTTTCACTTCAAAGTTCTTAAAATCATGATTCATGACGGAGCCATCATAATACAAGTGCGATCTTACACCTGCCACCATAATACTGCCATTCTCGATCTTAAATGTTCCCGGCTTTTCACTAAACTTCCAGCCGTCCAAAGATTTGCCATCAAACAAGCTGATCCAACCTTTTCCACCCCCCGATTTACCAGCGCCGGAACACCCAACTAATCCTAAGAGAGCTGCTGACATTACATATTTTAGAAACATAAACTTGCTATTAATTAAATGTTGAAAATAATTTGAACTAAATCCTAAAGAGACACCAATATGTTTTGATAAAACAACGCATTGATACTACAACTTGATTTAGACAGCAAATAAATGGCAAGCATGTTTTGCTTGCCATTTATTTTGCTATCCTATAATAAGCTTCTTATTTAAAAGAATTTATCAGTACAAGCGGGTTTAACGATGATTATTGCGGATAACCGGGATTCTGCACTTTAAGATTTGGGTTATTCAACATTTCCTGTCTTGGGAGAGGCAATAACAAGTGTTTGGCCTGCAACGGCTGATTCGAACTTTTATTAATATGTCCGACAAACTCATCAAAACCATTGGTGGTTTCGTTATAAACCTTTCTTAAGCGAACCATATCAAACCAGGTAATTCCTTCGTAAGCCAGCTCATGCCAGCGCTCCCTCCAAACAGCTTCTCTGAATGAAGCCTGGCTGTAGGTACTCATAGCCGGTGTCGTAAGTTTTGCCCTGTCTCTTATCCTTTTAAATGCGTCATATGCATCCTGTGTTGGTCCACCTACCTCATTCTGTGCTTCTGCGTAAATCAATAGCACTTCAGCATAACGTATTTGTGGTACATCAAGATTATTTTGAGCAGTTCCTTTTACACCTACAAGACCATTTGGGGTAGAAACCACGGTGCCGTTTGCGACCATATTAAAGTGTTTGAAGACATAAGGCGCGCCAAGAGAGAAACGATCTCCATTTCCGTTTAAGAAATAGGTCGTATAAAAGAATCCTTCCTGGTCTTTTGCACGCAAATCTCCAGGCTCGTAAGAATTATAGAACGCTAAAGTAGGAACAGAACTTCCGGTACCACCCTGACCATTTACTGTAACTGCTTTAAAGTTCGGATAGTAATTATCCATTGGATTGCTTGCAACAGTTATCTGGTATTGGATCTCAAAAAGATGCTCCAACATATCTTCTTTGTTAACATCGTGAAGGTCCAGATAGGTAGGGAAAAGATTGATTACAGTTGGGTTGCTATTTGCATAATCAATCACCTCCTTTGCTTTATCTGCAGCAAGCTTATAATAAGCTGCCCCTTTATTAAGTGGCTGTCCTGCCATTGTAAGGTATACTTTAGACAACTGCGCCTTTGCGGCAGCCATAGAAACCCGTCCGGTGGCATCCATCCATGGCAAACCAGCAGATTCAGCTGCTACCAAATCTTCTACTATTAATTTATACACCTCTTCCTGAGGAGCTCTTGCAGGAAAGAAACCTTCATCAGCTTCCTTAAATACTGGTTTCGTAACCAACGGCACGTCTCCCCATAAACGCACCGCATAAAAATAAGCCCAAGCGCGAAGAAATTTTGCTTCGCCTAATTTGCGTTTTTTTTGTGCCTCATCCATCGGCGTTATCGCAGGGATCTTGTCTATGGCAAGATTTGCATTGGCGATCACCCTGTACAACCCATTCCAGTAGTTAACTATATGACCTGTATTTCCGTCCCAGGATAAGGAATACAAATTGTTGAGGTCTGAATTCTGGGCGGTCTCTGTGGTAGAAGTTCCGGTAGGAGCTTCTAACAACTGCCAGTTGGAGGAAAAAATACCTGCACCACCCCATAGAGCTCGTGTGTCTGCATAAATAGCAGCAACAGCCGCTTCAGCATGGTCAGGAATGGTATAAAAACTTTCAGGGGTTAATCTTGAAGGGTCCTTTTCTTCTAGAAACTTGTTGCAGCCCGACGAAATTATTAGTGTGGCAGCAAACAAAATAGTACCTGTTTTTTTTAATGTATTCAGTTTCATTATTAATTTCTTTAAAATAAGTTAATTATAGGCTAACGTTAAGTCCAACCATAAATATTGTCGATTTAGGATAGCTGTGCCAAAACATACCTTGTGAAAACACGTTGCTACCATCTCCTGCATATCCTCCGGTAGGAGTAGCTTCAGGATCACCGTTCAGCTCTTTATGACGTATTAAGAATAAATTTTGAGCTGAAGCGTATATCCTAAACCTTTCAAGCTTCATTTTTCTTACGGCAGAAAGTGGCAGGTTATATCCTAATAGAACGTTTCTTCCACGGATAAAAGATCCATCCTTAATCCAACGAGTGTCAACATTGGTTACGTAACCGGCTCTTGTATCGCGGAGTTCTGCAATCATTGTGTTTTGGTTCTGTGGTGTCCAGGCATTCAGCACCGTTGCATAACTGTTAGCAAGGGATACTCTGTCCTCACTTGAATGCAAAGTCATATCCAGAACATCATTTCCGTATGAATATTGAAGCTCAACAGTGAAATCAAGGTTTTTATACTTAAATGTATTCAATAAAGATCCCCAGGCTTTCGGACTCCCATTACCGATGATCGTTCTGTCAGCATCATTAATTACCTTATCGCCATTTACATCCAAATACTTAATATCACCTGGCCGTATCGTCAGGTTATTTCTATAGCTAACAAATTTAGCTGCCTCTTGTACTTCTGCTTCGCTCCAAATTCCCAAACGTGTTAAACCCCAGAAAGAACCTGCTGGTTCTCCTATCCGGATGATATTCGTCGGGTTGGTGAAGTTTGGTCCACCAACATTAAAAATATCAGCTGGTGTAGCCAGAGAAAGTATTTTGTTGCGGTTCATGGAAATGTTAAAAGTTGTATTCCATGAAAAATCTTTCCCCTGTACGTTTACTGTATTGATTGCAAGTTCTATCCCCTTGTTCTGCATTGAACCTATGTTCTTTCTAATTGTAGCATATCCACTAGTTCTTGGAACAGGAGCATCCAAAAGCATATCAGTGGTTTTACGGTAATAGAAATCACCCTCCAGTGAAATCCGGTTGTTGAACAATCCTACCTCAATTCCAGCATCGTACTGGGCCGTCTTTTCCCATTTCAGATCAGGGTTAGCCAAGCTACTGAGACCTGTACCACCAAATCTTGCCTCGTTGAAGAGTGCTGCATAAGTCGAACTTACAAGCGAGAGCGAAGAATAAGCGGGAATTTCAGAGTTACCAGTCAGGCCATAACTAGTTCGTACCTTTAAATTTGAGATAACTGAACTATTCTTTAAGAAATCCTCCTCCGACACCCTCCAGGCTAATGCTGCAGATGGGAACAAAGCATATTTGTTATTAGCACCAAACTTAGATGATCCGTCCATACGGGCGGTAATGGTTGCTAGATACTTGTCTTTAAGCCCGTAGTTGATGCGGCCGAAGTATGAGTTAAAAGCGAACCTTGAACGACCTGATGATACTTGTGGATTTGTGGCTCCTGCCCCAAGGTTGTTGTAAAGGAAATAGTCAGTAGCAAATCCACTCACGGTACTACTCATACTAAAGGCAGTTGTTTCCTGCCATGAGATTCCTAATAAGCCTGTAAAAGAATGAATGTCTTTAAAGCGTTTGTTGTAGGTCAAGTAGTTCTCCAAAGACCAGAAATTTTCTCTCCGGTTTCTTGCCGCTGCATTACCTGCACCGCCGATATTTAATGTACGTGTTACAGATTCATTATTGCCCTGAGTTAACACATTGTAACCCAGTAAAGTCCTCATTTCAAGTCCTGGTGCAAGATTAATATTTGTGTATACGCTACCTAAACTGGTTTGCGTATTTAGTATATACCTTGTTCCCAGTAATCTATGCACTGAACTAAAAGAACCTTCTGCGTTTGGATAATCCCTATTATTAGCGAAAGTTCCGTTTGGATAACGTACTGGCAAGAAAGGAAAATCTTCTACAATTTGCCTTGGAACAGCATCACTCTGATCCACGATATTCTCCTCCTGGTTGTTGTAGCTAAGGGTACCGCCTACTTTCATCCACTTTTTAATTTGGCTGTCAAACGAGAAACGACCAGAATAACGCTTTAGGTAAGAAGTTAACAAAAGGCCCTGGTCGTTACGATAGCCCAGAGAGATTGAATAGGTGGTTTTCTCATCACCGCCAGAAAACCCTATCTGCTGGTTCATACCTAACTTATTCTGAGTTGCTTCTTTCAACCAGTTTGTCTCGTACAGGGGTTGCCCCTTGCTATCAAATAGTAGAGGATTGGTACGCGCTAACGCCGGATTCCTCGCAACATATCTGCCCGCTGCCCAACCTGCAGGGTCATACTTCTCCATGTTTTTATAAGCCATATCCTCCACCGCTAAAAATTCTTTCGCGTTAAGTACCTTAGGAAAATTGGGACCTACCGTTGGTACAAAATATTCAGCATCGTAAGTAATTCTACCTTCACCCGCCCGTCCACGTTTAGTAGTGATAAGGATTACACCATTTGCACCTCTTGCGCCATAAATTGCTGTAGATGATGCATCTTTTAATACCTCAACAGAAACAACATCATTTGGATTAATAAAATCTATTGCCTGGCTGGCCTGAGTTTGATTGGATTGCGGAAGCATTACACCATCGACAACATAAAGAGGATTGTTGGAAGAGTTAATGGAACTAAAACCACGAACCCTTATATTGGTTCTACCACCCGGACGGCCGGAGTTTGTATTTACCTGCACACCTGCTATTCTTCCTGCAAGTGCCTGGTTAAGGGATGCTGCTGGACGCTCCGCCAATTGCGAAGCCCTTACAGAGCCAACAGCTCCTGTCAGGTCAGATTTCCTCCGCGTACCGTAACCCACTACTACTACCTGGTCCAGGCCAGCAGAAGACGCAGTTAAAGTGACGTTGATTTCGATTTGATCGGCAACAGGAATGGTTTGTGTTTCAAATCCTACACTTGAAAACACAAGTGACGTCCTGTCGTCTGGTACCGCTATTACAAAGCGGCCGTCTGTATTGGTAGTGCTTCCCTTTTTTGTACCGGCAATTACTACCGATACGCCTTGTAAGGGAGTACCTTCAGTATTTATAACTCTTCCACGTACATCCCTGGGAGGGGAAGCATGAGTGGTAAGGTGTAAAGTGCCGCTTAACAGCAGCAGCAACGTCAATTTTAAAAACATTGAAATTTTGGTTGTCCTAAGTGTAGCGCCTTTTTCTTTGCGACAGGACAAGGGCCTCATGTTTGTTTTCATACGAAAGATTAAAATGTTAAACAAGCAGTAATTATTTTTTACTAATTTTTTTATTTTACCACACTTGATAATTATTATAGAACAAGCATTCAATAAGCTCTCTTCGGGTATCACTTTTAAAATAAATATTATGAGAAGAATAACCTGAAGTTGTCGAGGCGATTGTTGGATGAATGCCCGAAGTCATATTTATTGGTATGGCAAAAAGGAGATTAAAAATCATTAGAAGGTGCAATGTTAGAATAAATATTAACACGAAAAAACGCAAATAATAGAAAAATACCTTTTTTTAAAATTCTATTTCCCCTTACATTATTTACCATAACAAAGAAAAAAATCGATTCTTAAAACTTACTTCAATCATTTCATTTTAATGAACAATTTGCTTTTTTACTCTTTAGGGAAAGACAATGGTTTAAATAAGAATGCTGCAACGATCCGGGATTGTTTTATGTACCAGAACTAAAACTTTTTTTCTGCAGCCAGCTTAACTCGATTTAAAAAAGTAGCCGTCTAATAAGGTGAAGGGCTAACAGAGGTCCAGCCTCCATCCACGATTAAGGTCTGCCCGGTTATATGTCTTGAGAAAGGCGAAACTAAAAAAACAGCTGCGCGGGCAATATCCTCTACTGTAGCTGGTCGTCCCATCGGTGTTATTCTGGACCAGGTTTCGGTGTAAGAGGCATCTCCCAGGGTTCGTTCGGTAGCTGTGGCCCCAGGAGCTATGGCGTTTACAGAAATTCCGTACTCCGACAATTCTATCACAAGGCCTTTGGCAAGCATCTCCAGCCCTGCTTTTGTCATTCCATATGCAACCAGGTTTTTATGTGCCTGATGACCAGTTACAGAAGACATAAATAAAATACTACCTCCCGATTGTTGCCTTTTTATTTGTTTGGCAACTTCCTGTGCAAGAAAAAAACTTCCTCCAAGGTTCAGTTGCATCACTTTATATAAAGACTTGGGCTCGTACTCCAAAAACTCGTTGAAGAGCGTAATGCCGGCATTGGCAATAGCAATGGTAACCTGCCCCAATTCACTGGCAGTTCTTTGTACCATCTCTTTTATGAAAGCCACATCCGCGGCATCTCCAGGTATTGAAAGACATCGTCCTCCTGATTGATTTATTGCTGCGGCAGCTTCATTTGCAAGCCGTTCATCTAAGTCATTTAAGGCCACCTTCACGCCTTGTGAAGCCAGTTGTCTTGCGATTTCAAAACCTATGCCCTGTCCGGCACCGGTTATTATGGCAACCTGTTCGTTAAACATTGTTTCTGATTATAGTTATCGTGGTAAGTTGCGATTGGTGAGTTGTCAGTGGTAAGTAGCGCCTCAAAAAAGCTTTTTTCATTCACTACATACAACCCACCACTCAACAATATCAATGCGAATCCCTTGTAATTTCACTTCCCGATTTACCTCTTAAAAATTCAAAATCAGCACCCAGGTGTGCCTGCTGTACAGTGGAAGTATACAAACTAACATACCCCCTTTCGCTCGCCAATGCAGGTGCTTTCCATTGTTGTTTTCTTTCTGACAGCTCTTCGTCCGATACATGCAAATGCAAAGACCTGTTGGGAAGATCCAAGGTAATGAGGTCGCCGCTTCTTATAACACTAAAATTACCCCCTACGGCTGCTTCAGGAGAAACATGCAACACTACAGTTCCAAAGCCGGTCCCACTCATTCTGCCATCAGAAATACGAACCATATCAGTCACACCCTTCAACAATAGCTTTTTCGGCAAAGCCATATTGCCTACCTCTGGCATTCCCGGGTAACCCTTTGGACCCACATTTTTTAGCACCAATACCGATTCCTCATCAACCTCTAAGTCGTCATTATCAATTCTTTCTTTATAATCTTCAATGTCTTCAAAAACAACTGCTTTACCTGTATGCTGCAAAAGGTGTGATGAGGCGGCAGAAGGTTTTATCACAGCACCATTTTCGCACAGATTTCCATTTAAAACAACAATCCCTGAAATGGCATTAAACGGCTCATCAACAGAAGCAATAATCTCCCTGTTTACAAACTCACTCCGTTCAAAATTCTCCTTAATTGTTTTTGAGTTTACCGTTATACAGTCGGTATTTAAATGTTCTGCGAGTTCTTTTAAAACCGCCTGCAAACCACCCGCGTAGTAAAAGTCTTCCATAAAGAAATTACCAGAAGGTTGAAGATTGGCAAGAAGTGGAATTTTGGTAGAAAATGTGTCTATATCCTGCAAGGTCAAATCAACACCAACCCTACCGGCGATGGCTAACAAGTGCAGCACAAAATTGGTAGATCCGCCAATGGCTGCATTGGTAATAATTGCATTTTCAAAAGCCTTGCGGGTCAAAATATCCGACGGTTTCAAGTCTTGCTTTACCATTTCTACTATGCGTAATCCCGATAATTGCGCCAGTACTTTCCGTCGCGCATCAGCAGCGGGAATTGCAGCGTTATTTGGTAGCGAAAGTCCAAGCGCTTCAACCATACAAGCCATTGTAGAAGCTGTGCCCATCACCGCGCAGTGCCCCCGGCTGCGACACATACTTCCTTCCAGCGTTACAAATTCTTCCTGGCTCATTTTCTCTTCTTTTATGGCAGCCTGGTAGCGCCACAAATCGCTTGTACCTATTGATGTTCCTTTGTGCCTGCCCGTAAGCATTGCACCTCCGGAAACGACAATCGTTGGAATGTCTACACTGCATGCACCCATCACCAACGAAGGGGTAGTTTTATCGCAACCGCAGAGTAACACCACTCCATCCAAAGGGTTTGCCCTTATCGATTCTTCTACATCCATGCTGGCGAGGTTTCTATAAAGCATTGCGGTTGGCTTCATCAAAGTTTCGCCCAAAGACATCACAGGAAATTCTACAGGAAAACCACCAGCCTGGTAAATACCTCGTTTTACAGACTCTGCCAATTCACGAAAATGTGCGTTGCACGGCGTTAGTTCAGACCAGGTATTACAGATCCCTATAACCGGTTTACCATCAAATTCATAATCAGGAATACCCTGGTTTTTCATCCAGGCGCGGTACACAAAACCATCCTTGCCTTTACGGCCAAACCACTGTCTGCTTCTAAGATTTACTTCTTTCATTTAGTTTTAATTATGGCTGCAAATAGTTAAAGACTTCAAGATATTACAAAGAATGAAAGTAATGTGAATTTTTAAAATCGGACAACAAAAGGAAATTTTATCATTGTATATGAAAGCGTTTCTGACAACGATTAATATAGATACCAGCATTAGTATTATGTGGCAACATTGTTGCGTCGCAAGCACTTTATCTGCACCGCCATTATCAACAGCAGTTTCAATTTTACATCTCCACAAAACCTAATAATAAACGCTTAAACTTATACTTTTATAATCACGCCTGGCGAAAATTTGCGCTCTTGAAAAAGACAAAAAAATTCAGATACATATAAAAGGTATAATTTTTAGCCCTTTACCTGACTCAGGAAAAACTCAATTACAAAACATGGAAAAGCAATTTCAATATAAAGGATCAGAGATTTTTTACCAGGTATATGGAAATGGAAAACCCGTTGTGTTGTTACACGGTTTTGCAGAAGATAGCTCTATATGGGATCAGCAGGTTTCATTTCTTCAACATCACTGTTTACTCATTGTTCCCGACATCCCAGGTAGCGGCAGATCGCAATTACTGGCAAAAGAAAATGTTGGTATAGAAGACTACGCCAGGGTTGTAAAAACATTATTAGAACAGGAGAATATTAACCAATGCATTTTACTCGGGCATAGTATGGGCGGTTACATTACGCTTGCTTTTGCAGAATTATTTCCGGAAAAATTAACTGCATTTGGCTTCGTTCATTCAACAGCCTTTGCAGATAACGAAGAAAAAAAGAATACGAGAAGAAAAGCGATTAAGCTGATGGAAGAATATGGAGTATACCCTTTTCTAAAAAACAGCACTCCAAACCTTTTTTCTGAAGTATATAAAAGAGAACAACCTCAAAGAGTTTCAAATTTAATAGAGCAAGGAAGAAAGTTTTCAAAGGAAGCACTCGTTCAATATTATGCGGCCATGATCAGCCGGCCAGACCGAACAAGCATTCTTGAAAAAGCGAATGTTCCTGTATTATTCATAATAGGGTCGGAAGATGTTGCAGCTCCTTTAGAAGATTTATTAAAACAAGTGCATCTTCCTAAAATTTCATATGTGCATATTATGCAGAACGTAGGTCATATGAGTATGTGGGAGAAACCTTCAGAATTAAACAAGTACTTAATTGAATTTATTGAACATCCTTTTTAGTCTGACAAAAGATTAGTGACATTTTTTATTTAAAAAAGTAGAATTGCCATTTAAAAAGGTTGCCGGCACTTCAATAACTAACGACCTCACCAAACTCCTTCCGCCTTTTTTGCTCTATCTATTAACACACTATTATGACTACGCCACATAGATTAAATAGCTGAACCTTTCGTACTTTCACTTGCCTAACCATGCAGCATTTTTTATCGACCTGCTGTTCTGTTTTGATTAGGATAAAGCTGACATGAAGAAAATTTCGATACTTATAATTACACTCTTTTCATTTTTGCAAACTTTTGCCAGTCACATTGCTGGTGGTGAATTGTTTTATGAATACCTCGGCCCTGGCAACGGTGCAAATACAAACAAGTATAAAGTAACGATGCGGCTTTTTAGAGATTGCCACTCTGTAGGGCAAACACTGGCGACGGAAAGGGTTGTGATAGGAATTTACCGATCAAACGAACTTTCCTTGTTTACAAAACTCGACCTGGCGCTTCAATCACCGGCGCCGGTAATAGAGCTGAATACTAAAGCAATTCCCTGCCTCCTAAACGCACCAGAAGTGTGTTTTCAAATTGGCATTTTTACCGGAACCATCGACCTGCCATCTACACCCGGTGGCTTTACACTGTCGTGGATACGTTGCTGCCGGATTGAAGATATCGGGAACGTGGTAGGTGCCGGAATTGGAGGCACGTTTGTAACAAAAATACCGGGTACCGCTTTACTGTCTTCAGGAAATAACAGTAGCCCTCAATTTGCAATAAAAGACACAGCTTTGGTATGCCAGAATAAAAGTTTTGTTCTTGACTTTGGTGCATCCGATCCAGATAGTGACTTGCTCACATATTCGTTTTGCGATGCCTACTCGGGCGGTAGTTCTAACAATCCTAACCCCGGCACTTCACCGGGCGGGGTTCCATCAAGTCTCTCACTAAGCCCGTTACCTTATGGATCCACTTTTAACGGCCAAAATCCATTGGGAGCAGGGGTAAAAATTAATTCACAAACAGGTAAAATAACCGGCATTGCACCATCAGCGGGAAGGTATGTAATAAACGTTTGTGTTACTGAATGGAGAAACGGTGTGGCAATTAATGAACACCGTAAAGATTTTATTTTACAGGTGGGTAATTGTGATTATACAGCAGCAGAACCTATTCCATTCAGCGGCGCATATTGCAAAGATTTTAAAGTGACTTTTAGTAATAATAGCTTGTCTGCAGGTATACGGGGCTATTCGTGGGATTTTGGAGTACCCGGTAGCACTACTGATACCTCTTCGCTGGCACAGCCTGTTTTTACGTTTCCAGATACCGGCTTATATAAGGTACGGCTTATAGTGAGAGCTGAGGCTGGATGCGTAGATACAGGGATGACAACATTAGGCGTTTATCCAGGTTTTAAACCTGATTTTGACATAACAGGAAGTTGCTTTGAGGCACCATTTGAGTTTAAAGACAAAAGCACGGCAAACTATGGAGTTATTAATAGCTGGAGCTGGAATTTTGGCAATTTATTAACTTTGGCTGATTCCTCTGCTTTAAAAAACCCAACTTACAAATATGCTGATACAGGAAGGAGGAATGTTTCACTCATCGTAACCAGCAGCAAAGGTTGCACCGAAAGTATTACTAAAACTGTAACTGTTTTAAACAAACCTTACCTGGCTCTTTCATTTAAAGACACATTGATCTGCAGTATTGATACCCTGCAATTAAAAGCTGAGGGAACAGGCGCTTTTGCATGGAAACCTGCAAATAATATTCTTAATGCAAATACGGCTAACCCCCTGGTTTACCCCAAAAACCCTACAACGTATACAGTTACGTTAACAGAAAATGGATGCGTTGCTACGGATACAGTTAGGGTGAATGTGCTTAATTTTCTTAGCGTCAAAGCAGGTAACGATACCAGTATCTGCAGTAATGACACTGTTAGGTTGAATTCTGTAAGCGAGGCTTTGCAATATCAGTGGTCACCAACATCAGGAATATCAGGTATTGCCACTAGTAGGAACGTAGTAGCAAAACCCGCTGCAACTACAACTTATGTTATAACGGCCAATCTCGGAAATTGCCAGGCCAAAGATTCAGTCAAAATAACTGTCGTTCCTTACCCGGCAGCAAATGCAGGAGCCGATGCTACAATTTGTTTTGGGAAAGACGCACCGTTAGCGGCTAACATTACCGGCTCATCTTTTAATTGGTCACCCTCTAATTCACTTACTAATGCAACTACACTAACCCCAATAGCAAAGCCTACCCAAACTACTACGTACCTTCTTACAGTTACAGATACGGCGGGTTGCGGCAGGCCTGTGTATGATACTGTTACCATTAAAGTAGTACCGAAAGTAAATGCGTTTGCAGGTAATGATACCATTATTCTTGCCAACCAGCCTTTACAGCTAAATGCAAGTGGCGGTACTGTTTATTCGTGGAGTCCTTCAATTGGGATGAACAATCCATCTATAGCAAATCCTGTTGTTTTTTTAAGTGCGTCGTACGATTCTATAACTTATAAAGTAAGGGTGGGTGTACCGGAAGGATGTATTGAAGAAGATGAGTTAAAAGTAAAGTTATTTAAAACAGGACCCGACATTTTTGTGCCTACTGCATTTACTCCCAATCATGATGGTAGAAATGATTTTCTAAAGCCTATTGCCGTAGGAATGAAAGCCACGGGCTCCTTTAAAGTGTACAACCGCTGGGGCCAGCTAGTTTACAGTTCTGCTGTTGTTGGCCCCGGATGGGATGGAACGTTAGGTGGTAAAGAGCAGGCGCCAGGAACTTACGTATTCACTGCTGAGGGAACGGACTACCTTGGAAAATCAGTGATTAAAAAAGGAACAGTTGTACTGATCAGGTAAGGAGGTGCAGTAGCTTCAGACAAATGAAGTGGGGGCTGAATGGCCATACAAAGTAAAAAGAGTGCGACGCAACATAAGGCGAGGCGTATTTACAAGCTGGCTGCAACAAAATCTTTCTCATGTCACAACATCTCAGCAATAAACGGTGTGCTAAAAAGCTGAATTAAACTGCAATTACTTTTCCTTAAAAATAATCTTGTTGTTAGATTGGATAAATAAATGGCGAGCCTTGGAGGCATATAATAAAAGGCCAATGAAAAGCGGTAGCCAGAATTCGTAAAAGCGAAAGAGCAACATGGATTGAACAGCAATAACTGTTGGATAGTTATATTTCTGCAGAATGAAAGTAAGAGACAACTCTATGGCGCCCATTCCACGAAGAAAAGGAGAAATGATGAGGAAAATAGCAGCTACAATATAACCAATAATAGATGCTGTTAAAGAGGCATGAACACCCGAACCAAGTATAGAAATATACAGATGAACGATACCTACTACTTCAATAAGAACAGAAACTAATGTAGCTATCCAAAATTGTTTCATTGAAAGTGTAAAGGAAAAAGTGTCGGTAAGAAACTTCTCTATCTTAGGTCGTTCTTTTATAACCCATTTATATAAAGAACCTTTAGTTTGAATGGATGTGACCAATAAAACCATTACAATTAAAATAACCAAAACCGATATAAAAGCCGCCCCTGTTCCCGGAACAGTTGCATCTTGAATCCACAGATAAAAAAGAACGGGAACAGCCACGATGAAAACCGAAAAAATACCAATAAACCCGTACACCACTGAAGCATGGTGCACTTGCTGAACATCGTTTTGACTGTTGCGGATATTTGAAGGTAAATAGGCCAAAGCCGTAATACCACCTGCTGGTAGAAATACGGCAATAACATTCCGTTTTAAATATAATTCGATCGCATGGAGCAAAGAAATATGCCCGCCGATAGCCCTGAAACTGTATACATACATACCTGCCTGGGACAGGATATAGACAACTGTACCTGCAATTCCCAGCCATAACCAAAATGGATTGGTATTGAGCAACGAAGTTCCTAAAGACTGTAGCTCTCCCCTTTGTTTCCAAAAAAAGTAACAGGCAATTATTATAAAAACAATTGCAAGAAATTCTTTCCAACCGGCTTTGCGAAAAAACGCTTTGATTTTATGAGGAGCACTGGGTTCTGGTATTTTTTTCATCCTCATTACATTTTCTAAATAGAAGCCGATGATGAGTAACAACAGTAAAGTTTTGCCTGCTGGGTTATGTTCATCTAATTAAGCCCGCCGGTAAAGGCAATATTACACCTTGCACTCCAAGGCTTTTTAACTCCTGTTTTCAACATTTCCGGTATCCTATACAACGTACAAGATTTCGGCTTTTTGGTTTTACCGTATTTGCCTGTGGCAACGTAAAGAAACAGGAAACATCATTTCTTCTTATAATTTACCACTCTTAATATCTTCAACCACGGCTGGATCTAACAACGTTGAAGTGTCACCTAAATTACTCATTTCACCCTCTGCTATCTTTCTCAATATCCGGCGCATTATCTTTCCACTCCGGGTCTTAGGTAAGCCGGTTACAAACTGAATTTTGTCTGGCTTTGCAATAGCGCCGATAATACGGGTAACCGTAGCCAGAATATCTTTCCTATTGCGTTCATCACTATCCTCGCGACCATTATAAATTACGAAGGCATAAATACCTTGCCCTTTTATATCATGCGAATAACCAACTACTGCACTTTCTATTACACCAGCGTGCATATTGATGGCGTTCTCTACCTCTGCCGTTCCAATTCTATGTCCACTTACATTTAATACATCATCTACCCTGCCTGTTATTCTATAAAACCCTTCCGCATCACGTAAAGCGCCGTCTCCGGTAAAATACAAACCAGGATAGGCAGAAAAATAGGCTTGCCGACAACGTTCGTGATCATTGTACGTTGTACGCAAAATACCTGGCCACGGAAATTTTATACAAAGGTTTCCTGATGCTGCTTCTCCCTCTTTATGTACTATTTCCTCTCCTTTTTCGTCTACCAATATAGGCTGTATTCCGGGCAGTGGCAGTGTTGCCCAACTTGCCCGTGCAGGAGTAATGCCTGCAATATTTGATATTAATATACCCCCGTTTTCTGTTTGCCACCAGGTATCAACAATAGGGCATTTCCCTCTGCCAATCTTCTCGTCGTACCAATGCCATGCTTCCTCATTTATTGGCTCTCCCACTGTTCCTAAAACCCTCAGGCTACTTAAATCCGCGTCTTGCAAAGGCGTGTCTCCGTAACTCATTAAGCTTCGCAGCGCCGTTGGGGCGGTGTACAAAATGTTTACCTTAAACTTGTCAACTATTTTCCAAAACCTGCTTGCATCAGGAAACGTTGGAATGCCCTCAAACATTAGCGAACTGGCGCCGGCACTTAAAGGGCCGTATATAATATAGCTGTGGCCGGTTATCCATCCTATATCTGCAGTACAAAAATGAACTTCACGCGGCCGATATTGGAAAACGTTTATAAAAGAATAATTTGTATACACCATATATCCGCCACATGTGTGAACGACCCCTTTAGGTTTACCTGTACTACCCGACGTGTACAAAATAAAAAGAGGGTCTTCAGCATCCATTACTTCCGGCTCAAAATCATGAAGCCCTAAAGTTTCCACTTTTTTAATCTCGTCGTCCCACCATACATCTCTTCCTTTAATCATACTTACCGGCGTGTGTGTGCGGGTATACACAATCACCTTTTTCACAAATCGAATTCCAATTAATGCATCGTCGATAACACCTTTCAGCGTAATATCTTTTGCCCCTCTATAAGCTCCGTCGCAGGTAATAATATATTCAGCTTGGGCGTCTATTAGCCTGTCTGCAATACTTTGCGCGCTAAATCCTCCAAATATCACACTGTGTATTGCCCCTATCCGCGCACAGGCTAAAACAGCAATTGGCAGTTCAGGTATCATTCCCATGTATATGCACACGCGATCCCCTTTCTTAACTCCATTGTTTTTTAAGACGTGCGCAAACATGCACACTTTCTCATACAAGCGTTTATAAGTTAAAACCCTGTGATGCTCCTCAGGATCATTAGCCTCCCACAACAATGCCGGCTGATCGCCCTTTGTTTCCAGGTGTCTGTCTAAACAATTTTCTGTGATATTTAATTTTGCACCTTTAAACCATTCAATCTTAGGTTCTGTAAAATTCCAATTCAGCACACTGTCCCATTTTTTTTTCCAGGTAAAATGCTGCGCCACATCGGCCCAAAAACCTTCGGGATCTTCAATACTTTTTTTATAGTGGCTTTTATACTCGTCTAAGCTGGTAATCTGGTGGGGATATGACATAACAATAATTATAAATGAGAGACTTTAGCAAACGTATGAAAAGAGAATTTTACGAGCAAACATAATATACAACTGAAGAACTAGCCGCCTGTTTTTAGTTGGTCGGCTTTTAGTTTCCATAGCAACACCGTTGCGACGCTCCTTTTGACGGTTTGAATAAAGAGCAACGATACAACTTTTCGAAGTGCATCAACTATTCCATTCAATCGGTTTATTTAAAATATAGCCATCCGAAGCTTTTTGTATACTTGCCTTCAATTGACTATCAATTAACTTTTTTCTTCCCACAATTAAAGATCCTTTTGCGACTATTGCTACAGTATCACTATGCCTTTTAGAGCGGAAAGCAACAGATACTCTTTTTGAAGAAAAATTTCGTACACAGCTTTAATTGGAGGTACAAGGTCGCTATACCCACTTATTAATTAGCCATATCATACTTGCCCGGTAAGCGTCGACAATAAGTTGAGTTGCGATGTCAAAACTTGCAGCCACCTCAAGAGCGATTATTTCTATAGGATATTGGTAACGCTGTATCAGCATTCTTACAAATAATTGTGTACTATTTACCTTACTCTCTCTGACTACTATTGAGGTATAAAATTCTTCTCTCTCACCGGCTTTAAATTGGGTAAGGGCTTAATTGGAGTGTTTAAGAATACCGGCAATGTGGAAGGTAAAAAGGGTATTACTTATCATTGTAAGGTTTTAGAAAGGATTTAAACCTAATGATTAAAGGAAAGCTGCCGAAGGTTGTAGATAGTTTTAAAAATCAAAAGAAAGTTAGGTTGCCCCATAGTAGTATATCAAATGTTTGTATCAACCGTCTTAAAAAACATTTACTATTTTCTTAGTATTGTCTTATTACAGCTGACCACTTTAAAACTTCTATTTTTTAAACAAACTCCTATATTTATGCTTTGCGAAAATAACCATGACTAACAACAACGAAAAAAAAGGGCTTGTTTCTATCATTGCGGCATCTTCATTAGGAACACTAATAGAGTGGTATGACTTTTACATTTTTGGAAGCCTTGCTACAATTATTTCAACCAAATTCTTCCCATCCACTAACCCCACCGCTGCCTTGCTTAGCACCTTAGCAACGTTTGCGGCCGGCTTTGTTGTACGTCCTTTTGGTGCGCTTTTTTTTGGCAGACTTGGCGATCTTATTGGCAGAAAATATACTTTCCTTGTAACCCTTGTCATCATGGGGCTTTCCACCTTTTTAATTGGCTGTGTACCTGCTTATGAAACCATTGGCTTTTTAGCTCCCGTCCTTGTCTTACTACTTCGCCTGTTACAAGGCCTCGCTTTAGGCGGAGAATATGGTGGTGCAGCTACTTATGTGGCCGAACATTCTCCGGTCAATCAAAGAGGCTTTTATACCTCCTGGATTCAGACAACGGCAACCCTTGGTTTATTCATTTCGCTTTTTGTAATTATTATCACAAAAAGCTCGATGGATGACACCGCTTTTAATAACTGGGGATGGAGAATACCTTTTTGGATCTCTATATTAATGGTAGCCGTTTCTGTATTGATCAGAATGAAAATGCAGGAATCGCCCGTTTTTGCGAAAGCAAAAGCAGAAGGCAAAACTTCCACGAATCCGTTAAAAGAGAGCTTTGGAAATAAAATGAATTTCAAATTTGTTTTACTGGCGTTGTTTGGAGCTACAATGGGGCAGGGCGTTGTATGGTATACAGGACAGTTTTATGCCCTTAGTTTTATTCAGAACACGTTAAGTATAGATATTTCGCAGGCTAGTAAAATAATGATGTGGGGGTTGGGTTTAGGCACACCCTTCTTTTTAGTGTTTGGTGCTTTATCGGACAAGATTGGCAGAAAATGGATAATGCTTGTGGGAATGTTGATAGCAATTTTTAGTTACCGACCTATTTATTCAGCAATGTACGACGCCGCTAGCTTAACAGACAAACAGGAAAATGCCTCCCTGCAAAGAATTGAATCAACTGAGGAGCCCGATGCAACTAAAAGTGGGCAGACTTTAAAAACAACGGTTACAACGAAAGTTTATACAGACGGAACAAAACAAAAAGAAACCAGGAAAGAAACAATTTTTGCAGGTGTATCGGAAGTGGTTCCTGCGACAGATATAAAAACAACTAAGGCAGTTGAAGTTAATTCGGATAGTTTTTGGTTATTGGTACTACTTGTATTTGTGCAGGTAATATTTGTAACCATGGTATATGGGCCGATAGCTGCTTTTCTGGTCGAAATGTTTCCTGTAAAGATCCGGTACACCTCAATGTCTCTTCCCTACCATATTGGAAATGGAATTTTTGGAGGATTACTGCCAGCCATTGCCACCTTTCTTGCCCTTAGAGCCACTCAGGCAAATGAGGCGGCAGCAAAAGCTGGAACTACATTACCTTACGACAAACCTTTTCTTGAGGGACTTTGGTATCCCATTATAATTGCCGCTATTTGTTTTGTTATAGGAGCACTATACATACATGGAAAAGGAAAAAGGGAAGATTAAACTTTACAAAGAATAAAAAATGAATAAGCTTAGAAGAATACTTGGAATATTATGGATATTGGTGGGACTTGCGGGTGGCTATTATTTGATAATTAACCAGGCAATACCAAAATTTTACAGTGACAAAAGCGAAGACTTAATTCCAGCAATAATTTATGCTTTTATTCTAACCCCGATAATAGTAGGTGGCCTTCTTATTTTTGGGAAGTATGCCTTGCAGGGAGAATACGATCAGTAAAGCCGGGTTAGATCGAAATGAATTGCAAAACGAGTCTTTATCTCTTACTAATTGTATGCCTTTTGTATACACTAAAATGCTTTGGCACTACTACTTGCACCCTGACTTACTTTACATATTATTTAAAGTTCAAAAACAGTTTTAAGAATGACGCTAAACATCAAATAGAATTATAAACAGTAAATTTGCGAACATTATTCAACTTAAAACTTCCTCGTGAGATTGCTCACACAAGAAGATGCTGCTAGAACTGATAGCCCGATATTACACCCTTTTATGGTTAGCATTTGCTGCCATCGCTTTTATAAAAATAGTTTTGTCATATTCCTTTCATGGAACGCTTGAAGGAGTTAATGGTATTTTATACGCATTATTCAAATGGTATGGGGAGGAAGAACAGGAAATGGAAGATTTTGGACCACGAAGAACAACAATGCGTTTTCATAATATCGTGACTTTAATGTTATATGGAATGCTTTTAGTGATCCTTGTGGCTACTTTACTTCCAAAAATTTTAGGACGATAATATGAGTTAGCCTGATAAGGAGCTGAATAACTTCTACCAGAAATAAAGTAATAATGTCTATTGTAGTAAGTGAATTAACGAAAATGTATGGGGAACAAAAAGCTGTTGACAAAATAACATTTTCAGTTCAAAAAGGTGAGATTGTTGGTTTTCTTGGACCGAATGGAGCAGGCAAATCGACAACGATGAAAATGATAACCGGCTATCTTTCTCCCGACAGTGGTATTGCCACTGTTAGTAACATAAATGTATCTGCAGATCCTATTGCTGCAAAGAAGAGGATTGGTTACCTACCTGAAGCCAATCCTTTGTACTACGATATGTATATTAAAGAGTACCTGGAATTTACAGCAGGAGTTCATCAAATTAAAAATAAGAACCAACGGGTAAAGGAAGTAATTGAACTTACCGGCCTGGGTATAGAACAAAGAAAAAAAATAAGCCAGTTATCAAAAGGCTATAAGCAAAGAACCGGCCTTGCAGCCGCCCTTATTCATGATCCGGAGGTGCTGATACTGGATGAACCAACGAGCGGGCTTGACCCAAACCAGATTATAGAAATTCGAAATGTAATAAAGGAGCAGGGCCGTAACAAGACGGTTCTGTTCTCGTCGCATATTTTGCAGGAAGTAGAAGCTATTTGCGACAGGGTAATCATTATTAATAAAGGAGTGCTGGTAGCGGATGACAAACTTGCAAACCTGTACCAGAAAGGAAACAACGACCAGGTGAGAGTTTCATTTAAAGAGCCGTTAGAAGCTGAATGGCTTAAAAGATTACCTGGCGTTAGCTCTGTAAATAAGGTTGATACTTTTACATGGAAAATTTTGGGGACGGACACTAATGAGGTAAAAAAGCAATTACTGGAACTGAGTTTGCAACATAATCTTAATATCGTTTCTTTGCAAACCGAAGGCGGAAGCCTTGAAGAAATTTTTCGTTCGCTTACCAGGTCAAATAAAGAATAAACAGTACAAGAGTGCGACGCAACAGTGCTTAAAAATGATATAAAGCTGACCTCGAAAAATCAAATTTTTATATTAACACAACCAACCAGATATGAGCTACATTTCAGACATTCATGCCAGACAAATTTTAGACAGCCGTGGTAATCCAACAGTTGAAGTAGATGTAACTACCGACAATGGTATTATTGGACGTGCAGCAGTACCGAGTGGTGCATCTACAGGTATACATGAGGCGGTAGAGCTACGTGACAACGACAAAAGTATTTACTTAGGTAAAGGGGTTTTACAAGCAGTAAAAAATGTAAATGATGTAATTGCTGACCCACTTTTAGGTTGGGCGGTGAATGATCAGGCTGGTATTGATAGTAAACTGATAGAATTAGACGGCACCGAAAATAAAGGAAACCTTGGCGCCAATGCAATGCTTGCGGTAAGTATGGCTGTAGCAAAAGCGGCTGCGCAGGAGAGTAACCTGCCTTTATTTAAATATATTGGTGGAGTAAATAGCAGTGTGTTGCCAATTCCTTTGATGAACATTTTGAATGGCGGAGCACATGCGGACAACAAAATAGATTACCAGGAATTTATGATTGTTCCCGTTGGGGCTGACACTTTTAGCGAGGGTCTTCGTTGGGGAGTTGAAATTTTTCACCACCTGAAAACGGTACTGAAAAAGAAAGGTTACAGCACAAACGTTGGCGACGAAGGTGGTTTTGCGCCTAACATTCAAAGTAACGAAGAAGCTATTGAAACTGTTTTGATGGCGATTGAGTCTGCGGGTTATAAGCCAGGCGAACAAATAGGTATTGCAATTGACGCGGCATCTTCTGAAATGTTTAAAAATGGTGTTTACGAGTTCCATAAGAGTGATGGAAAAAGATTAGGCATTGATGAAATGGTAAATTATTGGGTAGAATGGGCTAACAAATATCCTATTATCAGCATTGAAGATGGTATGGCTGAGGAAGATTGGGAGGGCTGGAAGAAATTGACAGACGCATTAGGCAAAAAAGTACAATTGGTTGGCGACGATCTTTTTGTAACCAATACAAAAATTTTACAAAGAGGTATCAACGAAGGTATCGCAAACAGCATCCTGATTAAGGTAAACCAGATTGGTACATTAACCGAAACAATTAACGCGGTACAACTTGCACAAATGAACAGTTATACTACTATTATGAGTCATCGTAGTGGCGAAACTGAGGATACGACTATTGCTGACCTTGCCGTTGCTTTAAACTGTGGACAAATTAAAACAGGTAGCGCCAGCCGGACAGACAGAATGGCAAAATATAACCAGCTAATTAGAATTGAAGAAATGCTGGGTGACAGCGCGATCTATCCAAAAGGCCGCTTTAAGTTTATAAAATAATTTTCACTTTTTTATTACCTAGTCGTTAGCTGTTCGTATAACTTTACAGCTAACGATTTTTTTTATTATGTTTTTGCAAAAATTTGGAACGGTTTTTAAGGTCTTACGAAACAAGTACGTTGCTTCTGTCATCGTTTTTGTTGTTTGGATTTTGTTTTTTGACCGGAACGATTTGTGGACGCAGTGGGATAGAAAACACGAACTACAGAAACTGGAAACAAGTAAGACTTTTTACGAAAAAGAAATTGCTACTACAAAGAAAGATTTGATGGAGCTGAACAACAACCCATTCATTCTGGAAAAGTTTGCGCGAGAAAAATTCTACTTAAAAAAACCAAACGAAGAAATCTTTATAATAGATGATAGTACCCAAGAAAAAAAATGATTTAATGCAATATTTAAGTTTTAAAGCCGTTTTTAATCTTAGGCAATAAAACATAAACCGGAAAACACTTCTTTAAGCATGCCAAATTATTCAACAGAGGAACTGATACAGTACGTGTATCAAGAAACATCACCAGAAAAAACACAGGCAATAGAGAAGGCATTAGAAAATGACTGGAACCTGAAAGAGAAACTTGGTGCTTTAAAAGAATCGATGCAACAATTAGATACGGTTATTACAAGTCCTCGCGAACAGTCAATAACCGCTATTCTTAATTATGCAAAAAGAACATCAGTAGTAGAACAGCCCTAAACCCCTTTTTTACTTTTTTACCGGCCCGTATCTTTGTTCTTAATCTATGACTAAGAAAGAGAGATACGGGTTTGTTATTTCATATTTTAGCGAACACGCCCCAAATGCAGAAACCGAGCTTGTCTACGATAATCCATTTCAATTATTAGTTGCCGTTATTCTTTCTGCTCAATGCACTGACAAACGGGTTAACCTGACCACTCCTGCCCTATTTGAAAAATACCCTACTGTTTATGAGTTGTCCAATGCAACATACGAGGAGCTTTTTAATATTATTAAGAGTATCTCATATCCGGGTAATAAGACAAGGCATTTAATTGGGATGGCAAATATGCTGATTGAAAAATTTGGTGGAGAAATTCCGCTGTCAGTTGAGGAGTTGATGCAACTGCCCGGTGTTGGTCGTAAAACTGCAAACGTGATCACTTCAGTTGTAGATAACCAGCCGAATATGGCTGTTGATACCCACGTTTTTAGAGTGGCTGCCCGTATTGGTCTTACAAACAATGCAAAAACTCCTCTCGCTGCCGAATTGCAATTAATCAAACACCTGCCTAAAGATCTTATATACATCGCACACCATTGGCTGATACTACACGGACGCTACATATGTATTGCGAGAACGCCAAAATGTGAAGAATGTGGATTGAAAAGTGCCTGTAAGTACTACCAATTAATAAACAAATAACGTAAGAGGCAAATAAAACTTTCAAAATAACGTTCTTTTTAAGGACTATTTGAGACGTAATCTTATGAAAGCCTTAAAAACTATTTTTTTATTAATAGTATGTATCTTCCTTTCCAACCATTCATTCAGCCAATACTATTATTTCAACGACAAATACTATAACACCGACCTTTTATACGAGTTTGGAATTGGTGTTGGTGCAATGAACAGCATAACTGATATTGGTGGTGCAAATACAGATAACACCACTTACCTTAATGAAATCAATAAGAAAAATAACCGCTTTAGCAAGAGTATCTACGCAGGGGTGCTTTACCAGGGGCTGTTAGGTGCGAGAATTGAGGGCACTCTTGGCGAGGTTAGGTCGGATGATAGTTCGATAACAGGTAAATCGAATAATATTTACTCGAAACATGTACGAAATTTAAGCTTCAGAAGCAAGATCGCAGAAGTAAGTCTATTGTTAGAATTTCATCCATTTCTCCTACTTGATTTTCAATTAGCACCAAATGTTTCGCCGTATGTTCTTACAGGCCTGGGCTGGTATCACTTCAATCCGCAGGCAGAGTTGAAAGGTAAGTGGATGAATTTGCAACCTTTACATACCGAAGGCCAGGGGTTCTTAGAATACCCCGACCGGCAGCCTTACGCTTTATCACAATTTAACATACCAATGGGTGTGGGGCTAAAATTTGAAAGCGGTTTGTTTAATGTAAGAGTTGAATATGTGCACCGTCGGCTTTTTACAGACTATCTTGATGATGCAAGTACAAAAGTCTATATCCGTCCAGACCTTTTTGCAAAATACCTTCCTCCTGCCGATGCAGCGAATGCAAGAGCGCTATTCAACAGAACCAAAGATGGCTCTATCCCAATTTACCGGGGTCATTCAAAAAACAACGATGCCTTCATGACTTTATCTGTAAAGGTGGGGGTAGTGCTGGGTAGAGAAAGAACGGGTAACAGTACGGGTACCAGGCAATTAAGATGCGCGTTTAAATTTTAAAAGGTTTAAAAGTAAATACAGTTTATTCCCCATCAGGCCATAGTAAACAACCGTCGCCATAGCTTAAAAATCGAAAGTCATTATCCAAAGCATATTGATAAATTTCTTTCCATTTCCGGCCAACAACCGCCGAAACAAGAAGTAATAATGTTGATTGAGGTTGGTGAAAATTTGTAATTATCCCCTTTGCAATTTGTAGCTGATACGCTGGGGCAATCAATATTTGCGTTTTTGTAATTAACCTTGTCAATCCTTTTTTTAACATCCAGTCAATCAGCCCCTGCAGCGCCTCTGCAGCAGTTATACCTGCCGGGTAGACATCGTAAGGATCCCATTGATGTATTACAAGTTCGTCGAGTGTAATGTCTTTTTGAACGCAGACCTTTACGCCCATCCAGTACAGGCTTTCAATTGTTCGTAGCGACGTTGTGCCTACAGCCACTATTGTCTTGTCTAAAAAGGCAATTAACTTTTGAATGGCTTCAGCAGTCACGTCTATAAACTCTGCATGCATTTCATGCGCCTCCATCGTTGCCGCTTTTACCGGCTTAAATGTCCCGGCTCCAACATGAAGCGTCACAAATTCTTTTTGAATGTTTTTAGCAGCTAATTTTTTAAATATAGAATCCGTGAAATGAAGGCCTGCGGTTGGAGCAGCTACCGAACCGTCATTTTTCGCATAGATGGTTTGGTACCGGTTTTTATCTTCTTCTTCTACTTCGCGGTGTAGGTATGGCGGTAATGGAATAAAACCCGCCAGGTGAAGCACCTCGGCAAATGTCAGATCTTGAGGTTGCCAGCTCAGTTCAATTATAAAACAATCGCTTAACCTGCCTGCAATAGATGCTTCTAAAACAATTTTCCCGCGGTCTTCATTAACTATCTTTTGGAGCTTCATTCCGTGTTTCCATTTGCTAGCTCCGCCTACAAAGCATTTCCATCGCACTGGTCCTTTCTGCAACATTGCCGAAGCAATGTCTTTGTATTGGTCCTCCGGCTCCAGGCAGAATATTTCGATTACCCCGCCCGTAGGTTTCTGAAAAAGCAATCGCGCTTCTACAACTTTGGTGTTATTAAATATCAATAACGATCCCTCCGGAAGAAATTCCGATACATTTTTATAAGTCGAGTTAATTATGCTCCCACTTTTATACACCAGCAACTTGCTGTTATCCCGCTCTTCTAATGGGTGCTTTGCGATGCTTTCGTTTGGCAAGTGGTATGTAAAATCAGCAATCGAAAGATTTCTTGGGTGCATAAGTGGTAAAATTTTTTAAAAATAAGAAGTTTGCCGATTCAAACATTTATTGCCTACATATACTTCTTCGGGACCCCTTATCCACAAATTTCTTTTTTAAAACATCCTCTATCTATTTGATTATTAATTCCATTAACAGCTTATCCACCGCTATTCACACAAAACTGACAGAATACTAACAGAAACAGGCCAAAGCTGGTACCACAGCAGTTTTAAACACAAGGGTGCCTGTGGATAAAAAGAATAGATTATTATTTGTAATAGAAGTGGGAAAAAGTGTTATTTTGTGGTAATAAATGGTAAGACTGATAAAATTTTTCAACAAATGCCCACTTTTCTAGGTGAATACGAAGCAACTCTCGACACAAAAGGTCGCTTCCTTTTACCTGCTGGCTTTAAAAAGCAGCTTAAGGAAGGGGAAAACACTTTTGTGTTAAGCCGCGGTATTGAAAAATGCCTGACGCTATATCCTATGAGTAGTTGGCAGCCCATTGTTGACAGAATTAATGCTTTAAATGATTTTGACCCAAAAGTACGTGCATTTAGGCGTCAGTTTTTGGGCGGGGCAACAGAGGTAGAACTAGATTCGGCGGGACGGATGTTGCTTCCTCCTACATTGAAAGAGTATGCTGGCCTATCAAAGGACATCATACTGGTAGCGGCTCTTGACAAGATTGAAATTTGGGATTCACCAAAATACAAGAAGCTCTTTGACGATATGGCTCCGGAAGATTTTAGCAGCCTGGCAGCCGAAGTAATGGCAGATAAACCGGTTAATAACCCGTAAGAACATGAAAGATAACAACCCACCCGTTGATCATCATTCATCGCCTTACCACGTGCCTGTTTTGTTTTATGAAACAATGGAGGCATTACAAATAAAGCCGGAAGGAGTTTATGTTGATTGCACATTTGGTGGAGGCGGACACAGCCGTGGCATTCTTGATAAGCTTGGCCCTGAAGGAAAGTTGGTTGCTTTTGACCAGGACGCTGATGCGGTCAGCAATATTCCCGAAGACGAGCGGGTGATATTTGTGCCTAATAACTTTCGCCACTTACAGCGCTTTCTGAAGTTGCATGGTTTACCAAAGGTGGATGGAGTACTGGCCGATTTGGGTGTAAGCAGCCACCAGTTCGACGAAGGTGAAAGAGGTTTTTCTACCCGCTTTGAAGGTCCGCTTGATATGCGGATGGATCAGCGCCAGGAAAACACTGCCTCAATGGCCCTTAAGAAGTACACAGAGCAACAGTTGCACAAATTATTTGAGCAATATGGCGAAGTGACCAATTCAAAAACGCTGGCAAAACAAATCGTACAACAACGAAATAGCAGCCCGCTTCAAACCATTGCGCAGTTAAAGGCTTTGATTAGCCCGGTTGTAAAAGGAAACCCTAATAAATATTTAGCCCAGGTTTTCCAGGCGCTTAGAATTGAGGTGAATGATGAAATGGGTGCTTTAAAAGAAATGCTTGAACAAATACCTTCTATTTTGAAACCAGGGGGGCGGGCGGCAATCATTACGTTCCATTCATTGGAAGACAGGCTGGTGAAGAACTTCTTTAAAAAGGGAGCTTTTAATGAGCAGGACGAGAATCCTTTGTCAAACGAAGAACGTGAAGTGGATTTAAAAATTATTACAAAGAAGCCAATCACCGCTGGTACTGACGAGGTAAAAAGAAACCCAAGAAGCAGAAGCGCAAAGCTGCGGGTAGCGGAGAGAAAGTAGCGGGATCTGCAGCTTCTTATGGAAGCATAGAGATAAATGAATAGAAAAGTAGAAAAAGAACAATAAGGCATTCATAACGGATAGAAGCTGGGAATAATAAGAAATAGGCAAAAAATTAAAGAAAGAAAGGAAGGTGGTATAAAAAGTAAGAACTGAAGCTGCAACCAAAGCTAACGGCAGGTAGAAAAATCAGAGGGAAGGAAGAAGGATGTAACAGGCAGGAGAAGGAAAATTAGAACATCGTTGCGTCGCACTCTTGTAGGATTGGAACTAAAATGGGCAGAAATACAAAAGGCAGGAAAAAGCAAAGAATTACGAAAAATGAATGGAATGTGACGCAACGAATACTTACCCTAAACCCCTGGAGGGGTCTGGTTTAAGATCAGGAATTTGGTGAGTAGTTATAAACGGTACAAGTGTGCGACGCAACAATGTTTAATAGAAGGACAATGGCCCGGACCAAAAAAAGTAGAAAAAGACAAGGTCGAAGACAAAGTAAAAAAGATGAAGGCCTGCAATTCTAACTAAGCTTAACCCTTAGAAACTAAAACAAAACAGCTGGCAGCTAAAGGCTCGAAGCTAAAATGAGTAGCTCAATAAATGTCTGAACAAAACAACACAGGAAAAAAGAATGCGGCATTTCGTGCAGTTGGAGACTTTTTTAACTATAGCTGGATACTAAGAAATATTGGTTTTTTTCTTTTCCTGGCGGTCCTCGCGGTGGTTTATATCGCAAATGGTCATATGAGCGACAACAGGATAAGGAAGATAAATGAGACAGCAAGAAAGCTGAAAGATTTGCAATACGAGTACAAGACTCTGAAGGGCGAAATGATGTTTAAAAGCAGGGAAAGCGAAATGGTAAAAGCTGCCGAACCAATGGGTTTAATGATGGACACAACATCGCCGTCGAGGATAAAATTAATCAGCAGGAAAAAAGTTATAGAGAATAACTAGAAGCTATCGTCTTTAAAAAGTTGTAAGAAAAGTGGATGTAAAAAAAGACATACTGTGGCGGGTGTACCTGGGATTTATTCTTATGGCTATTGTAGGTACGTGCATTTTAGGAAAAGCAGTTTACATACAACAGGTTCAGGGTGCGTATTGGAGGGGAATGAGTGACAGTCTTCATCAAAGAATTATTTCGCTTGACGCAGAAAGAGGTACAATATATAGCGAGGATGGTAGCATGTTAAGTACAAGCATTCCACAGTTCGACATCTA
Source organism: Segetibacter sp. (assembly GCF_025963695.1). Classification (GTDB taxonomy): domain Bacteria; phylum Bacteroidota; class Bacteroidia; order Chitinophagales; family Chitinophagaceae; genus Segetibacter. Next base: position 35,262 of record NZ_JAOQAH010000111.1, on the reverse strand, counting down.
TATAGACTTTATGGCTGAGGGTTTAAGGGATAAAAACGGGAAGCGGTTTAAGGAAAATATAGACTCTCTGAGTATTTGTCTTGCAAACCTTTTTCATGATAAATCCAGTGCTGAGTATAAATACCTTTTGCAAACAGGCTATCGTGAAAAAGACAGGTATTTTTTATTGAGAAAGAAGATGTCGTTTAAGGAATACCAGCAGCTAAGAAACTTTCCGTTAGTGCGCCTTGGAAGAAATAAGAGCGGTTTTATTCCTGACAAAAGAATTATTCGGCTTAATCCATATAAGATGCTTGCTTATCGTACCATAGGATTGTTAAGAGACAGCAACAAAGTGGGCCTGGAGCTTACTTACGATAAGTATCTGCAAGGTACTGCCGGCAAAAGATTGGTTCGTTTTATTGCAGGTGGTGTAAGTGTGCCGGTAGACGATTATGAAGTAGAGGCTGAAAACGGAAAGGATGTGATTACAACATTGGATGTAAACATTCAGGACGTGACGGAGAATGCATTGATGAAGATGATGGTGAAGAATAAAGCAGACCACGGCTGTGCTATTGTAATGGAAGTAAAGACGGGCAAGATAAAAGCTATTGCAAACCTTGGCCATGAGAGAGATAGCTTGTACTGGGAAGATTACAATTATGCCATTACTCCAACAGAACCTGGTTCAACTTTCAAGTTGGCTACAATGCTTTCGCTGCTCGAAGACCGGAAGATAAATTTAAATACCAATGTAGATTTAAATGGTGGCAAGTGGCAGATTTATAAACGTACAGTGTACGATGCTGAAGAACATGGGTTGTTTAACGTAACTGCAAAGCAGGCATTTGAACACAGCAGCAATGTAGCTATGGCAAAGCTGGCGGTAACTCACTACAGCAATAACCCTAACCAGTTTGTAAATCATTTAAGAAAACTTGGACTTGATACCTTGACTGGCATTGACCTTAATGGTGAAATAAAACCTACCATATATAAACCCGGCAGCAAGCGCTGGAGCAATACAACCTTACCCTGGATGGCGTTTGGTTATAACCTAACAGTAAGCCCGCTGCAAATGCTAACCCTTTACAATGCCGTTGCTAACCAGGGCAGAATGATGAAACCTTATCTCGTAAATGAGATCAGGGAAGACGGAAGACCAATTCAGCAATTTCAACCCATTGCTTTAAAAGACAGTATTTGTACTAAATCCACTTTGCAACAATTGCAGGAATGCCTGGAAGGCGTTGTTTTAGAAGGCACAGGTAAAGGTTTAAAAAGCAATTATTACAGGATAGCAGGAAAGACAGGAACTGCACTTGTTGCAAATGGTAACCGCGGTTATGATGATAAGATTTACCAATCCACCTTCGTTGGTTATTTCCCGGCCGATAACCCTCAATATACTATAATAGTTACCATTAAAAATAAACCTCATGCTGCCAATTATTTTGGAGCCTCTGTTGCCGGGCCAGTCTTCAAAGAAATCTCCGACCAGATATTTCTTTTAAAAGTCAATCAAAAACACAATGTCATTGACACTTTTCCAAAAAATGATAGCAGTTGGTACAGCTATGCAGGCTATACAAAAGACATTAAAAAAATAGCAGAGAATTTAGGAGTAAACATAGCTGCAAATGAAGCAAAAGGCAATTACAGCAGGATATATAAGCAAGGTGGAAACAATGTATTGTCAAGCCAGCAAATTAGTATGAAAAGAATGCCCATACTATTAGGCATGGGGCTTAAAGATGTCGTTTACCTCTGTGAAAATTTAGGGTTAAAAGTGGTCGTAAAAGGACGAGGTAAGGTGACAACCCAAACTATACCGGCAGGACAAAATATTACAAAAGGGCAAACAGTAAATATTCAACTCAATTAAGCTTTCTTCTCCCTCTTCACTGTATGGAGAGGGTTGGGGGCGAGGATCATGGCAAAACTGCAAGACATATTATACAACGTACGGTTAAAAGCTGTTACCGGCATTACCAATATGGATGTAAAAGACATTCAGATTGATAGCCGAAAGGTTACGGCCGGTTCTGTATTTGTCGCCTTAACCGGCACTGTTAGTAACGGTCATAATTTCATTGATACTGCAGTTGAAAAAGGTGCAACAGTAATTGTTTGCGAAGTGATGCCTGCCAGTTTAAAAGAAGACATTACTTACCTGCAGGTAAACAACAGCGCCGAAGCAGTGGCAAATATGGCCCACCACTTCTATGGTGAGCCCTCCACCAAACTAAAGTTGGTTGGGGTAACGGGTACCAATGGAAAAACGACTATTGCTACGCTTTTATATAAGCTCTTTACAAAACTGGGGTATAAGTGTGGCCTCATAAGTACTGTGCAGAACCAGGTTGGTAACACTATCATTCCGGCTACACATACAACACCCGATGCTATCAGCCTTCAGGGGCTGTTACATACAATGGTAGAAGCAGGATGCTCACATGTATTTATGGAAGTTAGCAGTCATGCAATTCATCAACATAGAGTAACTGCGGTTGAGTTTGTCGGTGGCATATTTAGTAACATCACACACGACCACCTGGATTATCATAAAACGTTTGATGAATACATACGGGTGAAGAAAAAGTTCTTTGACGGCCTTCCCGCTGCGGCTTTTGCCATCTCAAATCTTGATGATAAAAGAGGGCAGGTAATGTTGCAAAACACCGCTGCCAAAAAGCACTTTTACAGTCTTCAAACGCTTGCAGAATTCAAAGGCAAAATTCTTGAAAACCTGCTTACCGGTCTGGTGATGACAGTTAATGACAAGGAGGTTCACTTTAGGCTTATTGGAGAATTTAATGCTTATAACATTCTTGCTGTTTACGGAGCTGCAATTTGCCTTGGCGAAAACAGTGAAGAGGTGCTTACAATAATGAGTTTACTGACCAGCGCAGAAGGCCGCTTCGACTACGTAATAAGTAACACGAAAATAATAGGCATTATCGACTATGCACATACCCCCGATGCTCTTGAAAATGTCCTTTTTACAATTAAAAAGCTTCGCCAGGGAAATGAGCAGGTAATTACGGTAATTGGTTGTGGCGGCGACCGTGACAAAACGAAAAGACCCGAGATGGGAGAGATTGCATGTGAGTTAAGTGATCGCGTAATTTTTACCAGCGACAATCCCAGGAGTGAAGATCCTAATGAGATTATAAAAGAAATGGAGCAGGGCCTGGGAAGTGCAGCAAAAAGAAAGTTCATGTCGGTAACAGACCGAAAGGATGCAATAAAAATGGCCGTAAGCCTTGCAAAACCATTTGACATTTTACTGGTTGCAGGAAAAGGCCACGAAAAGTACCAGGACATTAAAGGCGTAAAACATCCGTTTGATGATAAAGAGGTGTTGAGGGAGATGTTTGAAATGTTTGAGAAGTAAGTGAGGAAGGTGAAAGGTAGAGGGTGGAAGGTAGAGGGTTTGAGGTGGAAGAAAGAAGAATTGGTGTAATGGTTTTTTTGACCTGGCTAAAGTTTACCATGAAACTTTTGTTGCGTCGCACTCGTGTACTGAATAATAACAATGAGCAATAATCAAATTTTAATAAATACCCTTTAGGGCTAGGGCATGCTGTACTACATTTATCAATGGCTGGCTAAAGCAGGAATTAAGTTTCCGGGAAGCGGACTGTTTCAGTTCATTACTTTCCGTATGCTGTTGGCTGTATTGCTATCGCTGATAATTACTACGGTATATGGTAAAAGATTGATAAGGTTTCTACTTAAAAAACAGGTTGGTGAAACCGTAAGAGATTTAGGACTCGCAGGAGAGCAGCAAAAAAAAGGAACCCCAACCATGGGTGGAATTATTATCCTGCTTGCCATCATCATCCCTACCCTATTATTCGGAAACCTTGATAAGGTCTACGTAAGACTGATGCTGCTGAGTACAGTTTGGTTAGGTATCATCGGTTTCATAGATGACTATTTGAAATTAAGATCTAAGCGCGTTGCGAAAGAACAAGGCGTTAATTATAAAAAGTCGGATAGCGACGGACTCGCAGGAAGGTTTAAAATATTCGGGCAGGTTGTTTTAGGAATTATAGTTGGAGCAACTTTATACTTTAATAGCAGTGTAAACGTTGAACGTGAAATAATGCCCCGGCAAGGAACTGCAACGATACATGCCGGTGAGAGAAAAGTGAATGAAGTAACACGCATGATTGGTGGAAGGCTGCACCGTTTTGCAGTAGTGCAAACACCCATCACCACTATTCCATTTGTAAGAAATCACGAGTTTAATTATTCAAAGCTACTGCCGGCAGCACTGCAAAGTTTTACGTGGGTCTTATATATCCTCATCGTCATATTTATTATAACCGCCGTCTCAAATGGCGCCAATATAACCGATGGACTGGATGGTTTAGCCACCGGTGTATCGGCAATTATAGGTGTATGTCTTGGAGTATTTGCATATGTAAGTGGTAACATAAGACTAGCCGAGTATCTCAACATTATGTACATCCCAAACCTGGGAGAACTAAGCATTTTTATTGGAGCTTTCATAGGTGCATGCGTCGGCTTCTTATGGTACAATGCTTTTCCGGCCCAGGTATTTATGGGCGATACCGGAAGCCTTGCCCTGGGCGGTATCATTGCATCACTGGCAATCATTATCCGAAAAGAACTAATGATACCGATTATTTGCGGGGTGTTCCTCATCGAATTGGTAAGTGTAATACTGCAGGTATCCTACTTTAAATACACAAAGAAGAAATATGGCGAAGGGCGGCGGATTTTTCAAATGAGCCCGCTGCACCACCACTACCAGAAGCTGGGTTACCATGAAAGTAAAATAGCAGTGAGGTTTTGGATTGTAACGATATTATGTGTCGTGTTTTCGATAATGAGTTTAAAGATCAGGTAGAACCGGGATTTGTTGGATTAGGAGGATTGAACGGACATGTGGAATAGATGATTGGTTCTGGCGTTGAGAAAGAGATAGGGAGCGAGTGAAACATTTTGATAGCGACGGATAGGTGGTCGAAGAAGCTCTGAAGTATAAAGCTTGAATTCTAAAAGATGAGTAAACAATAACTACCTGGTCTCCCTCTCCTCAAGAAGAGGAACGGAGGGTGAGGTTGCTGAGGAAAGAACAACCAGTACAAGAGTGCGACGCAACAAGGTTGACAAATGAACAGATGCGGATAAAAAAAGTAGAAATAGCAAGAAGTGAATAACAGTGAAAAGGATATGAGTTTGAGTAGCAGTAGTGCTTCAAGTGGCAACGCCCATCGGCTTGTTATTCTTGGTGGTGGTGAAAGCGGTGTAGGTGCAGCACTATTGGGAAAGCAAAAAGGTTACAACGTTTTTCTTAGTGATGGAGGACCATTGAAAGACAGTTATAAGCAGGAGCTGGTTTTAAATGGGATAGAATTTGAAGAAGGCGGGCACACAGAAGAAAGGATTTTAAGTGCGGATGAAATTGTGAAAAGTCCTGGCATTCCTGAGAAAAATGAGTTGGTTAAAAAGATACGAGCAAAGGGAATTTCGGTGATTAGTGAAATTGAATTAGGATATAGGTTCAAGGGCGACAGTAAGATTGTGGCGATCACGGGCAGTAATGGTAAGAGTACAACGACCTCTCTGATTTATCATATCTGTAAAGTTGCGGGTTTAGATGCTGCACTGGTCGGAAATATAGGTTACTCGTTTGCAAAGCAGGTGGCAGAAGATCCAAAGCCTTTATATGTTGCCGAAATAAGTTCTTTTCAATTAGACGATATAAAAGAATTCAGACCTGATGTTGCGGTGCTACTGAACATAACCGAAGATCATTTGGACAGGTACGAATACAAGTTTGAGAATTATATAAACAGCAAGTTCAGGATTATAGAAAATCAAACGGAACAGGACCACTTCATCTACAACCTGGACGATGAAGTGATCGCGAAAAAATTGGAGACTTTAACCCTACATATAAACCAACTGCCATTTTCCATGAGACAAGAAGTAAAGAAAGGAGCATACATCAAAGCGGAACAGATGATGCTTAAGATACAGGAAGAACGAGTGAGCATGAGTATTTACGACTTTGCTCTGAAAGGAATACACAATCAACACAACACAATGGCAGCAGGTATTGCAGCGTCTACCCTTGGCATACGCAAGGAGAAAATAAGGGAGGCAGTAAAAACTTTTGAGAGCCTTGAACACCGGATGGAATATGTAGCAACTGTACGTGGGGTAGACTTTATAAACGATAGCAAGGCAACAAACGTTAACAGCACCTGGTATGCACTAGAAAGTTTAAAAAAGCCCGCTGTCCTTATACTTGGTGGCGTTGATAAAGGCAACGATTACACGCTGATTGAAGACCTGGTGAAGGAAAGGGTTAAAGCAATTGTATGTATGGGTGTTGATAACAAAAAAATTCATGCAGCTTTTAAAGATGTGGTAAAAACAATCGTCGATACACAAAGCGCACACGACGCAGTAACGTCAGCATTTAATCTTGCAGCAAAAGGCGAAGCAGTATTACTAAGCCCTGCCTGTTCAAGTTTTGATTTGTTTAAAAACTACGAGGAAAGAGGAAAGAAGTTTAAGGAAGCAGTGAAGGAGTTGTAACAAAAAGGTGAAAGGTATAGGGTGCTGGGTTTAAGGCCTTACACCCTACACCTTCCTACTTTAACCTGATTTAATATGAGTAAATTCTTCGATAAGCCATTTTCAGAAATGCCTCCTGTAGCAGGAGTAGGCGGAGGCTTGTTGAAAAAAACCAAGGGTGATAAATATATCTGGGGTATTGTTATACTGCTGGCTATTACGTCGTTATTGGTAGTGTACAGTGCAACAGGTTCGTTGGCTTATAAAATGTACAAAGGCAATACCGAGGTGTACCTGTTTAAGCAGTTTGCATTTATAGTAATTGGTATAATAGTAATCTATTTTGCCCATCGCATTAACTATACGCTGTACTCGCGCATTGCATTGTACATGTTTCTTGCGGCAATACCGCTGATGATTTTTACCTACTTCTTTGGAGCTACCATTAATGATGGAAGTCGCTGGATAAAACTTCCCATCATCAATATGACCTTCCAAACCAGCGACCTGGCGAAGCTCGGCTTATTTATGTATCTAAGCCGCCAGCTTAGCCGCAAACAAGAAGTGATAAAGGACTTCAAAAAAGGCTTTTTACCCCTGATTATTCCGATAGGAATAATTTGCTTGCTGATTGCCCCAGCCAACTTATCAACTGCTTTGCTAACAGGCGCAACAGGTTTGTTGCTCATGTTTATCGGTCGGGCCCAGGTAAAACATATTCTCGCTACAATCGGTATCGCCTTAATACCTGTTCTTGTGCTTATAGCAATAGCATTAGGCACTTATGATAAAAGTTCAGAAAAGCAAACAAAGAGTGTAGCAATAACAGAATTAAAATCTCATGGTAGAATCGGAACATGGATTAAGCGTGTACAGGATTTTGCGTATGCAAGCGCCGATGAAATGCCGTACCAGGTACAACAGGCAAAAATCGCCATTGCAAAAGGTGGAATAATCGGCGTAGGCCCGGGAAACAGCGAAGCCAAAAACTTTATGCCCCATCCCTATTCCGATATGATTTATGCAGTAATACTTGAGGAGTACGGACTGATTGGAGGCGCCATCATAATTTTCATGTACCTCATTTTTCTATTAAGATGTATCAGGTTATTTAGAAAGTGTCCATTTGCTTTTGGTGCCTTCCTTGCTTTGGGGCTAAGTTTTACGTTGGTAATTCAGGCAATGGCAAACATGGCAGTAGCGGTAAACCTGGTACCAGTTACCGGTGTTACACTGCCGCTGGTGAGTATGGGAGGAAGCTCATTTCTATTTACATGTGCATCTATAGGAATTGTGTTGAGTGTTGCACGCAACGTGGAGCAATTAGAAGGTAAAACCCCTTCAACCTCCCCCGAAGGGGAGACTTCAAAGCCGGCGGATGAAGGTACAGAGGCATTGAAAAGAAAGAACGTGGAAGCAGCAGTTGAAGAAGTTGTGGACTAAGCAGATGGCTAACTATTAAACATCTGTTGCGTCGCACTCTTGTACCAAATAACATTAAGAAGCAGGAAGAAAGAAGTAAGCAGATAGAAACCAGAAGTAAGAGAAACAGGAGTAAAACGCAAAATAACAAGAACGAATATCGATGACTAAACCAACCCCAAATAATCATGGTGCTGCAAGTCCCCCTTCAGGGGCGGCGGGGTATCATGGTGCTGTAAGTTCCCCTTTAGCGGGGCGGGGGGCGCGTCTTATCATTGCCGGGGGTGGAACTGGCGGACACATCTTTCCCGCAATTGCCATTGCAAATGCAATAAAGCATGTCGCACCCGAAACAGAAATTTTATTTGTAGGGGCGAAAGGGAAAATGGAAATGGAAAAGGTGCCGCAGGCAGGATATAAAATAGAAGGTTTAGACATCGCGGGATTTAACAGAAGTTCTTTGATAAAAAATATAGGATTGCCTTTAAAGCTTATTAAAAGCTTTTTTCAGGTAAGGAAAATTATTGCTGAATTTAAACCTGATGCAGTAGTTGGTGTAGGAGGATATTCGAGCTTTCCGGTTCTAAAGCAGGCGCAGCTCAAAGGAATAGCAACGTTTATTCACGAGAGCAACTCGTTCGCAGGCAAAACAAACATTTTACTTGGAAAGAAAGCAACCGGCGTATTTGTTGCCTCAGACGGAATGGAAAAATTTTTTCCGGCTGAAAAAATTTTAATAACAGGTAATCCTGTAAGAAAATCAATTGCTCAGTCAACCGTAACTCGTTCCCAGGCATTTCGTTTTTTCAATCTCGATGAAACTAAAACTACGGTTTTAGCTATTGGGGGAAGCCTTGGAGCAAGAAGTATAAACGAAGCTTTGGCAAATAAGTTAGATGCATTTAAAACACGTAACCTGCAACTAATATGGCAAACAGGTAAAACAACGGCCGAAGTATATAAAGAAAAAGCAAAAGGACATCAAAACATTTGGGTAGCTGAGTTTATAACACAAATGGAAATGGCTTATGCAGCAGCAGATATTGTTATTAGCAGATCAGGAGCCATGGCTGTAACAGAGTTATGTGTAGCCAAAAAGCCAACGATTTTTGTTCCGTTTCCATTTGCTGCTGAAGATCACCAGGCAGTAAATGCACAAACCCTGGTAAATAAAAAATCAGCGCTGATGATAAAGGATAGCGAAGCAAATGAAAAGCTGGTGGGAATGACAATATCTCTTGCAGAAAACAAAGACCTGCAAAGAGAACTAAGCGACAACATAGCGAAGCTGGCAATAACGAATGCAGACGAGGTAATAGCAAGGGCGATATTGAAAACCCTCTAAATCTTCCTAAAGGGAGAGTTTAAGAACAGTGCGGATCGAAAGGTCAGTAGTACAAATAGGAGCAACAATTAATGGATGAATTTAAAAATACAACAGGTATACAAAAAGCCCCTTTAGGGGTTGGGACTCTCTATTTCATTGGAATTGGTGGAATTGGGATGAGTGCAATAGCTCGTTATTTTAATACACAAGGAGCTAGGGTTAGCGGGTATGATAAAACGCCGACAGTTCTTACAAGACAACTGGAAGCAGAAGGAATCGAAATTCATTATGAAGAAGATCTTTTATTAATTCCTAAAGAAGTTGACCTGGTTGTGTATACACCTGCTATTCCGGCGAGTCATGCCGAGTTACAGTTTTATCAAAACAACAATTATAAGGTTGTAAAGAGAAGTGATGTTTTAAAGATAATAACAGAAAGTTCTTTTAATATCTGTGTTGCTGGTACCCATGGCAAGACAACGGTAAGCACGATGATCGCTCACATTTTACGTCATTCTGGTTATGGCTGTAATGCTTTTTTAGGCGGCATTTCTGCCAACTACCAAACAAATTTTTGGAGTAACGAAAAGAATGTATGTGTGATTGAAGCTGACGAATATGATAGAAGCTTTTTAAAGCTATCGCCAAATGTTGCTGTGATAACTGCAATGGATCCTGATCACCTTGATATTTACGGTACTGCTGAAGAATTTGAAAATGCCTTTATCGAATTTGCAAAAAAAGTAAAAAAGGGAGGCGAACTGGTAACGAGGTTTGGATTAACCAGGAGCAATGAATTTGAAGCCGAAAAACAGTGTACCTATAGCTTAAACAGTAATGATGCAAATGTGTACGCAAGTGAAATAAAGGTTGAGAAAGGATCTTATGTTTTTGATGTGGTTGCCAAAGCATGGACGATGAAGGAAGTGACGTTACATATGGGCGGGCTTCACAACATAGAAAACATGGTGGCGGCCATAATCGTAGCAAAAGACTTGGAAATAGCTGACCAAAAAATAAAAGATGCAGTAGCTGACTTTAAAGGTGTAAGAAGAAGGTTTGAATATGTTGTTAAAAACAAAGAGCACATATTAATTGATGATTACGCTCACCATCCGGAAGAACTAAGAGCTTTGATAAGTGGTGTGAGAAGTTTGTTTAAACAGAAATTAGTGCTGGTATTTCAGCCACACTTGTTTAGCCGTACAAAAGACCAGGCAGATGGTTTTGCAGAAGTGTTGGATTTATGTGATGAGGTTATTCTTTTACCTGTTTATGCTGCGCGTGAATTACCGATGGAAGGCGTAAGCAGTGAGATGATTTTAGAAAAAATGATTATACCTAACAAAAAGGTTTTAAGTAAAGAAGAGGTAAAAAATTGGGTAAAAGAAAGTAGTCCAAAACTTTTGGTAATGGCAGGGGCAGGCGACATCGATGTTCTAATTCAGGAGGTTAAGGTATTATTAGAAATTCAATAAAAAGTTATGCAACAAGTGTGGAGAAAAAGATGGAGAGCTACTGGTTGGATTGCACTTGGAGCGATTACTTTAGTGCTACTTGTATCAGCAGTTCGTAGTAAAAATCATAAGGAGTGCACAGGGATCGAAGTATCCTTTAATAAGGATGGAAACAACTTTTTTGTTGATGAAAAAGGAGTTGTTGCAGTTTTAAAAGCATATGGTTCAATTAAGGGCGAAGCGATAGAAAACATCAACTTAAAGGCGCTTGAAGAAAGACTAACAAGTAACAGTTGGATACAGAGTGCAGAGTTGTTTTTTGACAATAAACAAGTGCTGCAGGTGATAGTGGAAGAGAAGGAACCGGTTGCAAGAATATTTACAGTTGAAGGAAGTTCTTTTTATATAGATAGTTTTTGCAGAAGGTTACCGCTAAGTGAAAAGTTGAGTGCGAGAATACCAATGTTTACCAGCTTTCCATCTTCCAGAAGCACTTTGTCGAGGCCCGATAGCCAGCTGTTGGCATCAGTAAAAGAACTGGCCATTTTTATACAAGCTGATGATTTTTGGAAAGCACAGGTAGCTCAATTAGACATTACCCCGGAAGGGTTTGAAATGATACCGACGGTAGGTAGCCATATTGTTGAACTGGGTAAAGATGGTAACTGGCAACAAAAGTTTGACAGGTTGTTTAGTTTTTATAAGCAGGTATGGACACAAGTAGGTTTTGAAAAATATGAGAAGCTGGATGTTCAGTTTGATGGGCAGGTAGTAGCTACCGTAAAAGGTGCAAAGCCGGCAAAAGTAGATAGTGTTAAAGCCAGAATGGCTTATGAAACCTTGCTTGCCGAAGTAAAAAAGGCCGCTGCCGATACCACTAGTCTGATATCTAACGCTGCAAATAGAAAGATATTGCCTGTAAATCAAAATGTGCTAAAAACAACAGCAAAAGCGAATGTGCCGAAACCTACAACTGCAACGGTAAATAATGTAAAGAACAATGCAGTAAAGCCTGGAACGGCTACGCTAACGGTAAAACCCGTAACAGTAAAAGTAGTACCGGCGAAACAAGTAGCGGTTAAGAAAAAAGCAGATAAAAAGAAAGCGCCGAAAGCTGTAATGCAGAAGACATTAAAACCGGTTGTACAGCAGAATAAGAAATAGAGAAAATACGGGGGTGTTAGTATTAGAAGGAAGTCGCCAATAAAAAGGCGAATAAAGAAAAAGCAGTACAAGTGAGTGACACAACGATGGCGATGAAAGAAATACTGCTAAGCCCTAACTCTTAAGGGGATAAAATATAAGAGAAGAATTGGTGTAAACATAAAAACAACAAATGCTTTAAGCCTCATGAGAGGCTTGAGGCAAAACAAAAACACATATATATGAACGTCAACGAAGCGCCCATCATTGTAGGTCTTGACATCGGCACAACTAAAATTGCTGCCATTGCAGGACGGAAGAATGAATACGGTAAGCTGGAGATCCTTGGCTTTGGCCGTGCTAACAGCACCGGCGTGCAACATGGCCAGGTTCTAAACATTGAGCAAACGATTAAAGCAATTCAGCAGGCTTTGAAGAATTGTTATGAATCAAATCCTGATCTTGAGATTAGCGAAGTTTACGTCGGTATTGCTGGTCATCACATCAAGAGTTTGCAGACACGCGGCGATATTGTGCGGCAGGACTCTGAAAATGAAATCACCATCGCTGAAATAGAACAGTTGATCGATAATCAAAAGAAGACGTTCATACCAGCGGGCGATCAGATCATCGATGTGATACCGCAGGAATTTACCGTTGATAATATTCAAAATATACCTAATCCAATTGGTTATAACGGGGTAAAGGTTGGTGCAAATTTTCACATCATTACCGGCGATAGAAATGCAATTCGCAACATCAATCGTGCTGTTGATAAAAGCGGTTTAAAAACCAAAGACCTTGTTCTGCAACCGCTTGCTTCTGCTTCAGCGGTCATGAGCGAATTGGATATGGAAGCCGGCGTTGCCATCCTGGATATTGGTGGTGGCACAAGTGACCTTGCCGTTTTTTATGAAGGTATATTAAAGCACACGGCTGTCATTCCTTTTGGCGGAGAGAACATCACGAACGACATTAAAACCGGTCTTGGTGTGTTGAAGCAACAGGCCGAAGCAATGAAAGTTCAGTTTGGTAGCGCTTTAGCGGACGAAGCAAAAGCAAACGCTTTTATAACTATTCCTGGAATGAATGGTATGCCTGCCAAAGAAATTAGTGTTAAAAACCTTGCTAACATTATACAGGCAAGAATGGGTGAGATACTAGACTTTGTTACTTATCACTTAAAGCAGGTTGGCCTTGATACACGAATGTTGAATGGTGGTATCATTTTAACCGGTGGTGGTTCTCAATTAAAACACCTTATTCAATTAACCGAATATTCTACTGGTTTATACGCACGTATTGGTTTCCCTAATGGTCACCTTGCTGCTAACCATATTGACGAATTGAAGAAACCAATGTACAGCACTTGTATTGGTTTAATTCTAAAAGGTTACAGCGATTACGAGCACAAATACAAAGAATTCGAGAAATCTTTCAAGAAAGTTATCGTTCCCGAAACGCTGGTAAAAGAAGATGAGCCCGAAGTAAGGCCACTGGAGGTACCTGTTGCAGAAGCAAAAGAAACTGTAAATACGAGAGGAAGAAAAGGAATGACAAAATTCTGGGAGAAGTTTAAGAACAACTTGCTGGAACTGTTTAAAGAAGAGGGAGACAAGGACCTTTAAGAAAGTCAGTTAGTCAATAAATGCATTGAGTCAGAAAGGAGGAGAATATTCAATTATCAATATTCAATTCAAAATGTTCAATGGTTTTCCTTATTGACCAATGACTAAATGACTAAAAAAAAACAAAAACATAATCTAAAAATTTCCTACTATGATTCACTTTGATTTGCCGAAGCAGAAATCATCTATCTTAAAGGTGATAGGTGTAGGTGGTGGCGGTGGAAATGCCGTAAACCACATGTACGGTCAAAATATCGACAGTGTCGATTTTATTATATGTAATACCGATGCGCAGGCATTAGCAAACAGTAAAGTTCCCAACAAGATTCAACTGGGACCACACCTTACCCAGGGGCTCGGTGCGGGTGCCAATCCGGAGATTGGTAAGCAGGCTACAGAAGAAAGCCTTGAAGAAATAAAGCGCATCTTAGAGGTTAATACTAAAATGGCTTTCATTACCGCTGGTATGGGTGGTGGTACAGGTACCGGAGGTGCTCCAATCATTGCCAAAATTTGCAAAGACCTTGGCGTGCTAACCGTGGGTATCGTTAGCACTCCCTTTACTAACGAAGGACCAAAACGTATGCGTCATGCAGAGGCAGGTATACAGCTGTTAAGAGACAACGTAGATACCTTGCTTGTTGTGAGCAACGACAAATTGCGTCATCAATACGGAAACCTGAAAGTGAGAGAAGCTTTTAGCAAAGCTGATGATATATTGGCTACCGCTGCAAAGTGTATTACTGATGTGATCACCAGCAACGGCCAGATAAACGTAGACTTTGCCGACGTTTGCACAGTTATGCGCAATGGCGGTGTAGCTATTTTAGGAAGCGCACAAGCCGATGGAGAAGACAGAGCTCAGCGTGCAATTGAAGACGCTGTTAACTCTCCCCTATTAAATGACAGTGAAATTCGTGGAGCTAAATGGATCCTGGTAAATATCACTTCTGCAGAAGGTGACTATGAGATAACCATGGATGAAGAAGATACGATTATGAGTTACCTACGTCAACAAGCGGGAGACGATGCAGACGTTATTAAAGGTATTGGTTTCGACGAGTCGCTTGGAGATAAAATAGGCGTAACCATTATTGCTACCGGTTTTGAACACAAAGATCCCTTTAAACCCAGGCCAAAACCAAAAGAAGAAAAAAAGCCGGAAGAAAAAATAGTGTTGCACCTGTCGGCAAGCGGGGTGGAGGAAAAAAAACAATATACGCAGCCTGCATTGGCTTTAGAAGATAAAGATCCTTACGCGCCCACCATGGTTGAGGTTACCAGTACTGCCCCTGCTGTTATTCAACCTTCGCAGCAGTATTACCAGGAGCAGCAACAACCCCAGGCAGTATCACAAGAGCCAAAAGTCGTTCAAACAAACGATGGCCCGGTATATCGCTTCGAGTTAAAACCAGAAGTTACAGAACCGGTAAAACCACAATTTATACAAGAACAGCCGCAACCAAACTACAACAACGCTAGTGAGAAAGCCGGTTCAAATTTTCTTTCCAGACCATCTAACATCTACGCAGAAGCGAAGTCTGGAGAATCTCAGGTCATAAATCCTATGGAAGCAAAACCGTCAAAACAACAGCTTCCTGAACAACCGGAGTTCGAGATGAAGTTAGTAATGAAGGAGGAAATGCCAGAACCGGCGGATGTACCCAAATCAATTCAAACCAGCAGCAACACATCTCAATCTGTAGAGGACCTTGCTATGCAAGACGATGCAGAAGACCAAAAACGCAGAGCACAGGAAAGGATTCAGAAGTTGAGAAACTTATCCTTTAATATGAATACTGCTGATGCAAGCACTGAGTTCGATTCCGTGCCGGCGTACATCCGTCGTAATATGGAGTTGTTTGGAAACACGCTTACATCAGTTGAAAACTTTTACAGCAAGTACACGGTAAAACCTGATGAGAATGACAAAGGGCAAATCAGTTCTATTAATACCTTTTTAGATGGCAAAAAACCTGACTAGTTCCCCTCAATTCGCACCGGCCGGTGAATTGTACGAGTTTTTTAGTTTTTGTTTTTAGTTTTTTTCCCTCCGTGAAAACGGAGGGATTTTTTTTCCCTGTTTGGGTAAGAAGAATGGTTTATAGAATTACGAACTCTTCGCGGGGCGGCACAGTCCGTAAGGTTTCCTTACCCATCGAAAGAAGCTTTTTGATGATCTTGGTAATATCATCTATTGCATTTGGCTTAACTATAAAATAGTTAGCCCCGTTTTTATAAGCGTTATCTATATCCGCTTTGCTAACAGAAGTTGAATAAATTAATATGGGAACCTCATCGTATTTTCTTTCTTTTCTCAACAGTTGCAAACACTCAATACCATCTTTAACCGGCATATTAATGTCAAGGAACAAAACATCAGGAAGGGTTTTTAATATAAACCGCCACAGCTCAAGCCAGTTTCCGGCATAAGAAAGCTGCAATTTTTCACCTGCTTTTTCAGCCGCTTCTTGTAAGATCAGGAATTCATCTTTATCATCGTCGGCCATTAAAATGTGCATAGCAAGGTCATTTGTCAAATTAACAGAAACATTACCGTACAAATAAAGACAAAAAATGAATGCTTTCGACATAAATATCCTCTTAACTAAATTCCGGTCTTATTTAGCCGAAAGCCCAAATACCACTGCTATTTCCTTAAAGTAATAAGAAAGATCTTCCAATACTTCTTCAGCTTATATTTTTTTTAATGCCCATCCAAATTCTTCATACCCATATTTATCCCATCACCCGGCATCTCTTTATGGTATTACTTTTGAAATAACAAAGTAAAATTTTTAGATGCATTGGTATGAAGAGGACGTTCAGGCAGCGATAGCAGAAAGGCAAGGCTGCAGGTACGATCCGAAAACAATATTTTACGGAAGTTCCTCTATAAGGCTGTGGAATAAATTGTATGAAGACTTTGACGGGTTTAAACCTATAAACCTCGGTTTTGGAGGTTCTACGCTTGCCGCCTGTGTATGGTTCTTCGATCGTATTGTTTCACCCTTGAAAAATCCTGATAAATTCATCCTGTACGCGGGCGATAATGATTTAGGCGATGGCCGACACCCCGAAGAGGTCTTGATCTTCTTCCGCGAGTTTATGATTAAACTACGTCAGCGCTATCCGGGCGTTATTTTCTATTATATTTCTATCAAGCCGAGTATAAGTCGCCTCCAAATAATCCAACAGATCGTTCATGCAAATAAATTGATAGAGGAAGAACTTAATTCAAGAAGTGGCAATGAGTATTTTATAGACATCTATTCTAAAATGATTGGAAAAGATGGCAAACCGATTGCTACTTATTTTGAGAATGATGGGCTTCATCTTAATAGAGACGGCTACATTTTATGGAGGGAGACCATACTAAATGAATGCTTGCTTACTTAGAAAAACTGTATTAGGGTAGCAAAATCTCCATTTTATAAATGAAACGGGAATATCACCATTGGCTTAGCCCACATCTTAAGAAAGATATGGAGTTGCTTGTATTCGGTCATGCAGGCACACCCGTCTTATTCTTCCCTACCCGCACGGCTCGTTTTTACGATTATGAAAATTGGAAGGTAATAGACGCAATTGCAGACAAAATAAATAACGGGTGGCTACAAGTCTATTGCGTTGACAGTATAGACCTCGAAAGTTTCTACTGTTCATGCAGCCATCCCAGTCAACGTATCATCAGGCATGCTCAATATGAAAAATACATACTCCATGAAGTGATGCCCCTGATAAGATTTAAAAACAGCAACAACTACATCGTATCCGCCGGCTGTAGCCTGGGCGCATATCATGCAATAAATATAGCTTTCAGACATCCCCGGTTCTTCAGCAAAACAGTTGGAATGAGCGGTCGGTACGATTTAACATTACACGCCAAAAACTTCAATGACTTGTTTGATGGATACAAGGATGAAAATATTTATTTCAATATGCCATCGCAATTTATCCCAAATCTTACCGATGAGGATATTATAGGCAATTTAAAGAAATTACAAATCGTACTTGCTATAGGCAAAGAGGACCCTTTTTTACCCAACAACCAGTTCCTGCACAATGCGCTTTTAAGGAAAGGAATACCCAACACTTTGCATGTATGGGAAGGGGAAGCACATCGCCCAAGGTTTTGGCAGCAAATGGTACAGTACTTTCTTTAGTTTTATTTTGTTACAAGCCTCTATCCATTTTTCAACATCGTTGTGTCACTCTCTTGTACATCTTGTGCTTCCTTCAACCTATTAGCCTTTTCAAAAAACTGCCTAACTTTTCTTAGATCAATTAAAATTCGTTTTTACGAAATATCTATACTAAAATTAACTGCGTGAATAAATATATTTACGCTCTAAATTTAAAACCATGCGCAACGATCAGATAGACTATAAAATTATGGGAGAGGAAATGCAATATGTTGAGATAGAGCTCGACCCAAATGAAACAGCTATTGCAGAAAGTGGCAGTTTTATGATGATGGATGATGGAATACAAATGCAAACAATCTTTGGCGATGGCAGTCAGAATCAGAACAATGGCGGATTGTTGGGCAAATTATTAGGGGCCGGCAAAAGGCTCTTAATTGGAGAAAGCCTTTTTATGACTGCATTTACAAATACGGCCCGCGGCAAAAAAAGAGTAAGTTTTGCTTCACCTTATCCCGGCAAAATCATTCCGCTTGATCTGTTAAAATTGGGTGGAAAAGTAATTGCTCAAAAAGATGCATTTCTCTGTGCGGCGAAAGGTGTAAGTATTGGTATAGATTTCCAAAAAAGACTTGGTACAGGCATCTTTGGCGGCGAAGGTTTCATTATGGAAAAACTTGAAGGGGATGGAATGGCGTTTATGCACGCCGGAGGACACGTTTTTGAACGGGTTTTAGAACCAAATGAATTAATAAAAGTCGATACAGGTTGCCTGGTAGCATTAACTCAAACCGTTGATTACGACATTCAATTTATTGGAGGCATTAAAAATTCAATTTTTGGAGGGGAAGGTTTATTCTTTGCAACACTAAGAGGACCAGGTAAAGTATGGCTTCAAACCCTACCTGTTAGCAGGCTTGCAAGCCGCATTTTATCTTATGGCCGAAACAGAAAAGAAGAAGGGAGTGTTTTAGGTGGCATTGGCAATATGTTAGATGGCGATGGATATTAATAGTTGCTGGAAGAACACAACACAAGAAACGCAACTAACGGCATAATAAAGCGGAATATTTTAAAAATGATAAAGGCAGATGAACAGTTCATCTGCCTTTATCATTTTCGCTACATTTTTGTTCTAAAAAGCCGTTATTATACCCCGCTTAAATATCGCAAATCTTAACGCTTTGTCTCAATGAGTCAAGAACATCAGGTCTTTTTGGAACAAACTCTTGTCCGATATGCCCTTTGTAGCCAGTATCCAGAATTGCCTTAACTATGGCCGGATAATTTAATTCTTGTGTCTCATCAATTTCTGCACGCCCTGGCACACCGCCGGTATGATAGTGAGAAATGTATGGATGGTATTGTTTGATTGTTGCAATTACGTCTCCTTCCATTATTTGCATGTGGTAGATATCGTATAACAGTTTAAACCTTTCTGATCCGATCATTTTTGCAAGTTCTGCTCCCCATTTAGTATGATCGCACTGGTAATCTTTATGGTTTACTTTGCTGTTTAATAATTCCATTGTTACAGTTACCTTATACTTTTCCGCAGTCTTCATTAAACGCTTCAAACCTTTGGCGCAATTTTCTAACCCTTGCTCGTCACTTAATCCCTTTCTGTTACCCGAAAATGTAATAATCTTGTCTAATCCCGCTGCCGCCACTTTTGGAATTACATCTTCGAAACTGGCTAATAACTCATCATGCAATGCCGGATTGTTCCACCCATTCTCAATCCCCTTTCCCGCTCCCCAGGGCATAGCACAGGTAAGTCCGTACTTTTTTATTGTTGCCCACTCATCAGGACCTTGTAATTCAATGGATGACATTCCCATATCCTTAGCTGCCTTGCACAAGTCATCTAAACTAATTTTAGGATAGCACCATTTACACACCGAATGATTTACGTTGCCTTTTAATTTTAGATCGCCCCATTCTTCCTTAATCAGTTCCGCTTTTGCAGCAGAGGGAAGCACCATTGCAGCAGAAAAAAATGCAGCACTACCTGTTAGATTTTTTAAAGCGGTACGTCGCGAGAGTTGCTTTTTCATATAGTTGTTTAAGCTTAATCGTTAAAGTAGTAGTAATTAATAACATAAATGTAAGGGTTACATTTAAAAATCAGGGCAAATAGTTTGTCCCGCATCCTCTAAGTTACCTTATGCTATTAAAGCCCTAAACAACCTATTTCCTACAAACCTTTTATTTGAAACTTAAATTACTATTGTGATAGTAAATACCTTTATAATAGATATTAACAGCTAAAAGTATTTGCCCATCTCGCTATCTTCAAGTATAATTGTTATATCCACGATTAATTAAAGCCATTGAAATAATGAAACAACGTCTTGCCCGTTTTCAACTAAATACAAATTTTTTATTGAAGGCCTTTTTGTTCGTTAGTGTTCTTAGTGCAGCCGGTTGTACAAACTCCCGAAATTCTTCGAAGACAGCCACTACAACCGAAACAAAGTCTGAAACTGTAACAGTTACTAACGCCGAAACAAAGCCGGTAGTCCAAGAAACAAAAGTGCGCGAGCTAACGGAGCAGGAAAAGCGCGAGGCGGAAAATGCATTACAAGGACTGGTAGCGTTTAACGGCCTTGAAGTGCACACCATGGCTACCGAGCCAATGCTGAAAAATCCTACAAATATAGATGTAGATGATCGTGGAAGGGTTTGGGTAACAGAGGCCTATAATTATCGTCCTGACATCAACGGCAATCCAACAAATCCTAAGGGTGACCGGATAATGATATTGGAGGATAATAATGGCGATGGTAAGGCCGACACCGCAAAAGTATTTTACCAGGGCCCAGAGATAAATGCACCATTAGGAGTATGTGTTTTAGGAAACAGGGTTATAGTATCTCAAAGTCCCTACATCTGGGCATTTTATGATGATAATGGGGATGATAAAGCTGACAGAAAAGAAGTGCTTTTCCAGGGTATTGGTGGAGAACAGCACGATCACGGAGCCCATACCTTTACTTTTGGGCCGGATGGCAAGTTGTACTTTAACCTCGGTAACGAGGGAAGAACTTTGAAAGATAAAGACGGTAAAACGGTTCTCGACCAGGATGGCGTTGAAATAAGCGCTAAAAACTATAAAGAAGGTATGGTGCTCAGATGCGACCCTGATGGTTCTCACGTTGAAGTACTGGCTCAGAATTTCAGAAACCCTTATGAAGTTGCAGTAGATAGTTATGGCACTTTGTGGCAGAGCGATAATGATGATGATGGCAATCGCGGAGTTCGTATAAACTATGTAATGGAGTATGGCAACTATGGTTATAAAGATGAGATGACCGGTGCGGGATGGCAGGAAAACCGTACTAACATAGAAGACTCTACACCTCTTCGTCACTGGCACCTGAATGACCCCGGTGTGGTGCCTAACCTTTTGCAAACTTTTGCCGGCTCTCCAACAGGTATGGTGCTTTATGAAGGCTCTTTATTACCAGAGCAGTTTCAGAACCAGATGATCCATACTGATGCGGGACCTAATGTAGTACGCTCCTACCCGGTTAAGAAGAAGGGTGCTGGTTATACAGCAGACATGGTAAATATTTTGAAAGGCGATAAAGATCGTTGGTTTCGTCCTGCAGACATTTCAGTCGCTCCCGATGGTTCTCTTATTGTAGCTGACTGGTACGATCCGGGAGTTGGGGGTCACCAGGCTGGCGACCAATCAAAAGGAAGAATATATAGAATCGCTCCTCCAAGTTCAAGTTATATAATTCGTAAAGAAGATTATTCTACTCCTGCCGGAGCTGTTCTGGCCCTACAAAATCCAAACTTATCTACCCGCTTTAAAGCGTGGACAGCATTGCAAACAATGGGACAAAAGGCTGTACCCGAACTTGAGAAACTTTGGAGCACCGCCACTAATCCAAAAATGAAGGCGCGCGGTTTTTGGGCGCTGGTAAAAAGACCGGGTGCAAATGCACAGCAATATATTCAGCAAGCACTTCAATCAAATATACCAGAATTACGAATTGTTGCTCTAAGAGCTGCCAGAGAATTAAACGCTGATGTAACAGGAGTTGTACGCCAATTGGTGAATGACCCTGATATTCATGTAAGACGCGAATGCCTGATTGCACTGCATCACAACAAATCACCAGAAGCACCCGAGCTATGGGCCAATTTGGCAAGTCAACATGACGGCGATCGCTGGTATCTGGAAGCTGCGGGAGTTGGAGCAGACAAACAGTGGGATCGATTTTTTGCAGCTTATGTAGCGAAAGTGAAAGATCCCATTCAAAATGCAAATACCCAGGATATTGTTTGGCGGGCACGAACAGATGTAGCTGTTCCTTATATTGCTAAGTTGGCCGCGCAGCAGGATGTAGCGGTGAATAACAGGCTGCGGTATTTCAGAGCATTTGATTTTAACAAAGGACCATTAAAATCAAAGCTGCTGCTTGCAATGATAAAAAACAACAGCGCTAATGACCTTACCCTTAACAAGCTTGTCTTGCGTCACCTTGATGTAAACACAGTTAAGAATTCAGTACCTGCAAAAAAAGCGCTAAACGAGCTTTTGAAAACTTTATCAGGAACCCCGGAGTATATCGAGTTAGTAAGAAGGTATGAATTGACCGACCAAAACAGAGCCTTGGTTGATTTAGCAATTTCGAAATACCGGCAGCCAATGGGTAGAGATGCAGCCGGATTATTATTAAAAGCTGGTGGAAGTTCGATGGCGTGGCAGGTACTGGTTGGAAAGGATAGTGCCAGAGCGAACGCTTTATTAACATCGCTAAGCAGAGTGGGTAGCAAGGAGTCTTTGGATATGTTACAGTCTATTGTAGTGTCGACTAAGTATCCAATGGAATTACGTGAACAGGCAGCAAGAAGAATCGGCAGAAGCGGAGGAGGCGAAGACCTTGTACTTACGTTATTAAAAAATAAAAAAATACCCGAACCACTAATACCCGGCGCAGTTTCAAGCGTGCAGGGAGCATGGCGAAAAGCTGTAAGAAATGAAGCCTCATCCTATTTGTCAGATGCAGTAGCTAAGACAGAAAAGAAAGTGCCTGTAATAGAGGATCTGGGTTCGTTGAAAGCAAATATTGCGGGAGGTAAAGGAGTGTTTACTAATAGTTGTGCTGTTTGCCACCAGGTGAGTAATGAAGGATTTGACTTTGGACCAAAGTTGACTGAAATTGGTGCAAAGTACCCAAGAGAAGGCTTGCTTGAAGCGATTGTGCATCCTTCAAAAGGTATTAGTTTTGGTTACGAAGGTTGGGAAATTAAACTAAAAGACGGATCAACACTTACAGGAATAATCTCAAGTAAAACCGAAACAGACATCGACTTAAAGTTACCAGGTGGTGCCAAGCAGCACATTAAAACCAGGGATGTAAAATCGATGAAGGAGTTGAAAGAATCAATGATGCCCGAAGGTTTACATGAAAGCATGTCGAAACAAGAATTGGTAAACCTCTTAGGCTACCTTGAGAATTTGAAAAAGAAAATATAACATCGGAAGGAGCGCTTTATTATAATTAGCCTAATTGTCGATTATTTATCTAAAGTACAAGAGTGCGACGCAACGATGTTTATTATAGATCGTTTGCCGGCTACCATAAATAATCGCCGCGAAAACAGATGAGACCTAAAGGTTATCGAACAAATTTTATTGTTTTAAAGAATTCTCCTTTTCCTATATCGCTAAGTCTTTTAAATAAAACGTTTTTTTATTGCTCAATTTTAGAAAGTATAAAATACATGTTACCCCAAAAAAATTTACTTTTTGCGCTAGCCGCAACGCTGTGTTCGTTTAGCATTTTTTATGCGTGCAAAACTTCTAAAACAAACAATAGCGCCTCCACCGCTACTGCGCGCAAGGCAAGAATTTTAGTCTTTACAAGAACCAAAGGTTATTTTCACGAGTCTATTCCTACAGGGGCAGCAGCTATTGTGCAGTTAGGAAAAGGAAACAACTTTATAGCCGACACAACTGCTGATCCTGGTTATTTTATAGAGGATAGTCTTAAACACTATAGCGCAGTTGTTTTCTTAAGTACCACAGGCAATGTCTTAAATGCAGATCAGCAGGTGGCATTTGAAAGGTATATACAAGCAGGGGGAGGATTTTTAGGCGTTCATGCTGCGGCGGATACCGAGTATGAATGGCCGTGGTACAACAAATTGGTTGGCGCTTATTTTTTAAGCCATCCCAGGCAACAAAAAGCAACTATTACCATCCTCGATAAAACGCACTCATCTACCTCTATGCTACCCGAAAAATGGGAGCGGTTTGATGAATGGTATAATTACAAAAATGTTCAGCCAGATTTAAAAGTATTAGCCAACTTAGAAGAAACAACATATGAGGGAGGAGTAATGGGCGATGTTCATCCTTTCGTTTGGTATCACGACTTTGATGGAGGCAGGGCTTTTTATACAGGGGCCGGCCATACAAAGGAAAGTTATAGTGATTCCCTGTATCTAAGTCATCTTGCCGGTGGATTGAAATATGCAATTGGAACTGACAAGCCGCTGGACTATTCGAAATCATATGCAGTAAAAGCACCGGAAGAGAACCGCTTTACAAAAACTGTTCTATCTAATGATTTGAATGAACCAATGGAATTGGCAGTAGCTCCTGATGGCCGTGTATTTTTTACTGAGAGGAGTGGAAAATTTTACATGTACGATCCTGTTGCCAAAAAAACAAAACTCGTTCGCGACTTTCCCGTTAAAGCAGTTGAGAAATATCTTAACGGATTGATTGGTGTTACACTCGATCCTGATTTTAAACAAAACAATTTTATCTATTTTTTCAATACTGCTAATACTGGGGAACAATACCACCAGAACGTTTCGCGCTTCGTCATTTCGCAAGACGGAACCCTTGATACCGCTACTGAAAAGGTAATTATTAAAATACCTATTGACCTTGAAGTAAGCGCGCATACCGGCGGATCTTTAGCCTGGGATAAAGACAAGAATTTATTTATTTCTACAGGCGACAACACCGTTCCTTTTCAATCGGATGGCTATGCACCGATTGATGAAAGAAAAGACAGGCATACTTTCGATGCTCAGCGTTCTTCCGGCAATCCAAACGATTTACGAGGAAAAATTCTACGTATTCATCCTCAGCCAGATGGTTCTTATACTATTCCTGATGGTAACTTATTTTCAAAAGGTACGGCCGGTACGCGTCCTGAAATTTATGTGATGGGTTGTAGAAATCCGTACAGAATATCAGTAGACCAGGAGACCTCCTATTTGTACTGGGGTGAGATTGGACCTGATGCGGGACAGGACAGCCGACATGGTCCGCGCGGTTATGACGAATTTAACCAGGCACGAAAACCCGGTAATTTCGGTTGGCCGTATTTTGTAGGTAATACCATTGCTTACCATGATTCTGACTTTGCCACCAAAGCTATTGGTCCTTTATTCGACAAAAATGGTCCAACCAATTATTCACCTAATAATACCGGGGCTCAAATACTGCCTCCTCCCACAGATCCCTTAATCTGGTACCCATATGCATTGTCTACAGAATTTCCTGCACTGGGTGTAGGCGGGCGATGTGCTATGGGCGGACCTATTTATAATTTCAATGCGAATTTAAATTCCCCCACAAAACTTCCTGCGTATTATGATAAGGCATTCTTCATATACGACTGGATGCGCAACTGGGTGTTTGCAGTTCGTATGGATGAAAATTACAACTATAAGAGAATGGAAGCTTTTATGCCTGGTAACGGTGATTTCCGCCGGCCGGCAGACATGGAAATTGGACCAGATGGTTCTATTTACATGCTGGAGTATGGTTCTGTTTATGGCATAGATAACGTAGATGCGCGCCTGGTACGAATAGATTATAACGGGGGAAACCGCTCGCCGGTTGCAAAAGTTACCACAAAAGATACCATTGGTTTGGCTCCTTTTAAAGTTGCCTTTAGCAGCAGAAACACGGTTGACTACGATGAGGAAGACAAGCTATCTTACCAGTGGACCGTAAACGGGCAACCTATTTCTTCAGATCCAAATCCAACATATACGTTTACTAACAATGGCATTTATAAAGCAGTTCTAAAAGTAACTGATGCTGCAGGTTTAAACAGCAATGATACAATTGAAATAAAAGTTGGAAACACTTTGCCGCTGGTAGCTATCCAAACAACAGACAACAGCAGTTTCTACTTTCCTAAAAGCACCGGACTTAATTATGCGGTGGACATAAAGGACAAAGAAGATCCGGAAATTGATAAAGGCAACGTGAGGGTTTCATTGAAATATCTACCAAAAGTTGCCAATACACAGGCCACAGTTGGACACCAGGAAATAAATGAGAATTACAACTATGGTAAAAATTTAATCAATAACAGCGATTGTAAAGCCTGCCACCAGGTAAATGCAAAATCTGTTGGACCTTCTTTTATGGCCATTTCTAAAAAATATATCAACGATAAAAATGCAATTGGTTATTTAGCCAATAAGGTGATCACAGGTGGTGGTGGCGTTTGGGGCGAACATGCAATGAGTGCCCATCCCCAGTTTTCGAAGGAAGACGCTACCGAAATTGTGAAATACGTTGTTTCGCTCAGTAATATAAGAGAAGAAAAACCGCTGGCACAAACAGGCGAAGTAATTTTAAACGAGCACATTGGCAGCACAGACGAAGGTCGGTACATTTTAACTGCTTCTTATACTGATAAAGGTGGCGCTATCTCCCCCCTTACTAATAAGGATGTGTTGGTTCTACGCCCGGCAAAAGTGCAGGTAGAGAACGCAGATGTAACTTACAATCTCAGAAACACTGAAAGAAATTTAGGTGGCATTAACAACGGTTCTTACTTCGTATTAAAAAACATAGATTTAAAGGATATTACCAGTATTACTTACCGGTTAGCTTCTCTGGATAAAGACGGATCTATCGAAGTGCACGCCAATACTTTAAAGGGAGAAATAGTTAGTAAACTAACCTATCAACCAACAGGGGCATGGAATAAATTTGCAGAGTTAAGCGCGCCTGTAACTAACCCGTTGGCAGGCAAACGTGATCTGTACTTTGTATTTGTAAAACCTGCCACACCTAATAAAAACATAGCTACCGTAGACTGGGTAAATTTTGAGGGAGGAAGAGAAGCGATTGCAAAGCCGCCAATGGCATTGGAGGGCAACACTAAGTTTACTCCACCAATGCGCAAAAAAGTAGTGCCCAAGGCAGCGTCACCAAGAACTCCGGTAAGAAAGCTACCGGGCGAGAATATCAAAAAATCTTCAGCCGGCTTACAAAATAAAATTTAACCAAAGGCATTTGATTCTTTCAGGTTCAGATAGTGAGTGTGATATTAAAGGTGTTGTAAGTGGGGTAAGAATTGGTTGTACTTATATGCAGTGCTACTACAGTACATTGTTGCGTCGCACCCTTGTACTGTAGTAGTCGCTTCGAAAAGATTCATTAGGCCATAAATTTCAAAAAGCAGCAGGCACGTATTAAGAGGTTGCCCCTCATCATTTACCTGCTGCTTTTTATTGAAAATAAAAAGTTCCACCAGGGCTTTCAACCGGTCTTAAACTCCTCGCCCACCAATTGTTAATTTTTATCTTTCAGAAGGTTTACAAGTTGATATCAGTTTTTCAGTATCTTTTGCTTTTCAAAGCAGTGCTTATGAACCGACCTTGTTTTTATGGAGTGCCCCGAAATTTAATTTCAAAGTACATAACCTCTATTCTACCTTTTTAAATTAACAAAGTCCATTAACATACATTTGAGCTTCTTCTTATTAACTAAACCAAAACAATGAGCAACAACACTTCTAAGAACAATTACGGCCCCATGATCATTATTGGATCACTGTTTTTTGTATTTGGGTTTGTAACCTGGGTTAATTCTATATTGATCCCATATTTCAAATTGACCTGTGAGTTAACCGTAAAGGAGTCTATGCTTGTTGCCTTTGCTTTTTATATCAGCTATTTTGTAATGGCTTTCCCTTCATCTTTCATCCTGAAAAAAACGGGTTATAAAAATGGAATGATGCTTGGCTTATTTGTTATGGCAGCCGGGGCCCTGGTTTTTATTCCTGCAGCCAATTCAAGACAATATGTAATCTTCCTTGTTGGATTGTTTATAGAAGCTACAGGATTAACCCTTTTGCAAACTGCATCTAATCCATACGTCACTATTCTTGGACCTATAGAAAGTGCAGCCTCCCGCATCAGCATCATGGGTGTTTGCAATAAACTTGCAGGTGCAATTGCTCCATTATTGCTAATTGGTGCTATTGTAAAAAACCCGAACGAGATCGACGAAGTAAAGGCACAGTTGGTAAATATGTCCACCTTGCAGCAGAATGAGGTGTTGGACGGATTATCTGCCCGCCTTATTTTTCCCTACATTATTATGGCTGCTGTTTTAGTTGCCCTCGGTTTATTAATAAAATTTACCAGCCTTCCTGATATTCATGATGAAAATACAGAACCGGGGCAGCCGGTAAAAGCAGCCCAACCTGAAAAAAGCTTCTTTCAGCATCATCATATGATCTTTGGGGCTCTTGCAATATTCTGCGCCGTAAGTGTAGAAGTATTAGCCGTAGACACCATTATTAATTATGCTCAGTACACAGGTTTATCATTTCGTGAAGCCAAGTACTTTGCTACTTATACCTTGCTTATCATGATCATTAGTTACATCATTGGCATTTTTACCATTCCCAAGATAATAAGCCAAAGGAAAGCCTTAATTGCCTCTGCTGTCATTGGTGTTGTCTTCACCATTTTAGCAGTAGTTATTAAAGGGCCCACATCGGTATGGTTCATATCATTGCTTGGCTTAGGCAATGCGTTGCTATGGCCCGCCATTTGGCCGCTTTCTTTGGATGGCTTGGGTAAATCTACCAGTAAAGGTTCTGCATTACTAATTATGGGAGTTGTAGGTGGAGCGTTAGGACCTGTGCTGTATGGTGCCGTAAGCGATTCAAGTAATCCGCAAACTGCATATTGGGTGCTTATTCCTTTTTACTTGTTTATTCTTTATTTCGCCACTGTAGGTTATAAAGCCGGAAAAAAGCAAGTGAGTCCTGCACTTCAGCCGGCTTAAGCATAAGTGAAATACCGGGCGAATTTTGTGTAAGATGAATTTCTCAATCTATGAGCTAGTCTTCAATATGTAAGTTGTTAAGTGATGAAAACTGCTATCGCTATTGCTGCGCATCCTGATGATATTGAGCTAATGATGGCAGGGACGTTGCTAATGCTAAAAAAAACAGGATATGAAATTCATTATTTAAATCTTTCGTCTGGTAATGTTGGCAGTCTTCAATATGACTCTCAAACTACTGCAAAAATCAGGTTAGAAGAGGCGAGAAAAGCTGCTGAAATTTTAGGTGCTCATTTCCATCCTCCATTTTGCAATGACCTCGAAATTTTCTATGACCTTCCGACACTTAAAAGGCTTGCAGGAATTGTTCGCGAAGTGAAGCCTTCTGTTGTTTTAACGCATTCGACAAGTGATTATATGGAAGACCATACAAACACTTGTCGTTTGGCTGTTACGGCTACGTTTGCACGTGGCATGCCTAACTTTACAACCATTCCCCCAGAACAAACAGAAAATTATAACACTACTATTTACCATGCTTTGCCACATACGCTAAGCGACAATTTGCGTAAAAAAATAACTGCAGGTGCATTTGTAAATACAACCTCAGTGCACGCAATAAAGCTGGAAGCATTGAACGCACATAGAAGCCAGAAAAACTGGTTAGATGTAAGCCAGAAAATGAATTCTTACCTTCAGACGATGGATGATATTTCCGTTGAAGTGGGCAAGATGTCAAAAAGATTTATACGTGCAGAAGGTTGGCGACGGCATTTACATTTTGGTTTTTGTAATTATGATACCGACCCTTTAAACGATTTAGGAAAGGATTATGTAATTAACGAAGAATATGAAAATAACTTGTAAAATAAGTCATAAGAAAAGAACCCGTGTGTAGTGCAAACGGAAGATGCAATTCGATATGCAGAAGAACGTAATGCGACGCAACGGTGAAGCCATGAAAAACGAATGTTCGTACTAAAAAGCTACCTTATTTTACTTTAAGAGAATTTTACTCTAATACACATTGTCTATGCCTCGAAAAATAAGTTCGATTGCGCCGGATTGGTGGGATTATACTACTCTGGATAATGACATTATAAAAGAAGTTGCTGATTTAACCGCAGAGAAGATGCTGCAACTTTCACGACCAGGGTTTAAAGTCATCTTTTATGAGAGCTTGGAAGACTTTTACCTTGCAGAAGCACTTGAATACGTTACTGCGTGGCGACAATCAACGGATGACAATCCGGTAGGAGTATGTGGACCTATTGGTCCTACAGAGCACCTGCCCCTGGTTGCCCGAATAGTAAACGAACTGGGGCTATCTCTAAAATCAGCTCATTTTTGGGGCATGGATGAATGGTTTTTAGATGGCAAAGAAGTGTCGCCGGATCACCCACTTTCATTTGAAAGAGCAGACAGAGAAATGTGTTTTAACCGCATTCGCAAAGACCTTGTTATGCCTGACAAAAACTTACATTTTCCAAAGGCAGATACTGCTGATTTTATTAAGAGCTGGGATGGTATTCGTTGTGCTGTTATGCAGGGTGGACAGGGAGATATTAAGCACTGGGCTTTTAATGATCCACCAAAGCGTGAAGGTGAATTTAAAGACGCCCCTCCCCCACCTGAAAAATACCGTAAGCTCACCACTCGTGTCGTTGACTTACATCCCATCACTATTGCTCAAAATGCCCGCACTTCAGGCGGTGGAAATATTACCCTCGTTCCGACTCAGGCAATCACGGTTGGCCCTGTAGAGACATGGAAAGCGGACAAGGTTTCCATCTGGCATGCCGGAACTCATGATAACGCTTTTGGCCAGAGGCTAACAACTTATATGATTTCCAAAAAGATTGCTGATACCTCTGTTCCTATGTCGCTTTTAGCAGATCATCCTAATGTGCAGTTTAATTTTTACCGTGGAGGTTTAGGAAGTTGTTCTGTAGAAATGCACTAATGCCTGTTATACTTTTTACCTGTTTCGTGCTTTTTTAAATTTACTGCAATATGAGAAAGGTTATTTTTTTAGCCCTTATATCTTAGCCTATTACCCTTCGAACTTTACGTTCAAAAAAAAGAAGGCTGAATAAAACACGTTTTAATTGCTTCATTCAGCCTTCGACATTAAATACTGTTTTCCTGTTTTTTAGTAGTGTTATGGGCTGCTCCGCCAGATTCATCTTTTGTATGCTTTCCGGTATCGTGTTTACTAACACTCTTAGCTCCCTTTTGATGGCTCTGTTGGCTTTCCCCCTTATTCTTGGTTGTAGTACCATCGTTTCCTTTGCTTCCTGCGTGGTCTTTACTATTGCTCATGAGATTGAGTTTAAAAATTAAAAGATAAGATTTATAGGTTTTACAGGTAACCAAGGTTAAAAGATTATGCCAAAACCTCCACCGGAAGCTTAATGATAAAAAAAGCAGGAAACTTTCGCTTCCTGCTTTTTTAAGTAATTCTAATAACTAATAAAAACTACTCATCATCATCAAAGTTCATCGCCTCACGTGCTGTAGCCAACAATTCGTATTCTTCTTTGCTACCTACAATCATGTTATCAAACTCTCTTAAACCTGTACCTGCAGGAATTGGATGACCAGTAATTACGTTCTCTTTCAATCCAAGCATATCATCCGTTTTACCCATGATAGCAGCAGAACTTAATACCTTAGTCGTTTCCTGGAACGATGCAGCAGAGATCCAGCTTTGAACACCTAATGATGCTTTTGTGATACCAAGCAACAACGGAGAAGATGTTGCAGATGAAGCGTCCCTGAATTCGATCAGCTTCCTGTCGCTTCTGCGAAGGATAGAATTTTCTTCTCTCACTTCTCTTAAGCTAACGATCTGTCCGGCCTTTAACTTAGTACTTTCGCCTGCATCCACCACCACCTTCTTGTCGAAGATGTAATCGTTTTCTTCGTTGAATTCAATACGGTCAACAGTATCACCTTCAAGGAATCTTGTATCTCCCGGATCCTGTATCTCAACCTTCTTCATCATTTGTCTAACGATCACTTCAATGTGCTTATCGTTGATACGTACACCTTGTAAACGGTAAACTTCCTGAATCTCGTTCACCACATACTCCTGAACCGCAAATGGTCCACGAATAGCCAAAATATCAGCAGGAGCAGTTGAACCATCAGACAAAGGGGTACCAGCTTTTACGAAGTCACCATCTTGTGCAAGGATTTGACGGGTAAGAGGTACTAGATACTTCTTAACAACACCATCTCTTGCTTCAACAATGATCTCACGGTTACCACGTTTAATGTTACCGAAACTAACCACACCATCAATTTCAGATACCACAGCAGGGTTGCTAGGATTTCTTGCCTCGAATAACTCAGTTACTCTTGGAAGACCTCCCGTAATATCTCTCAACTTACCTAAGACCCTTGGAATTTTCACAAGTACCTGTCCTTGCTTCACTTCTTCACCTTCCTCTAGCACAATATGACTTCCTACAGGCAGATTATACATTTTTGTGTCTTTTACACCCTGTACAATCAAACCAGGTATTTTAGTCTTATCCTTTGTTTCAATTACTACTTTCTCACGGTGACCTGTTTGCTCGTCCGCTTCTTCACGGTAAGTAACGCTATCAATAATGTTTTCAAACTTAATAGAACCCGAAATCTCAGAAACAACTACGTTGTTAAATGGATCCCACGAACAAATTGGTTGCCCTTTTGTTACAGTTTGACCATCTTTTACCAACAAGCTAGCTCCATAAGGAACGTTACTGGTAATTAACAGGCGATCGTTCTTCACGTCCATAATCCTTACTTCACCTGTACGACCAATAACCACTTTCACTTTATCACCTTCGTTGTTTACAGTGTCAACCGTTCTTAAGCCGTCGAACTGAACTGTACCATCAAACTTAGCATTTAATGTACTTTCTACAGAAGCTGATCCGGCCACACCACCCACGTGGAATGTACGAAGTGTTAACTGAGTACCTGGCTCACCAATTGACTGAGCTGCAATGATACCAACAGCATCACCACGTTGAGCAGTGTAACCAGTTGCAAGGTTTTTACCATAGCAACGTACGCATACACCACGCTTAGCTTCGCAAGTCAAAACCGAACGAATTTCTACAGTTTCGATTCCGGCTTCTTCGATCGCTTTTGCAATGTCCTCATCTATTTGCTGACCAGCTTCTACAAGCAATTCGTCAGTTACAGGATTCAGCACAGTGTGCAAAGAAGTACGACCTAATATTCTATCAAACAATGGTTCAACTACATCCTCGTTATCTTTCAATGCACTTGTAGCGGTTCCACGTAAAGTACCACAATCTTCAAGGGTAATAACAACGTCTTGAGCAACGTCAACCAGACGACGGGTTAAGTAACCGGCATCCGCAGTTTTCAACGCCGTATCCGCAAGACCTTTACGAGCACCGTGCGTAGATATGAAGTAGTCCAATACATTCAATCCACCTTTAAAGTTGGAAAGAATTGGATTTTCAATGATCTCGTTTCCACTGCTACCACTCTTACGAGGTTTAGCCATCAGACCCCTGATACCAGCCAGCTGTTTTACCTGCTGCTTACTACCACGAGCTCCCGAGTCAAGCATCATGTAAACTGAGTTGAAACCTTTCTTATCACTTGCCATCTCACGAATGAGGGTTTCAGTGATGCGGGTATCCACACGGCTCCAGATGTCAATAATACCGTTATAACGCTCGTTATTGGTAATCAGACCCATGTTGTAGTTATCCCAAACTTCCTCAACTTCAGCTTTCGCATTGTCAAGTAGCTGGTTCTTAATTTCCGGAATGATTAGGTCATTGATGTTGAACGACAGCCCGCCTTTAAACGCCATACGGAAACCCAGGGTCTTGATGTCATCAAGGAACTTAGCTGTCTTAGGAACGTCAGTTATTTTGATGATATCCCCAATGATCTCACGAAGACTTTTTTTGGTAAGAAGCGCATTGATGTAACCAACCTCTTTAGGAACAAACTGGTTAAATAACACCCGACCAGTTGTTGTCTCAATTAATTTTTGGTACAATTCACCTTTACTAGTTCTTACTAAAGTTTTCACCCTAATATGAGCATGTAGGTCGAGTTGTTTTTCGTTATAAGCAATAATGACTTCCTCCATCGAGTAGAACGCTCTACCCTCACCTTGTACCTTATCATCGTCAGAACTCTTTCTGCCCTTGGTAATGTAATACAGACCCAATACCATGTCCTGGGAAGGAAGGGTGATAGGCGTACCGTTTTGCGGGTTTAAGATGTTGTGAGAAGAAAGCATTAGTAACTGCGCTTCAAGGATGGCAGCATGGCTAAGTGGTACGTGTACCGCCATCTGATCACCGTCAAAGTCAGCGTTGAATGAAGTGGTAACCAGCGGATGAAGCTGGATGGCCTTTCCTTCAATTAATTTTGGTTGGAAAGCCTGAATTGATAAACGGTGCAAGGTTGGGGCACGGTTTAGCATAATCGGATGGCCTTTCAATATATTTTCAAGAATATCCCAAATAACTGCTTCTTTCTTGTCAACTAATTTCTTAGCCGACTTTACAGTTTTTACGATACCTCTTTCAATCAGCTTACGAATAATAAATGGTTTGAAAAGCTCGGCAGCCATATCTTTTGGAAGACCGCACTCATGCATTTTCATTTCAGGTCCTACCACGATAACCGAACGACCAGAATAGTCAACACGCTTACCAAGTAAGTTCTGACGGAAACGACCTTGCTTACCTTTCAAAACATCAGAAAGAGATTTCAAAGCGCGTCCGCCTTCAGCTTTAACAGCGTTTGATTTTCTTGAGTTATCAAACAAGCTGTCAATAGCTTCCTGCAACATCCTCTTCTCGTTACGTAAGATTACCTCAGGTGCTTTAATCTCTAACAAACGCTTCAAACGGTTGTTACGAATAATCACACGACGGTAAAGGTCATTTAAGTCAGAAGACGCGAAACGACCACCATCCAAAGGAACCAACGGACGAAGTTCAGGAGGAATAACAGGAATATACTGCATCACCATCCACTCAGGGCGATTGGTAATACGTGTATTAGCATCACGGAAACTTTCCACAACACTTAAACGCTTAAGCGCATCCGCCTTACGTTGTTGTGATGTCTCATTTGCCGCGGCATTTCTTAAATCAAACGACAATTGGTCCAAATCTATTCTTTGCAACAAATCATGAACTGCTTCCGCACCCATTTTTGCTACAAATTTGTTTGGGTCTTCGTCAGGAAGATATTGGTTGTCTTTTGGTAAAGCATCTAAAATATCCAGGTATTCCTCTTCTGTAAGCAAGTCACCGAAGTTCTGACCTTTATCAGCACGGATACCAGATTGAATAACCACAAAACGCTCATAATAAACAATGGTCTCTAATTTCTTAGAGCTCATTCCCAACAAATAACCAATCTTGTTAGGCAAAGATTTAAAGTACCAGATGTGAACTACAGGAACCACCAGTTTAATGTGTCCCATTCTTTCACGACGTACTTTCTTTTCAGTAACCTC
>NZ_JAOQAH010000109.1 GCF_025963695.1 Segetibacter sp. | reverse complement strand
TTAAAGTATTGGAAAAGGCGTTCAATTGATGATGCTAATGGTTGATCGGTATTACAGAAGACATTTCTTAAGATGGCCAGTATTCGGCAACTTTTCGTTTAACGAAAGTTACACTACGTTCCAGTTGTTCCATGCCATCCACTCCGTCTTCAATGCTAATCCATCCGTTGAAACCTACCCGCTTTAATTCGGCGAAAATGGCATCATAATCGTTTAATCCTTTGCCTATCTCTCCGTGACTGAGGCGCTTTGCATAACCCGTTGCCCCGCCTTCCTCCCTGCGCAAATCTTCAATTGTTCCTTCTTTTAAATATCTATCACTTGCATGCATTGTTACTACACGATCCGAAACACTTTTAAGCAGATCAAGCGGATCTTCTCCTGCCAGGTAAGTGTTGCTCGGGTCATAATTTACACCAAAATTTGGAGCATTAATGCGATTAACGAGTTTACAAAAAACTTCCATTTTTTGAGCGAACTCAGGGTATTCCCAAAAATCATCCTTATAGTGATTTTCAAGAATAAGCGTTATTCCAAAATCGGCAGCATAGGGCAAACAAGTCTCTATACATTGTGCAGCTAGTTCGACACCTTTTTCTACAGATAGTTCAGGTCTTTTCTGCCCTGAAAGTACCCGGCAATAAGAGCCGCCCAAGGCAGCGGTCATATCGATCCATCTTTTCTGTTTTTGGATTTCCCTTGCCCGGAAAGTTTCGTCAGGATGAGTGAAGTCGGGTGAGCAGCACATCATTGGAATTGTTTTTCCGTGAGCTTCTACTTCTCTTCGAAAACGGGCCCAGTTATTTTCATCCTGCATTTCGAGAAATCCTGCGTACCATTCTAAACCTTCGATGTCGAGTTTTACAGCCAGGTCTATCCATTCTGATACCCGCATCGTTCCGTCTTTACAAAGTGCATTCATAAATGCTTTTGGAAAAACAGCTATTTGAGGCATATATTGATTGTTAATGGTTAAGGAATAGTGAATTTGGATTAATACGGGGTACAATGAAAGCTATAAAAATATAAATGTTTTAATCGATTTGCTTTAATTCTTAGGTGGATTACGACCGATTAAAGGATATTGCTCCAGATCAACTACCTGCCCACTGATAGGGCCGCTCTCGTCTGCCAACCAATAAATAGCAGCGGCTGCAATTTCAGCGGACCATAGGATTCGACCAGCCGGAGCATAAACTGAAGAGATGTCCTTGTACCAATCATCCGGTAAGCCCTGAGATTGTTTTCTTTGAACCTCATTTTCAGTAAGTACCCATCCTGGGTTTATCTGGTTTACCCTTACCCCTCTTTCCCTGTATAACGTGTCGCCCAGGTTTCGTGTCATCGTCATTAACGCACCCTTTGACACACTATAGGCAAATAAATTTGGTTCACCGCTCCATGCATTTACTGATCCTATGTTTAAAACAGACCCATGATTTTCAGATAAAGATGGTAATGCCGCTTTGATAAGTGCAAATGGTGCAATTGTGTTTACCTCCAGCATTCTTCGAAAAAAATCAAGGTCAGTTGTTTGCAGATTTGATGAAGCTACCATTGCTGCGTTGTTAACGATTGCATCAAGTCTGCCGAAAGTTGAAAGCGCCAGACCAACTAAGCGTTGGGGCGCTCCTTCAGCCGCAATGTCTTCAATATGCAGAACTGCTTTTTCTTTTCCCAATTCTTCCACCACATCCCGGCCTAAGTCATTTTCCAAACCGTGAATCACAACACTTGCACCTTCTTTTACGCAATGAATCGCAATCGCTTTTCCTATTCCGGTACAGCTTCCCGTAACAATGATTACCTTATTTTGTAAACGCATTTTTAATGTAAACTTTACAAGCCCCTGTAAGGGAGTTTGGGTTGTCTTAATTGCCGGTTATGGGTTTATAGGCCGAGAAAAATGAATATCGTTCTACTAACTACTCCCATGTAGTTCCGCTTATTAACTAGTCTGGCCGAAGAACACTTTTTACTACCTCGCCTTTATGCATTTTTTCAAATGCCGTATGCCATTCAGAAATGGGCCATACTCCTCCAATTATCGGTTTCACATCCAGTTGCCCGCTTGCAAGTAGCGCAAGCACTCTTTCCCACATTGGCCAGTTGTGACTAAAACTACCCTGTAGTGTAATGTTTTTTTGTACTAGTGGATCAAGAGAAAATCCAAGCGGTTGCCTGCCCCAGCCAACCTTTGTAATGGTGCCATTAGGTCTTACAAGTTGCAACGCAGTTTGCAAAGTTATACTTGCGCCTGCTGCGTCTATCACACAATCGGCTCCTAATCCATCCCGCTCAAGAGCCCATGATGTGGCATCCCCAATGATCGCTTCGCAACCGTATTGCTTTGCTATATTTAAGCGATACCTATCTGCTTCCAATCCTACAATGGCTACCTCGGCACCACACAGCCGGGCCATAGCAGCACACAAAATTCCAATAGTTCCCGGGCCTAGAACAACTACACGATCTCCTGGCTTTATATGCGTATTTTCTACTACTGCGCTATAAGCAACGCAGCACGGCTCGGTAAGACAAGCCTGTTCAAATGGAAGTTGATCAGGAACCTTATGTAAACAACGTGCAGGAACACGCACATAACGAGTCATTGCACCATTAACCCCATAACCGAAACCTTTACGGGTAGGATCGAGATTATAAAGCCCCCTTTTTGTCATCGGGTTGTTAGCATCTATTACTGCCGCTGTTTCACTTACCACCCTATCGCCTTCTTTCCAACCCGTCACCCTTGATCCCACTTCAGCAATCACCCCAGCAAATTCATGACCTAGAACAACAGGATAGTTTACCGGCCAACTATGGTCAGAAGTCCATTGATGCAAGTCACTTCCGCATACACCGGCATTAACCATTTCCAATAATACATCCTCGTCGCCGATTGAAGGCTTTGCAAGCTCACGGATTTCGACTGAGCCCTTCTCCGGCCCATAGTTAACAACAGCTGCTGATTTCGTCATTTCAATTGGTTTTATAAGAATGAATTTTGTCACATATCATGCGCAGCGAACTCTCAAGATCACCACCCGCAGTTTTAAAACTATCACTATCAATAGTAAGCGGAGCGCCAAGGACAACTAACGGGGCACCGTATTGAGGACATTGAATAGCCTGTTCTAAACTAAGTCCGCCGACTGCCTGCACCGGGATTTTAACTGCCTGAACAACTTCTTTCAACTGATCAAGCGGACTTGGCATCCGATCTCCTCTTGCTGCTATTCCACGTCGCTCGTCGTAACCGATATGGTGAACAATGTAATCGCAGCCTAGTCTTTCAAGCCATCTTGCAGCCTCAACCATATCTTCACATCCAAGATTATCTCCCATCACTTTTACACCGAAATCACGGCCGGCTGCAACCACGCATTTTATCGTTTCTTCGTGTGCCCTGGCCATAACGACCACATGGGTAGCTCCTGCTTTTGCCATCATCTCGGCTTCAAGATAACCCCCATCCATTGTCTTCAGGTCTGCAACAATTGGAACTCCGGGAAAAGCCTCACGCAATTTCCTTACACCATGTAAACCCTCCGCCAGAATTAGTGGTGTACCGGCTTCAAGCCAGTCTACACCTGCACGAATTGCCATTGCAGCAGTTTCAAGTGCTTCGTCTATATTAGTTAAATCAAGGGAAATTTGAACAATTGGTTTCATAATCTTTATATAGGGATAGTTCGCTAAATTATGGTAAAGGCTTTACCATGATATCTTTAAAATAGGCAACACTTTTAGGATCGTGACCTTGCAAAGCAAAAGTACCCTTGGAAATCATACGACCTGAATGACCTCGTGGAGGAGTAAAACCTTCAGGCTCTGTCCACTCAACAACCGTTTTATCGTTTATTTTAGTTGTAACATGCTTGCCATCAACCTTAATGTACAATGTAAACCATTCATCGTCTTTTACATAAACCTCTCGTACATCTACTATATCATATAAACTTGCTGTTCTTTTCCAATCTGTATGAGAATTGTTTACCTGTACTTCAAAACCCTTATCAGGAAATCCCCTCTCCTGAAATTGAGTATGAAAATAAAACCCCGAATTAGAGCCTGCCTTTGTCATGACCTGGGCTTTCACTTCGAAGTTCTTAAAGTCATGATTCATTGCAGCACCATCGTAGTATAAATGCGATCGTGGACCAGCCACCATAATACTTCCATTCTCGATCTTAAATGTTCCCGGCTTTTCACTAAACTTCCAGCCGTCCAAAGATTTGCCATCAAACAAGCTGATCCAACCTTTTCCGCCCCCCGATTTACCAGCGCCGGAACACCCGACTAATACTAAGAAAGCTGCTGACATGACACAAATTCTTATCATATTTTAATTTTTTAATTCACCTTCCTTATTTAGATTATTGCATCTCGAAAAAAAAGAAAGGGTCTTTTGAGACGTATGTTTAAGCTATCCAATAATTAAAAAAACTAAAAGCATTTACGATTTAATCGATTGTAATTGTAGGATTAGATGATCAAGCGCTACCAAACCTTCCTGCTCCTTATCATTTATATACCCTGCTGTACAGGTCTACCCTACGTTAAAGCAGCATTTTTAAATAAAACGGCTTTGATAGTTTCAAAGCTGTTTTATTTAAAAGTTTTTATTTTACAACTAATGTTCCGCTTCTAAGAATTACTTAATTATAGAAAGATGATTGTAAGCATTACCAATCCTGTATTCATATTCAACAGAAGTAGCTGGAACAATCTTACTTATTTTCATCATTCCATAAACTACATCTGTAGCTAAAGGACCGTTCACTATTTTGAATATATATATCCCATTTCCCTGACCCGGCTCTATTTGCGTAGTTGCTATGCCATTATTAAATGCATTAATGGCATCGCTTGAATTATTCTTATTATAAATATCAGCGGTGGAAGGAACAAAAGAAATACTTTTTCCACCTACACTCCAGGCAGCCCCCCCATTAATAATAAGAGAACTACCACTAACAGAAATTATAGCACTGGCATTGGTTGCAGTTACTGAACTGTTAGTTAAAATATTCATCCCCGATTGAGCGGCGTTGGCAAGAGATAAAGTGCCGGCTTTTTTTAAGAAAAAGGAAGGATCACTAACTACTACAGATGTGGTAAAACTATCTGTATAAGTTCCCTGTTGGGCAACAAAAGAATAAATCATAGTATCCTTACCAGAAGCGAAGTCATTACCAGAAATAGGAACTTTGGATCCTGTTACAAAACCTCCCGTACCTACATTCAACCAGGGAGCATTTACTCCGTTTTTCCTTTTAACTGTTACTAAACCGGCATAAGGAGCAAGTTTTGGTTGAACGGATATATCAAAAAATGCTGTGTCAGGTGAACGCATAACATCTACTGTTTTGCTTCCGTATTGTGGACCTACGACTGAAGTAGCTGTTTTCATATCTACCCGAATGATACCAGCATCTGTTTTACCGGAAAAAGTAACAGTTACATAATCTCCAAGAACGTTCATCTTAGCTTCAGCTCTTGTAAAAGTAACAGTCGCTTTTAAATCAGTGCCGACTGTAACATCTTTCTGTGTTCCTGCTAAAGGAAACAATTGTGCTGCACCCCCTGAAGAAGGTATCTGCAACTTTAAAAGTTCAGCTTTCATTACATCACCTGGCTTTGCGTTTGGGAATGTAGCATTCACGGTAAACTTATCATCCAAAGAAGTAATTCCAGTTGACGTGGTTGATGCGACACCGGTGATGACAACTGTGCCATTAGGACCCGTGGGAACATTATAATAGGGTTGTTTTGTACAACTTACGATTAATACAATTGTACACATTAAAGTAAACGGCGTTATCTTTTTCGTGTTCATGCTTTTGAGATTAATTAATACACAATGCTTTTATTGGCCTACTTGCTTAGGCAGAAATGAAAAATTCTGTAGAACTTTACTGTTATTGATAATTTCCCTACCGGCGATAGGAGATAATAAATTTTGCACACCAAAGGCAAAACTAAAACCTTGAGGCCTGTGCCCAATAAACCGTTCTATAGCCGAAAATTGCCCTATCCCGTCAACCAGGCACATCCTTGTTCTTCTCTGGTCCCACAACATCTTATTCTCAAAGACAAGTTCATAAGCACGTTCGCTCATAATTGTAAGCAAGTTCACGTTTGAAGCCCGATAAGTGGGTAAACCTGCCCTTGCCCTTACTTCATTAATGCCTTTGATAATGTCATCGTCAGTTGCAGCGTCTCCCAGTTGTCTCAGAGTCCAATTTACCTCTGTTAACATTAAGAGTATGTCTGCATAGCGATAGAAGGACCAATTCAAACTCGACCGTCCTGTAACTTTAATTGCCGCAGAGTCGTAAAATTTAAACAGGTAAGGCCTTGCAAATTTGTCTGCCGGACCTTCAGATGGGTCGTACTTTTTTGACTTTGTGTCGGAGGAATAAAACATCTGTCTGTCTTGAATCCTTTTATCAGCCGGATTATAAGAGTTATAGTAACCAAGACTGGGAATAAATGTGCCATATTCATCACCGAACATCGAGATGCGACTAAGACTCGGAAGGGAAGCAGCCACAACCTGGTTGTCAGTAACACCGGCGAGAAATTGAGCCTGGAAAATTGCTTCACCTTTATTGTTCATCTCAGGACTACGCAAATCTGCATATGTCCCCAATGTGTATCGTCCATAAAGCGCATTAAGCTGTTCTTGCGCTTTTTTCAGAAATGCCCTCGCACCCGTGGTATTAACCGGGTATTCTTGCTGAGAAAACAATCCACCTACGCACCAATTCCTGGCAGGATCGGTTGCTACTTCCTGATAGGGGTAACCCGCACAAGTAAGGTAAACATCACTTAGTATTGCTCTTGCTATCAGCTTAGTAACACGGCCATTACCAGACTTAGCGTCTGTTAATGAGCTGTTGTGTACAGCAAACTCCAAATCTGGAATAATGATATTATCGTAAATCGTTTTTAAGGAAGTACGTGGTTTTTGAGCCTCAGACAAATTA
The DNA here is from genome assembly GCF_025963695.1 of Segetibacter sp. Lineage (GTDB taxonomy): Bacteria > Bacteroidota > Bacteroidia > Chitinophagales > Chitinophagaceae > Segetibacter. The sequence goes on along the minus strand of NZ_JAOQAH010000109.1, from coordinate 11,165 downwards.
GTAAGTGTTGTTGTGTCCATCACAACATCTCCAAAATAGCGAACAAGGCAGAAATAATACCAGGCCCTAAGAGTACGTACTTCACCCAGAGATCTTGACTTTTCATCGGGCGACATTCCAGCAATTTCAGAAATTTTACTTATTGAAAAATTGCAATCTCTCACACCCTGGTACCAATTGTTCCAACTATTATTATAGTCATCTAACAAATCTCCGGAAACCTGGTTGGTTTGGAATTTCCAAAACTGTACGTGCGTGGTTGTCGTGAAAGCTTTGCCGGTAGGATATTCCATAACTGCAGGCAAATAATTTCCCCAGTCACCTGCACCTCCCACCCATCCAGGCAGAGATCGATATGGTCCTATAGTTAACGCGGCACCGTCTTGGGCAGTTGTGAAAGTTGTCTGATTGGTCATTGAACCCGTTGGAGTTTCCTCCAAAAACTTGGTACATCCTGTAGAAAAAACAATAACCAATGTAGCTACACAACCGAAGTATATTTTCAACAAGGGAACTCTTTTATAATTACACTTCATCTGATTAATTTTTCATGTTTAAAGACTAATGTTAACCCCTAAAGTGTAAGTAGCAGGATTAGGGTATTGGTACTTATCAATGTTTGGGGCAAGCGAATATTTCTTGTCTATAGAACTGCCTTCAGGATCATAACCTGCAGCCTCAGTAATCAGGAAGAAGTTAGTTGCAGAGGCGTAAGCTCTAAGTTTTTGAAGTCCCATTTTTTTTCCGTCGAAGCTATAACCCAGTGTAGCACCAGAGCCCCTGATAAAGGAAGCATCATAGATCATATGAGTATCAGGATAAGATTGATAATAAGCGCCGCCATTTCCAGGACGCAATTGGGCTACCATACTGTTTTGCGCATCAGGCCTCCACGCTGTAAGCGTTGTATTCAATCCTCCGGAAACTAATTGACGGTCTTCGGCCGACTCATGTACAAATGCTTTGTCGATACCCAACACTATTTGAATGTTAATGCTTGCGTCGAAATTCTTGTAATTAAAATAGTTGTTGAAGCCAGCTAACACCTTAGGAAAAGACTGTCCGATGACACCGCCGTCTGAATTCAGATCAATTTTACCATCATTGTTGCGATCTAAAAACTTAAGATCTCCGGGCAACATACCGTAACGGGCGGCCAAGGTGGCCTCTTCTGTACTGTACGTCCCTAAACGTGTCAGCCCGAAAAACGAACCAATTGGCTGGCCTACCTGTAAAATAGACGTGCCGTTTCCTGCGCCTGTCGACACAAAAATGGAAGCTCCTGTGGGACCAAGTCCAAGTATTTTGTTTCGGTTGAGGGTGAGGGAAAGATCGGTATTCCACTTAAAATTCTTTGTTGAAACATTGCGTGAATTAACCCCAAACTCCCAACCATTATTTTGAACTGAACCATAATTCATTTTTGCTGTTCCTGGTGTAGTAGAGGTTGGTAAGGGAACGTCCAACAACATGTCCTTTGTGACTTTGTGATAATAATCTATTGTCAGGTTGATCTTGTCTCTAAATAAACCCAATTCAAATCCCGCGTCGTATTGAGTTGTTGTTTCCCACTTAAGATCGGGGTTGCCGACAGAACTTGGAAAGAGTCCGGTAGAGGCTGCTCCGCCTAAAACTATTCCTGACGAACCCACGTACGTTTGCGACACGTAACTACCGATCTCCTGGTTACCCGTACGACCGACACTACCACGGAACTTAAGATTGGAAAAAGCCTTTATATCTTTGATAAAGTTTTCTTCTGACGCCTTCCAGGCTACTCCTACGGAGGGAAAAAAGCCGTACTTCGAATTTGCTCCAAACTTCGATGATCCATCAATTCGGCCTGTAGCGGTTAACAGGTACTTATTTTTGAAGCCGTAGTTAATCCTGGCAAAATAAGAGTTTAACGTGTTCATACCATCACTGCTCTGAGGTACCGGCCTTGTGGCAGCTCCTGCCCCGATATTATGCCATTCGTAGAAATTAGTGAAGAACACAGAGTTAACTGCATTTAGATTCTCAAAATTAAATTTAGACCAGGAAAGGCCGAGCAACGCATTTACGTTATGGTCATCCCCGATTTTTTTATCGTAATTGAAATAATTCTCATTTTGCCAAAAGAACGTGTTAGCTGTATTTATGGTAGCCGTACCGTCGCTGCCGTATAATTTGCCACTGTAGTTGTTGAACTTAGATGCATTGAAGTCAATTGCAACGTTTGTTTTAAAGGTTAACCCGTCTGCAATCCTTGCATTCAATGCAATACTTCCTGTTGATTGCGACAAGTCTGTGAAGCCATGAATTTCAGATCTTCTAAACACAATATTATACCACTGCTCGCCTACATTAAAGTCTGCATTTGTGCCCCAGCGACCTGCATAAATGCCCAGTGACGGATCGTTTGGATATTTCGTCGGCAAAATACTCCATACCTCAGCAGTAGAACGTGTTATTCCATCATCGTTTGTTCGTCGGCTTTTATTAAAAACAATCTGCGTATTCATATCAAGCCATTTCAGCACTTTGATGTCGCCCGTCATCCTGGCTGAATAACGCTTGAAATACGACTCTTGCATTAAGCCATTTTGATCAGAATATCCTAAAGACAGTGAAAATTTTGCATTTTCATTTCCACCGCGAACATCGATATGATGATTATTAGAAGTTGCAGGTTTAAACGCCTCCTTTTCCCAATCTGAATTATAAATCGGCGCATAATAATTTCCATCCTTTCCTATCAAATCCAATAGATACGAACCCTTAGACACTTTTTGAAACAACCATGGCATCTCGGAATAGGACTGTGAAGTTGCATACCTTCCGCGAAAATCTTTAGCCCTGTTAACGGTACCATACTTCTCGCCATTAGCCATTGCCTGTTCGTATACATACATTAGCTGGTCGGCGTTCAATGTATATAAGTGCCTTTGCAATACGCTTCTAGAAACGTATGCGTTGTAATCCACCTGAGTTTGCCCATTTACTCCTCGCTTGGTAGTGATAATAATTACCCCATTTGCTCCTCTTGCACCATAAATTGCAGTAGCAGACGCGTCCTTCAACACATCTAAGGATACGATGTCTTCGGGGTTCAAAGTAGATAACGCATTAGCTACCCCTACGATACCATCTACAACGAAAAGAGGATCGCTGCTCGTGTTAATGGAGTTTGTACCGCGTATGCGTATCATTGGGTCGCCACCCGGCAGGCCACCACCTTGTTGAACTACCTGCACACCCGATACTTTACCCTGCAGTGCCTGACCAACATTAAATGCAGGTCTATCCATTAATTTTTTGGCACTTACCTGCGCGATAGACCCTACAAGATCCGTTTTTCTTTGGGTGCCGTAACCTACTACTACTACCTCGTCCAATCCGGCAATTGATTTTTCAAGCGTAATAGTAATGTCAGCCTGCCCCTCGTGAGTAATCGCTTTAGATAAAAATCCTACGCTTGATATTTCCAGCGTTACTTTTTTACCCGTATTAGGATTATTTATCGAAAAACGTCCATCGACATCTGTAGTACTACCTGACTTAGTTCCTGCAATAAATACAGATGCACCTTGTAACGGGGTTCCCTCCGGACTTAAAATCTTTCCACGAAGCTGACTAGGAGATAAAGTTTGTGCGTTTAGTTGTAAACCGAAAAGCTGAAAAATAACAATCAGCTTAAAAACCCACCTGATTTTTTGACTAACTCTTACCGCGGGCTCCTGCAAGTGACCTGCACGAAAGGGCACGATTTTTTGTTTCATGAGAATGATTAAAATTGTTTAAGAGACAAAAATTTAATTACTTGCCGGTAACGCTGCAAACGTTATCGGTTTTTTTTATAAAGAAATAACCAGATAAAAACCTGTCGTAAATTCAACCCTTAGCAGAACAAAATTTTATTGAATTATTATTTGAGATAATAAAACCTGTAACAATCCCTTCTAGTTAAGAGAGGGTAACAAAACATTTCCTGTTACCTGCTCAAAAGCAAAAAATATATTACGAATAAAAGGGTCTGGTATGCTTGCTTCGAGGTGACAAGCTCATGGCATCTTTGTAAAAACAGTACTACGAATTGAAGTGTTGTTCGAATTGTGTTAGATACTCAACTGAACGGAAAGAATAGAATTTGGCATTTTAGGTTTTGTTTCGTTAGATAAGCAATATACAGATAAAATCAAATTGACTTCGTTTTATTAAAAGAGGTGAAGGGCTAACAGAGGGCCGGCCCATCTAAGGTCCGACCAAGTATTCGTAAACACACCTTTCACTTCTTCTTACGTTAAAGGCCCCTCTGGGAAAAATGAGTAAATGTGTTTGTTTACTCTTTTGGCTAAGCTCTGCTGATTAACCTGATTTGGAAACCCCGCAAAAAATATTTCACACTCACAGGGATATCCATCCTAAATTAACTCGTCAACACTTGCCAATTCTTCTTGCACCCAATTAACCTCCTCACTTAAAGATACGTCGCCGCAAAAGTGTACTTGTAATCCTAGTTCGCTAAAGGCAGCAGCCTTGACTCTGCATGCAGCATGTGCCTGCTTTTCATTGGTTGCATACACTACCTGGATGTGATTTGCTTTATGCCTTGCCATCATTTGATCACGGCTAACTCCCTTTAAAACTCCATGCATTATGGGCCATTGCGGGGTTGTTGCATTCCATCTCCGCTCTGTTTCTTCCATCGGCAATTCAACTACTTGTCCGACACCGATGTCGCAGTGAAGAACATTTTCTATAAGATAAACACGGCTCCACACGATATGCCCGGGTTTGCTAATTCCTTTCAAAGTTCCGCCACCCTTGGGGAAAAACATGGGTGGCTGTCTTTCACTGCTGGTGCCTTTATACTCACCGATAAAATGAGAGGGCGGCGCAGCCCCTGATATAAGAAATACCCAAACGAAATCATCCACTCCGTTACCATGGTATTGCTGACCCCATCTTAAATCATGCAGGGTATTGTCGCCCGTCATTCCCAATTCTTTCCATAACCGGTATGTTAACAATGCATCTAATCCGGCGCACTCATCCACTTCATTAAAGTGTGGCAAAGCTTCACCGGGGTAAAGCTCTTTACCGGTTGTTGAAAATGCAGGTGGACGTTCTGTGTTATTGAGAAGACCTTCAACAAGATCGCTTGCTGCAGTAAGGTCTTTTAATCCCTGCTGGTATTGTATGCCAATAGTATCGCAGCCATAATCATCAGCTATGCGTAAAGCAGCGATATACATTTTACATTGGTTGAGCGTTTGCTCTTCGGTAAGTTCAGTTGCCCCGTCAGTACCCCAATGGAAGGTTACTCCTTTTTGGATTAGCCAATTCAATACTGCCTGTGCCTCTTTATCTTCTACCAATTGTATGGCTGCGTATAACGCTGACTGGCTAAGCCTTTCTTTAAAGAAACCGGTAGCATGTAAAACATGATCTGGTATTATTGCATTATACATTCCCATACAACCTTCGTCGAAAACACCCATTATTGCCTTTTTCGACCTGAGCTCTTTTGCAAATGCTCTTCCTATTTTTTCTTCCACCAATGGTATTTTTACCAGGTCGAAACTTTTTACATGACTTTGATCGTGTTTTATGGCCCCTGTTTCAAGCCACTCCTGTAATCCATTTTCAAAAAAAGCGTCTTCAAAATCTTCGCTCCATAGCGAGCTGTATTGTACGCCTGCTTTTGTTAGGGACCCATTTAAATTTAGCATTCCAACCAAACCAGGCCATTGTCCACTCCAGTTTGCCACGGTAAGTATCGGTCCTTTATGTGTGGTAAGTCCTGCTAAAACGTGGTGGCTGTATTGCCACAAACTTTCGGCAATTATCAACGGTGCATTAGGATCGATCGTTGCAAAAACCTGCATGCCCATTTTTTGGGAGTCAATCAACCCATGCTTTTTCTCCGTGCTATATTGGTGTGCCCTTTTTACCTTCCAGCCTTGTTTTGCAAGCGCTTTTGATAATAACATTTCCATTTCTTCCTGAGCTGCCCAACAGTTTTGATTTGCAGAAAGCCGCAAATCTCCACTTGCCACAAGCACAACTTCGTTTTGATGATCATCTATTGCCATCGTAAATTTTAAAAGAATTATGCATACAATCGTTTAAGAGATAAGATTTGCTTGAAAAATCCTCTTTTTACAAGGAAAATAAAACGGGCTCCACTTTTAATCTAAAGAAATATAGACGGTGGTAAATAGCAAATATCCGGCTTAATCTATACCTTTCGTTGAAAGTTTTTATCAACTTATTGTACGATTTTATCCTACTTTTCGTTTTTCACCCTAAAATAGAGATAGTTTCATAACTTAATGACGCGGTTTTAAAATGCCGGCAAATAGTCATTACTGTGTGTTGATTTTTTTTAAAAATTTCAAGATAAACCCTCTATCGATGCGGCCTCATTTTCATAAAGTACCAGTTAATATACAAAGCTCTTTTAGCATTCGTCACGACATACAACAATGCTTTCCCACAACGTGGCACTTACATCCCGAATTAGAACTACACTTTGTTGTAAAAGGTGAAGGAGTGCATTTTATCGGAGATAATATCAACAACTTTTCAGATGGAGAAATTTTGTTGCTGGGGCAAAACTTACCACACACATTCCGGTGTAAAGAAGAATATTTTCATGAAAACTGCGGGTTGCAGGTAGAAGCAATTGTACTTCATTTTTTGCCCACCTGCCTGGGCAAAGACTTTTTAAATTTACCTGAAGCCTATCTTATTCCGAAGTTGCTGGAAAAGTCGAAAAAAGGAATGGTAATTACAGGGGAGTCCAAAGAAAAATTAGGTGAATTAATGTATGCAGCTTTAAATGCCACGAACCTTGATCGCATTATCATTTTGCTAAACATAATTAAGATTTTAGCAGAAACTGAAGAGTACACCTATATCGCCTCTGCACATGCTTTTTATAAATCAAATGAGTCAGAAACGATACGGTTAAACAACGTGTGTGCATATACCCTTGCTAATTATAGGAAGCATATTACATTAGAGGAAATATCTTCTATCAGTAATTTGAGTATCACGTCGTTTTGCAGGTATTTTAAGTTGATGACAAAAAAAACCTACAACGATTTCCTGGTTGAGATAAGGGTTAGTCACGCATGCCGGTTTTTAATTGAAGACCGGCTTCCAACAGAAGTAGTTTGCTTTCAATGCGGCTTTAATAATGTGTCAAACTTTTACAGGCATTTTAAAAGAATCACGAATATGACGCCTTTGGAATATAAACGGAAATACCTGGAAAACTATAATTAAAGAAGAGGGAATAACCGGCATTTTTGATAAAGACAATAGTGATTCTTGCCCATGTAATAAAAGCTAAAAAAAGATGCATAAGAATGTAGCGTACAAGGGAGTGACACAACCGGAGATCAATTGAAAAATGAATGCTTGTAAACAAATAAAGCATTATCTGCCCCTGTTACAACATGCCAATATTCAATCCATATCTTTCAATAAAAAAATGTGCAGAAACTTGCCCGCGCCCATTTTTTTAAAACGGTTGTAAGCCAGCATGCGGCCGTTATTTGACCATACTACTGCGCCCACGGGTTTTTCCTCATCCATAAATCGATCGGATACTCTTTTTGTTTTACCGCTATTTACATCGGTAACAAAAACGCTGTTATCGGCAGTGTAAGCGATGCTTTCATTATTGGGGCTAAAGTTAAACGGTCCCTGAACAGGAAAGGGATTATGGGTTACCTGCACTATTTTATCATCGTTTGGTGAAACACCAAAAATTTGAATGATACCCTTATCATCTTTTGATAAAAACGCAATTAAAGAACCGTCGCTTTTTGCACGCAACCAATGGCGTGGTCCCTGCACACCATTTTTGGTATAAGTAATCCTTCTGTTAACAACTCCCGCCGCAACGTTCGGGCGTGTTGACGTTGTTCCTTCCAATGGCAAATTATGCTGCGCTTTTGAAACATCGTTTGGCAGATCTGCAACAAATACTTCCGTTTTCAAATTTCCGTCAATATCCCTCAGGTTTCCCTGGAAAGCAATCGCCCGCTGTTGCCTGGTTCCGTTCTTTTTTATGTACCCATTTGAGCCAAGCCAACATTCATCAGATGCCTTTTCAATTTCGTTGCTACCCCACTTTGGATTTTCAGTAACCTCTGCAACTATTGCAGAAAACATCTCTCCTGAATTATTTTCGAAAGCACTATCATGAGCAACCACCACTTTGCCGGGCACCATCACTCCAATTGTTCTTAGATCTTTTACGTTGGCATTCTCTTTACTCAATTGTTCCAGTATATAATCGTTATACGTAAAGCTTATCCACTCTCCGTCGCCGCTCCACGAATGAGCGTGTGTGCCACCACGAAGCGCACCCTTTGTAAAAGGGCGATCAACATCACGGGCATCCATAAATATGGGCTTATATGGTCCGCTGATATCAATTGCAACACCGGTACGTCTTGTAAAGGCATAAGGGTTTTTGTCATTCGCATTTCTGATACCATGTATAAATATCACCCGGTTACTGACCGGCGAAAATGCTGCCGCTCCCACTCCGGGACCAAATTCTGTTTGATGTTCCGTACGATATATTTCTTTAACCGTACCATCATTTACAGAAACGATCCCTATGCTGCCGGTACTGCCTATTTTCGAGTCGTCATTTCGCTTATCAAATACGATCCATTCATCACCCCGAGAAAAGCATTGAATATGGTTAATATAAAATCCGCTTTCGCCGCTGGTTAACTGTATTTCTTCTGGCATTTTAATGTTTGTATTTGCATCCACATGGTTACCTGTAGAATAATTTATAAAAGAAGAAATACAAAAGATATAAAAGAGACTTCGCATGCTTAAGGATTACGGTAAAAACGATGTTGATTTCAAAGGCTCACTCTGTTATATGAAAATTTGCATACAAGAAGCCTGAAGGTTTTTTTAGCCAAAGCCAATAACTACTATGAAGCTTTACTTGCGTCGCACGCTTGTACATTTTTTTCAATATTCAGCAATGATCCAAAATAACAACGTAAGGAGTATAAGTATATAGGCCGGCCATCAATAAACAGGATCTAAAAAATAAGCTGCGGCGAAGCAAGTCTTTAAACCATACTCAATCTAACCGCGCTGTTATGATAATAGATTTTACAACCCGGCTAAAATTTACATGCTAGACGTTACAACCTCTAACTGTAATTCCTTTTGCAACAGCAGATATTTATTAAATAGTTTGTCAATCCCGCTCTTCACATCCGGCGAAAAAGCCTTGCTTTTGGTACGTATGGTTGTTGTAATATTTAACCCTTGTTGCTGCAGGCAATATTTCGCTGATTGCGGGTATACATCGTGCATAAGCTCCATGTTATTTACAAAGAAGTCCATCACTTTTTCCACTTCAGCACATTGGTCAGCATTATCATAATTTTCGCATATCCAAACAACAAGGTCAGCAAAATAATTGCCTTGTATACATGAAAGTCCTGCTGCACCTGCTTGCAAAGATTTTACGGCATTTACCATAAAGGCGTCGTAAAGCCCAAAATTACGTCCGGAACCGGCCTTGATTTTCGCTTTAACCTGCATTAAGTCAAGGCACGTGTCTTTATGGTAAATTACTCTACCGGTATCTGCGAATAGTTTTAATTGGTCCGCAGATACAACTCTTTTATATGGTACAGGACATTCGTAAAAACCTACAGGAATATTGTCTGTTAGATCCAGCAGATCAAAGATGCGTTGATTAAAAGTGGGGTCATCTTCGTGTTGTGTTGCCATAACTCCCGTAATAATAATTACAGCCTGGGTTCCTACATCATAGATCCGCTTAACAAATTCAGCTTGTTCATTTAACGTCCCCTGAAAAGTTCCTGTTGCAACTACCGGCACTGAACCGTTCGCTACTTTCACAACATGTTTAACAACTTGTATTCTTTCCGTTTCTGTCAATTCGTACATTTCGCTGGAAAGACAATTTGCGAATAACCCTTGCGCTCCTGCTTTAAGATAGTACTCTGTTAATTGGGTTAGGCCATCATAATCAACTTCGCCATTTGCTTTAAAAGGGGTAAGCATCACCGGTATAAACTTCTTATTCATAAAATTTTTATTTCGATACCCGTCTATTGATGTAGATTTTACTTCGTCGGATAGTTGATTTAAACTTCAACTACTCTCAACTTATTTTTATAATTTCTTTTACTGGAGGTAATGGCCAAACCGGCTAAAAAGATGGTCAGCGTCCCTATAACTATTACCATGTTTTTGTGGAGTGGATTTCTTAAAAACTCGTATTTCTCGGGTAAGTAAGTGGAGAATGTCATCCATAATATAACAACGATACCTATGATGGTTGCAGTAAGCGCCTCGTGGTTTTTCGTTTGGCGGCTTATAATTCCCAACAAGAAAAGTCCCAGCATACCGCCGGCAAAAATGCCTGACAGTTCCCACCAGATATCCAACAAACTTTTCACTCCAATCATCGCAATTCCGGTACCCATACCCAGTAATCCAAACACTACTGTTCCAATGTGCAGCACTCTCAGGTTACTCTTGTCAGAAAGGTCAGGTTTAAAATACCTTTTATAGATGTCAACAGTAAATACGGTTGCAGATGCATTCATACCCGAGCTTATTGTACTCATGGCAGCGGATAAGAGCGCAGAAATTACAAGCCCAAGTACGCCGGTAGGCAACTTTGTAACCATAAAATGCGGCATCACTTTGTCGCCATAATCCTCTGGTTTTAGCGACGCTGCCATTTGAGTGATCTGACCCGGAGTAGCGAGCGGACCTAGCCTTTCCCCAGCTACCTGTTGCCGCACTACTTCAATACTTTCGGGGTGAATTTGATAGTATGAATAAAGGCATGCGCCAATGACAAAAAACAGTAAAGAAGCAGGAACATAAATAGCCACGCATAACCAAAGCGACTTTGAAGCTTCTTTTGAACTAGTGGCGGTATGATATCGCTGTATATAATTCTGGTCCATCCCAAAATTATTCAGGTTTATAAAAAACCCGTAAAACAACACTACCCAGAAAGTAGATTCCACAAAATTGGGCGAAATGCTTCCCAGGCTAAACTTGTTATCAGTGGTACCTATTTCCAATATTTTTGATATCCCGCCGGGCATGTCATCAATAATTAAATACAAGATCACTAAAGCGCC
>NZ_JAOQAH010000015.1 GCF_025963695.1 Segetibacter sp. | reverse complement strand
ATGTAAAACGTGAGTACCGCCAGGGTTGGACCCTGGGAGGAGTATAAATTCTGAGTCACGAAAAATAAAAGTCTTACAGGTGCATGTTAACATCGCCTGTAAGATTTTTTTAATTAAAACAGTACTCCCAGTCTTTTTGTTTCAAGCAGATGTTTTTCAATCGACATTGTTGTGTCACTCACTTGTACATTTTTTTTTACCCGCCCCCAAAAACACCTGAAAATTATCGTCCTGCATTTTAATTTTTTTTTCACAACCTGTTCTTTCACCCTCCATTGTCATTTTGCTTTCTTTATCCAATCAATTACTTCCAAGTCTATGTCTCTTATATCTGTTAGTTGAATTTATGTGTGCACATTGACTTGCTGAGCCTCTTTCTTTTGAAGGGCTATTAAATCTACTACAGGAATGGCCGTTCCACCATTTGCACCCAGTACGTCTTCACATTTCCATTCTTTTATTGTTTTCCCTTCAGCGTCTTTAATGACTACGCTCTGCCGCCTCCAATTTTGTTTGGGGTATTGCCCTGGCTGTAATAAATAGTCAATGCATCATTATTAGCAATCATGAGAAAACAACTAACAACAACTACGTCTCTAACACAAATGATGCAAGTTCACGCCTGAGCTTATGTTGAAAAATGCAGCTTAAAAGAGTTGTTCCAAAAGCAGGAAGCCAAACAAGTTAGTAATCAGCAGTCTTTGTTCTAAAAGTTAACGGGACAGTAGCTAGCATTCGTTGTTGCATCGCCCTTTTGTACTCTTTGCAACAGGGCAGTATTTTCCTATCCGATATTCAAAGGTCTCCTTGTTCTCATACTATTGGTCTTCGCTTTTGTGTTTTAATTTGGCAATAGTATGAGCTATTCTTTCGCTTAGTTGTCGCCCGGAGCTTTGGTATAAATGGTTGCCGTCAGAGTAGGTGTATTTTTTCGAGTCTTCTATGTAATTTAAGTAAGGCGCTTTTTTTCTAACAGACAAATCATGCATCAACACGTCAAAGTTTGGTACAAGGCGATCATCCATATTTCTTAAACCTTCATCTACCGGTAACCTTACCAAATAAACATCGCCATGTTTGCTTAACAGATCAATTGTCTTTTCCAGGTACGAAAATCGTAATGAAGAGAAATGATAGTAACCTGCAAAGTTTGAGCGATATTCATCTATTCGTGTTTTCAATCGTGCTTTGGCTGCCACCGGGTCCATACTTACTCTAACTTCAAGCCAGCCGTTTTTATGCAGCAACGTTGTTGGCTCTCTAACAGCATTTTTTATTTGATCGATATAAATTGAAAAAATAGGTTTTGCATAAGAGTGGATTAAATATTCAATATTAGGATGGCCGCTGTTTATGTCTTTGGTTGTTGCTAAGCAAAGATTGTTCTCTTCAAATGATGCGAAGTCGTTGGGGTCTTTTGTTCTTGATGATACACTCCAGGGGTCAACGGCAATAATGTAAACACCCCCTTTCGTTGCTTCATCTAACTTTTTTCTGATTGCTTCATAATAAACAGGGCCGTAAGGCGAGTGCGCTAACGTGAATGAATAATTGAAAATACTGAAGTTAAAACCTTTCTGATGTAATACACTGTCAATAACATGCGGCTGTAATCCTTGTGCAGCACGTGAAGTGCCTAGTATTAAGCTGGCTTGTTTAGGTGTAGTAAAGCGTAGATAAAAGGGGTCGGTGGTGCCATCGGCTAAAAAAAATGCAAGCACGATTAAGCATAGTGGCAGTATTGAAAAAAGCGCGGTATTTCTTATAAACCTCCTCATGCTAAAATTGAAAGTATATAAACTGCGCTTCTTTTCCTGTAAATAGAAAAATTGCAATTACCAGCGCATAATAAAAAGACCACCGAATCAGCTTTGGATACTTCATTCCAACATTTTCAATTGCGTACTTATGCTCTCTTCCGATCCACTCAATTGCAACAAATGAAATGAGTAAAGCGGGTAAGACAAAACCAACTTTGGATGATATAAAATTTAAAGTTTGGAGATAGGCGGATTTAACAAACAAACCTTTGGTTAAATTTCCGATATAGTTAAAAGCATGGGTTATACTTTCTGCTCTAAAGAAAATCCATGCAAAAACTGTTAATGTAAAAGTGATTGCGATCTTCCCAAAATCTCTGCCGGAAGGAAACGTTTTACCTTTTGCTACAATATCAATATTATCCCTGTTTTTATTTGATAGAATCAGCGGCATTATATAAAGAGCATTTAAAAACCCCCATGCTATAAATGTCCAGTTGGCGCCGTGCCAGAAACCACTGACTAGAAAAATGATAAAAGTATTTCTTACTTTTTTCCATGTTCCTCCTTTGCTGCCTCCTAATGGTATGTACAGGTAATCTTTGAACCATGATGATAACGAAATGTGCCATCGCCTCCAAAACTCTGCAACATCGCGGGAGAAGTAGGGGAACGCAAAATTTCTTAGTAACTCAAATCCTAATACTCTTGCAGTGCCTAAGGCAATGTCAGAATACCCCGAAAAATCGCAATAGATCTGGAAGGTAAAAAGTAGCGCACCTAACAACAAAGTTGTACCGGAATAATCAGCAGAATTATTGAAAATCATATTAGCAAACTCTGCACAATTGTCTGCAATTACTATTTTTTTAAACAGTCCCCATAAAATTTGCCGCAGACCATCAACCGCCTTTGAATAATCAAATTTCCTCTGATTTTCGATTTGAGGCAAAAGGTGTGTTGCACGCTCAATAGGTCCGGCTACTAACAATGGAAAGAAGCTTACAAACAAAGAATAGTTAATCCAATTGCTGGTAGGCTTTATTTTTCCGTTATAAATATCAAAGACATAAGAAAGCCCGTGAAAAGTGTAAAATGAAATTCCTACCGGCAGAATAATTTTCAATGTTTCAAAGTGAGGCTTAAAACCTGCAGATTGTAAGAGAGCAGCAAAAGACTCAGTAAAAAAATTATAGTATTTAAAAAAACCTAAAAAGCCGAGATTAATAATTACACTTATAGCAAGCCAGACTTTCTTTGCTTTAATAGTTTCGGTCTTGTAAATCTTTAAACCGGTTGCAAAGTCGAGAAAGGTTGAAAAAACAAGGAGAAAAAGAAATCGCCAATCCCAGCAACTGTAAAAAAAATAGCTGGCTAACAGCAGAAACCGATTTTGTAGCTGCATTGAATTTTTAGTAACAAACCAATACAGAATAAAAACGACAGGTAAAAAAATAGCAAAGGGTATCGAGTTGAAAAACATTCCTATTACGGTTTCATATTATATACCTGTTCAATAAAATTTAGCCTTTAGAATAACGACTAAATTAAGCGGTAACGTACAAACGTTTCACAATTTAAAATCATTTGCAAATAACCGTTACCTGTTACCCCGGTAAGGCTTCTGCATTTTTTTATTTTCAATAGCTCTTTGAAAACTATTGGTTGTTGCCGGTTGTGCTGTTGCACAATTGCTTACTGACCCATCTTATGCATCAGTTGCAGTGTGCGACGCAACAAATGTTCGCCAGATGTTTGCTGCTGGTAACCAAAAAAAACTATCTCCGGCACCTCTAATTTTGCCTAAACAATTCACAGCTTTTATCCCTAAAGGACGATATTTGCAGAATTATTAGTACGATTGATTTACTGCAAAATTTTAAATAAATGAAGGATTTCTCATACATCACTAATTCACATCCTGCTTATATCGAGAACTTATACAATGATTTTGTTGAGAACCCGGAAAGTGTAGATCCGGAAATGCGGAAGTTTTTTGAAGGATTTGACTTTGCAGTAAGTAAGGTTACTCCTGCAACAAACGGCCAGGCAATTGTACAAGCAGGCAGCGGCAAACAAGTTGACGTGCAAAGCCTGCAAAAAGAATTCAGCGTTTTTCAATTAATAAGGGCTTATAGAAAAAAAGGCCACCTGGTTGCTAAAACCAATCCCATTCGCGAAAGAAAGGATCGCAGGGCAAATTTGCAGTTGTCGAACTTTGGTTTAAGCGATGCAGATCTTAATACAACTTTTGAAGCTGGAAAATTTATAGGCAAACCTAACGCAGCTTTAAAAGATATTATTGACCATTTACAGAAATCTTATACTGCTTCTGTTGGTGTTGAATACTCGGGGATGAATGACCAGGAAAGAATTGAATGGCTTGGTAACGAAGTTGAAAACGAGTTTCATAAACCGTTTAGTACGGAAGACAAAAAGTGCATTCTTGAAAAGTTGAACCAGGGGGTGATGTTTGAAAAGTTCCTGCACACAAAATATGTGGGACAGAAAAGGTTTTCGCTGGAAGGTGGCGAAACCACTATAGCTGCGTTAGATGCTATTATAAATACATCTGCAGAGCTGGGTGTACAGGAAGTTGTGATTGGCATGGCACACCGCGGCAGATTAAATGTATTAGCAAACATTCTTGGCAAAACCTACGAGCAAATTTTTTCTGAGTTTGAAGGAACGTCTATCCCTGATACAACCATGGGTAGTGGCGATGTGAAATATCATATGGGCTACCGTGGTGAGCATACGACAAAAGATGGTAAAAAAGTGAACCTTCAGTTGTGCCCTAACCCTTCTCATCTGGAGGCTGTTGACCCTGTTGTGGTAGGGTTTGCACGAAGCAAGGCCGATGTTATTTACGATAGTGATTATGATAAAATTTTACCCATACTTATACACGGAGATGCGTCTGTAGCAGGACAGGGCATTGTGTATGAAGTAGTTCAAATGAGTGGTTTGAAAGGTTATTACACTGGTGGAACTATTCACTTTGTCATTAACAACCAAATTGGTTTTACCACCGATTTTGACGATGCCCGTACATCCGATTATTCTACTTCGATAGCTGCCATGATACAGGCACCGGTCTTACATGTAAACGGGGACGATCCTGAGGCGGTAGTGAAATGCGTAAACATCGCAACAAGGTTCAGGCAAAAGTTTAATACGGATGTATTTATTGATATGGTTTGTTATCGCCGTCATGGTCATAATGAAGGTGATGATCCAAAGTACACACAGCCGAAGTTATATGCGCTGATTGAAAAGCATGCAAATCCTCGCGAAGTATATAACCAGAAATTGATAGAGAACGGATCTATTGATGCAGAACTTGCAAAGGAGATGGAAAAGAAATTCTGGAGCGACCTGCAGGAGCGACTTGACGATATTAAGCAAAACCCGCTACCCTATAACTATCAGAAACCTGAATTGTGGTGGCAGGATCTGCGGAAGTCTACTAAAGAAGACTTCGATAAATCTCCGGTTACAGCAATTACAGAACAGCAATTTAAAACGGTCTTCGATAGTCTCATGAAGTGGCCCGAAGGTTTTCAGCCTTTACGTAAGGTGGAGAAACTGGTGCAGGATAAAGTGAAACTGTTTGAAACCGAAAACATGGTAGACTGGGCCACAGGTGAACTAATGGCATACGGAACTCTGTTACTCGACGGAAAGGAGGTGCGAATGAGCGGACAAGACGTGAAAAGAGGAACCTTTTCGCATCGTCATGCTGTCTTACGCGATGAGAATACCGACGAGAGCTACAACAGGCTAAGCCGAATTCCTGGCGCCGCGGGAAAGTTTCGTATTTATAATTCCTTTTTGAGCGAATTTGGAGTACTAGGTTTTGAGTATGGTTATTCGATTGCTAACCCAAATACACTTGTTCTGTGGGAAGGTCAATTTGGAGACTTTTTCAATACTGCCCAACCTATGGTGGACCAGTTTATATCAAGTGGTGAAACGAAGTGGCGGCAAATGAGCGGACTGGTTATGTTGTTGCCGCATGGCTACGAAGGCCAGGGGCCCGAACATAGTAGCGGTCGTATGGAGCGTTTTCTTCAGATGTCTGCCGAGCTTAACTGGATTGTTGCTGATATTACTACTGCAGCCAATTTTTTCCACGCGTTGCGTCGCCAGCTTGCATGGCCTTTCCGCAAGCCGCTGATTGTATTTACCCCAAAAGCTAACCTACGCCACCCCGGTAGTTACAGCAAGATGACCGAACTTACCAATGGCGGTTTTAAAGAGGTAATTGATGATTCTTTCGTTCAAAATTCAGAGGAGGTAAAGAAGGTGTTATTCTGCAGCGGAAAAATTTATTTTGACCTGGCAGACCGCCAACAAAAAGAAAATCACCGCCATGTTGCAATTGTCAGGTTAGAGCAAATCTATCCTTTGCCGATGAAGCAACTGGAGCAATTGTATAAAAAGTACAATAGAGCAACCTGGTTCTGGGTACAGGAAGAACCGATGAACATGGGAGCTGCAGGCTTTTTGCAGATGAATTTAAAAGGGATTAACTATGGTGTCATAAGCAGGCAACCAAGTGCATCCACAGCAACAGGTTATGCAAAGGTGCATGCACAGGAACAAAAGGAAATAATCGACATCGCATTTTCTATTTAATTTCCGAAAATGGAAGAGACTATCTTTTAATAAAATAAAAGAGCAGGTATTAAAGGAGGATGAAAACGCTTCTGTGATTACCGGGCGGAAAGTGATTGGGATATTTTGGTATTGACTGACAAAGAGGTTGACCGAAAATTAGAAACCAGAATTAGTAATGAGATGTACGACATTGAGTTGAAGTATATAGCCAGTGTCTTCTTTAATTTATAATAGGGGTAATTTGAAAGAATTGAAAATTACACTGTTGCTACAAGATGTAATTAAAGAAGGGAAAATTTTATGAGTGACAATAAGGAGCAAGTTATTAGTTCGAGGATTTCATAAGCCGAAGAATCTATAAAAATGGCAGCGCTGCGCTCAAAAATAATTTTTCGGAATTCTACCCTAAGCAAATGCTATGGTTTCTATTTTATCACTGCTTTTTTTGCAAGCACAGTATAATAACAAATACTCATTCAGGTCTCAAATCATTATTTTTTCTTCATTTGTTAAAGAAGGAAAAATGGATGTGAAACGGGGGAAGACGTTACAGACTGTTTAATAGAAGGCAGAGCGGAGACTACCACAATTTGTTAATTTGACCTAAAAGAAGTTTCTTTCATTTGTTCACCAGCGAAAGAGTTCGGGTTAATAATTTTAAGATTGATAAAAGAATAGCGTTTTTGTTTAGCCGGCTTTTGTTATCTAATCCGTCATTGTTGCGTCGCACACTTGTACCAAAGTATAAACGAGGAGCAGTTTATGCTGCACCAGGTTTCATTCAAAATATAATGCAGAGGTTTCCGTTCGCAGGGAAGGGTTGCGAAGGCTTACATTGTTTTACTTCAATCACCCGCTTGTTACTCATATCCTTTCATTGTTTTTGTTATCTCTACTTTAATTTCAAATCATTTGTTCAATAAATTTACTTCCAAAAACAACTTATTTTCCCCGAAATTTGCAAAACTTAAAAAGAAGGTATGATCGACATAAAAGTTCCAACAGTAGGCGAATCCATCACAGAGGTTACATTAATAAAATGGGTAAAAAAAGACGGGGAATATGTTCAAAGAGATGAGGTGATTGCTGAACTTGAAAGTGAAAAGGCGACTTTTGAAGTAAATGCTGAAAAGGCGGGGATATTAAAAACAAAAGCAGGAGAGGGGGATACAATAAATATAGGAGATGTGCTTGCACAAATAGATGAAACAGCACAAAAACCAGCTGGCGGGCCAGCGGTTACAGAACCAGCAACTTCCCAACCAAAAGCTGCAGAACCACCACCACCACAACAAGCACCTGCAGCAGCGGCACCACAAGCGGTTGCAGCAGGGAAAGGAGTAATAGATATAAAAGTTCCTACAGTTGGAGAGTCTATAACAGAAGTTACGCTGATTAAGTGGGTAAGAGCAGAAGGTGACCTGGTAAAACGTGACGAAGTGATTGCAGAATTGGAAAGCGAAAAAGCGACTTTTGAATTAAATGCAGAGGAAGCCGGAAAGTTGTCACAAAAAGCAAAAGAGGGTGATACATTAAAAATAGGAGACGTAATTGCAACAATAGATAGCGACGTAGCAGTAGGGGCTGCACCCGTCGAAGCAAAACCCGCAACTCCTGCTGCCCAACCTGCTGCTACCCAGGCGGCGGTTACTTCTATTCCTAATGATATTAAGGCTTCACCTGTTGCGGCAGCTATTATTGCCGACAAAAAGGTGGAACCATCTTCTATTACCCCTTCAGGTTCGGGGGGAAGAATTATGAAGAACGATGTTTTACAGGCATTAGCAAATCCAGGAAAAAAAACTGTTGCAGGACAAGAGCTGTTTAGCCGTAACGAGCGTAGGGAAAAAATGAGTAACCTGCGTAAAACGGTTAGCCGCAGGCTGGTAGAGGCTAAAAATACAACTGCAATGCTCACTACTTTTAATGAAGTAGACATGAGCCGAATAATGGCACTTCGTACCCAGTATAAAGACAAGTTCAAAGAGAAGCAGGGCGTAAACCTGGGGTTCATGAGCTTTTTTACGAAAGCTGTTTGTTTTGCTTTGCAGGAGTGGCCTTCTGTTAACGCTTATATTGATGGAGACTCTTTGATTTATCATGACTTTTGCGATATTTCAATTGCCGTTTCAGCGCCGAAGGGCTTGGTGGTGCCGGTAATAAGAAATGCTGAGAGTTTGAGCATGGCAGAGATTGAGAAAGAAGTTGTGCGGCTTGCAGGCAAAGCACGGGATAATAAGTTGTCAATGGACGAAATGCAAGGCGGTACGTTTACCATTACCAATGGTGGAGTATTTGGTTCGCTGCTTTCTACGCCTATTATCAATATTCCGCAAAGTGCTATCCTTGGTATGCATAAAATACAGGAAAGGCCAATGGCAATAAACGGACAAGTAGTTATTAAGCCGATGATGTACCTGGCGTTAAGCTATGATCATCGTATCATAGATGGACGTGAAAGTGTAAGCTTTTTGGTGAGAGTAAAGGAATTGCTTGAAACACCAGAGCTTTTATTGTTCGGTAAAGATCCTGTTAAGACATTATTAGAATTATAAAAAAAAGCCTTATAAATAATTGAAAGCTGCCGTAGGGCGGCTTTTTTTATTGCTTGTAAATTTTTCTCTGCAGACCTGCGGCTTCAGTACTTTGTAAATAAGTATCAGAAGCCGCCTTTATGAAAGCCGAATAAAGGTTTTTAGTAAAAGTGAGTGACACAACAATGTAGAGACATGCAATAAAGCTTAAGAAAAAAAAATTTTACAAAAGAAAACGAGTGACCTTTCGGCCACTCGTCTTGTTTATCACTTCCCTCTCGCAAGGGTTATGCAGTATTTTTAACTTCTTTCCAGAGCTTATATGTTATCATACGTTTTTTTAGTGCGGGCATAATTACAGGATTGTTAATTCTATCTTTTAAAGCTTCGCCACTTATGTTTCTTCTAATTCCTCTTGTAACACTTTTCTTCATAACTATAGTAACCATTCCTTTGTGAACCTCACCCTGCTCCTTAATTCTTTTAACAAGCCGCATAGATAGCAAGGCAAGTATAGCGCTAATTGCAAAAAAGAAATTCCAGTTTTGTAATTCAAGCAGGTTTAATGTGGAGATGCCCGTTGGCCCGTGCCACTGAACGTTCCAGGTAAGTTGGTGAGCAGCAAAAAAGTCGGCCATTAAACCACCGGCAATGGGTCCTGCAGCAGCAAATATTGCTACTATAATGTTTCTTGCAGAGATGTACGAGATAGCTTCGTTTTTGGGAGCAAGTTTCATGGCCATATTGGCGATGGCGAGATCTATACCTGCGGCTGAAATGCCACTAACCAAATGAATAACAAATAAAAGAGCAATACTTATAATATGGTTTGAAGTCATTGCAACAAACGTCCAGCTAAGTATACATGTGATAAAAGTGGGTGCACAAATACTGATAATGGTTTTGTTGCTGTACTTATCGGAGAACGTACCCCAAAATTTTAAGGAGAATATACTTCCAAACTTTGCTACTAATCCAAGAAAAATAATCCACGCAAAAGATAATCCCACCGTCTTCATCATATACACTACAAAGAACGGAAGAGCAAGACTGGTTGCAAATGCATAAAACGAATGAAAGGTAAGCAGGTTTCTAAAGTTTACATCTTTTAAGGGTTTGCCTAAGAGTTTAAACAATTTCTGATCCTGCAAGGTTGTTTTGGGCTCAGGGGCACGCGCAAGAAAATAAACTCCTATCATACCAATGACGCCGCCAATAATGAACATTCCGGCGTAAGCAGTTAATTCAAACCGGGGGTAGTTAGACTTGATGTAGTCGATAAACATCGCTAAGGCGAGGCTAAGCGTTACATTTAAAATTTGAGTAATTCTTGCTTTTTTTGAGAAATAGCTTCCAAGTACTTTTTCCGGCACCAGGTCTTTTATCCACGAGTTCCAGCTTGCGCCTGAAACCGAGGTGAAGAAATAATGAAAAAATAAAAAGAACAACAGCGTACTTATGCTGGTACCATTGGTAAACAGAAAAGGCAAAAAGCCGATGATAAATAAAGGTACCCTGGCAAAGAAAGAACAGATAACACTAATGGCTCTGCGATTTCTGTACTTCTGTACAAGCCATATTGAAAGTAACTGAAATACATTGGTAAGTGTAGGTAAGGCTGCCAGTAAACCTATTTGAAAGTTTGATGCTTTTAATAAAACAGCCATTGCTACCAGGAAAGTTCCGCCGGTAAAAGTTGCCATTGCTTCGGCTGCTAAACCTTCATGAATAAAATGTTTTAAACCTGATTGCACCTGTTGGTCACTTAAAGTTGTTGAAGGACGAAGTGTCATAGTTTTGGTAATAATAATTCTTGGGTATATTGGATTAAGTGCAGTGGTCGGATATGTAAAATTGGTTATTCTTCTAATCTTTCTTTGTATAAATGATGGGGGGTTAACAAATAAAAACGGAAAGAAAACTTTTGCAAATGTGTAAAGACCCTTTTGTTTGGCACAGTTTTATTTTTATTTATGCTGTACTATTTTTTGATCCTTTTTAACCTGTTTTAATTTTTGGATTGTTTTGTTGTGGAATTTATTTCGCGGAAGTAGTCGCAAAGTTCATGCAAAATAAATGTCTGCACATCTTTTATCCAGAAATTTCGCGTTTCTAACACTACTTTAAGAAACTGCAATCTGAATTAATTATTGTATGGCAGCATATAAAAAAAGTAAAAAAAACGGTGACACCGTTAAGCGCTCTTGCAGAAGAATAAAGAGGCTTATTTCCAGAAGATTTAAGTGGGGAGTGTAAGGCAAAAATATTTACGCAACGCGCTTTCCCAGAATTTTCAATGTTTGCTCAACTCCGTCTAAAGTTGCCACGTTTGGTAATGTGCCCCAATCCTCAAATCCATGGGTGTAGAATAATTTAAGGCTGGGTTGGTTGTGCGCAAAAATAAAACCAAGAAGGGTTTTA
Organism: Segetibacter sp.; assembly: GCF_025963695.1. Lineage (GTDB taxonomy): Bacteria > Bacteroidota > Bacteroidia > Chitinophagales > Chitinophagaceae > Segetibacter. Next base: position 28,740 of record NZ_JAOQAH010000015.1, on the reverse strand, counting down.
ATTCCATAGGCTGGCGAAGCATGTATACAGTGTTGCAGTACCTGTGTACCCAGGCCTTTTCCTCTTTCAGTTGGTGCAAGATAAATACTGATCTCTACAGTAGCATTATAGGCAGGTCTGCCATAAAAAGATTGAAAACCTGCCCAGCCAACAACCGTATTGTTGTAGGCTCTAATCATCCATAAAGGTCTTTTATCCTGCGAATGTTTTTCGAACCATGCTATCCTGCTTTCAACTGTCACAGGTTCGGTATCAGCCGTAACCATTCTCGATGCAATTGTTGAGTTATATATCTCTACAATAAGCGGCAAGTCGGTGGGGGTAGCATTTATGTACGAAAGCTGTTGCATGTATTTTTAATGTTCTAAGTCATTCTAAATATTTAACCGTTGCAAATGTAAAGGCTTGTAAATGCAAATAACAGGTGCTTCTTTTATCGTTTAAAAACTAAAGGCAGAATAAAAGATATAGCGCTAGCCAATTTTTATCCTGCCTTTAGTTTTTAAGTTACAAGCTTCGGTATTCTAATGCGTCATCGTTGCGTCGCAATCACTTCATCTGCACCTCATCGCGGAGCTTCAGCTTCGGGTGAAGCCGGTTCAAATAATTAAAACTTCTTTATGAATGATTATAGGAAGAATGTAAATTATTGAACCCCCTGCGTCGGATCATATCCTTCCACAAAAACAGGAACGCCGTTTTTGTCTCCTTCCACTGCAGCAAGGTAAGCTTCCGCTACTTTCGCTGCACTGGGCCATGGTGTTGCGTCCATACCTAACGCAGTTGCTGTTTCTGCTACCCATGGTGGATGCACAACTACTATTCTGCGGCCTTCAGTCAAATCCAGTGCGGCTGCTTTCGCAAAGCCTTCTAATCCCAGGTTAACCATTGTAATCATCGAAGTTTGCGGCCATGGAGTATAAGCCAGTACACCGCCTGTAATTACAAATGCCCCATCAGGTCGAAGCTTTGACAATCCATTACGAACCATATTAATTTGCCCCATCAATTTGCTGTTCAGTGATAGTTGTATTTGCGCATCATCCAATTTTTCTAATGCAACAAACGCCGCATCTCCCGCCGCAGTAACGATAGCATCTACTTCACCGATAGTTTCATAAAAACGATCAATTGATGAACTATCTGTAAAATCAACCGAAGGCTCAGAAGACCTCGATGCACCTATTACTTCGTGGCCCTTTTCTTTAAGCAGCTGCACTACTGCTTTTCCAATAGTACCGGTTGCACCAATTACTACAATTTTCATTTTTTCTGTTTTAGGGATTAGTTGAAAAGATACTTGCTTCTTTTACAAATACGCGGCGATTTAGTTTTAACTGAGCAATAATTAATTCGGCAAAATCTTCGGGATGCATTACTCGGTCAGGATCGCCTTTAATGAGATCTGCACTATGGGCAAGGTCGGTTACGACTGTGCTTGGTGCTAAGGCTGTAACACGAATGTTATGTTTACGCACTTCCTGCATTAAGCTTTCACTTAAACCAAAGACAGCAAATTTAGAAGCGCTATAAGCACTGGTAACTGCACTTCCTGTTTTACCTGCAGTAGATGATATGTTGACAATGTCTCCTGTTTTTCTTTCAATCATTTCAGGCAGTACAGCGCGGGTAGTATAATATACTCCAAACACATTTACCTTAATTTGATTTTCCCATACTTCAGGTTCTAATTCCAGGAATTTACCGAATGTACCTGTGCCTGCATTGTTGATTAGTATATCTACCGGCCCCAATTCATTTTTTATCTTTTCTACGGCAGCTTCCACCTCCATTCTATTACTTACATCAGCTACAGCATACGCTGCTTTTACGCCCGATGCTCTTATCTCTTCGGTGGCTCTCTTTACGTCTTCTTCTGTTCTTGCTATTAACCCTACATGAACACCCTCATTTGCCAACGCAACTGCAATGGCTTTGCCAATTCCTTTGCTTGCACCGGTTACCAGGGCTATTTTATCTTTCAGTGTTTCCATTAGCGGGTTATTAATTTCGTTCTATTTATAATCCTCCTTACTAAAATCAGTAAAAGGTGTTGTACTCTCCTTACAGCAAAGATCACTTTAAAGTTGATTGCAAGAATTTTATATGCTGCAAGAATGAGCTTTTAGTCTTGCAGCATATAATTTAAATGCTAATAAAAAGCGTTAATTACAAACGCCGTCAACATTGCAAAATCCTTCGCCTTGTGTACTTAATGCCACTAGCTTTTCTTCTTGCCGAACCTTATCTAATACTTGTGCAAAAACATCTGTTGGCTGAGCACCCGATACTGCGTATGTATTATTAAAAACAAAGAAAGGAACACCACGGGCACCAACCTGGTTGGCTTCATATTGGTCTTGTCTTACTTCGGCCGTATAAGCATCACTTTGCAAAACGGTTCTAATGTCATCTGCAACAAGTCCTACTTCTTCACCTAACAGAACTAGTGTTTCGGACTCGCCTATGTTTTTGCCTTCCGTATAATAAGCTTTAAACAAACGTTCTTTCATTTCGTTTTGTACCCCTTTTGTTTTTGCAAAATGAAGCAGGCGGTGCGCGTTAAGTGTGTTGCTGATGATTGCCTGGTCAAAGTTGTATTCCAGTCCTACCTCTTTTGCCATACCCGTTATAGAATCATTCATTTGCTTACCTTCTTTTGCAGTTACACCTTTTCTTTTTCCTAAATATTCATGCACAGATTGTCCAGGTACAGATTCCATTTCGGGATCAAGTTGAAAACTTCGCCATACAATTTCTACCTGCTCTTTTGCATCAAAGTTTTCAAGGGCTTTTTCAAATTTTCGTTTGCCAATGTAGCAAAAGGGGCAAACGATATCTGACCATATTTCTACTTTCATAATTATTTTTTACTCTTTTTTACTCACTTCCTAATTCTTACCCGACATAAAAAAAACGTTGAATAATTAACTACTGGTTGCAGTGAGTGACACAACGATGTTGAATAAAGCTAGTTTGATCGTCACTAAAAAATTCTCATCCGTGTCAGTAAAGAGAACAGTTACTAAGCAGGCTGAAGCTCAGCTTGCTTTACTAATTGAATTTCGCCATTAACCTTTAGTTCTTCGCCTAACATTACACCGCCGGTTTCTAGCACTGCATTGTAATTAATACCAAAATCTTTGCGGTTAATTTTACCATGTATAGTAAATCCTGCTTTCACATTACCCCACGGGTCTTTTGCAACGCCGCTATATTCTACCGAAAGTTTTACTGGCTTAGTTGTTTGTTTAATTGTGAGGTTACCATAAAGGTTAAAAGTGTCCTCGTCTACTCTTTCTACTTTGGTAGATTTAAAAGTGATCTCAGGATGGTTTTCAACTTCGAAAAAATCAGCATTGCGAAGATGCGCGTCACGCTGCTCGTTATTGGTGTTGATTGATGCGACATCAATGTTTGCAGTTACTTGCGCATTACCAAAGTCGTCGCCATTTGTTTCTACCTGCACATCAAACTTGTTGAAGTTGCCCGAAACGTTTGAGATCATCAGGTGCTTAATCTTAAAGCCAATTTCGCTGTGGGTTGGGTCTAAAGACCATTTTGTAGTTGCCATAATAATGTTTGTTTTATTTTATTGAGAATGTTTATAAAAATTTAATAGCCGTTTATAAACGACCGGAACGATTGTCTTAAGCGACTTTCAAAATGAGTTGATCTATATCTCTACGAACTTTTTTAGCGCTTGCTAATGCGTCATTTTCAATATCGCGGTACCCAATTGCAAGAATGGTTACGCTACGCAAGCCTTTTTCCTTTAAGCCCAAAATTTCATCCAGTGCTTCAGGTTGAAAACCTTCCATTGGCGTTGCATCCACTTCCTCAATTGCGGCAGCAGTTATAGCTGTACCAAAAGCGATATAAGCCTGCCGCGCAGCCCACTCATATTTCTGCTCTTTGGTTCTTCCATTTACGATGTTCATCAGAGAAACTCTAAATCCTGCAAGGCTTTCAGCGCTTACATTTCTTGTTGCCGAAATGTTTTTTAAATACTCATCCACCTGTTCTTCGGTTACATTATCCCATGCAGCAAACACCAGCAAATGTGAGCTTTCAACAATTTGAGGTTGATTGTAAGCGGCGGGTTGAATCTTCTTTTTCACGTCCTGGTTTGAAATCGCAAGAATGGAATACGGCTGCAAACCCATTGAAGAGGCGGATAAGCTTGTAGCCTTCAGTATCCTTTCAATTTTTTCTTGCGGCACTTTTTCTCCATTCATTCTCTTGGTGGCATAGCGCCAGTTTAATGCATCTATCAGTTTCATATTTTCTATTTTTCTATTACTACTATTTTTACTAACACTGTTACCAAATTCAACAAAAAAAATGCCTAACCTTTTATTCCGGAAATAAATCCGGCAATAAAATCTTGTAATACCATTTGATTAAGTGCTTCTTTGCTGTTGTCATTACTCATCATATTGATTGATATGAGTCCATGTAACATAGACCAGAACGTATGGAGTTTTAGAAAAGCATCCGTATTAGGTGTCTTGCTCGTCGCAATCAGGTCTTTAATAGGCTGTAGCACCAATTCTGTAAAAGTGCTTAATTCGCTTATTTGGTTTACTGTTTCGCAAGATGGCATTCCCAGCCCATACATTACCTGGTAATAAGCTTTGTGGTCAAACGCGAATTCCCAGTAGGAATATGCCATAGCTTCAATTTGCTTTTCCGGCTCGGATGACCTTTTTTTAGCTTTAACCAGTTCGTTATTTAAAATCTGGAAACCCTGTTTAGTGAGTTCAAGCAGTATGGCTTCTTTATTGGCAAAGTGGTCGTAGATAACAGGAACGCTGTATTCAATGGCTTCTGCAATTTTTCGGATCGACAAAGCTTGCCATCCTTCCTCTATTACCAACTGCCATGCAGCTTTTAATATGGAAGAACGAACTTCTTCTTTTTGTCTTATTTTTCTTTCAGTAATTCCCATTGTTTACATCTGTCTAATTTCTAACAGCGTTAGCAAAAGTAGTAATGTTTTTAATAACAGGCAAATTAGCTTTTTTAATTAACAGAGCTTTTAGGTTGAAAAGAAAAGCCATAGCACTTCGATTACTATTTGGAGCTATTTCGAAAACACTAAAAAGTAATTCGATCTTCTCGGGTCTTCATTAAGATCATCTATAACTTTCTTTAACCAGCTGAAAAATCTTTAGCTATTGCTATGCCGGTTTTAGCTGGATCCGCTCGCGACCACTAATATCGAAGGGTCGAAAACCGGGAAAAAGTTTTGAATGAGTTGGCAGAAAGAGGGTGCAGTACCATTCGTTTAGACGGAATGCCTGTTAGGGGGCCGGACATTGAAGCCGGTAAAAGAAGCAGTTGATAGTGGCGTTGGCCCTGCAAAAACGAACAGCAGCTATAAGTAAATCTGCAGCTCTAACTTAATGCAGGCCATACAGAGGTATATGGGAAGATGTTAAGGAGCACCCGCAAATCACTTCAAAAAATCAAGGCCTGACTGTTCAGGAAAAAATTTAATCGCTTTACAAAAAGAGAATTTGAATAATTCTTTTTCTAAAAACACAAGAACGTAAAATAAATAACATTTTTTTTAGTTATAAGTAAAGGAAACTATATGTAAATAAGATTATCAATAAAGTTTTAAGGCTAAATTCGCTTATACGATAATAGCATATTTTAAAAAAGAAAGTTTTACAAAAAAGAGGATATATTATGAACGAACAACATAAAGAATTGAATAATGACCGCGAACAATTATTGCAGAGAAAGGATACCTGCGAAAAATTATTAAGCGACTGTACGCTGGATAAATTCAGTGAGTTGAGATACGAGTTAAAGCAGGTAAAGGAAAAGTTGCGTTTATTAAATCAACTAACAAGGTTGAGGTAATTGGCTCTTCAGGCAGGGGCACTTCCGCTACATACGTAACAAGCACTGTACGTGTTAAAATGATCTTTACCTTCTGGAATGGTTCTGCCATTATTACTCCGTCTTTATAAGTAATTAGCCTATTTACGGTCTGGTGCAATCGGATCTCTTAGTCCTATAAATATTACAAACAAAACTGCCGGCTTAAACGCTGCAAGAATGGTTGTTGTACAAAAGGTGATAGCTGACCTGACAAAATTTTTTATTTTTTTTTTACCTTAGCTTCACTAGTGCTATTAAGCATTGTTGTGTCACACACTTGTACATTTGCCCTAGTTGCAGCAACACCAGCCGGCAACAAAATTAATGGACGTAGTAAAAGATATGAACGGAACAGTTATAGAAAAGACCGAAAAAGAAAATAAGACTTCACAATTACCAATACCTCGCACTCGCCTTGGCAACCGAACTAGGATTTCGTTTTAGAAGACTTTTATAACGAGCCTTTGTAGGTGATGTGTAATGCAAGCTGGCTATTTATTTTATTCAAGAGTTGTTCATCCCTGCAATCGTCATTTTTTTAGCGTAAAGTTTTTTTGGTCGTCTTTATCTTTTTTTAAGACCTGCCAGGCCAGGTATAGACAGCAAGACCAAGTAACCTCATTTATCATTGCATCACAAATAGAGAGCGGATGCGTGGTATTCTAAGTCTCTTTTACATTTCTGATAATTGCTACCTCGACTATTTTTTTTGAGGTTTCCTCATCAATTTTTGACAGCGATGCAATTTTTTCAAGAATCTGTTTCTCATCGTCAGTTACTGCTCCGTCTGCCAGAAATACATCACAGCAATAACAAAAGAGCTGCGCATGTTGTTCTTCTTTTATAAAAAGAAAGCTCCCCTCTAAAAGTTGATCTACTGTATAATTGTTGTAAACCTTTTCTGCTAATTGCAGGTAGTCGGCACCATCGTGTTCCTCGAAAATACTCATGGTCAGAAATAACGAATCTATAAAAACCACTTCTTCGTCACCTATATTCCCTTCTGCATTGGCGCAACAGTAGAGTACTACTGCATATGCCTCGCGCACATCCTGTGGCTCGTACTTTTTTTCTTGCGGAACGTCGCTGAACATAGTATCAAATAATCCCATAATTATGATTTTTTATAATAACTCGCGTCTCTGTTAGTATTGTATTTTTAGTTCTAAGATTATAAATTTCGTGCCGATTGAACGCTGCTGTTTCAAAAGCATACCCTTTATTTTCTTTCGATAAAGATTAAAATTCAAAAAGCCGATTTATTGCTTAAAATAAAGCAGCATCGTTTAAACGCTTTTGTCGTGCTAATGTTGCTCCATTGCGATACCCTGGTACAAGAGTGCGACGCAACAAAAGGTTAATGAAGAAAAAATGTTGGGTACATGAAATCTTTTATAAATAGAGAAGGCAAAAGTAGAAAATACCTGGAAGCGAACGGTAGAACGGACGGTCAATCAGCGCTTGTTGTATGGGGGGGAGAAAATTTAAAAAATTAGGATTGCTTGAAAAACACGTCGTAAGCAAAACGTAAAATAGTTCCAACAACAATTATAAGAAAGAATACCCGGATAAATTTATTGCCTTTTACAATCGCAAGTCTTGCTCCCAGCGCACCACCCATTGCATTGCAAACAGCCATGGGGATGGCAATTGAAAAAATGATACGGCCGCTTCCGGCAAAAAATAATATAGAGCCAAGGTTGGTTGCGAGATTTATCATTTTTGCATGCGCACTTGATTTTAAAAAATCGAAACCGAGCAACGTGATAAAAGCAAGCACCAGAAAGCTGCCTGTTCCCGGACCAACAAACCCATCGTAAAAGCCGAGTACAACACTGGCACCTATAGAATAAATTAGTTGCACGTTAAAAGAGTGGTCTTTTTCTGTATGTATGCCGAAATTCTTTTTCGTATAAGTATACAATGCAACCAGTACAAGGATAACCAGTAGTAGCGGCTTCATAAAATAATTATCAACCCTTGTTAAACAATAAGAGCCGGCCATTGCAGAAAAAAAGGCAAGCACTATCATAATCAAAACCAGTTTCCATTTAATTTTTACCTTTTGCAAATACTGAAGTGCTGCGAGAAAAGTGCCACTAAACGCAGGTATTTTTAAAGTGCCGATTACGGTAGAAACGGGTAGTAAGGGAAGTAATACGAGGCCGGCCGGGGTTTGAACAAGTCCGCCACCACCAACAATAGCATCAATAAATCCGGCGGCAAAAGCAGCAAGGCATAGCAGAATGAGCGTAGTAGTCATAGGATCAATGAATAACGACAATGAATAATTGCAGGTTTCCCCCAATTATTCATTATTCATTTATTTATTTACGTGCAAAGTCTATCGTAAAATTTCCCTTGATTCTTTCTATCGGCGGATTGAAGTACCCGTATTTCAGGTCCGGAAATTCTTCCTGTATCAGTTCAAGCAGCTGCTTAACTCCTAAAAATTCACCGGTCTCTGTAACGTTTATTTTTCCAAGGTACCAGTCGGGATCTATATTAAAATTACGCCATTGTATCATTTTCAAACCTGTATCTCTTATCACCTTTCTGAGTGCTTCATACTCTTCTACACTGTCTGTCATTCCCGGAAAAACGAAGTAGTTAATGCTGGTCCATCCACCAAAACCATTTACAACTTTCAGGCTTTCTATAATGTCTTCAAAAGCATAATTATTGGGGCAATAGTACGGTTCATAAATATTTTTACGAACACTGTTTAAACTAACCCGAATACTATCCAAACCTGCTTTGCAAAGCTCGCGTACAGCGTCAGGTTTAGACCCGTTTGTATTGATGTTAATACTACCTCTGGATGTATGTTTGCGGATTTCGATAATAGCTTCGCGAATGGTTTGCCACATCAGCAGAGGCTCACCTTCACAGCCTTGTCCAAAGCTTACGATAGGGTAGGGCGCAGTTTCCAGGTGAGGAACGGTGTACTCTACAATCTCTTCGGCAGATGGTTTAAAAGTCAAACGATCTTGTGTAGATACAATGGTTTCATCTTCGGGCTGAAAAGAAATACAACCAACACAGTTTGCGTTGCATGCTGGTGATGAAGGTATCGGGCATTCCCATCTGCCAAGAAAATAATTTCTGGCCGCAGGACATTTATAGGTGAGCGCACAGTTATTAGCCAGGTGCTCAACCAACCGATTGTGCGGATATGCTTCCAACGCTTTTTTCACACCTTGTTCAACCACCACCTCGTCATAACCTTCAGAATCCTGCCTGATGTCTTGCTCAATGCGAATACACGGCACATAAAATTTTTCATCCAGCCAGCCTGCGGCAGTATAGCAAAACAATGGAAGCGTAGGGGCATCAGGTGCGGTTTCATATGCAGCCAGGTAAAAACCGGTATGAGCCGGCGGAATAAATGCAGCCACGGCCCATCCTTTTTGGCACAGGCGCATTTCGCCGGTTTTTACATCAATCCCAATTCCCCTCCGTCCCGGCAATTCGTATAATTGACCTCCGTCCGGTAGCTCTATCCATTCGTCCTCCGCCACCGGCATTGCATCCCAGCCAGTTCTTCCGGTAACGTATAAGGAGGTGTCTTCAAAAATATTTCCCTCTCCATCTGAGTACAAAATATAAGGCGATTGTGTAAGCATCAATTCAATTTTAGTGAGATAACAGACGACAGAGCATAACAACAGACGGCTGAAAATTTTGTAAAGTAAACGCTTATTCCTGCAGTTCTCCTGCTTGAGAAGGTGTTTTAAGAAAAATATAAATGCTTCTCACGCTTTATAGGAATGGGCAAATGAAGGAAGATATTTGGTTGCCGGCGTAAGAACTCCTTTCAACATCGTTGTGTCACACCCCTGTACTTGTATTTCTTTTCTTAGCCTTTTTTTATTTTTAAATGAAATGTGCGACACCTTAAAGTTGTGGCACTTCTTATGGACCTGAATGCTCAATTACAAATATGCTATTAGTATGTTATATTAAAGCTTCTTTGGCGTTTGACCACTAAAAGAGTGTACCATTGCAAAAATTTTTAAAATTGAAGAAGATTCTTGGCTATAGAAAATTATTAGGGGTTGATGAAAAAGCAGGTTTAAAAGAATTAAAGCAGGTTTACAGAAATGTTATGAAAGAATGCCATCCTGATAAATTTCAGGAAGGAAGTGAGCAGGAAGAAGCACAAGAGAAAAGCAAAAAAGTAATTGAAGCCTATCATTTTTTAGTGAGTATATCTCCTGAAACACACACAGAAGCATTAGAAAGCTATACCAACATTATCACTTCATCTACCATAGTAGATTTAAATTACAAAGGCGGTAACCTGAACATTACTTATGCCGAAGGAAATTGTTATGAATACTTCGACGTTCCAAAAGCACTTTACATAAAGTTAGTGAACGCAGATACGCCAGGTAGATATGCCCGTCGCCATATTTGCGGCTCATTCGTTTATAGGGAAGTTAGCAAGGCAACAGCAGAGGCTTAAGTTACCTGGGTACTAAATTATAAAATACAGAAGGGCGTGTTGAAAAACACGCCCTTCTGTATTTTATAATTTCTGATTTCCTGTTCTTCAAACGGTGTTAACAATTTTCGATTTTTCCTTCGCTCCCGGAATTTTAAGCAATAGTTCTCTGTGCGTTTTTATTTTTGGAATAGCCTTTACCACTAATGCTTTTAATGCAGCATTTTTCGTTAGGCCAATAAAAGTTTCCAGCTCTGCAATCTTGGTTTCATGCATCAACAACATTTGTCCGGCCCATTCTGAATCGAAATCTTTTCCTTCAGGCAAAGCAGGCATTGTTATTTCACTGTGATCGTCATCTGCATTTCCCCTTGTAGCCGCCGCAATTTTCAAAAGGTCGTTTAGTAAAGCCGAGTGGTCTGTGATCATTAAAGCTGCAACCCTTTTAACTGCCGGAGAGGTGCCTTTTGTTTGCCCCAATTGGGCTAGCCGTATTTCCATCCTGTTGTCCATAATATTTTTACTCAAGAATGCGGTATCAGATAATATAGACATACCATCATGTGATCTCCCAGGTTTTACAGCCATGCCATCATTCGCCCTGCCCGGATTTACAATCATTGCATCACTTGAATGACCCGCTTTTACGGTATCCTTTGATGTTTGAGCAATAGAAGAAGTTAACGCAAACAGAACTGAAGCTGCCAGAAAAAAGTTTTTTATGTGATAATTCATCTTTTTCATATAAACTAATTTTTAGCTTTTAAAATACTTCAGTTGGCAAAAGCAAATTTTGTTCCATTTGGGCGGGTGTTTAGGACAGCCATAGGTGAGCATAAGCCCTGCAAACGAGGCGGGCTGCAAATAAAAAATGCTGGAAAGCAAAAGTTTTCCAGCATTTCTATGTGTTAACAGAAGTTATCTTCTAAAGAAAGCCCTCGATATACTATCTGCACTTTGACGATGCATTTGTATATGCGGAAGATACCTGTTTGCATAATCTTGTACGTCTCTGTGACTTCCGTTGTTTTGCTCAGTTTGAAAATTGGCAATAGTCATATCATGATCTGCCACTTGGGAATGAATATAAATTGAGTCAAAAGCACGTCCTGCAGGTGTACTCATTAACAGACCTTTTAAAGCGACATGCGGTGGATCAATTGTATCTTTCACAGCAATACCAACACTGGTACCTAAATTCTTCAAATCTGTTTGCGCCAACGTGTGGCTGCTTACCATATGTTGGGCGAACTTTTTCACCTCCGCATTTGTTGCCTTCGTTGATGCAAGCGTTCCGGCGTCAACCTCGGCGCTATTACTTATGCTGGCCTGGAGGGCAAATGTCTGGTCGGTGTTGTTTAGTTCCGTATCGCTTTTACTACACCCTAATACTACCGCTGACAGCAAAAGTGCTGTGTAAATTGCTTTCTTCATTTTAGTTATTTAAATATTATTGTATATAATTTAAATAATATATACAATAACCGTGCATGAAGGACTATTGGAAGGATACCATTAGCATTTCTAAATAAATAATTAAGAAGAAGGGTGCAAGTCGGGTAAAAAAATCAGCATAGATGTAAGACAGCTGCGATAGTAAGCGCGGGATTAGTAGAGGAATTTTCATTTCTTTCAGCATTAGAGTAACTGCTATTGCAATTGCCTCTTATACATCTGCACCGCGTTTTCATAACCAAAATAAATCGCATCACAAACAAGCGCATGTCCTATAGAAACTTCAAGTAAACCTGGAATATTTTGAGCAAAAAACTTGAGATTCTGCAGATCAAGATCGTGACCAGCATTTATACCTAAACTCAATTCGTTTGCTGCCTTCGCTGCTTCAATATAGGGTTTTATAGCAGCCTTCTTATCTAGGTGAAAGTCTCTTGCATAACCTTCGGTATACAGCTCAATTCTGTCTGTTCCGCTTGCTTTGGCGCCTTCAATCATTTTAACATCCGGGTCAACAAAGATGGAAGTACGAATGCCTGCATTCTTGAAAACCGAAATGATATTTATCAAATAGTCTTTGTGAGCAATAGTATCCCAACCATGGTTTGAAGTAATCTGGCCAAGTGCATCAGGAACAAGTGTTACCTGGTGTGGCCGTACTTCCAGCACAAGATCTATAAACCTTTGCTCTTGTGGGTTTCCTTCTATATTGAACTCAGTTTTAATTGCCTGTTTTATCTCCCGCACATCATCGTATCTAATGTGTCTTTCATCGGGCCTTGGGTGAACTGTTACCCCATCTGCTCCAAACCTTTCTGCGTCAAGGGCAGCTTTTAAAACGTTGGGGTTGTCACCTCCCCGGCTGTTTCTCAAAGTTGCAAATTTGTTGATGTTTACACTAAGTTTTGTCATGCAGCAAAGATAGGCTGCGGCCAGCTTCGGGCCGCCAGCTTCGGGCTTTCATGTTTTGCTAAAAAAGCTTTCTTTCATCATATTCAAATTTGCTAGCGGTACTAAGACCAGCTTTAAAAAGCTTTATTGCCTGTGGCCAGAAGCAGAGGGCTTTCGACGTTTTTCAAACAAAACTTTGAAAGCCGGCTGCTGGCAGCTAAAGGCGAGCACCTTACTTTTGCAGCTTACCTTCGCCTCTATGACCTATAGCTCCCTAGAACAATGTTTGCTTGACCTTGAGAAAAACAATCACTTAATCAGGATCAGGGAGGAAGTAGACCCTTATCTTGAAATGGCTGCTATCCATTTAAGAGTACATGAAACAGGTGGCCCAGCCTTGTTATTCGAAAATGTAAAAGGATCGAAATTCAGGGCTGCATCAAACATTTTTGGAACATTAGAAAGGAGCAAGTTTATTTTCAGAGACACACTGGCATCAGTACAGAAACTGGTAGAATTAAAAAATGACCCGGTAAAAGCAATCAGGCAACCTTTTAAAAACATAAAGACCGGTTTTGCTGCGCTTAAAGCATTGCCTTTAAAAAATCCGTTAGCAAAGCCGGTTCTCTCAGAAGAAATTCAGATTTCTGATCTGCCCTTAATTCAGCATTGGCGAAAAGACGGAGGTGCATTTGTAACGCTCCCACAGGTGTATACCGAAGATATAGACAAGCCAGGTATTATGAATGCAAACCTGGGAATGTATCGCATACAATTGAGCGGAAATGAATATGAGTTGAATAAAGAGATCGGACTTCATTACCAGCTGCATCGTGGCATTGGTATTCATCAAACCAAAGCAAATAAAAAAGGACTTCCGCTAAAAGTAAGCTGTTTTGTTGGGGGGCCTCCATCACACACCTTATCTGCAGTAATGCCTTTGCCGGAAGGTATCAGCGAAATGACATTTGCAGGTGTCTTAGGGGGAAGACGTTTCAGGTACAGTTACGATGATGGATTTTGTATAAGTACAGATGCGGACTTTGTTATAACCGGCGAAGTTTACCCGGGCGAAAATAAACCAGAGGGCCCTTTCGGGGACCACCTCGGATACTACAGCCTTACCCATTCATTTCCTTTGATGCGGGTGCGAAAAGTGTATGCGCGAAAAAATGCCATTTGGCCTTTTACCGTTGTGGGGCGTCCACCCCAGGAAGATACCAGTTTTGGTCAGCTAATACATGAAATAACAGGAGATGCAATCCCAAACGAGATACCCGGACTTAAAGAAGTGCATGCTGTAGATGCGGCAGGAGTTCATCCCCTCTTACTGGCAATAGGCAGCGAAAGGTATACCCCTTACATGCCAACACAGCAACCTGCTGAAATTCTCACTATCGCCAATCATATATTAGGTACGGGGCAGCTTAGCCTTGCCAAGTTCCTTTTTATTACTGCTGATGATACAAACCAGTTAAAGACTTACAAGGTGAAAGAGTTTATGAAGTACCTCCTTCAACGTATTGATTTGTCTCGCGATGTTCACTTCTACACTAATACAACTATAGATACTTTAGATTATTCCGGCACTGGTTTAAACAGCGGAAGTAAAGTTGTATTTGCAGCGTATGGCGAGGTAAAAAGAGAACTTTGTTTGGAAGTACCTGCCGTTTTGCAAGGTGTTCAAGATTTCCAAAATCCAAAACTTTGCTTGCCGGGGGTTGTTGCTTTACAAACAAGTAAGTTTTCTACTTATGAGGCTGCGCGGCAGGAAATGCAAATCCTCAACGATCAATTAAAAAATAGGGACAGCGAGTTATCGTGTACCCCATTTATTGTTGTGTGCGATGATAGCAATTTTGTTGCTGCAACGCTTAATAATTATTTATGGGTTGCTTACACCAGGTGTAATCCTTCTCATGATATTTATGGCGTCAATGAGTTTATAAAAAATAAGCACTGGGGATGTGCAGGGCCGTTGATTATTGATGCAAGGATAAAACCTCATCATGCACCCCCGGTTGAAAAAGATCCTGCAATAGAAAAAAAGATAGACCGCTTATTTGCAAAAGGAGGAAGTTTATATCGAAACTGATCAGTAAGGTTATAAAGACACATAACTAATAGAGCACGATGTTTCGAAATTCGTAGGTAAGGATTGATCTAAACTAAAAGCTCCGCAATTTCTTACGGAGCTTTTATAGTCTTTGGTATCAATTTTATTTTACTGTAAAACTTACTGCCTTATCCCCCCACATTAAATTAACCATTCCATTCTTATTTACCTGGAAGGTCATCTTCTCTGTAAAATTGGGTGCTTTTTTTGTATCGAGCTCTACACGTAATGCATCATCAGCTTCTTTATAAACTGTGCCCCATTGGTTCCATGTTTTATTGAAGATTACTGTCCATTTCTTTTCACCGGGAATACTATATAGGCCATATTTTCCAGCCTTTAAAGGATATTTGCCTTCTATTTGAGCATCCTGCGAAATTTCAAAAACAGTCGCTTCGTTTGCTCCTGTACGCCAAACTTTTCCATATGTGGCAATGTCTGTTCCCACCGTTCTTCCTTTCACTGCCGGCTGGCTATAATTTATTGTAATCGTATTTCCTCCGGCAGTAGTCGCTGTTGCTGTGGCAGGCGGACTTGGCCTATTTGATTTATCACCTTGCGAAAAACTTTTTACACTTGTCAGCAGCGTAGCGGCAACTAGTGAAACACATAAGATCTTTTTCATAATCATTCAATTTTTTTTAAAAGTTATATAAAAAAATAATAAGAAACAGAATATTCCAACAAAGGTTTAATGCACACCGAAATACTACTTATTTCTGCTCCTTGAAAACTTACATTCTTTAATCATTCTTTCGGGAAAAAGCATTCGTTAGCTTCTTTTCGTTTACAGCCTCTTTTCACAGTTGTGCAACTTGAGCTACCTTTTTTTAGTCTTCTTTTCAAATATCTATATTCAAATAGCAGCGGGTAAACAAGTCCATTCATTTTATTTCAAGCAATGAAAATAATTTCTGCTATTATTGCAAAACGCTGATAATTAACAGATTATAATTAAAAATAATAGATTGGTTACAGTTTTTAAAATCTTGTAGTACTGGTATAAGAAACAAAGGAATATTCGGTGTAACGATTGCAAATAAAAAGGAAAGAAAATGGACCAAAGGATTAAGTACGGTGAGCCTGTCTCTGATAACTATTTGAAAAGTGATACAAACGATTGTGAAGTTCCAAAACAAGAGTCAATTGAAAAGTTGAAGGAAAGAATTGCGGAGCTCGAGCTCGAACTTCAAAAGCATAAGGCTGCAGCAGAAAAAGGTAATAAGCCGCTTAAAGCAATGTGGGGACACGATTTTAACGACGACTGTCTTTTTTAAATTATTCATCATATCCTTATTGTCAATAAAATGCAAATTGTCAATTTGTAACAAAGAAAGTTTTTACCCAGCTTTTGCTCACTTATCAAACTCTGGTTGCGACGCATTTCGTTCATCTCAGGTAATTCTATTCCGCCTTTTTTGTCTTTTGCTATCTCTTGTTTTTTTCATCCCTAATCACTTTTCCTCCTGCCGCGTTCACTTTCGTAGTCATTTCTATAATTGCAATAATGAACTTGGAAAATAAAATGTAATTTTTCAATCGTTTTTGTAGTAATTATAATAGAATTTTAAAAATTTAATTATGGCTTCCGATCTATCACGTAGAAAATTCATAACCAGTTTAGGGTTGGCAGCAGGCGGTTTGTCTTTTGGGTCATGGTCAGCAAACCGCGCCACGATAGCTCCTGACATGAAGCTTGCTTATTCTGCAATTACCTGGGGAGGTAACGATGTACAGGCTATAAAAGATATTGCCGGTTTAGGATTTAAAGGCATACAATTAAGGTCTAATGTTGTTAAAGACTTCGGAACCAAACCTGAGGAAATGCGCGCACTATTAGAGCAGCACAAATTAAAGTTACCCATGTTCTCAAGTGGCAATGCAAACATCAATACAGGAAACGATGCGGCCGTGATTGAGACCCATGTAAGCAATGCTAAATTTGTAAAAGCGCTTGGAGGCGCAAATATCCAGGTAACAAATTCTTCAAGACCCAAAGCCGGAGACCCAAGTACAGAAGATCTGGTTAAGTATGGTAAGTTGATAAATGAAATAGGAAAACGTACGCAGGAGATTGGGGTGCAGACAAACTATCACAACCATATGGGGCAGCTTGGTCAAACACCTGAAGAGGTCAGGATTATCCTTGAAAATTGCGACAGCAAAAACGTTCATTTCTTATTAGATATTGCACATTATTTCCAGGGAGGTGGCGATCCGGTTACAGCCTTAAATAGTTATAAAGATCGCATACACGCTCTGCACTTAAAAGATGTTCGCCAAAATGCTGCAGGAGAATCCAAAGCATATACTTTTGTTGAATTAGGTCAGGGTAAAGTTAACCTGCCAGCCTTTTTTAAGGCTTTAGACAGTATAAGGTTTAACGGATGGGGTGTGGTAGAATTAGATGCAGTGCCTGATAAAGATAAAACTCCGGTACAATGCGGCACTATAACTAAAGCCTATTTAGAGTCTTTGAAAATTAAAGTGTAGCAAATAGTCATACGAATTTTAAAGGCTTGGTCAACAGACCAGGCCTTTTTGTATTCCATCTATTTATTGCATTGTCGGTTCAGGGCTTGTTTTTTGCATCATTCGTAAACACGGAGAAATTCCGCAATTTCTACCGAATAATAGCAACGTTGACTAATACTTTATTGATAGTAGCTGCGTTTCTTATGCCAAACCGAGAAAAAATAAGATTAGTAATTGATGACACCTTCTCTATTGAAAACACCGGGTATTTGCGTCTGTATTATTATTTGCTTGTCTGCTTTTTCAAAAAGCACAGCCGCTCAGAACCTTCCTATCGAACAGCAGAAATTCATTTATTTTCCTCATCCCATGAGCAGCAAGTGGACCACTTCCATTGGTCTTACTGCAACCACGCTTCCGTACGATATTACCGAAGAGCTGCACTACCGTGTTCCTGCAGGTGATTTTCATGTAATTAGAAAAGTAGGTAACAAAGTAAATCTTGACGGAAGACTATCCATCCAACTCCTGCAAAATCTAGCAACAGTTGGTGCACGATGGACGACAGCATTAAATAACAGGGTATCAGTTGGTGCAGGCAACGAGGTGGGATATTGGTTTGGATTTGTGAATTTTGCAGGATTTAAATCAAGAGGTAGCGGATGGCAAAACATTCCAAATGTAGCAATTGGATACAGGTTCAATAAACAAGTATTGCTTTCTTTTAGGGCTGACGCAATTATGAATTTCAATATTAAGACTTTTGCGGGCAACGAGCGGGTCACAACAGATTACAGAGTTTTCAGTGGGTCGTCTTATACAATTGCACTTGAACAGCCATTCTACGGTAACCGAAATCTTACACTTGGTTTTCGTGCGCTTTACACAGATTTTTTTTGGCAAACATGGCCAGCGTTTGAAAGTTTCGACCGTAACTTATTTTTTCCTCAATTAATAATTGGCCTTATTTTATGATGAAACAGTACTGTGTTGCAATATTGTGTATGCTTATCTTTTCATGCAAGAAAAAATACGAGGCACCTGTTCCTGATGCCAGGTGGGATTTATTTAGTTCCTCTACTGCAACTGTTTTAACCCACAACACACGAAATAAGCTGGAAGGTGTTTATTCCATTACTGACGGAACTGATGTATTTGGGCCATCAGCAGCTTTAAAATGGAGCTATACCGCAAATGGTAGAGATACCACCTACCATTTATCTATGTTTTGCGAAAGGCAGGTTGTTTATGTTATTTGTGAAGGAAAAAGGTTAGACAGCACCATCTTATTAAACGGCTATTGGCGCAATGTAGTTAATACCGAAACCGGGTTAGCAAGGTTTACCCTTAGTAAAAATAGCGGAGTAGGTTATTTACTTGACTCTTCAAATCCGGATACCATACCTGCAATCGTTATAACTGGTACGTTCGGAACTGGGGATGTTCCTCCTGATAGACCTATCAGTTTGCAGTATAGTCGTCCCTTATATAGGGCAACACCGCTTGAAATTGTTGCTCATCGGGGAGGGGGCCGTACCTCTGACCTGCTGCCCGCTTCAGAAAATACTGTAGAGATTATAAAAATGGCGTCGCGGTTAGGGGCTACAGGTATCGAGATAGATGTGCGGTTCACAAGTGACAGTGTTCCTGTCTTATATCACGATGCAACTATAAATGAAAGACTGATTCAAAAAAACGGCATGGTAGGGCCAATAGAAAATTACAGTTATGCCCAGTTGAACGGATTGGTGCGGCTGATAAAAGGCGAACGCATTCCTACTTTGCGCGAAGCTTTAGATGCCGTGGTGTATAATACCTCATTACGATATGTTTGGCTTGATACAAAATTCACCGGATCTATGCAAAAAGAGCGGGACCTGCAAGTTGAATATATGCAGAAGGCAGCAGCAATGGGACGCAATCTTAATATCACTATTGGGATACCCGATGAAGACGTATTGAAAAATTTTCTGAAACTTTCCGGGTATCAAAACATACCCTCGGTAGTAGAACTGACACCGCAAGATGTAACAACTACAAATGCAAAAATATGGGCACCAAGATGGACCCTGGGATTGCAAAATGAAGAAGTGGAAAGAATGCATGCAGCAGGTCGAAAGGCTTTTGTTTGGACTCTTGACGTGCCTGAGAATATTAATAAATATTTCCTGCAGGGAAAGTTTGACGGCATTTTATCTAATTATCCATCTTCAGTAGCCTATTATTATTATGCTAAACAATAAAACGCTGCTCTTTTATTTTTTACTGTTTTTAACATGCTCTAAAAGCTTTGGGCAGGAAGATGAGGTAACTTCACAAACAGGAAGGTCGAAGAAATATTCGCTGATTTTATATTTAAGCGGTGGCGCTGGTTATTTCCCTTCAAATGCTGGTGCTCCTGGTTACCTCAAGCCAAAACTTGCAAGAATTAACCCTGTAACTACAGCCCGCATTATGTGGAAACCAGATCACCGGTTAAAAGCTGGATTTGAGACAGGATATATGACTTTTTACTCTTACCAGCTTACTGATGCTAACGGAAATAAGGGGAAAGTTTCCCTCGATGCTATTCCTCTTTTACTTGAGTTTTCGGTGTCGGTGAAAAAGCACTTTAATCTTTTTGCAGGCCCCGGTTTCTATATACTTAAGACTAAGTTGAACTATGCCGGTTCGGCCGAATCTAATAAAGTAAGCACAGGGTGGATGGCGGCCGCTGCATATACAGCACCTCTTTCTAAGGAGATATCTATTGGTGCAGAGGCAAAATGGTTATATGCAGCAGAAACTATACGAGGGTCGTTTGGGCTGCAACTTCAGGCTTCCTGGAAGTTTTTAAAATGGTAACAATATTCTTTGTCGCTTTCTACATATTGTCAAAACATCTAACGCTAAAATCTTAAATACCACCATGCCTGCGTCGGCATTTTTGCTTGCCCTCGCTTACGATTTCATAACAAATGTTGTATAAATCAATCATATCAATAATTGCCTGCCTGTTTACAATGTCAGTTCAGGCGCAGGAAATAGATACTATATCACCGATAAGCAAAGAAATTGTTTTTGCAAGTGATACCCAGGCGCCAATGTGGGTAGAAACGCTTGTGCTTAAGCGTAATAATAACCGGGCTGCAACAAAAAGTATTTTCAATGATCTGTTGACACGAAATCCAACTGCTGTTTATTTGTTGGGTGATGTTGTGGCATTAGGTTCAAGCAATCGCCAATGGAGGCCCATGGACGGTTATCTGAAAAGGCTGCGTAGCAAGGGCATAAAAGTAAATGCCGCTTTAGGCAATCACGAGGTAATGGGCCAATCCGGAAGGGGTCAAAAAAAATTCCAGGAAAGATTTCCAGAGCATAATAAAATGGGTTCTCTCAATATCACAGACTCTGTTGCTGTTATCCTGCTTAACTCTAATTTCAATTCTTTATCTACTTCCGAAGACGCTGACCAAATAGGCTGGTACAAACAGACGTTAGAGAAGTTGGATGCCGATTCTTCAGTCAGGTTCGTCATTACCGGTTGCCATCACTCTCCTTATACCAATAGCAGAATTGTTAGTTCTTCCATTTCTGTCAGAGAAAAATTTGTTCCTTTTTATTTAAAGTCAAAGAAAAGCCGGTTATTTCTCTCGGGGCATAGTCACAACTTCGAGCATTTTCGGCAGCAGGGAAAAGACTTTTTTGTAATAGGTGGAGGTGGAGGTTTGCACCAACCTCTCAAAAGTGGACAAGGTTTGTTTCGCGACCTCTCAGGTAATTATAAACCGCTGTTTCATTATCTTTCCGTTCAACGCCAGGCTAACAAATTACAACTGATATCAATACGTCTTACCGCCGACTTTAAAAGCTTTCAGGAAGGCCGGAAGTTCGAAATCAGCAGTGGTTCCGATATGCTTGCAACCACTTCACCTACTTCTACAGAATAGACAACTAATGTTATTAGTTTGTAGGTTACAAACGGTATATCTGGGGTTAATCATTGTTGCGTCGCATTACGTTCATCTTATTTTTCGCTATTAAGCCTTGCGCTTGTTTTGCTATTATACCTTCAATACCCAATCATTTACCCCGCTTTTATCTATCTTTTCAATTGTTGATCAAAACTCAAACTCCTGTTTGTTTTTCTACAATTGGTAATTACCTTGAATAAAGTTTGTAGTTGGAAAAAGAACTGAGCTAGCGGCCTGCGGCAGGTAAGCGTGCTTTTTTGTTTAACAATGAATCTTAGTTAATACACCAAAAGCTTACAATTAAATCTATGCGAAGAACATTAGCGGCTAGCCTGGTTATTATAACAATCGCTTCCTGTGCACCAACCAGATTTGTAAAACCACTGGCAAAAAAACAGCAAGCAGTAAATCTTTCACTTGGCGGTGCGTTAATCAAATACAGCAAACTTACGATCCCAATGCCATTTGTCACTGCAACATACGGCTATGGAATAGACAGCACTCTTACGGGTTTCGGCTCGTTAAATCTTACATCTCTTTTGGCTGGAAATGCCCAGGTTGAGTTGGGGTTGACCAAGCAGTTGTTACACCAGAAGGGTGTATGGCCGGGGTTCAGCATCACCCCTGTTGCAAATATTATATACAGAAATAAAGACGCTTCTAAATTGTATCCCCAGGTTGATATCAATGCTTTCTGGGAATATAACCACAAAAGAAATTTCTTCTATCTCGGTGTCTCTAATTGGTTCGAATTAGCGGGGAAACGAGCGCACGATCAACAACAGGAACACCGTTGGATTTTCTCACCCATGATTGGTGAAACGTTTGTTAGAAAAAAGTGGGATTATAATATTGAGTTGAAGATAATTGCCCCAAATATTGCAAATAATAGCAACGTGGTCGGTTATAAAACTCCCTTTGGAACTCATGGAGCTTTTGGAATTTATTTAGGTTGTACCAGAAAATTTTAGCAGATGAAAACCCAATACCATCTCCATCTATCTATAGTTGCCATAGCCTCTTGTTTATCCGGCTGTCTCCGGCTGGATGATAACCTTTTTAATGCCAATTCAAACAAGATCGAAAAATATGAGTTGAACAATTACAAGGGTGAAGTCGACTTTACTCTTGATGCCTCGTACACTATACCGTCAACCCTGGTTAATCTGTTTACAATAAACTCTAAAGCGGTTGATGAAACAATGGGCACAAAAATTTATGCTGTTTATATTGGCGATACAACTCGTATTGCTACAGATACTGTAATTATGTATTGCCATGGTAATAAGGACCACATGGATTTCTATTGGCCCCGAGCTCAGCTTCTTGCTAATACAAGCAGCAAAAACAGGTATGGTGTACTAATGTTAGACTATAGAGGTTACGGTTTATCGGAAGGCAAGCCGTCGGAAAGTGGGCTGGCTGTAGATGTAGATGCTGGCCTGCAATGGTTGAAAGCAAAAGGGTTATCAGGTGAGCGTTTGATTATGTACGGGTTCAGCATGGGTAGTATTCCTGCCACAAGGCTTACTGCAGAGCCTCGCAGTCTTAAACCTTCCAGGCTCATATTAGAAGCTCCCATAGCAAGCGCTGAAGCTATGGTGCAGGATGCCTCAGCACTTGCACTGCCCGGTTCGTTCTTTACAGATCTAAAAACAGATAATGCAGCGTTAATAAAGGGTGTGAAACAACCATTCATGTGGATTCACGGAACCGAGGATGATTTTCTAAACGTAAGAACACAGGGAGAAGTGGTCTATAAAAATTATGGCGGCTCGCCTGGCAATAAAGAACCTCATTTGATACCAGGTGCCGGTCATAGTAATGTTCCCGTTTACTTTACTTTTCCAAAATATCTTCAGGCGGTCGGTACTTTCATGAGAAAATAATTTAAGACTGTTAAACTACTTTAAGAACACATTGTCGAAGAGACTGGTAAAAGAGCAGGGAGCTTTTAAACAAAGAGCATTAACTCTTGTTTGGAAAAACCCTAATTTTATAACTGCTGAAGCACTTGTTTTCTTCCCTAAGCAATTATTAAACACAATAACATTTATTGTCTTTTATTTAATTCATTAAAAACTCTCATTATGAAAAAAGTTTGTGTAGCAGTTCTTGTAATGCTATTGTCTTTAAATACTTTCAACGCTAGTGCAAAAGACAAAAAGCCGTTTGCCGCTGTTGAAAACATGACAATGGAACAAAAAGAAGCACGTTATCTGGAAATGAAACAACGTGTAGAAGAAATTAAAAATATGGATAAATCCGCCCTTAGTAAGGACGAAAAAAAGGGGCTGCGGAATGAATTAAAAAGCCTAAACCAGGAAGCTAAGGCAATAGGCAAAGGAGGTGTTTATCTTTCAACTGCTGCCATAATTATTATCATTTTGTTACTTATACTACTATTATAATAAACGCCCCTGGTGCTTCAGCAAGCAACTTTTGAAAAACAATATTTTACTATTTGGTCAGCGGCTGTCTCCGATAAGGAGGCAGCCGCTTTTATTTAAAGTATTTCATTTTCCTTGTGCAAATGTTTCTCGTTCAAGAGTTAGATTTTAAACCAGTCTCAAAAGTCAGACAAAAAGTAGAAGAACCTATGTTAAGCAAAGAAGGGTGAAACATGCAGAACCAACCTGCTTGTGTGGGGCGGATAGGATAGAAGCAAATCAGACTTTTCTAATGCCACCTGTTCCTTCTTTTATCCCACGAGGTAAATCCAATTTTAAAAGTAATTGGGTTAGTGGATTGGTTGGCAACAGAGCCTACCACGTAAATACCCATCTTGAACTTGGCCCCTACATCAAAAGGCCATTTAAAAACCCTCTCTACACCAACGAAAGTTTCGGCATATTTAAGATTGCGCTCAGGAGCGATAAGGAAACCTGCGCCGGCTACCTCTCTTAACCCTAGTTTTTTAATTAGCGGCACTTTGTTCACAAAGTAGCCATTGAATTCTTGTATTACATGGGCCTGGTAGAAACGTTTAAACAGCGGGAAAGAAGAATCTAAGGCCTGGAAAGATGCGTCGGGATTCGAAAATAAAAGCGGGTCTCCACGCCGTTGAAACTGGTAGTCTACGGTACGAAGATCACGGCTATTGAGAAAAGTTCCGCTATTTACATTGTAATGAAGGATGCCAAACAATCCCAACGGTATTTCTTGTTTTATACCCACATCCCAAAAATCAAAGTCGACTTTACTGGTGAGTATTCCAGGGATTCCCTTGCGATAAGTTGAATAAAAAGTGGGCCATTTAGAGCCAAGTATTACCTTCTCTTTCGGCTCTCTTATATAGCGCTGAAAAGGAGTATATTCTAACCTTATCTTTCCATACAATGCGTTGTAAGATTCAAAGGCAATGGCTGTGTTGTTTCCAAGTTCTTTACCAAAAAGACTGTCGACTGCGCTTCCCGTCTTATAATTATTTAAAGATCTACGCAGCGCAAAGTCGAGGTCGGTAAATAAAAACAGACCATTTTTTAATTCTGTACCATGGTTTACACCTAAGCTGTTGTTAAGGTACATATTGCTTCGCTTCAACAGGTTTATCCATGCGTCTCCCGAAAAGATAAAATCGAAATCTCTGCGGAGCGAGAAACCATAAAAGGCACGGGTAAAAGGATTGTACATCCTTCCAAAATTCAGAGAGCCGTTGACATCGCGGTTGCGGAAGCCGTAACTGACATTTGCGAAGAAGTGCAAATTCTTGCGCGATTTATAGGTTTTGAAGTACCCAATTGAGGGAGATAGACGACTGCCACCAAAGGCAAAGGGTTGATAAACCCCGGGAAGCGGAGGCAACTGCCACGTTCTTTCGAGTTCCCTGTTATAAAGTGTCTGGCCTGTTAGTAATAGCTTTTTGTAGGTAAACCTGTTTGTGACCCTATCGATGGAATCAAGATATTGTTTGGTATGAGTAACCCGGTAGATACTGTCTCTATAATGAATAAGCTTGATCTCTTTCGAAGTCAGAGGCTCTGTTCTCGCCGTTTGCCAAAAACTGCTATCCCGCTTGTAAGCTTCTTCGGTAGTAGCGCTTACTTCAACCCCAAAATAATTTTTGGGAAACTGCTTATTTAATTCATAGTCGGCGTAGGCAACGGTAGTAATCCCCGATAATTTACTTTTTCCCGTCTTTGAGTGGTAGGTGAATTGCTGCTTTGATAATAAAGGCATGGCCGCGTTGTACCATTGCTCTACCTGGAAAAAATCGTACTGGGGCAAATGATATTTCGGAAAAGTAAAACGTGTATGTTCGATAGTGAAACTACTGTCATTTATGGTTAACTCGCCTTCAACCGTTGCGTTACTTACCTGCCTTGGTTTTACTGCAATAGTGTACCATTTGTAATTGCCTCTTTTTTCTACTTTTAAAGTTTTAAACTTATATGCCATTAAACCGCTAAAACTAATGGGCGATAAAAATTGGGTGGTTGAAAGGCCAGGGACTTTTATGAGGTTATTATAAAAATTGAAGAAACCTTCTGTTGTGGATACATAAAAGAGATGTTCATCGTTGCCATTCTTTTTAATACCAAGCCGTTCTTCCTTTAATTTTTGTTCAGAAACATAATCGAGTTTTAATGCTACCTCTGTCATAGCCATGCCTGCTAAATCCCGATTTGCATTTGTTGCGGCAGTATCATCCTTAGCCTTTGGTCTTTGTTTTCTTGATGAAGAGTCCTGCTGTACGGCTTTAATATACACTTTGCCCGACCATGCTCCTGTAACTGACATAAGGCTGTCTTTCCGTCGAATCACGTTTTTTATTACTTCGGTAGCAGGGTCTTTGTACTTTACTTTAATCGTCACATCTTCAAGTTGTGCCTTGTCTTCTTCAAGTATAATGTCTTGTACGTAGTTTTTAGTAATTGTTACAGTTAACACCTGTCTTTTATAACCTACAATGCTGTAAACAATATCGTATTTACCTTCCTCAAGTAGCAGTGTATAACTGCCGTCCTCTTTGGTCGTTGTACCACTCTGCAGTTCTTTTACCTGTACACTCGCATACGCCAGCGGTTCCCGGGCTCCATTCGTTATCCTTCCTGTAACTTTAAATGGTTGTGATTGTACAACGGTGAATACGAGGATAAATAAAATAAAGAGTAAAATTTTTGGCATAATGACTTTGAGACCTTTAAAAGTCTGATTTTAAAATGGTAGTAGCTACAGCAGCGCCCGGTTTTTGCTTTGCCTTAACAGGGAACGATTAATAAGCGCTTTACGTATAAGGGAAATACCATAATATTTACCAACCATTGCAGCCTACACTCTGCGCATTGTGTGTTGGTCTACTGCTTGCATTATTACAATGGTGCTGTCTCAGTCGCAGAAGTTCGTATTACAGCGGTTGATGAATTTGTTTAACCGGCGTTTTGCCGGTGAATGAAAGGACGCAACAATAATTAGCCAGAGTCATTGGTTTGCATCGTTATTATTAACTTTCATGCAAACCATAAAAGTTGAACCTATGGATAGATTAGTACTTCAATTTTTTTCAACATTTACCAGCACTTGTTAATGGCAAAATGGAAAAACCGGCTGGTAGTAAGCCTTATAATTATGAGTAGTTGTAAAACAGCGTCAACCAACTTGCAGGTCGAAAAAATATTGTTGCTGGAAGATTTTCCTTCAGGATCATCGCTGGAGTATTACGACAACAAATTTTACCTAAGTGGCGATGATGCTTCAAAGTTGTTGATTTTGGATACCGGTTATAACCTGATTGACAGTGTGGCGTTATTTGAAAGTGAAGTGAAGCGAATAGCCAAAGCAGTTAAAGCAGACCTTGAAGCGTCTGCAATTGTTACTGTTAATGGTACGCCACATTTGGTTCTGATAGGTTCAGCGTCTTTGTTAACGAGAGAAAAAATGCTTTTGCTACCAGTGCATGATACTGCTGCAATGCAACTACTATCGACCAGTAACTATTTCAATAGATTAAGTAAAGCTGGCCTTGAAGATGTGAATATTGAAGGAGCAGCTTCAACCGGAAAATTTATGATTTTAGGTAATCGTGGAAATCTTAAACACCCATATAATCACCTTGTTTTTACTCAGCCTGACTTTTGGCTTCACCAGGAAACTGCTGCAGTTGATACGGCTATTTTGGTTTTACCGCCCCATAAACCATTCGCCGGCATTTCGGGCATGGCCTACATTGAGGAGGAGGACTTGCTTTTATTTACCGCCTCCACTGAGTTGACAGGAAGCAGTTTCGACGACGGCGAAATTGGGGACAGTTATATTGGTTGGATCAAAAACATATCTGATAAAACGGGTACTAAAAAAGTAGTTGCTGACGGTTTTATAAATCTCTCAGATCACCATACATCTTTCTCTGGCGAAAAGATTGAGTCGGTTTGTGTTAGTCACTCTGAAATGAATAGACATACTATTCATTTGGTTTCTGACAATGATAATGGAGTGAGTAAATTATTTAAGGTTAGTGTTACAATTAATTAAGCTCCGGTTTTTTTCTTTTTGTATAATATTCCGGTAGCTGTAAAAGAGCTTGAAAATAGTTTTTTGGCATCTACTGATTTTCTGTAATCCTGATTTAGTTTTGCAGCTTTTACTGAAAGATGTCTTGTGGAGATATTGATTGTAAAAGCGGACAGGTTATTTTTAAAAGGGTGAATAAAGATTTACAGGCATAAGTGAGTGACACAACGATGTGGAAAAGTGAACGAATGCCTGGACAAAAAATAAAAACTATCAATGGAATTTGCACAAAGTATATCGGCTAAGCTAAATGTGAGAACTACACAGGTAGAAGCAGTGTTAGGGTTGTTGGAAGAAGGTTCTACTATTCCATTTATTGCCCGTTATCGTAAAGACAAAACGGGTAACCTGGATGAGGTTCAAATTGAGCAAATACAGGATGAAGCTAAGTTTTTGAAGGAGTTTACCGAACGGAAAGCTTTTATAGAAAAAGCGATTACCGAACAAGGTAAAATGACAGAGGAACTGCAGGCTAAGTTGGATAAAACGACAACTGTTGCAGAGCTTGAAGATATTTATCTGCCCTACAAACCAAAGCGCAAAACAAAGGCGCAGGCTGCACGTGAAAACGGGCTGGAACCACTAGCGTTACTGCTGCTTGAGCAAAAAGATTTTGATATAACAGCAAAGGCCTCAGCGTTTATAAATGATAACGTAAAAAGCGTTGAAGATGCTTTACAGGGAGCACGCGATATCATAGCTGAAACGGTGAATGAAGATGCTGAGGTGCGCGCAAAAGTGAGAAAGTTGTTTGAGGACAAGGCAACCCTGCAAAGTAAAGTGGTTGCTGATAAAGAAACCGAAGGCATTAAATACAAGGATTATTTTGATTTTTCGGAACTGATTTCGAAAGTTCCTTCTCACCGGATACTTGCTATACTTAGGGGTTTTTTAGAAGGGTATTTAAGAATTGGAATTTCGCCTGATGAGGAAACTGCTGTTGAACTGTTAGAAAGTAAATACATAAAAGGACTGAGCCCCTCTAATGAGCAAATAAA
>NZ_JAOQAH010000014.1 GCF_025963695.1 Segetibacter sp. | reverse complement strand
ATGTAAAACGTGAGTACCGCCAGGGTTGGACCCTGGGAGGAGTATAAATTCTGAGTCACGAAAAATAAAAGTCTTACAGGTGCATGTTAACATCGCCTGTAAGATTTTTTTAATTAAAACAGTACTCTCAGTCTTTTTGTTTCAAGCAGTTGTCTTTCAATCGACATTGTTGTGTCACTCACTTGTACATTTTTTTTTACCCGACCCCAAAAACACCTGAAAATTATCGTCCTGCATTTGAATTTTTTTTTCACAATTAATCAGGAGATTATAGAACATAAAACATTTTGGCTTAGCATTAAAATGGCATTAATAAATGGATAGTATACATATTGAAACAGTTGTTAATCATCAATGTATTTTGGGCGAAGGTCCGGTGTGGGACCAAAAGCGTAATCGGATTTTATGGCTCGATATATCCGAAGGACATATTCACCAGTTCACCGCTGCAACCAATAGTTTCAAAACTTTTTCAGTCGGCGAAATGGTAGGTGCTATTGCTCTTAGCGGCCAAAGATTGATCGCAGTTACAGAAAACGGTTTCTCATTTATTGATTTGGAAAATGAAGCAATAGAAAATATAATCGATCCTGAACAACACATTGCTGGTAATCGCTTCAACGACGGAAAGTGTGACCCGATGGGAAGGTTTTGGGCAGGAACGCTTCCATTAACAGAAGATCACCCTGGAGGTTCGGTCTATACATTGCACTCCGATCTGACTGTTGATAAAAAGATTGAGAACGTAAGCATATCCAATGGCATGGCTTGGAGCCTTGATCAAAGAACGTTTTACTTCATTGATTCGCCCACCTTACAAGTGGTAGCTTACAATTATGATAACAATACCGGAGCAATTTCTGACAGAAGAGTTGTTATAAATATGGATGTAAGTGAAGGCTTTCCTGATGGGATGACTATTGATACCGAGGGAATGTTGTGGATTGCACATTGGGGTGGATGGAAGGTGGCTCGTTGGGACCCTAACACTGGTAAGAGAATTTTGCAAATAGATTTGCCTGTTTCGCAAGTAACCTCCTGCACTTTTGGAGGTGAGAACTTTGACGATCTTTATATTACTTCCGCAAGCATTCGTCTTACCAACGAGCAGCTTCAAAAAGAGCCTCTTGCTGGATCTTTATTTGTAATAAGAGATTGTGGGTTTAGAGGAATGCCTGCATTTGAGTTCGAATAAAAGTAGACTAAAGAACTTAAATAAGCGGTATCTGAGAGTTGTGTAGTAGTAGAATGGTATGCCGTACAAGTGTGCGACGCAACCTAAGCTCAATAGAGTAATGTTGCCTGGGCAATAAAACAACACTTATTTTAAGGAAAGTAGCATTAATATTAAATACAAAAGGTGAAACTGCATGTTTCACCTTTTGTATTTAATATTAAAATGTAATTAGCTACTAAGCATACGTTGTCTTTCCGGGAATGGCAACGGTATAATAACCATCTTCATTTGGAACTACGGGCGGAGGTGCATCAAAAGAATACACTTTTGGATGGATGTCGAGACCTGAATTAATTGCTTTGTCCCACTGAACCACCTGACCGCTATAAGTAGCCATACGACCCAAGATAGAAGTCATGGTGCTTCTTGCTCCATTTTCTGCATCCGCAAATTTGTATTCGCCTTTTGCTATAGCAGCAAATAATTCATCGTGCTCTGCCTGGTAAGGCTGATTTTCAGTCTTCTTGTCAAATTGGTACAGCACTTTTCCCTTGTGGTCTACGATATTAGCTGCACCACATTGAATTTTACCTTTCGTACCTATTAGCAGTTCATCTACCTTACTCATAGTACCGGGTATGTGGCGGCATTGACTGTTTAAAACAGAACCGTCAGCATAAGTAAACTCAACATAGTGATGATCAAAGATTTCACCATGATCTTTTCCCTTTCTAACTTGTCTTCCACCCATACCTTGGGCACTTACGGGGTAGCTTTCTTTAAACCAATTGATGACATCAAGGTTGTGAATATGCTGCTCATTGATATGATCGCCACAAAGCCAGTTAAAATAGTACCAGTTGCGCATTTGGTATTCCATTTCGGTCTGACCTGGTTTGCGTGGACGAACCCAAACACCGTCATTATTCCACCAGGCTTGTGCAGACGAAATGTCTCCGATCTGATCTTTTCTTTTAAATAATTCCCTATAAGAGTTTTGGTAGTGCCGCTGAAGACCTACTACCACGTTTAATTTTCTTTGCTTTGCAAGTGCAGCAGTTGCCAATACCTTTTGAATGCCGGCGGGATCTGTAGCTACCGGCTTCTCCATGAACACGTGTTTATTTTGCTTAATCGCTTCTTCGAAATGTATGGGTCTAAAGCCTGGAGGAGTTGCCAGAATGACAACATCAGCCAGGGGAATAGCTTTCATATAAGCATCAAAACCAAAAAATCTTCTTTCAGCAGGTACGTCTACTTTGCTTTTTACATTTTTCGGCGCTCTTGAAGAGGTTGAAGTACTTTCTTTGGTAAGAGATGCATAGCACTTTTCTACGTTATCCTGAAAAGCATCGGCCATAGCCACCAACTTCACGTTTTGGGTAGTTGATAAAGCTTGCATAGCTGCACCTGTGCCGCGGCCACCGCAACCAATTAAGACAACTTTAATAGCATCGTCAGCGCCGGAGAAATAGTTTGCTTTTGATAGTAACGGTGCGGCAATAAGGCCGCCGGCAAGTAAAGAGGTTTGTCGCACAAATTCCCTGCGGCTGTTGGCAAACTTCTTCAGGTAATCGTTAGTCATTTGAATAGATTTATAGATGAAAATTTAGATACCAAGATACAATTTAAAAAAATCGTCAGCCTCTTTCGTTGTTGGTTGTTTCACAGGCCGTACAATTCTGAAACCAACTGACGGTGCATCTGTAAACCACCATTTACTTTGAGGAATTTGCGGGTCTCTCTTGTTCCATTCAGGGTCTGATGCAATGCGTGCGGCGCTTCTTAATAACTTTGCGTTACTGTCGTATCCACCACCTTTTACAACTTTCGGGTACATCTCGCTATTATGATTTACCGGATCAGTAGCATTATCTGCTAGTTTTTGAAACGATTTCTCATCGTAGTGATCTAGGGTCCATTCAGAAACATTTCCAACGATATCGTACAATCCCCACGGGTTAGGTTTCTTTTGACCTGTTTTATGATACTTCCCTTCACTGTTAGTCTCAAACCAGCCGTAATCACCTAACTGCGATGCATCGTTACCAAAAAAATAAGTTGTATTGGTTCCAGCTTTACAAGCGTATTCCCATTCGGCCTCGGTTGGTAACCGGTAAAAAATCCCGGTCTTTTTATATAACCATTTACAGTACATCAAGGCAGCAAATTGCGACATACTGTTAAAAGGAAAACCGCCTTCTTTTCCCATACCCCAGGTTAAATCAATATATTGCTGACTTGGCCTTGTTATAGCATCTACATCATCGTTTTGGCTTAATGTTTCATCTTTATAAAATACATCAAATTCATCACGGGTAACTTCATTTGCACCCATCCAAAACGCAGAAACATTTACTTTTTTCTGTGGTCCCTCGTCTGCACCACGACCGTTTTCACTGCTATTACTTCCAATCATAAAGCTGCCCGCAGGAATAGCGACGAATTTTGTAACCAAAGCTGATCCCGGAAGGGGTTGGTCATAGGGCTTAAAATCCTGATTAATATTTTGGGCAGAGGAAAAAAAATAAAAACATTCAGCCAGAACAAATAGAGCAATCTTATTCACACAGAAAAGTTTAAAAAAACCGAATGAAGTTGAAAATTAATCAATTTCCCGTATTTAAATTATAAAAATAACTAAACTTTTTTGTGCTCGACTGAACAATTACTCCATTTTTTAACTCTGCTATCAATACTTCAGCGCGTAATTTCTTAGCGAGACGTTTTGCTTTTTTTATTGGCATAATACTACAAGCTGTTGCTAACCAATCAGCAGTAGTTGCGTCGTTTGCGATAACTGTTACGTTCTTCATGCTGGTAATACCGTAGCCTGACTTAGGATCAATAATATGTGAAAATTTTTTTCCTTCATGTTCTATGAACTGGTACATATCGCCCGAGGTTGAAACAGAACGGTTGCTAAGCACTAGTTTGTTTATTTGTAATTCTTCGCTTTCAGGTAGGTTTACTCCAATTGTCCAACCTCTCTTTAAGGGCGGGGCCTCTCCTGCTGCAATGTCTCCGCTCACATTAATTAAGGCCTTACGAATGTTGTTGCTGTATAATCTTTCCAGTACCTTTTGCGCAATGTATCCTTGTGCAATCCCTCCAAGATCAAGCTGCATGTCTTTTGCAGTAAGTTTGATTGAGTTTGTTACGGTATCTATTTTTACTTTATCGAAACCAACACTTTTCATTTTTGCAGCTATAGCTGATGCTTCAGGAAATTGCTTTTCTTTTCTTGCCTTTCGCCACAATCTTATTACCGGTCCCATTGTAATATCAAATGCTCCTTTGGTTAAGATGTAAGCTTTTTCAGACTCTTTTATAATATCAATCAAAGCGGGCGATACTGGTACAAACCTTCCTGAGCCTGAACTTAGACTCAATTGGTTTAACTCGCTGCTTTCTATATAGTCGCTGTATATATTGATAAAAGAATCTGCAAGCTTGAAGCATTGATTTGCTATAAGGTTCGAAGCGGATGAGTCACTATGAAAGAAGATGATGCTGAAGGGCGAAGCCATTTTTTCTCTGGTGAAGGAAAATCTTTTCTCCTGTGCTTGGGCACGCGAACTAGTAAATTGAATGAGTGCTATTAATAAAAATAAAAACTGCTTCAATATTGTTTTTCTTTAGAGTTTAAAACTAAATTTATTTTCTTAAACTAAAATTCTTATGCAACGACGACGATTTCTTGGCCAATCAATATTAACAGCAGGAGCCTCTTTGTTTACAGCCGCAAATGTTTTTGCCGGAAAAGAAGGCAGCAATTTTAATAGTAATACAGTTGCTGATAAGCCATTTAACCTGAATTATGGATTTCATGATGGCATGTTTAAGAATGCAGCAGGACCCGATTTCATTGACCAGATAAAATATGGCTACGATATGGGTTTTCGGTCAATTGAAGATAATGGATTGCCTGGGAGAACACCTGAAATGCAAAAGAAGATTGGAGATACTTTGGCAAAGCTAGGTATGCAAATGGGCGTATTCGTGTTGAATAAAGGTGGTAATGGAGCCAATACGCTGGCAGCAGGAAAACCGGAAAATGTTGAAATATTTTTAAAAGGTTGCCGTGATGCGGTAGAAGTTGCAAAAAGAGTTAATGGCAAACTTACAACCGTTGTACCAGGTGATTTTGAAAGAAACCTAACAATGGGTATACAAACCGGTAATGTGATTGAGGCTTTAAAGAGAGGTGCAGAAATTCTTGAGAAGGAAAATATTATAATGGTGCTGGAGCCGTTAAGTGATACACCGAACCTTTTCTTAAGATTTTCTGATCAGACATACATGATCTGCAAAGGTGTCGGAAGCCCTTCGTGCAAAGTTCTTTTTGATATGTATCATATGCAAAAAAATGAAGGCAACATTATAAACAATATGGATAAAGCATGGAGCGAGATTGCGTACCTGCAAGTGGGGGATAATCCCGGCCGTAAAGAACCAACCACGGGGGAGATGAATTATAAAAATATATTTAAGCACATCCACGCAAAAGGTTACCGCGGCGTGTTGGGTATGGAGCATGGAAACTCTCAGCCAGGTAAAGAAGGCGAGGCGAAACTAATAGCAGCTTATAGGGAAAGTGATAATTTTTTAAGCTAGTTACCGGGTAACTATAATAAGTTTTTCGCTACAAATAAAGGGATGTTGAAAAAGCTAAAGCTGCTTTTTACATCCCTTCTTATTTATAGCAGATTAATTCCTACTTACTGTTACTGCATTATTTTAAAAAAGCAGAAAACATCCACACCAATTTTTCTTGCTGCCGGATGTAGTCACTTACCAAAGCACTGGTTCCTTCGTCGTTTGCACCCTGCGAAATTTGTAGCAACTCTCTCTCATTCGACAACAACGTTTGCAGTCCTGAAAGGACGTGTTGCAACGCGGTTTTGCCTTCAGAAACATTCATCACTTCGGCAATTGAAGAGGTACTTACATACTCAGTAAAAGAATGTATGGGCGTATGTCCCAGCGTTAAAATACGCTCTGCGATTTCGTCTATTTTTATAAGTGCATCCGTGTATATTTCTTCAAACTTGGCGTGTAGTTCAAAAAATTTCTCTCCTGCTATGTTCCAATGAAAACCTCTTGCATTAATGTAGAAGAGCTGGTAGTTTGCGAGCAGGATATTTAATTTGTCAGCAAGGTCTTTTGCTTTTAAAGGATGCAGTCCTATTTGATTAGTTTGTACCATAATATCTTATTTTATTCTTTAGTAAGTCTTTGTATTAATATGAGAATAAAATAAAAAACCGTTCCATAAGGTAATTGTTCTTTGTGGTTCCGTAATTCTGCAGATGCGTAATTATGAAGGGTACTCTTTCCGTCTGGAGTTGGTTTAGCCGGGAAAATTTTCATTTGAGATTATAGCGTTTTTTCAACTATTTCTCGTGCATGTGTACATAGATGTCACGTGGAGCAAGTCCTTCCTTTCCGAAACCTATGTATACATCATTTGCGGCAGAGAAATTTCAATTATTACTTTCTCATTTTTTACAATTTGCTTTACGGGCACTTTTGCTAACCTTCCATACATTTCCTCCTTCCCATATTACTGTTTATCCAACCTCTGTTTTTTCACTTGCTTTGGTGAACTAAAAATTGGTTGTTATTGCCGGGTCAGTTAACGCTTGAAAAACCATTTCGGCTGGTTTTCTTATAAGCATTTGTGTTTCGATAATCGGCGAATTAGGGATAGACGTTTTTATTTTAGTTGTAAGAATCCTTCTTAAAAAAACTGCTCACTTTTAAATATACCATCTACTCAGATTTAGGTGAAATGTACAAGGGTGCGACGCAACAATGATTGTATGAAAAACAGAAGCTGGACCAGAAATATCAGTTACGTCTTGTAGTGCCGCGCTGTGGTCTTTTACTTAATGATTGCTGTTTGCCAATATTTCATTATCATTAGAATTAATTTCAATTACTAACGATTTATAATGAAGCCATCTATTGTTGTTGTAGGCAGTACGAATACTGATATGGTGATTAAGGCCAATCATCTTCCTGCACCCGGAGAAACCATTTTAGGAGGTGACTTTTTTTTGAACCCTGGCGGGAAGGGAGCCAACCAGGCAGTAGCCGCTCAACGCCTTGGAGGAAATGTAACTTTTATTGCTAAAACCGGGGATGATGTTTTTGGTAAGCAGTCATTGCAATTGTTTAAAAACGAGGGTATCAACACTCACCTAATGGTTGTTGATCCTGTAAATCCATCGGGAGTTGCTTTGATTACGCTTGATAAAAAGGCTGAAAATACAATTGTAGTTGCTTCGGGCGCCAATGCCACTTTAAGTCCGGCTGATTTGAAAAATGCTTCTAACGAAATCTCTGTTGCTGCTGCAATTATTATGCAATTGGAAATACCTCTTGAAACGGTAGCGTGGGTTGCAGATTTGGCAAAATCTCATAATGTTCCGGTAATCCTAAACCCTGCACCTGCCTGCGAATTGCCAGCGGCTTTATTTGAGAAGATTTCAATAATAACTCCAAACGAAAAAGAAGCAGAAATGCTTTCAGGAATCGCGATAACTGACCTGGTCTCTGCAACGCAGGCAGCACATCGCATTATGGCGAGAGGGGTGGAAACAGTGATTATTACTCTAGGAGCAAAAGGGGCTTTTATTTGTACAAGCAAGATAGAAGAATTAGTAAGTGCGCCGGTAGTTGAGGCGATAGATACGACGGCAGCGGGTGATGTATTTTGCGGGGCACTTGCAGTAGCGTTATCAGAAAACCAATCGTTGCAGGAAGCAACAGCTTTTGCCTGTCATGCCGCAGCATTATCTGTAACAAAATTAGGTGCACAGGCATCAGCACCATCGCGGGAGGAGGTGGCGGCATTTCAGGGTTTGCAGCATAAAGGTCTCGCTGCTTTAGAAGCCGTTTAGTTTACCGGCTTTTCTTAATATTCACCGCTCAATTTTCAATAATCAATTTTCAATTTTCAATAATCAATGCTCAATATTTAAACCCTTTTCTTTCATCAGAAATTGAAATGGTAAGTTTGATTATTGAACATTTCAATTTTTAAGTTAATAACCCTACATCACCCCCTTAACATATGAAAAGATTTCTTACCTGCCTTTACCTGTTTGTTCTTTCTGCTTCTCTTAATGCTCAACAAGTAACTTTTACGAAACAACAGTTGCATGATAAAATTAAAGGAGGCTGGGCCGGGCAGACGATCGGGGTAACTTTCGGCGGGCCGTACGAGTTCCGTTTCCAGGGAACTTTTATCGGGGACTACCAGCCGTTGCTTTGGTATAACGGCTACCTGAAAAAGACGATGTTGGAAGGGCCGGGCTTATACGACGACTTGTATATGGATTTGACTTTTGTAGACGTCTTTGAAAAATATGGGCTCGACGCTCCGCTTGATTCGTTTGCCAGTGCTTATGCTAAAGCCGGGTATATGCTGTGGCATGCAAACCAGGCCGGTCGTTACAACATTTTAAAAGGCACAAAAGCACCCCTTTCGGGCCATTGGAAAAATAATCCTCACGCTGATTGTATCGACTACCAGATTGAAGCTGACTTCGCCGGTTTGATGAGTCCTGGTATGCCCAATACGGCATCCAAAATCAGTGATAAAATTGGTCATATTATGAACTATGGCGACGGATGGTATGGAGGTGTTTATATAGGTGCTATGTATGCTTTGGCTTTTACTTCAAACAATATCCCATCCATTGTAAAAGAAGGATTGAAAACTATCCCGCGGCAAAGTGAGTTTTACCAATGTATTAATGATGTGATACAATGGCACCAGAAATATCCTGATGACTGGAAACAAACGTGGCTGGAAGTGCAGCGAAAATGGGCTGATGATATTGGTTGCCCCGATGGTGTTTTTCTGCCTTTTAACATTGATGCAAAAGTGAACGCAGCTTACGTTGCCATAGGTCTTTTATACGGTGGTGGCGATTTTACCAAAACGCTGGATATATCCACGCGATGCGGCCAGGATGCAGATTGCAATCCTTCAAGCGCAGGTGGAATATTAGGGACCATTTTAGGGTATGATAAAATTCCTCCCTATTGGAAACAAGGTTTAAAGGAAGCCGAGGGTATCGATTTTAAATATACCACCATGTCTTTAAACACTGTTTATGACATAGGATTAAAGCATGCAATGGCAAACATTGAAAAGAACGGGGGGGAAATTAACGGCAACCAAATCACCATAAAACAGCAACAACCGTTGCCGGTACAATATGAAAAAAGTTTTGATGGAGTATATCCGGTTAATAAAATTGCCGTTAACTGGTCAACAAATAAGGATGAAGTTACATTCGATTTTGATGGAACAGGGTTTGTTCTAAGAGGGAATGCACAGGGCGATAATGCCAACTATATTTTTAATACCGAATTGTATATTGACGATAAAAAGACCGAGACAATACAATTGCCGGTCAGCTTTACTACCCGCCGTCATGAACTTGCCTGGAATTATCAACTGCCAAAAGGCAAGCATTCCGTTCGTCTTAAAATTTTAAATCCCTCATCCACACAAAAGATTAATGCAGGAGAAGTTATTGTTTATTCTGATCAACCGGTAAACGGATTAAAGGAAATGGAAAAGGCTGCAAAATCGTTTAATGCAAAACCGCTTTAGTAAAAAAGAAACCACGCACCTGCCATAATTCCTCACGCCGAAACCACGCTTATGTTTATCGTTGATAGTTATTTTACCGCTATTGTCTTTTGCTTTATTACCATGCTTTGCTGGGGCTCCTGGGCCAATACACAAAAGCTCGCGGGCAAAAGCTGGAGGTTCGAATTATTTTATTGGGACTATGTCATCGGTATAGTATTGTTTTCAATTCTTTCAGCCCTTACACTTGGCAGCAATGGCAGCGAAGGCCGCAGTTTTCTTGCTGATTTATCACAGTCAGATTCCTCCAATATCATTAGTGCACTTATTGGCGGCATCGTCTTTAATGCTGCCAATATTTTGTTGTCAGCAGCCATTGCTATTGCGGGTATGGCGGTTGCTTTTCCGGTTGGTATTGGCCTTGCTTTAATACTGGGGGTAATTGTCAATTATGTTGGTGCCGAAAAAGGAAATCCGTATGTTTTGTTTTTAGGTGTGGTGTTTGTTCTGGCGGCGATTATTGTAAATGCACTGGCATATAAAAAAACAAACCAGGCGGCGCAAAAAGTTTCATCAAAGGGCTTGCTTTTGTCGTTAGCGGCCGGACTGCTTATGTCATTTTTCTATCGCTTTATTGCGGCTGCAATGGACCTCGAAAATTTTCAGCAACCTGCAGCGGGCAAAATGACTCCTTACACCGCCGTATTTGTTTTTTCTATCGGCATCCTCTTAAGCAATTTTATTTTCAATACAATCCTCATGAAAAAACCTTTCGAGGGAACCCCTGTTAGTTATGCCGATTATTTTAAGGGAAAGCTGTCGGTACACATGGTAGGCATTCTTGGCGGACTGATTTGGGGGTTGGGCAATTCCTTAAACCTTATTGCAGCAGGCAAAGCAGGTCCAGCTATTTCTTATGGGCTAGGCCAGGGCGCAACAATGATAGCAGCGCTGTGGGGTGTCTTTATCTGGAAAGAATTTAAAAATGCTCCAAAAGGCATAGACCGACTAATTACAGCAATGTTTCTGTTTTTTGTAGTAGGCTTAAGTCTTATTATTTACGCGGGAACAAGTGAGTAGGCAATCATCTTTTTAAAGACTTTTTTTGTAACAAACACAATAACATCTATCAGCATCGTTGTGTCACTCACTTTTACTTTTTCAGCTTTATTCGGCAGATACTGCATCTTATTTAGTTCACCGGTATTCCAAACCAGGTGTATTTATAGAACATTGATTTCCGTGCTAACTTTCCTTTGCTAAAATATAATTTCAGCCATTCCTGCTGTTCTTTTACATGAATTATGACGTCATCAATTGATTTATTAAGTTGAGCTATCAGTAATGTTGTATTTGCATCGGGTTCTTTTATCTTACTTAAATTTGTTTTAGCCTTACTAAGTGTCAACCAAGTTGTATCAATCATACTTTCAATTTCCGCATCAGTCTTCTTAGAACTAAACCGCGTGTTTCTATATTGTATAAATACGTTAAAGTGATTTATTCCTTCATTATAATGTTGCACTGCGGCGTTATACAAACCCGTGCTTTGCGTCTGCTTGTAATTTTCAATCTCCAGTTTCAGATGTTGTAAGCGGTCAAAAATCAAAGAATTTTTTATACCATTTTGTTGAACACGGAATGAAGAAGCGATCAATTGTTCAATATGATTTTGCTTTTCATAAGTTTGAATAGAGGCAACAAAATCAAAAACCGGTTTTGTTTTATTTTGTTCGGTTTTACCCTCGTAGAACTCCTGGTTGGTAACGGGGTAGTTAAGAAATTGCCATAGATAGTCAAAAGGCATGTGGGACTTAATTAGAGACGATGGCAAAGCTTTAAAATAACTATTATTGATCTTCTTGAAAAACTTTCCATTGTTCACATAACCCGAACCCCACGTCGGATCAAACATCAACCAAGAGTTGTCTACCAACGCAGCGCACCAAGCATGCGGAATATAATCGGCAAATCCGTTTTGTTTCGTATATCCTTCTATAACAAATGATTTTATACCTGCTTTTGCACAGATGTCATTGAAAAGCGCCGCATAATTCTCACAGATGCCTTTCCTGGTTCTTAATGACCTGGCAATTTTTTCTGCCTTTTGTTCATAAAAATTTATTGCAAACATGTTTTCAATATCATATTCAATATGGGTAGCTACCCATATAAATATTGCTCTTGCTCTTTCAGCGTCTTTGCCAAAATTTGAAGTGATGTATGTTGCAATACCTTCTGTCGTTTTAGTCAGCGAGTCTGGAATTTGTAGCACTTTATTGTCAATTGCCGCATATTCGTTAACTGCTTTTGGCGCAACCTTTTGCGCAAATAAAATTTGGGATAGTAATGAAAATCCTATGATCAGTTTTATTTGTTTCATTGGTAAGTATCTATTAATGGCTGAAGGATTTAAGGTAGTTAGCTATTTTGTATTAGGTAGAAATGCTATTTCTAACCATCTTATAAGTTCGCTATCGATAAACGTCTGGTTGTCTAAATTAGTTTGTTTAGACTGATTTTTAGTAAGACGAAGGGCTAAGCATAAATGCCATTGTAATTTATCTTGTGTCTATAACAGCACTTCCCTATCACAATGACTAAGCCCATCTTTTAATGCTAATTCTAAAGGGGGTAGCTTTTTCGAAGTGCTAGTTAACCAATTATTCAACTGTCATGTCGTTCGTTAATATTCGCTCACCAATAACAGTTCTTGCATAAAAGACATCAGCCTGTTTGGTGCCAGGCAAAGGCGAAGGAATCTCAAACAGGCAAAGCAGTTTCCGGAGCGGGTGGAGTTACTTTGCAAAAAAAGGTCAGCGGCTTGAGCTAACCTGGCAAAAACAATTACACCTTATTTCCAATAAACCTTTTCTTCAAAATCATTATAAAATGATAAGCCAGCAACACTATGGTTGCAAATAGGGCAAGACCAAAAATCAAAGCTCCGTTCCGAACAAAAAATGTTTCGCCCTCAACAGCTGGAATTGCAAATTTGATAGCCGCCGCTGTATCCCACGGCCTTGTTTCAAGAATATCTCCATTGTTGTCAATAACTGCCGAGATGCCTGTATTTGCACTACGGGCAATCCATTTCCTCGTCTCAACAGCTCTTATTTTTGCGTAGTCAAGATGTTGTTTGTGGCCGGGAGTATTTGCCCACCACCCATCATTTGTCATTATGGTAAGTAGGTTGGCACCTTTTTGTACATAATTGGTTATGTATTCGCCATAAATGCTTTCGTAACAAATAATAGGTGCGGTGATGTAGGGGTTGCCTTTTACCTTAAAAGCCACTGCTTCTTTATCGTGGCCATATCCTCCGGCAGTTCCACCAAATTTTTCAAAGATCGGTCCAAGCCATAGCAGGAAGTCAGGTAAGGTTTCCACACCTGGCACCAACTTGCTCTTATTGTAAAACGCTACAGGTTCCCCAGCTTTTATTACAACTGCAGCGTTGAATGCATCGTAATAAATACCCTCCAATTCATTTTTTCTTGCGGTTTTTGTTGCTTTTTCAGTCCCGTAATTTTTACGGGTCTCAATACCTGTCTGCAAGGTGATATCAGGATGTCTATTCACGAAATCAAATACAGGTTGATATTGCACACTTTGCTGGAATTGGTCCTGCCATACAGGAACCGGCAAAGCAGTTTCCGGCCAAAGCACCAGCCTCGTATTTACGTCTATATTTTTTTCAGACAGATTGATTAGTTTTTGAATTTGGCCTTCCGTTGATGCTACATCAAACTTCTCGCTATATGGATCTATGTTGGGCTGCACAATAATTACATTGGTTGTTGCGCTTA
Source organism: Segetibacter sp. (assembly GCF_025963695.1). Lineage (GTDB taxonomy): Bacteria > Bacteroidota > Bacteroidia > Chitinophagales > Chitinophagaceae > Segetibacter. The sequence continues at coordinate 26,229 of NZ_JAOQAH010000014.1, read as the reverse complement.
CTTCTGCCTTATTGGGATGGACTAAAAAGGATAAGAAAACAGGAAATATCAAAACTGAGATTGCGGCTGCTATTGTCGGGATCCTGGAAGTTTTAGAACTGTTTGCCACAGAAAACAACATTATGTTCGCTAATAAAACCCATAAGCTTCCTCCGCTCACTCCTGTAAATTCGTACCATTGTATCCAATCTGTATGCTTTGCAAATACATTTCCTAACGTTAACCACGGCCAGCTCAATTGCCAGCTAAGGTGAACATATTCGAAGGTGAGCCACAATGCAACAAGGCTAAAAAGACCAATTCGGTTTCCATACTTTGTTTTAAAAGTATGAAAGCCCCACAAGGGAATAGCCATTAAAAAGCTATTTGCAATGATGGCCCCAACAGCTCCGGGAGCCGTAGAATTCCATATCCACCACGTGGTTCCGGCATTCCAGATAAACATGCTCAGCAATGCAAAGAGAAAAAAGCGAATTCTATTCTCTTCCTTATTAGCTAATACTAACAACGGAACCCAGGCAATAAAAATCAAGGGAGAGAACCCGGCATCTGGCCAGGCACAAACCAGCAACAGGCCTGATAAAAGACTTAATAATAGAGGTGAAATTTTTTTCAAAAAAAGGATAATGTTTATGGGCCGGCAAGTTCGTCAAAAAAGGGATAAGAACAGGTTAAAGATGGGGAAGGCTGTAGGCTGTAACGTGTAAGGTAGGGAAGGTGGTTAGCAAAACGTTCTCACGCCCTATGCCCTACACCTTACACCCCACACCTTGACAAAGCAACTTTTATTTGTCTCGTATAATGTCCCGACTCTATCTTTGCACATGGCAACAAATCCCACTACTCATAGTAACGACGTTATTCTTTCGAGATTTTTTGGTGAAGGTCTCACCTTCGATGATGTTTTACTTGTTCCTGCTTTTAGCCAGGTTTTACCTCGTGATGTAGATATTACCAGTCAGCTTACTAAAACCATTCAATTAAAAATTCCAATGCTTTCGGCCGCTATGGATACGGTGACAGAAGCGAGGCTTGCTATTGCCCTGGCAAGAGAAGGTGGCATCGGGATACTGCATAAAAACATGAGTATCGAGCAGCAGGCCGAGCAAGTACGAAAGGTTAAGAGAAGTGAAAGTGCGATGATCATTGACCCTGTTACTCTGACTGCTGACGCTACTATTGGGGATGCATTGAGACTAATGCGGGAGAACAAGATTGGTGGAATTCCTATTGTTGATGGCTCGAATACTTTAGTTGGAATACTCACCAACCGCGATCTGCGATTTGAGAATAACAACCAGCGAAAGGTGAGTGAACTGATGACAAAGGAAAACCTGGTGGTGGCCCCTGAAGGAACAGATCTTAAGAAAGCCGAAATGATTCTTCGCCAACATAAGGTAGAAAAATTGCCTGTGGTTGATAACGATGGAAGATTAGTTGGGCTCATCACATATCGCGACATTTTACAACTTCGAAATTTTCCAAATGCCGGAAAAGATACTTATGGAAGATTGATGGTTGGCGCTGCACTAGGAATTACAAGAGATATGCTTGATCGCGCCTCAGCCTTACAGCACTTGTCGGTTGATATAGTAACACTTGATAGTGCCCATGGACATAGCAAAGGTGTCATCGACGCATTAAAAGATCTAAAGAAGAACTTTAAAGATTTACAGGTGATAGCCGGGAACGTTGGAACTGCCGAAGGAGCCATTGCACTTGCTGAAGCTGGAGCTGACGCGGTAAAAGTTGGTATAGGGCCCGGATCTATTTGCACCACCCGCATTGTTGCAGGTATCGGTGTGCCTCAGCTTACTGCAATTATGGAGGCTGCGTATGCACTTAAGGGAACCGGTGTTTCATTGATTGCAGATGGTGGAATCAGATTTACCGGTGATATGGTTAAAGCCCTTGCGGCAGGAGCAAACGCAGTAATGATGGGAAGCATCTTTGCCGGAACGGAAGAAAGCCCGGGTGAAACGATTATATACGAGGGAAGACAGTTTAAAGAATATCGTGGAATGGGATCTCTGGGTGCAATGGTAGATGGAAGCGGAGACCGCTATTTCCAGGATGTGGAAGCAGATATTAAGAAATACGTTCCTGAAGGTATCGAAGGCCGGATTGCCTATAAAGGCCGGGTGAACGAAGTTGTCTACCAATTTGCAGGTGGGCTGCGAGCTGGTATGGGATATTGTGGAGCGCAAACAATTGAAGAATTGCAGCAAGCCCGTTTTGTAAGAATTTCAAATGCAGGAATGCGCGAAAGCCACGTGCATGATGTGGTAATTACAAAGGAAGCACCGAATTATAGCAGGGGATAGGATGGGATGACAACGGATGGTGGACAGTTGTTAGATGACAGTGCGTGGATTACTTTCCAACCGTACTTTCAGCAAGCTGGAAATGTTAGATTAATAGTTTACAAAAGCTTATACATCTTCCCCGGCATTGATGCGAGTACGTTTTGGAATTCGAGGTTGAGCATAGAAGCTGCAACAGTGCTACTTGTTAGCCCACTTTTCAGGTAAATCTCATCTATATGAATCGTTTCTTTTTGTTTTAGAATGTCCACCAAAATTTGTTCGTCACTGGTTAGTGAAATAAACAATTCTTTTTGTTCTCGTCGTTTTGCTTTCTTCACACTCCAGCCCAGTGTTTCTATTAGCTGCTGACTATCCTCGAGCAAAACTGCCTTGTTGTTTTTAATGAGATAATTACAGCCGGCACTTTTAGAATCTGTTATCTTACCAGGAAATGCAAAAACATCTCTGTTGTAACCGTTAGCTAATTCAGCGGTTATCATACTTCCTCCCTTAGAAGCTGTTTCTATTACGATGGTTGCGTCTGCCATTCCTGCAACAATTCGGTTTCGACGAGGGAAGTTGTGTTTGTCGGGTTTTGTTTCTTTTCTAAACTCAGTTAATAAACCCCCATTTAGTAACATTTGCTTCGCAAGTCCTGTGTGTTGAGAGGGGTAAATTGTATCGAGACCGTGAGCCAAAACACCAACTGTAGTGAGATTATTCTGTATTGCCGATTTGTGTGCAACTGCATCGATTCCATAGGCGAGGCCACTAACAATTAATACCTGCTGATTTTGTAATTCGTTTACCAGTTGTTCTGTTATCTGCCTGCCATAGTCGGTATGATTTCTTGTGCCAATGATATTAATGATTCTCGAAGTATTTAAATCAGCATTTCCCCGGTAGTACAACAGGGTAGGCGAGTCGTAGCAATTCAATAACCTTTGAGGATACTTTTTATCATTAATAAAAAGTGTTTCGATCTTATACTTTTCAATAAATTCTATCTCATTTTCTGCCCCTGTAAAGTCTGTGAATGCCTTAATGCTGGCTGCTTTAATACTACCAATACCTTCGAGGTTTTCAAGCTCTTTTTTTGATGCTTTAAAAATGTTTTCGGGGTCACCAAAATGTTCTAAAAGTATTTTGGCCTGCACTGGTCCTATATTAGGAACCATGGTAAGAGCAATCTGAAATAGCAGGTTATCAGGCATGAGGTGCAAACAGGGAGTTCAACAATAAAGCTAACCTGCGGATACCACTATAAAAAGAAATCCCAGGCTTTTCTTTTTGGTTTTACGTTATGTTATACGCGCCTAAGATTAGAGAAGTAATGATAATCTGAAGTATTGCAGGTAGCAGGTTTAATATTATAATAAAGGCAAGTGGCACCTATATAGGCATCATTGATACCAATGTAAAGGCTTCATAGAGCTTTTCTTTGCGGGTTTGTGTCGTCTTGTTGCTCTTAGTCCCTGCCATGCGAAACTCTGGTTGATTTTTTTTACTAAAAGATGAGATGTAAAGCCGATACGATTAAAATTTTATAAGGCCATTAGAGTGTACAAAAACGGTACATAAAGTACAAGAGTGCGACGCAACAAAAGATTAATAGTAGTAATACTGCCTGGTACAAAAAAAAGAGGAAAACCATCTACCTGATTTTCCTCTTAATCGTTTAAATCATACACATCCAGATTCTCGTTATTGCCCGATAATCACAAATTCTGTTCGCCTGTTTTGGGCGCGTCCCGCTTCGTTTGTGTTGTCTGCAATAGGTTTGGTTTCTCCAAAACCTTTATAAGTCAACCGGGTTAAATTTATTCCTTTACCTACTAAATAATCTACCACCGATTTTGCTCGGTTTGCGGACAATTTAAGGTTATCGGCAGGTTTACCAACGTTGTCTGTATAGCCATTTATTTGAACTCTTAGCGTTGGGTTCTCGGTTAACAGTTGTAATAGACGGTCTATTTCAATCAGGCTTATTGGTTGTAGTTCTGCAGATTTCGACTCGAATAAAATATTTTTTAAAATAAGTGAAGCGTTTACTTCGAGAGGTTGAAGTGGGATGTCTTTCTTATAGGTGCTGTCTGGCTGATTTTTACTTAGGGGATATAGCTGGCTGTAGAACAAATAACCTTTCCTGTTAACGGTAAAGGTGTAATCCTTTCCTACCGGCAAAGTAATAAAGTATTCACCTGTTTCATCGGTTTGCACATTCATCACTAGTTTCTGTGTTAGGTTGTCTACCAACTCAACGGCACTCGGCAAACCCTTCTTTGTTTTGATGTCATACACCTTACCCTGCACGTATAATGTTCTTGCAGGACGTACATTGGGCCGTAGTTCAAAAGTATAAATGTCAAGGCCACCGCGACTGTCGCTTCTGTCGCTTGCATAGAAAGCAGTTTTACCATCTGCGGCTACAAACAGGCTTCCTTCGTCTTCAATTGTATTTATAGGAAACCCCAGGTTTTCGGGCAAACTCCATTGATTGTTTGGTCCTTTTCGGCACATAAAAATGTCGTTTCCACCATATCCCTGAAGCCCGTCGGAAGTGAAATATAAAGTGGCGTTGTCGGCATGAATAAAAGGTGCCTGCTCTTTGCCAGCGGTATTGATACTAGCACCCATATTAACGGCAGGAGACCAGCGGCCGTTTGGCTGACGATAACTTACATACAAGTCGGTATTGCCATATCCACCGGGTCGGTTACTGCTAAAGTATAGCGCTCTTTTGTCGGGGCTTAAGCTGGGGGCACTTTCCCAGCTTTCGGTGTTGATATTTCTGCCAAGATTTTCAGGCTCACTCCAGCCGGTGGGTGTATAATATGAGATGTACAAGTCGAAATCGCCGTAGCCCCCCCGGAAGTTGTAGCCAGCAAAAATCAGCCACTCTCCATCCTGCGAAATATTGATTGCTCCTTTGGAAGGTTCAAGATTTATGTCGCCATTTATTAGTCTTGATTTTGCATATTTTCTACTTCCCAATATTGTGCTTTCAAAAAAGTCTTCTCTAAATCCTGCACCTCTTCGGGTAAATACGAACATGCTGTCGTTGATGGTGATAGATGGATAGTACTCACTTTTATCCGAGTTAACGCTATCGCCGAGATTGACAGGAGCGAAAACATAATTGGTAGCAGGATATGTATTTGTGTATTGCACACCAAACTCGTAGCTGCGCTTACGATATTCTCCGCTTTTTCTGCTGCGGTCGCTTAATTCTGCAATACTAAGAAATTGATTAATTGCAGCTAAGGCATCACTAAAACGGCCAAGACCGGCCAGATTTATAGAATAAGGAAGGTAAAAAAAACGAAAGTAGTTTGTATCTATCGCACGGCCTTTTTCGAATTGTTCAACAGCGGTTTTGTAATCTTTCATCTCGCCGTACACACTGGCTAAAGAAAGTATTGCATCAGCATATTTTGGTTCTGTTTCAATTGCTTTTTTTAACCCGGGAATAGCTTCTTTTAACTGACCATCCTGCACTTTTAAAAGCGCCCTTTCATACAAATCAATAGCCTTTTTATTAACCTTGTCGGCATTGTAGGTCTGAGCAATAGATGGAGCAGAAATGCCAATAAAAATTAAAAATAAAATGTTCTTCATAGTTGCAAATCGAATAGAAATGAAGGTCGCAAAAGTTTGTTTAGAGAGGTTGTTAAATTCTAAAGTGACTAAAGGAGTATTCGGCTAAAACGAAAAAATTAAGGAGAAATTATTGACAGATTATTTTACAATCTAAGGCACATGTATGTACTTATGTATTTGAAGACTTAATTCCCAACGCGGATTCTCTTTTATGTAGTCAATTATAAAGGGTGTCATAATAGATGCTCTTTCCCACTCTGGCTGCAGGTATAATTTACAATCAACACTTACTTCTGCCGCGTGCTTTTCAGCCCACGCAAAGTCGTTTTTATTGTAAATAATCACCTTCAGTTCATTTGCGTGGCGGAGAGCTTCTTCAGTTGGCGGTCTGAATTTTTTCGGCGATACACAGATCCAGTTCCAGTTGCCGGAAAGAGGGAACGAGCCAGACGTTTCGATATTAGTTTCGAAACCTTCACGTTGAAGTCTATAGGTAAGTTCGTCGAGGTTGTGCATTAAAGGTTCACCTCCTGTAATTACAGCAAGCCTGCCCGGTTCTTTACTTGCCATCCGTACAATTTCGGCTATTTCAATTTTTGGATGTTTATCTACATCCCAGCTTTCTTTTACATCGCACCAGAAGCAGCCGACATTACAACCGGCAAGCCGAATAAAATAAGCGGCTCGCCCCTGGTGAAATCCTTCTCCCTGGATCGTATAAAAAGCTTCCATAACCGGAAGTTTGGTGATGACAGATGTCTGAGCAAAATCCATCGTGCAAAAGTAAACATTTGCCTTTAAGTGAAAGATGTTAGCAAAAACATGTGGGATTGTTTGCCTTTATTTTAACGGTTTCGAGAAAAATGGAGACTATTACGTCAAAGCTCAATTATAGGTTTGTTCGCTGCTATTTCGATCGTCTGCCGGATTAAAAACATTGGTTTGAATGTTTTTAATAAGATAAAACCTGTTGGAAAAAAGCCGATATAAAAAGATACGGTACAAGTGAGTGACACAACCGCAGCTCAACAAATAACAAATGTGGGCGGCCCTAAAATAGACCTTACATTACCCTTTGTTGAGCCAATCTCCGAGATGTTTGGAAATTTTGCCGCACTCGATCAAAAAACCATCATGTCCATAAGAGGAGTCAATTTCGATATAAGTGGCGTCGGGTATATTATCGGCAATGTGCTTTTGCTCTTCTACGGGACAAAGAAGGTCGCTGGTAATTCCCATAATCAACGTTCTCTGTGGCATTGATTGAAGTACTTGTTCCTGTGTTTTGTTTCTTCCCCTTGCCAGGTTATGGCTGTCCATTGCTTTTGTAAGCAACCAATAGCTTTGGGCATTAAAGCGTTTTACCAGTTTATCTCCCTGGTAATTTATATACGATGACGCCTTAAAGTTGTCTGTTTTTTCCGGGTCGGTATCGGTTTGTTTTTCAACCAGTATTCTGTAGTTTCTATAAGTGAGAAGGCCAATAGCTCTTGCAGCTTTTAGGCCCGCTTTCCCGGCTTCCAAGTGCTCGTCTCTCCATGAACTGTCCGCTTCAATAGCCAGGCGTTGCGACGTGTGAATAGCGATACCCCATGCACTTTCGGCCGCAGAGGTTGTTACCAAAAACAGATTTTGAATGCGCTGGCTTTCTATAACACACCATTCAAGCGCCTGGTATCCGCCCATGCTTCCGGCCATTAGTAAATAGATACTTTCAATTTCAAGGTGTTGCCTTAGTACAATGTGAGCTTTCACCATATCGCGTATGGTAACGGCAGGAAAATTAGAAAAATAAGGCTGACCTGTTGCGGCATTAACACTCGTGGGCCCGGTAGTGCCATAACACGAACCGATAATGTTTGCGCAAACAATAAAGTATTTTTTGGGATCAATTATGCAATTTTCACCCACCACGCCAGGCCACCATTCTGTAACCGCAGAATTGGAAGTCAGCGCATGACATACCCATACTACATTGTTCTTCTCTTTATTCAACTTGCCGTAAGTGCTGTAAGCAATTTTTAAATCACTTATGGTCCCTCCACTTTCAGTCGCAAAAGGTATGGTACAGTTCAGATAATTCATTTGTTCTTCCTATATTCAAAACTCAAAGTAACAGCTTGCTTGAATTACATTTGCAAAAATATTTATCATGGTTAATATAGAATTGACCCGAGTAGAAGGAGATTTTGGTTTCGAAGCTAAAGACTCAAACGGAAATGTGGTGCGAATGGACAGTAATCCAGAGTTGGGTGGAAAAGGTTTTGGTGCCCGTCCGATGCAATTATTACTAATGGGAATGGGAGGATGTGCAGGAATTGATATCGTTTCGATTTTGAAAAAGCAAAGACAAACAGTTGAAGGTTTTGACATGAAGATTGAAGGCGAACGCGAGGCGGGAGCTGAGCCTTCGTTATGGAAAACGGTAAGCATTATTTTTGAATTGAAAGGCAATATTGATATAGATAAGGCAAGGAGAGCTTGTGCGCTTTCAATGGACAAATATTGTTCTGTTGCAGAAACGCTACGCAAATCAGGTAGCAGCATTACATGGGATGTAAGAGTGATAACAGCAGAACCAGTCGTCGTTGTTTCTTAGTTTTTTTTTTGACCAGGGAGAATATCTTTATTCAACATCGTTGTGTCACTCACTTCTACTTTTGAATATGATGGCTGCTTTTTTCGGCCGCGATAAGAAACACGGGAACTTGTCTGCACCTCATTTAAACAAATACAAATTATCATGGAACAACACCCAATAACAAAAGCCATCAGGATAAGAACAGATCAGACCAATGAGATGGAACATTCATCTCCGCTGTTTCTGACCAGTAGTTTTTGTTATGATGATGCGGAGGAAATGCGGGCAACATTTGCGGATGAGAATGATAATAATATTTACTCCCGTTTTAGCAATCCAACGGTACAGGAGTTTACGGACAGGATGGTAGCACTCGAAGGTGCGGAAGCAGGATTTGCTACGTCGTCGGGCATGAGTGCCGTATTTGCATCATTTATGGGATTGCTAAAAAGTGGCGACCATTTATTGTCGTGCAATGCAGTTTTTGGTAGCACCCATACCGTTATTTCAAAGTATTTACCTAAATACGGAATAGCATATAGTTACATCAACGCGGATGCAAGTGCAGATGAATGGGCAGCGGCTGTAAAGCCAAATACAAAGATGATTTATATTGAAACGCCTACCAATCCCGGACTGGACATTATAGATTTGGACCTGGTTTCTGCGGTAGCTAAGAAAAATAATATCATTTTTAATGTAGACAATTGTTTTGCTACTCCTTTGGGACAACGGCCCATCCTTTTTGGTGCAGACCTGGTTGTTCACTCGGCAACAAAATGGATAGACGGGCAAGGCAGGGTACTAGGCGGAATAGTGGTTGGTAAAAAAGAGCTTGTAAAAGAAATTCATGCTTTTTGTAGAAGCACCGGACCATCAATGTCGCCTTTTAATGCCTGGGTTTTAAGCCGGAGCCTCGAAACACTTGATGTAAGAATGGAGCGGCATGCCAAAAACGCTTTATATATTTCGAATGCATTAGAAAATCATGCAAAGATTTCAAGTTTAAAATATCCGTTTCTTCCAAGTCATCCTCAACATAACATTGCTCTGAAGCAAATGCAAAATGGGGGAGGAATTGTTTGTTTTGAGTTAAAAGGAGGCTTACAAGCCGGGCGGGATTTTTTGAATAACCTTAAAATGCTAACGCTTACTGCTAACCTTGGTGATACGAGAAGTATTGCTTCTCATCCCGCCAGCACAACGCATGCAAAACTAACTGACGAAGAAAGACTTACTGTGAACATTACTCCAGGACTTATCAGAATTTCAGTGGGCTTAGAGCACCAGGATGATATTTTAAATGATATTGTGCAGGCACTCGAAAATTGTTAGCAGAAGTAATTCCTGCACCGGGGCAGGCCAATTTCGGATAGTTTTAAAAAATGAAGGGGTTGAATCGGTTCAATCTGTAGATATTTAAGTATCTTAAAATCTAAGACAACCTTTAACTACAACAGTAAGTTTATATAATATAAAGATCATGGCAAGTGTGAAGCGGATTACATCTTTTTATTTTCTAATCATTGTCTTTCAACTATTCCTTTCAATTATAGCAATTTCATCTTTTGCTCAAACAAAACCGAGTTATAGAAACCACGAGGAAATAGATGTAGGGGGTGGGATGAAAGTAGAAATTTTAAAGTGCTATGGCGAAGGCCCGACCGAAGAATGCGATTGCATTTATTTTACTGATAAAAGGCAGACTGGCACCAGGATGAAGCAAAACGCGAACAGGCTGAAAGAAGAGGAGCGCGCAGCTAATTTAGCAAGGGGTATTACGACGCCGGTAAGTAGAACAAGCGGTTCATCCACTAACGTTGCAGCCGACAATAGAACTGATAAGGCGATCCCTGCATCTATCGCACCTAATCCATTAGTCAAAGCCACTCCCCGCAAGGCCACGTTGGAAGAAGCGGTTAAGAGGGCTGATTCTGTTGCAAGAGCTAGTTCTGAAAAAATGAAGGAAGGGTTGTCGAAAAGCTCGGCTGCTGACGATTCTACTGAAATGGATAAGGTTTATATACCAAAAGTTACAGAGACAGGAGCAACCCGCTTTGAAGCTTCTAATACAATCTCCGCTAATATAACTAGTCGTGATACTGCCACGCAAGGAGTACAAAAGGATACCAGCGTTGCTGTTGCTTCATATTCTGCACAATCTTCTTATGGATTGGTCCTTGATACTGTTTTGAGATTAGACGAAAGGAAGCAGGACGCTGGTATTGCTCCATCTCCTGCAGCCGTTGCTAATAAACCTGTGCGTGATACTATTGCCGCGGGAGTACAAAAAGATACGGTGGTTAGTGTTGCTTCAGCGCAAGTAATCGCCTCCACCTCTTCTGACAGTGTGGTAGAAGCGGCGGAGACAACCAAATCGATTACTGTAATAAAAACTCCGCCGGTTAATAATTCTGTCTCTTCTGATACGATTACAAAAACAACAATTAAAAGTGCTGGAGACCTTGCAACTTCGCCTGTTAATAGTGTTTCGAATACGGCGATTGATACAACGGAAAATAATTGGGTTAAACAGTATCAGCAGGTGAAGCCCGGTTTGTCTATTAATGAACCGCTTGTTTCAAAACCTCATCAGGACGAGGTGAACAATGAGAAAGTCACTGATACTTCATCTACTTTAAACGCAAATGCCGGCGCTGTAAAAAAAGATGCTGTCACTAATGCTCCAAATGCAACTGTAAATAGTGATGACGCCACAACCGCTCCACAACCGGATATAGAGAGTAACAAGTCGGCAGTTTCGAATTTGATTGGCAAAAGCGCAGAAGTAAATACAAAAGGTGATTGGGAAAAGGCGACTATAATAGACAAAGAAACGGAGTTTTTATACAAGGTGCACTACCTGGGAAGAACATCTGAACACGATGAATGGGTGTCGGTAACACAAATAAGAAACATAGACTCGGCTGCTGTTGCGGAAATTAAGCGCGTTACTGAAAATCCGTCTAAAATTTCTAAAGTAAATACCGGCTGCTCTTTCGAAGCTCCTGCCCCTCCTGTTTCAAACGGGGACAAGTTTTCAGAAAAATTAGCTAAAAGAAAGATTTATGAAGGTTATGTAAATGCCAACAAGGGAAATGGTGTTAAAAAAACTGGCATTACTTTTTTATCTCTAACTACTGAAACTCCCTATGTGAATACTGTAAGTGTATCAGCAGCAAATGTGCTCGAAATTAAATTCGCTTTTGCACCGGCAGGGGCAATGATTTATCCAGTGAAGACGCAGTTCAAAGTTTGTGAACAGGCTTTAGGTAAAAATTTCAGCAAAACTTTAAACTCCTATTATGGATGCTTCAGAAACAAAACCGGGGCATGGGCCTGCGCCGTTGTAGAGTAATCAACAATAAGTAGAATTTCTTTGCAAGGGTCGGATGTACCAGGCTAAAAATAAGGTGCTAACAGGGGTAGGATGTATCTTCATACTTAGGAAAACTGCTTTACAAAGTCATTCCGTTTCCATTTTGAACCGGGCTCTCATTACCCGACGCCGTGTTATTATTGGCATCTTCTAAATATTCTTGTTGCTCATCACTCTTCTCATAAGCTTTTTTCTGCTGCTCAGGCCGGTCAACCCCTTGCCCGTCCTGAACTTGGCTATCGCCAGTAGTTTTGTCATTTGCCTTTGAGTCAGTCGAAGAAGTTTTTACATCCGTTGAAGCATTCGGATCTGCGTTATATGTTTCTTCCATAATCTGATTGTTAACGTTGATAAATTCAATTGGATAAAAAAAAGTTTATTTTAAAAAGTTGTCAATTTGAGATATGGATATAGGTTTTTCAACTATGTGACATTGGGTAATGCCATCAACATTCGAATCGTCTTTATTGTCACCACAAAAAGGTCTGTTACCCGGCTTATTAGCGCTTATTAAAAATAAATGGACCCCCGGAACAGCTTTAATAATATTCTGTGCTTCCTTCCAGCCTAAACCATCTGGAAGATTATTGTCGAGAATTACTATGTCAGGAGTATTACTTCGTACGAATCCCAAACCGTCATGAAGGGTATGAGAGATGCTGACGTCGCAATTTTTTTTGGATAAATAGAATTGCATAAGTAAACAAAAATCTACTTCATCGTCGATAATCAATACTTTCTTTTTATCCATACAGCAATGTTGTAAAAAACGTTGCCACTATAATACTTAAATCAATCCTTAGCATAAGTAATTTGTTTGTAGAAACAATTTCTCACAAAAAAAAATTAATCATTTATAAGCAGATAAGTAGGGAGTTATAACTTTTGTCCCATCAAATGACAATAATTTAAATTTCTGTACAATTTTATTGCGATCAATTCTTACGCAATATGTTTTATTATGGCACTAAAATTGACTAAGGTGAGAAAAATTGATTTAGTATGAAGAACATTTTATTAGCATTGGTTATCAGTAGCGGACTTAGTCTTGTGGCAGGTGCTCAAAGTAAATTTTCTCTTGGACCTAATGCAGGTGTAGGGGCATCATGGTTAGACAACACTCCTAATCGAAAGACTAAACTGGCCGGTAATGCAGGTTTATCTTTAGTATATAGTGCTGCTGAACATTTTGGAATTGGACTGGATGCGAAGTATTCTTTTGAGGGAGGGAAGTATTCGGCAAACGGACAAACAACTACAACAGACCTTAATTATTTTAGGGTACCGTTAAAGGCTATTTATTTCTTTAATAGCTATGGACATAAAGTAAGACCGAAAGTATTTGTCGGTCCATCATTCGGCTTCCTAAGCGGAGGACAAACAAAAATAGAGTCACCTGTCGTTACTCAAACAGTAAACTCCAAAGATTTTTATAAGTCTTTCGATTTTGGTGTCACTGCCGGCGCCGGGTTAAATGTACGTCTGGTAAGCAACACTTGGTTTAATGCTGATGTAAACTATCTACATGGCATTACTGATATTAGGCCAGGCACTAACCAGCATAACAGGAACTTAGGGGTGAACGTTGGCGTCAACTTTGGCTTATAAAAAATTGAGTTTTAAAATTATAAATTATGCATCGCATCATAACAATACAAAATATTCATGGAAAATATGTTAGAACAATTTTATCACGGCTGTGGTTGATAACGATAATTACAGGGCTGGCTGGATCTGGTTGTAAAAGCCTGAATAAAACTCAAAAGGGTACTATTATTGGCGCTGCTGGCGGGGCAGCAGTAGGGGCAGGCGTGGGCAAAGCTGCAAAAAACACAGTACTGGGAGCTATCATAGGCGCAACAGTAGGTGGGGTAACCGGTGGAATTATTGGTAAACAAATGGATAAAGAAGCCAGGGAAATTGCTCAGATACCTGGTGCGGAAGTAAAGCGTGTAGGAGAAGGTATTAACGTAACCTTTGAATCAGGTGTTTTATTTGGCATTGATAAATCTGACATCAGTGTTACTGCACAAACCAAAATTAAAGACCTGGCAAATGTTTTTGCAAAATATCCCGATTCTTATATTTTAATTGAAGGGCATACTGATGCTTCAGGCAGTTCATCCCATAATTTAAACCTTTCCGAAGAAAGAGCAAAAGCAGTAGGAGCTTACTTGCAAGCTCAAAAAATATCTCCTGCCAGAATTAAGACTGCCTGGTATGGTGAAACCCAACCGAAAGTTGCAAATGATACTGAAGAAAATAAGTCCCAAAATCGAAGGGTAGAATTTGCCGTTTACGCAAACGAAGCTTTAATAGAAAAGGCAAAAAAAGAAACTGCCGGAACAGAATAAAAAAAATAAATATTAAAAAAAAATGCTGTAAAAAAAGAATACAGCATTTTTTTTTACTGTAACTATCTGTCTTTCACCTTTAATGTTAACTGCTTCGCTGATCGTATCACCCTTTTAATGAAGGTATAAATGCGAGCTCAATTCAACGAAAAGTGTTTTTTTAAAGAAGAAAACTGATTCTAAATTCTTTTGGTACGGAATTTACCCTAGAGGAAATAGAACAATAACCTATGAAAGCATCCGGAAAATTTTTAAAAAACGCCTTAGAATGCATGACACAGTTCGTGCTGTTGCCCGGTGTCCAATTTCACTTTGATGATGTTGTGCGTTTTTACTCAAAAAACATAGAGACAATTATAGCTAAGCGTAGAAAACCTCCGGTACGAAATCAGTTCTAAATATGCTGTATAGTAAAAAAATAAAAATTAAGAACGTCCCACTTCTTTACTTCTAACAAAGTTACTACCGCTACTTTTCGCGACAATTCCTCAAATTCATTTCCGAAGCTGACACTAGTAAAGAAAACAGAGTTGTAGCTGTTGTGCTAGTAAACTCTTTTGTAGTTTAGATTCTTTTAAATTTTCTATTCTTATTAAAATGCTAAGAGGTTCAAATTGTAGACCTGATAGGGGTTGTGCTTTAAGATTATTATTGTATTGTCGTCCCCCTTTGCCATTTGCGCTGTTGCCCGCATTAATAAAGGAAAATTATTTTTAATAAAGTGTTGAGGCAGTGTTACTTACAATAAGACACATAGTAGAAAATAGGTAAATAAATTTTTAAATAAAATGGCTGTGGAAACTTTTCTACACTCTACCTTTGATTTAAGCTCCTATTTTAGTGAAGCTTATGAAGTAATTAAAATATATATTTGTAACATGTTCTATTTGCAGTGTTTACACTTTTTTTGCACATCATTAAACTTTGGTGTTGTATTGGATTCATTGAAAGTGAACATTTAAACCTCAGATAATCAATATGCTCAGCCAAATTCAAACCCAAAAACAGCAGTTGAAAATTTTGCCACAGCAAATTCAAATGCTGAACATTTTTCATCTAAATGTTTTAGAATTAGATCAGCGTATAAGTGACGAATTAGACGAGAATCCATTGTTGGAAATGAATGAAGAGGAAGAGACAGTGGCAGTTGAGAAATTTGCAAAAGAGAATGCTCAGGATTATGAAGATTGGGAAGAACACGGCTATGATGATGTACCTGATTACAAGCTTGAATATGAGAACTATTTTAACAGTGAGTCTATACCTAACGTACCTATAAAGTCTTTCAGTGATTACCGGGAAGGGCTCAAAGATCAAATAAGGTACATGGGTCTCTCAGAAAAACATTTAAGCTTAGCGGACTATATCATCGATTGCCTTAACTGCAATGGTTTTTTATTGCAGGATTTGGAGGATATGGCAGATGATCTTTCATTCAAACATGGAGTGATAGTCGAAGCCGATGAGTTGGAAGAAGTTGTCGGACATATTCAAAAACTCGATCCCGTTGGTGTTGGTGCAAAAAATACCAGGGAGTGTTTGCTTTTGCAACTCCATAATCTTAAGAAAAAAGGCCCTGATGTAAAAATGGCAATTAAGTTGCTTGAGAATCATTACCCAGACCTGTCTCATCGCAACATGGAAAAGATAATGGACGCACTCTCCATTGATGAAGAAGAACTGAAAATTGTTTTGAGATTATTAGCGTCTCTAAAACTTAAGCCTGTACTTGAAGAATTTGAAGGCACTACTGTAAACAATAATATTATACCCGATTTTATTTTAACGGTTGATGACGACGGCGATATAGAAGTAAATTTATACAGGTCAAGATCTTCATCTTTGTACATTAATCAGTCGTTAATGGAAACGGTGCAATTTGCAGGAGCAACTAGGGATAAGTCAGCGACACAGTATTTAAAAAGTAAATTAAGTTCTGCTCAGTGGTTTGTAAATGCAATTAAGCAGCGCGAGGGAACAATGATGCAAATCATGAAAGCCATAGTTGAACTGCAAAGAGAGTATTTTAAGACTGGAGACGTAAGCCTTCTAAAACCGATGATTTTAAAAAATATAGCGGACAAAGTGGGTGTAGATATATCAACTGTTTCAAGAGTTACTTCAAATAAATATGTAGACACACCATTTGGTATTATTTTGCTTAAAAATTTGTTTACTGAGGGTATCATAAATAAAGAAGGTGAGGTCATTAGTAACAGAGTTATACAATCAGCTATCGAAGGTGTTATAGAAAAAGAAGATAAGTTAAATCCCTACACTGATCAGCAGTTGGTAGCTATTTTAGCAAACAAGGGAATTAACGTAGCCAGACGTACCATAGCAAAGTATAGGGAGCAACTTCAAATCCCGGTTGCCCAACTAAGAAGAATGTGGGCTTGAAATCAAAACGAATTAAACTAAGTATTAAATTTTCTAAATGAGTAAAATTTTAGTTATAGATGACGATGTAGACATGTGCTTACTTCTAAAGCGGTTCTTAACTAAGAATGGTTATGAAGTAACCCTGGCCCACAACGGAAAGAAAGCCCTCGATGAACTTGAGAATGCCGAGCCAAACCTTGTACTGTGTGATTTCCGATTAGAAGACATTGACGGGAAGGAGCTTTTGATTAAGATAAAAGAAAGATATCCCCGTACTCCTGTGATTATCGTTACCGGGTATAGCGATATAAAGGTTGCCGTAGATGTGATGAAATTAGGAGCCTATGATTACGTTACTAAGCCCTTATTTCCTGATGAGATACTATTAAGTATTAAATCTGCTTTACAGAAAAGTTCTGCTAAGCAGGAAAACGTGGCTACAGTAATAATGCCTGAAGATGATTCTAAGAATAGTACAAAATCGAAAACAATTACTTCCGGTCAATATATTTTCAGTGATAGTCCTGAATTTAAAAATATTCTTAAGCAAATTGACCTTGTATCACCAACCAACTATAGTATTCTAATCTACGGTGAGAGCGGAAGTGGAAAAGAAGCTATTGCCCAGGAAATACATAAGCGCAGCAAACGTAAAGACATGCCTTTTGTTGCCATTGATTGTGGCGCCTTATCAAAAGAATTAGCAGGAAGTGAGTTGTTTGGTCATGAAAAAGGTTCGTTTACAGGGGCTCTTAACCAGAAGATAGGAAACTTTGAAATTGCAAACGGAGGGACTATTTTTCTTGATGAAGTAGCAAATTTATCCTACGATGTGCAGGTTGCTTTATTGCGGGTTGTTCAAGAAAGAAAAATGCGCCGAATAGGTGGTAATAAAGATATTGACCTGGACGTGAGGATTATAATAGCAAGTAACGAACGATTGCTTGATGCGGCAAAGAAAGGAAAATTTCGGGAAGACTTATATCACCGTTTTAATGAGTTTAGTATAGAAGTGCCGCCGCTTCGTGATCGGAAATACGATATGATGATTTTTGCAAAACACTTCCTTAAGCTTACTAATGACGAGTTAAGTAAGAATATCAAAGGCTTTTCTCCGGAAGTTGAGGCAATTTTTAAAACATATGTATGGCCAGGTAACTTACGCGAATTAAAAAACGTTGTAAAAAGAGCTACTCTACTTTGTGATACTGAGTATATAATGCCTACCGTGCTGCCTTTTGAAATTACAAACTTCAGTAAGCTCCAATTTGGAGAAACCAGTGAGGAAGCAACCTCTAATATACAGGTTAAACAGCCAGACCCTGTCCCTGCAACAGCAACTTATACCTCCCCTGTTATACCTGAGCCGGTGTTTACAAAACAGTTGGAAATAAATGAGCATAGTTTGAAAGGTGCCAGTATCGACGCAGAATACGAGATGATAGTAGAGGCATTAAGAAAGGCTAATTATAATAAAAGTAAAGCGGCTAAAATATTAAACGTAGACAGAAAGACTTTGTATAATAAGATGAAACAGTATAAGCAGTTTAATAGCGATTTGTAGCGTAAAGAGATGGATTATAATGTAAAAGGGTAAAAAGAACAAGTTACCCTTTTTTCTTTCATATTATAGATGCCGATACTGCGAAAGCCTTTTATTCAATTGTTACCAGACGAATGACAACATAAAATTTCCATTTAAAATAAACGAAGCATAATAAGACGGGTTGTTAATGAAATAAATAGAAAAACTGTAGATTTAAGATGAGCAAACAAAACCAGGAAAAGCGTATTTTAATTGTAGATGACGATGAAGATGATTTTTTTATTACTTCTGAATATATTAAAAGTATTCCCGCTAATAACTTTCTGGTCGACTGGTCGTACAACTATAATGATGCATTAAAGAAGTTGGTTACAAACGAGTATGACATCTATTTTGTTGATTACCGCCTGGGAATAAAAACAGGAATGGACCTTTTGAACGACGCAATTCAACGTGGTTGTGAAGCTCCTATAATATTACTGACCGGTAAAGGCACGCAGGAAATTGACGTTAAGGCAATGGAAAGCGGCGCATACGATTACCTTATAAAATCAGAATTAAATACAGAGAAGCTTGAAAGATGCATTAGGTATTCAGTTGAGAGAGCAGCGTCAATTCAGGCTCTGAAAGCAAATGAAAGAAGGTACAGAAGCATTTTTGAAAAATCGAAAGATATTGTCTTTATAACTGATACTCAGTTTAAGATTTCGGAGATTAATTATGCAGCAACCGAGCTACTCGATTATGAACTTGATGAATTGATAAGACGTGATATTTTTTCTCTTTTTAAAAACAAGAGTGATCGTACTTATTTTGCTGACATATTAGACGAAATCGGAGAGTTCTATGACTATGAAGTGGATTTGATGTCAAAAAAAGGGGAAGTTAAAAACTGTATTATTTCAGCATCTATTGAAATAAACAATAACGCAGAAAAATACATCCAGGGAATTATTCACGACAACACCAGTCGCAAGAAAGCAGAAAAGACGTCTTTGCAAGCTGAAAAGCTAGCAGCGACGGGGCGTCTTGTGCGTACATTAGCGCATGAAGTCAGAAACCCCTTAAACAACATTAATCTTTCTATAGAGCAGCTTATTCAACAGGCAAACGATGATGATTCGAAACTTTATCTGGAAATTGTACAGCGCAACGGCAAAAGAATAGGTGATTTAATAACAGAACTTCTTAATTCTGCCAGGCTTTCTTCCCAAATAAATTTGCATAAAATTTCTTTGCAATCAGCACTCGACAATGCCATTTCTGCTGCTATGGATCGGATGACTTTGAAACGCATAGATCTCCAGGTTTCTTCTCCCGAAACAGATTGTTTTGTTTTGCTTGATTCTGAAAAAATTCAACTTGCTTTTTTAAATATTATAATAAATGCCGTTGAAGCTATGGAGGAAGGTGTTGGCGTACTAAAAATCACGATTACATCAACAGAGGACGAGCACATTGTTGAAATTACTGATAATGGAAGTGGCATAAGCGATGAAAATATGTCTCGCCTATTTGAGCCTTATTTTACTTCTAAAAGAAATGGAATGGGTCTTGGCTTAGCCTCAACACTTAATATCGTTCAATCTCACAATGCGCATATCGATGTAAAATCAGAAATAAATCAGGGAACCTCATTCATTATAGGATTTAAAAAAGTGTAATCAATAGGGTTGATATGCACCGTAATAATTGGAAGATAGCCTGCTGAATATTTTTTCTTTTTATATTGCCTCAAACCACTTTGCAAGCACCTCATCTCTGCATGCTTTTATCCGGGCATAATAGCAAAGTAAATAGCGGCAAATACTTATTCAAGAAAGTTTGGAATAAGTTGAAATGCTTAGAAGATTTGTGTAATCCTGCTTGTAAGTATAATTGTATCTATAGTGAGAGGTTTAGAATCCGTAATTATGAGTTGCGGGCCCACTGAGATCGTAGCTTCTCGAAGCTGCACCTACAGAGTCGAATAACTGGGAGAAAACAGACCAAATTTTCTTAAGCACTAAGTTTTTCTTCTCGTAATTATTATCGTAAAAGTCCACCTTTAGTATTTGAACTTTAATAAGAACCTGTGTAGTTAGCGCATTGTTTATCTCTTCGGCAGTTAGGTCAGTTTGATAAGCAAGTTCTTCCGGATCATGAATTATTCTGGCCTTTCCAAAAATATTCATGAAATAGTTTTTACCCTTTTTGAAATAGTTCAAACCGACAGGAAATTCACGGTCGAATTGACTAATCAATTGTTGCGGCCGATTTATGAAAAAAGTGATGTAGCCACAGTCGTCGACCTTGAATGTATGAATAATGGTATTGTTGATTTTAAGGGGACTATTACTATGACAGTAGAAAATGGCCACCTTGATTTCTTCTATCTTTTCTGCAATAAAATGTAATACTTTTTCATTGTGTATCATGTTCGACCTTTAGTAGTTATACTTCTAAAAGTGTACCTGATTTTAATAAAACCTTTAAAATTTCTGTGTGGAATCAATTCTACAGCTAAGGGTATGTAAATGAAGAGTTTACCTGATTCTCTAAAAACCTCCGGTAAAGCTATCGCTGCAGAAGCGGATAATTAAGTCCGGAAATGGGAGTGTTTAAGCCAAATTTGAAACTGACATGAAGATTAGTAGGGCAAGAGGGCTAATAGTTACGCAACAAATGAAGCTTGCTTGTTATGTGCAGTAATTAAGATTTAGGTTTGTGCGGCTTCATTGTTTTTTCCTGCAAGGGCCACTGGTATTGTTTCTATTTCTTTCGCCTCTCTTTTAATTATAAATACCGCTGTATCATCTGGTATTATTCCGCCGCCATACTCTAAAGCGTAGGATTTAGTGAATTCGGCACCAAAATAAAGTATGAGTGAAGTGTAGTAAACCCAGAGAAGTATGATAATAACTGAGGCTGCTGTACCATACGTGGCACCCAGGTTAGATTTTCCCAGATAAAACCCAATACCAGCTTTTCCAATTATAAACAAAACAGAAGTAAAAGAAGCACCGATAAAAGCATCTTTCCATTTTATTTTTCCATCAGGTAGTACTTTAAAAATAATGGCAAATAAAAGGCTTATGATAACAAAAATGATAGCAATGTTTATTACATAAAAAATGTACACAGTAGTGTCAGGAAAGTAGTGTGTTAAACGATCGCTTAATATGTCAAGCAGGGCGCTTACTACCAGAGATACGATTAATAGAAAACCAAGGCTTACGATTAAAGAAAAAGAAAGAAGACGATTAACAAGAAACTTAACGACACCTCTTTTAGGTTTGGCTCTCAATGACCATATGAAATTTATGGAATCCTGTATCTCAGTAAAAATACCAGTTGCACCAATTACAAGGAAAACAGTTCCTATTATTGTACCTATTACTCCCTTATCTGAATGTTGGCTGTTTTTTATAATCTCCTGAACTTGTAAAGCTGCATCACTTCCTATTAACCCGTTAAGCTGTCCATACAGCCTACCTTGTACTGCGTCCCTTCCATAAAAAATTGCAGAAAGCGATATGATGATTATCAGTAAAGGGCCAATTGCAAAGATTGTATAATAAGATAAGGCTGCACTCAGTTTTGCACAGTTATCCTGGCTAAAACCGCTTGCAGCTTCTTTTAAAACGTGAAAATACCTTTTGATAAACTTCATTTTGCAGAGTTACTTCAATAATAGTATTAAGTTCATGCCACTCTGTAAAAAAATATAGCGGCATGTATTTCTGTTTTACACTTATCATACTTTATTTCAATCTTTTATAACAAGAAAAATGCATTCTATTATTGTATAAAAATAAGAGTGGCATGGTTCTTTAAATTATTTTTCAAACTTATTTTATGAGAAGTATACTTTATATCATTGCCGTTGTATTAGTTATTGGCTGGCTACTTGGAGTTTTTGTTTACAGTGTAAAAGGTATTATCCACGTGCTGTTAGTTCTGGCTATTATTTCTTTACTGCTTGGTATAATAAGAAGGGTATAAGTAGTTTTCGAACAGTTCCTATAAATTTTTTAAGCTACAGGGGTTTCTGTAGCTTTCTGTTTTCTAAAATAGGCCGAAATGATATTTAAGAAGCGTGGAAGAAATTTTTATCTTATTATTTCAATCGCCGCTTTAACTCTTATAGGCGGATATGTTTTTTATAAAATTAAAAAGCACCATTTTTTAGACCATCAGTTACAAAATATTGTAAGGGAAAAAACACATCAACTCTATACTATTAACTATGACTCAATTTCAGTTGATGAAGTTGGCGGGGATCTCTACATAAAAAATATTTACATAAAGGGTGATACAGCTCGCCAACTTCAACTAATCAATAGTAACGACACAAATGCTGCTTCAGTAATTTTTGACATTTATGTTCCTATGTTGAAAGTGGTTGATTTTAGTACCGCGAGGGCTTTGCTTTCTAAACAAATGGAGTGTAAGCAGATTGTTATACTTAATCCCCAGGTTAACCTTTACATATATCCCCGAAAGGACAACCCGACAGATAATAAAAAAAAGCAGGAAGCATTATACAAACAGATTTTAGGAAACTTCAAATTAATAAAGGCAGATAGTGTATCAGTTATAAATAGTGAAGTAATAGCTTCTGATTTTTTTACCAAAGAGATTAAGTTTCGTACGTTTAATACCACGATTAATTTAAGCAAGCTTGCAATAGATAGCACCTACAGCCAGGACACAACCCGCACTTTATTCTGTAAGGAGATTGGTATTAAGTCCGACAAAATTGTTTTTGGGGATAAGAGAAATACCGCCGAGGCCAGTTACGCAACTTTTGATACCCGTTCAAAAATCGTTGCATTTTCGTCTATTAGTTACGACGCTTTTAAGAATAATGGATTTTTCAAAACTACCCTCGAAGGAATATCTCTGAAAGGAATTGAATGGTTGGGGCCGGTGGAAAACTCAGATCTTATTATTGATAAAGTGGTGATTGATAAAGGTGAACTAGAGACCCTTACAGATAAGAATAAAGAAAATAAAAGTAGTCAAAAGAAAGCAGGTAAAATTTTGACAGGGTGGATTAAACATTTTTCCTTGAACAATTTGCAAATAAATTCGGTCAACTACGTTGGTAGAACAACAGAGGAGAAAAACAAGCCTTTTAAGTTGAAGAATAATACGTTTTCTATAAAGAACATAAACATTGATAAAACGTCTGAATTTAATGGTAAAATAATTAACCAGGCAAAAGAAATTGATTTCTATAATGATGAGATAAGTATAAAGAGCGCTGATAAACTGTACGAATACAAAGTGTCCGGAATTAGATTAAACACCAGGGCGAAGACTATATTAATAAAATCGTTGAGAGTTATACCTCAGTTAGACGAAGCGAAATTTGCAAAGAAAGCCCAGTATCAAACCGACCGGTTTAACATTATTATCAAGGATGTTCGTGGCAACAACCTAGATGCAGAGAAACTGGTAAAGGGTGAACTGGATATTGAGACAATAAATACAGTAGGAAGTTCAGTTAAAGTCTTTCGTGATTTGTCTTACCCGGTTGACAGCATTTCGAAAAACGGACAACAGATGACCTATCCCCATCAGATTATTCAAAAACTAGGGATACCAATTAGGATAAATAGTTTTGCCTTTATTGATACCTATATTGAATACAAAGAAAAAAGCCCAATCTCGCAAAATAGTGGAAGGGTTAGATTTTCAAATACCAATGTAACCATAAAGAATATTTCTAATCACAAAGCCAGGGAGGGTGAAAAGATAGTTGTTAATTTTAAAACGACCTTTCTTGATACGATACCGCTGACCGGGAGATTTACATTTTTTATAGACCAATGGGAAAAAGGAGTTTTCACAGCTGAGGCCTCTGTCGCTGACAAACTAAACGCCACCACTCTCAACCAATTAACAGAACCAATGGGGATGATAAAAGTCGAAAAGGGCACGATCAACTCTCTGAAGTTTTATATGAAAGCCGACACAAATACTTCTATCGGAACACTGGTAATGCCATATGAAGATTTAAAAGTAACGTTGTTAAAAAAGAAGGGCGACGAGTATGCTAAAAAAGGCGTTTTTAGCATACTCGCTAACCTCGCTGTCAAGAATAGTAACAAAGAAGGGAGAGACATGCGGACAGCCAAAGTTGTTATTACAAGAAACAAGTACCGCTCTTTTTTTAACTTTATATGGCTAACAGTATTTAAAGGAATAAAAGATATTGCCGTTATAAAAATATAAAGCACCTTTTGAGTGCTTTTTATTTTTCTCCGCATTAATCTCAATCCAATAAATGCTACTTAGTTGTCTTTTTTTGAAAGCTTTCTACGTGCTGCATAAATTCTGAAAGTTTCCGATCTGCATAGGGACCGTAAGCGTCAACAAGGGTGCCTTTCAAACCATCGGTAGTTTCTATAACGTAACAAATGGTGTTGTCGTTAGGGTCTGATTGTCCTTCAAACCTAAAAAAGTTAACAACGTTTACTTCTTCAGGCTGATATACTTTTTCAGTTTGAAGCGACCGTAAACCTTTGTCCGATATTTTAAAGTCGTCCGTATAACCGTCTAACACCATTTTATTCGTCACTAATGCCAGTGATTTCATATGAGGTATCAAGTCGTTATTTTCCATAAAGTCGTTATTCTCTTCCATACATTGATTTTTTAAATTATTTTAAATTTCTTGCCGCAATAATATAAAAAGCAACAAGGATTATAAGAAATAAAAGCCGGCAAAGTACCGGCTTTCTTCTCAAAAATAATAAAAACACTCTATATACCTAACTTACTTTATCGTGCAAATCGCGATATTTTTTAATTAAATCATGCGAGGTTTTTAAATCACTTTTTTGTGTGCTGATCAATTGTCTTATTTCTGTGCTCATGTAAGCATCAGACTCTAACGCAGCTTCATAGGCTCTTTGAGCTACATCTTCACCATACTCACAGTTACCTAAAATTGTCTCACGATCTTTCCCCGTAATGGCTGCTTTAAGATCCATCCAAACTCGGTATACTTTACCTGAAACAGTTGTGTCATGAGCTGCTTCTCCACCTAGTCGCCCTACTTCCTGCACTAATTGCGCAGTATACTTTCGGCTCTGGTCAGCCATTTCATTAAATATTGCTATCAAATCTACATCCAGGTCTTTTGCTTCTTTTACGGCTCTTTCATATCCTACTACCCGATCGTTATTTATTCTGATAAGATCGTTTAAGACACTTACTAATTCTTCTTGCTTTTCCATAATTAAGTTTTTAAAATTTAACAGTACGGTTATCCATGCTGCTAAAAAAAACGGGCCATTGAGCTGGCGATTAAAACTCGATGGTAGCAATCTTTAAATATTACGCAAACTATTTGTTGAGCAATAATTTCCACGCTCACTGCCTGAGTTCCAACCGTTTATATTAAAATTAAAATTGCTTTGAAGGTTAAAAACTACTATTGTTAGGCCTTTAAGGTTCTATTTTAAATGGCATGAAATTTTTCAATTAGAAAGAAACTGATGTTTATGAAAAAATGGGTAGTGATGTTTTCTATTTTCTTTGTTACCTCCGGCATTGTGAATGCACAGAGTATGGGCAGAAGTTATAAAACGGCGTTGGGCGTAAAGGTTTGGGATGGGGGAGGTATATCTTTTAAAACATTCGTAGCACCAAACAATGCTATGGAAGTAATCGGATATTTCTACAGGAATGGAACCAGGTTAACCGGGTTATACGAAATACACGGAGATATAGCTGATGCTGCGGGTCTAAAATGGTATATTGGTCCAGGCGCTCATCTAGGCTTTTATAACTATAAGGGTTACTCCGGCGATAAGGTTGTAGCGGGTGTTGATGGTGTATTGGGTCTGGATTATAAAGTCAACAGAGCTCCTATCAACTTTTCGATTGACTGGCAGCCTTCGTTCGAATTTGCCGAAGGACGCGGCTTTGTAGGCAGTTGGGGTGGTTTGGGGATAAGATATGCTTTCTAGCTTGTTCATAACCGAATACGGCAGAACAAAAAATCGTTTGCTTTTTGGTTGTCGGCATTTGTTCACTAATAAAACATCGTTGTGCCACTCACTTCTACATAACTTTCTATATTGATC
>NZ_JAOQAH010000006.1 GCF_025963695.1 Segetibacter sp. | reverse complement strand
AAGGCACTATAAGCGAAGGAGATATGAAGTTAGTTATCCTAACCGACGACCATGACGTAGCAATGGAACACATTAAAACATATATCACTAAGCATTACCGGGAAAAAGAAAGACCAAAGGGATTGCGGCCCTGAAATCTGTTGAGAACTTTTGGGGATCTAAGGCAGTAGCATGCTTCGCTCGACTCGCTGGTTCTAATCCAGTGATTCCGACAATTGTTTCTGCCTGTTAGGTACGATAATCGTTATATGACACGCGCAGCGGTGGATAAGAGTGTTTTTATGGTACAAGCTGAAGTAACTCCGATCGTTCATCGTTGCGTCGCATTTCGTTCATCGGCAACTATTCGATTAAGCTTCCTTGCCCGGGCTACAGTTGAAGGTGAAAACACGATTCAACGGCAAGGCTGCAAGCAACACCAACAAGGGCAAAGAATAGTAGTTTGGTCATCTTTGTTAAGGTGAAAAAGATCTTACCTGGCTATCCTTATCTCTTAGACTAAGGAAGCAAACAAAACGCCGAATTAAGCGCCCAGAGCCTGCCCCCGCTTTTGGCGGCGATGTCATGCCAACACATAAAAGTAATGCTGTGAAGACCCGGCTCCAACAAACACCTGCGTCCGTTATCATAACTGAGAAAATTAAACGTTATAGATGGAAATTGCTTTACTTGTAGGACAAAGCGAACAACCTGATTTATATAACTGATGCGTCAAGTTTTTGTATTGCTTCTCTTGTTTGCCCCAATGTTTGTTTTGGCCAACACCTTTACCGTTGTCTCAAATGCTGATGCCGGAGCCGGTACCCTAAGGGACGTCGTTTCACTTGCTCAGGCCAACGGAGCAAATGTATACGATACTATTCTGTTTAATATACCTGATCAAAGTGCTGCAGGCAGAACGATCTTTTTAAACACCACTTTGACATTAAGCTCAAAATTAATTATTGACGGCAGCTCTCAAAGCGGGGTGAAGTTTGGCGTGTCGGATGCTAAAATAAAATTAGTTTGTAAGGATAGCATTGACTTTACTTTCATAAAGCTTTCTAATAGTAACAATGTTCATATCTACGGACTGTATATATCAGGAAAAAACATTTCCTCGTACATGAGTTTTGATCGCACGGTGACGGGCGTAGATTTCAAAAATTGCGACAGTGTATACCTGGGCGCTGCAGGCAAAGGCAATTATTTGAACGGGTTGCGTTATGGTTTCTTTAGCGATTATGATTCTTCGCGATACGTGGTAATAAGATCAAATGTGTTAGGCTTAAATGATGCCGGTGACATTGATCCTTCCTATGACAGGCGTAAATACAACGCCACCTCTATCTACTTCCAGAATGTGAGAGATATTGTTATTGGCGGACCATCCGCGGCCGATCGAAACTATATAACCGGCAGCGAGGCTTTTTCCATAAGTTCCACTAAACAGTATAATAACGGGTATGTGCGAATGGAAAACAATTATATTCATGTTAGCTATTCGGGACTAAAGTCGCTGTTTAATATTACCAGTGTTTATTCATGTGAGATAAGGGCCGGCAACGTTCCATTTAAGGTGGATTTTGAAGTAAGACTTAAAAATAACGTGCTTACCCACGTTAGCCTATTCATGATCTCTAAACCGTTTCTTGTGCAGGGGAACCGGTTTGGAGTGCAGGCAAACACAGAGGCAGAATTGACGGGAACCGCCACTTCTTTTCAATTAACTATTGCTTTTTGCGAAGAAGGATTGGTAGGAGGCGAGAATGAAATTGAAAAAAACATATTTGCCTATGGAACAGCAGGGGTAGGTGTTTTAGGAACTTATAAAGTGCACATCAAAAAAAACAGCATGTACTGTCACGGTCTCAAGGGAATTGTGAATAATTGGACTACTTCTAACCCTGATCGTCCTACCATGCCTCCCATGCCCTTCATCTACGTTAATTCAATCGTTAGCAATACTTATTCAGGAACGGCACCTCCAAATGCTAAAATAGAAGTGTTTACAGCTGATGCTGAATGTCTTGGCTGCGAAGGGAAAACATACATAGGCAAAACCACTTCGGATAATAACGGTAAATGGACCTATACGCCATCAACTACTTCTTCACTCGTTTTTACGGCTACAAATAAAGATAGTGCTACGTCAGAGTTTAGCAGGGCAGAGGTAAATGAGCGTAATGTGGTTGTAAATCCTTCAACATGCGGAAAAAATAACGGGTCGATCACAGGTCTTAAAATCATAAGTGGTACCGGCATTAAGTGGATGAACAACAAGGGGGAAGTGGTAGGTACAGATACTTCCATATACAATCTGCCGCCGGGCAATTATTATTATATGCTCTCCATTGGGGATAACAACTGCATCTATAGGCACGACTATGTGATTGATAATTTTGTCCCTGTTCAAAATATTGCGACAACTATATACCCCGCCTCATGCGGGAAAAATAACGGCTCAATAACCGGAGACTTTTATGTTGGCAATGATGCCACGCGTTACGGGTGGTTTAACA
Organism: Segetibacter sp.; assembly: GCF_025963695.1. Lineage (GTDB taxonomy): Bacteria > Bacteroidota > Bacteroidia > Chitinophagales > Chitinophagaceae > Segetibacter. The sequence goes on along the minus strand of NZ_JAOQAH010000006.1, from coordinate 1,921 downwards.
ATGCCGGTGATACTATTAGCAGTCAGCCATCAATTTTCAATGTTGCTCCCGGCAGGTATTGGTTTAAAAGCTGGCTTAAAAATGATACGTCCTGCAATAAAACTTTTGGTCCTTTTGAAATAATTAATAAATCAGGATCATCATTAAATGTGAATAATGCCCGGGTAACTAATGCAGTCTGTAATAAAAATAATGGTTCTATTAAAAACATTCAAATTGAAAATCCCTCAGGAAACCCATACTTTAGTTGGCACGACTCTACCGGTGCTGTAATTGCACATACATTAGACATTGACCGTTTACCTGCAGGAAAATACAGGTTACGGTTTAAAGATGGAAGTGGATGCGACACCATTACCAGCGCCTGGTTTGTTGTAAAAAATGAAGGTTTAATATTCCTTGATGCATCTGCTGTATCTATACAAGCGGCTGACTGTAACAGCAATAATGGTTCTATTACGGGTCTTCGTGCTAACGGAGCAACAAGCTATCAATGGATTGCCAGTTCAGGCGGCAATACTGCAGGAAGTAATATTTCGCTTGAGAATGCTGCCGCCGGCAATTACCAGCTAATTTTAAATAACTCTTTTAACTGCGAGACCAAAAGCGCCCTGTTTGTTGTTCCACCTGCTTCTTTTATGACGATTTCTGTAAATGCTTTCCAACTTAAAAATGCGGGCTGCGAAAAAAATAACGGTTCTATCAGTGCCTTTCAGTTTTCAGCCAACAGTGCATTATACAATTTTCGTTGGATAGATAGTTCGGCTGCCAGTGTAGTTAGTACTGATCTGAATATCAATAACCTTTCTCCATCCACTTACCAGCTTTTTGCTAAGGATACAAACAATTGTGAAAGCAAAATTTTTTCGGCTAAAATTGTACAAACAGGTAAGCCCGTTATAAATTTTTCCGGAGTTTCTGTTAAAAACGATGTTTGTAATGAGGGCACAGGGCAAATAAGTGGACTGACTGCCAGTGGTGGAGCAGGCGCACCTTTTCAATGGCAATGGTTCAACACCGCCAACAGGCAAGTGGCCGGTACCAGCGGGTTTTTAAATGCGACCAGTGGTTCTTATTATGCTGTAGTTACCGACGCTTCACAGTGTGCTGATACTTCGTCATCATTTGCAATAGCTAACCAGGATGAGTTGCTCGTTTCTCCTCTACTCGACGACCGTAACATTTTAAGAGGCACTACAGCAGGTTTAGTGGTTAAAAATGTGCATCCCTACAAGTATCTTCTGTTTGATACAATTCCTGCTATTGCCCCGTACAGTTCAGGCACCTCCGGAATTTTGACTACCAACGCTGTTTTATTTGATAAGACTTTCTACGTACAGGCAGTTAAGGGAACTTGTGCAGGAAGTATTGTGCCGGTACAGGTGAAGGTTTTTGATGAGACAAGAATTGTTGCAGCCAATGCCTTTTCCCCTAATGGGGATGGGATTAATGATGTATGGAAGATTAATATAGAAGGTCTCGTATACATAGGCAGTTTTTCAATTTATAACAGGTGGGGAGACCTGGTGTACACCACGCGACACCTGCCACTGCAATGGGATGGAAGCTCCAATGGAAAGATCGCCGCAGTTGGAACCTATTATTATATCCTTGTAGCGAAGGATCATTTTGACAAGAGTATCAATAAATGGGGGTCTGTATTTCTAGTTAAGTAATTACCAGGTATAAACGCAAAAAGTTATGATCGAAAATCAAATAGGCGGTTATATAAGCCGATCCGTATAAGCAAACTTCGATGTGGTTTATCTATGTGAGTCGTTATGATCTTTTGAATCGTTGTAATAAAATTTATGTCCCCGCAGGTTCTCCTTTCACCGCATTGTGCGAGTGCCAAGGGAACCTGCCCTTCGCTACGGAAGCTCTTCATAGTGTACGGGAACAAAACCGTCCATTTTATTCT
>NZ_JAOQAH010000110.1 GCF_025963695.1 Segetibacter sp. | reverse complement strand
ATAAGCAAATTTCTACATTGTCTTCTTAAGAGCGGCCATTTGTGCTTTTTCTGGTACCGTTTTAGTTAGCAGCCCTACCCAAAAATACAAATTGCAGAAACCATGGCAGGAAAACAACCTCAGGTGCAAAGCTATTTAACCTGATATCTTTTGTACTGACAAATGTAATAAAGCCTGCAATAGGCAACGGGGCAACCTTCCTCCTGCAACAAAATATCCCGCTGCATTTTTACTTTCAGAATAAGCAATAACGCCAATAATGATCATGCTTAGGCAGAAAAGAAGAATAGCAGCTACAGCAAGTGTATTAAGAGTAATTCACCTTTTTTTAGGGTTGTCTGCTGGTTGGTCTTAGTTGAGTTATAAAAAGAAGTACAAGTGTGCGACGCAACGAAAGCATAATTGAGGTACGAAAGCTTGTTCACTAATAATTCAAATTATAAAATAAGGGTCAATAAGGTTTTTTATCAGCCACCCGCGTATTTTATTTCAACTGAAGCACTACTACACTTTTTGATGGAAGTTCTACAACCAGTTGATTACCTTCTTTTTTTGCTCCTGAAAATTTAGCTAATTGGATAGTGTTTGGCTTTTCAAAAGTATTGATGTCATTAACTTTTGCAGAAGTTATGAGTTGCCCTGTTACACTATTCCAACTAATTCCGTCTAGGGCAATTCTTACAGGAATATTTTTATTAGGATTAATGTTAACCAACGAGATATGAATAGCACCTGAAGAGTCTTTTGAAGCAGATGCGTTAACCGAAGTGATTTTTATATTTTCCATTTCGTAGTCAGGACTGGTGACTTTAATTGGAAGATACTTTGCATCGTGGTGCACTTTGTATAAATCAAAGACATGATACGTAGGAGTTAATATCATTTGCCTTCCTTTGGTAAGAATGAGTGCCTGCAATACATTCACTGTTTGTGCAAGATTAGCCATCCTTACTCTGTCGCTGTGATTATTAAAAATGTTGAGATTGGTGCCAGCAATTAAAGCATCGCGTAAAGTATTCTGTTGATAGAGAAATCCAGGATTAGTGCCGGGCTCTACATCTGTCCATATGCCCCATTCATCAACGACCAGCGCAACTTGTTTTTCTTTGTCGTATTTATCCATAATAGCGGAATGCTTGTTTAGCAGTTCTTCCATAAACAAGGTGCCCTTCATGGTCTCGAAATATTGCTTTTCATCGAACTGGGTAGATGAACCTTTGCTTCCGTTCCAGTTGCGAATGGGTAAAGTGTAATAATGAAGACCCAGGCCCCACATCTGGTCGCGGGGTATATTTTTCATACAGACTTCCGTCCAGTTATAATCGCCTTCGCTTGCTCCACTTACGATCTTTTTTAAGGGAGCGCCGGGGTAGTTTCTTGCATAAGTAGCATATCGTCTATACAAGTCAGAATAATAGTCGGGGGTCATGTTTCCGCCGCATCCCCAGCTTTCGTTTCCTACACCCCAAAAAGACACCTTCCAGGGTTTATCGCGACCATTTTGTCGTCTTAAATTAGCCATAGGGCTTTCACCGGGCATATTAAAGTATTCAACCCATTTTGCCATTTCTTCCACCGTACCACTGCCTACATTTCCGGCAATGTAGGGTTCGGCATTTAGAAGACTGCATAGCTCCATAAACTCATGGGTGCCAAAACTGTTGTCTTCAGTTACTCCGCCCCAGTTTGTGTTTACCATCTTAGGTCTTTGATTTCTCAGGCCAATACCATCGCGCCAATGATATTCGTCGGCGAAGCATCCACCCGGCCACCTTAGATTAGGGATTTTAATTTTTTTCAAAGCCTCAACAACATCTAAACGAATCCTGTCTTTCTTTGGAACTTTCATTGTATCAGCTACCCAAAAGCCATCATAGATACATCTACCTAAATGCTCGGCAAACTGCCCATAAATATGTCGGCTAATAATATGATTATCTCCATTACTATTTATACTTATAGTGGCTTCCTGCGATGTCGCTGAAAAGTTAAGCAAGGATATTAAAGCAATAAGAGTTGAAATTTTAGATATTCTCCTGGTCATTAGTATTAATGATTTGATTTCTTCAAATTGATTACTTAGTACTTTAAACATTATATACAATGATTCAAATGTAGCTTTAAAAATGTTTTTTACCGGCTCCATTTTTATTACTTTATAGAAAAAATTTTAGCTTAGAAATGATATTTAAAGCAAAGTGTATCTAAATGATAGAAGCTTCGGTTTTATCGGCAGCCTTAAGTGCAATATCTTTTAGATAAGCACACGTGCCCGTAATTGGAGGCGGAACCACGAAGCACGCTGCTTTAGTAAACGAAAGAAGCTTCTATATATGCAGCAGATTGCGTTGTTTCTTAGAGTGACAGTTTATAAAATAAAAAGTCCCTATATACTATGGGTTGAGTATATAGGGACTTAACAATAAAATGAAAGGTTAGTTGTTCTTGTCGTTATCAACAGCTTTGTCAACCTTTTCTCCGACTTTTTTGGCAGCTTTTTCAATAGCACTACCAGCGTCTCTGGCTCCTTCTTTAATAAACTCACCCGCATCCTTTGCTCCTTCTTTGGTGGCATCCCACGCATTATCGAGGGCGCGCCCGGATTTGTCAAAGAAATTGCCTGTACGATCTACCGCTTCACCATCATGAAGCACTAATTCTCTATCGCCTTGTTTTACTTTTCCTGTTCTGTATACAACTACTCCATTGTCAAGTTTTACATCGTTGTCAGCATTTACCCATTCTCCTCCTTTGCGCACTTTTAATTTATTATCTCTATAAATAACATCCCCATCAGCAGCGGTATAGGTCTTAGATGTTGACGTGGACGTAGTTGTAGAAACCGTATCAGTGGAGGGGGAGACGGTTGTACGGGTAGTACTTGCCGAATCTACTGTAACCTTATCTGCTTCTAAGTTGTTACAGGCAGTCATTGAGATAGCTGCAATAGCTATAGCTAAAATCTTTTTCATACTTTCAGTTTTTAAGTTATTAAAGCAGGTGGTTAGCAACTAATTGAATCCAACATTATGATTTTCAATTATTTGTCCTGCTGTTTGATACAAGAGCGTTCTAAAATTTCGTGCCAAATTTGTAATAGTAATGCTGTAGTAGGATTAGCTACGTATTGATAAGCCAGTCATTAAAAAAGTTAAACACTTAGCTTTCCTTCTATAGAATCATCAAGAGTCTTACCTAGCGCGGCACCTACAGCCATCTTTGCAAAAGCAATTGCATCGCCATGCTTATTATCCCAATAATAACCTTGTTTTGTTTCCACTTTTATAACCGTAATTCTTGGGTCGTCAACACCTTCTGTAAACCATGTTTTCAGTACGGGTTCCCATAGTTCTTTAATCAGCTCTTTATCTGTGGAAATAGTAGCTACGCCATACAAGCTTAAAAAATCAGAATGAGCAGACCCCTGAAACAACAGTTGCACATTATGGTCCGTCTGTATCTGCTGGTTTTTGTGGCTATCAATTGAACTTAAAAACCAAAGGTTTCCTTCTTCGTCCATTTTTTGTACTGACATTGGCCTCACGGTGAGAGGTTGACCGGTAGTTATATCGGAACAGAAAAAACAGGTGCTGTTTTTACCTGCTAGTTCCTTAATTTTTTTACCAGCCTCTGTGCCTTGAAGGTCTTTGTGGTTTTCTTCCGGTTGGTTACGATTAATGCTGTCCATAAAATAGAATTTGATTTGTGCTTTCAATAAACAATTTTTTGAATTGTTTATTGAAAATTTTTATTTACTCACTACGTCTTACAATATTCGCGCCTCCAAAGCTTTTTTTATGCACCCGTCTACTGTTGGTGCCACCTAGACACAGCTGTAAACTAACTTGTAATTAAAGTATTATGTCCAACTCGCTACCTATCAGTACGTGATGAAGATTCTGAAGTTGATGGAGGTAATAAAAGTTATTAGTTATAACTATATCATTTACTGTAGCACGGGCATAACTTTCTTTACCGGCATTAATATATGCGTAAATCTCATTTTTGTTATTGCCCATAACAGGCAGGGTGAGGATAAATTCCCTGGCGTCAGGTAAAAGGTGATATTTCTTATTTTCACTGAACCCACATTTTTGTAGTATTTCTGGTTTTAGGGGAATAGGGAAAAAATCTTTTGCTAACCCTTTTGAAATTAGTTCAAAATGTTGAAGGGTGCATTTAACCGGTAGTATTCGTACTGAGGCTTTGTGTAGAACGTAGTTTCCAATTCTTAATTCTGATGCATCTATCATAATGCAAACTTAGCTAAAGGTTTAAATGGATTGCCAAGCAGTTCAACGATGGGAATAGGTAATGGGGGGGTATTAAAATATAGGAGTGAATAATGATGAGTGGACACATCCGTGAGCTGAAATTTTTCCTGGTAAGATATCATTTGAAATTGCACGTGTTGAATGCTCCAGGCGTTATCAGTATTTGGTGGCAGATTTACGCATCTGTTGTTGACAAATTACGTGATGCTTTAAGAAGCCATACAAATACAAAATGGAGTACCGCAAGGTCTATCTTCATCTATAATCACTTTTAATCTTTAAGAGGCAGAATTGTTTCTGTACGAAAAAGCTATGACTGCGGAATTGCCAATAATTAACATTGGATCATCAGGGGCAGAAACTGGTGGAATGTTCAGTGGCGAAAAGATTCTGGTTGTGGCAGGGAAAGTGGAAGCGATGCATCCAGCTGATATGCTTGGCTAGGCAACCAATACTATTAACTATGGAAAAATGCTGGGTTAGCGCAAGGGATTGAATTTGACTTGTAGCAAAGTTTCAATACTGTTAGCCGAACGAGAGGGAGGTTACTTTATTCGAAGTGGTTTAACATAAATTGAAGTACAAATAAAAGCCGTTTAATTAAACTGCATTGCTTGGCTTTGTTCTTACAAACAAAGCTAAGCAGCAATTTATAAAACGGATTAATTGGAAGTAACGCCGAAAGCTTTTAGCTAAAAAGCTAGCTCTTTTTTACATTTATTGCACTCGGACCTTTAGGCCCCATCTCTACCTCAAAAATCACTTTTTCATTTTCCTTTATCGGCTCCTGCAGTTGGTTAACGTGAATAAACACGCTTTCCTGAGTCACAAGGTCTTTTATAAATCCAAAGCCTTTTGCATCATTAAAAAATGTAACAACTCCTGTTCTTATCAAATCAGCTTCGTTAACAGGTTCTTGCTTTGGTACACCAATCATCATGTCTTCCTGTTTGAAGATTTTCTTTTTCTTCGGGTCAGGAGGTGTGGATGAAATATTTCCATTTTCATCAATATACGCCATCATTTCATCCAGGCTTTTGCCTTTCTTTTCATTGGCTTTTCGTTCATCCATTTTCTCCTGCTTGTCTTGCCTCTGCTTTAGTTTTTTCTTTTCTTTTTCTTTTTTTGCAAAGGTTTCCTGAGATTTCCCCATAGTTTCTTACTTATTTTTTTGTTGCTAACAAAGATCGTTTATTTTTCTCAAATTGTAACATACTTAATTTATAGACCATATGATTATGGCAGATTTAAGTTTTGTTTTTTTATGATGATATTTGGATGCTAGTAAGGTTTAGGCGACAAACCTTCCAATCTTTTACAACTTTCGACCATCAACATTATATTGATTGGGATTGTAACAGAACCTGGGAAATGAGGATCAAACATCTTACCAATCTGCTTTTTAATATTAGCCAACTACCAATCTGTTAACTGTTTCTTATTTCCAATACATTAAAAAAGCCCCTTGCGGGGCTTAAAGCTTGTGGAGAATAGCGGGTTCGAACCGCTGACCTCTTGCATGCCATGCAAGCGCTCTACCAACTGAGCTAATTCCCCTGATCAACCCTCCTGGAAAATTGAAAGAGTGCAAATGTATTGGCGGACTTTTT
>NZ_JAOQAH010000085.1 GCF_025963695.1 Segetibacter sp. | reverse complement strand
TACCAACCAATTGAAACTCGGTCTGTGACTGTTTCGTCCACCATTCCTAATCTTGCTACCTGGGCTTTACAAAATGGCACCAATTACAAGATGTTAAAACTTTTAAACCCGTGGATGCGGGATCGTTCGCTGAAGGTAAATCCCGGTAAAAGCTATGAGGTTAAGTTGCCTAAGAAATAAATTGTTTATTGTTAAGGGGTTTTATGAGTACCTGGCAACATCGAATTATTGATCTTAATTCCTACTCAAAAAGCCAATCAGTTTATCACTGATTGGCTTTTTGAGTAGGAATTAACAAATTTGCTCAACGATTTATCTACCTTCTCATGCCCGGCATTTTGCCCATGCCCATTGGCATTTTGTTCATCATTTTCATCATGTCACGCATTTGGTCAAATTGCTTCATAAACGCATTTACCTCGGTCATGTCTTTACCGGAACCTTTTGCAATTCTTAGCTTACGACTTTGATTGATCTCATCAGGATTACTTCTTTCGAAAGGAGTCATGCTTTTAATGATTGCTTCGATTCCTTTAAAGGCGTCGTCACTGATATCAACATCTTTAATCGCTTTTCCAACTCCTGGAATCATAGCCATCAGATCTTTAAGGTTACCCATTTTCTTGATCTGCTGTAGCTGATCAAGGAAATCCTGAAAATCAAATTGATTTTTACGGATTTTCTTTTCCAATCTCTTTGCTTCAACTTCATCGTACTGTGCCTGTGCTTTTTCTACCAATGTAGTTATATCACCCATCCCTAGTATCCGCTGGGCCATACGCTCGGGATAGAATACATCAAGCGTATCTAACTTTTCGCCACTGCTTACAAATTTTATAGGCTTTTCCACGGTGTACTTAATTGATAGAGCAGCACCGCCCCTAGTATCGCCGTCCAGTTTTGTAAGCACTACCCCGCTAAAATCTAGTCTTTCGTTAAATGCCTTAGCCGTGTTCACTGCATCCTGCCCGGTCATACTATCTACTACAAATAATATTTCATGCGGGTTTACTGCAGATTTAATGTTTGCAACCTCGGTCATCATCACCTCATCTACAGCGAGACGACCGGCTGTATCTATAATTACAACGTTTTTATTTTTAGATCGGGCTTCCTTAATAGCATTTTGTACTATCTCAACTGCGTTCTTATTTTCTCTTTCACTATACACTTCAACTCCTACCTGCCCACCTAAAACCATTAACTGATCAATAGCTGCCGGGCGATAAATGTCTGCTGCAACAAGCAACGGATTTTTTCCTTTGCTTTTTAGGTAGTTAGCCAACTTACCGCTAAATGTTGTTTTACCACTACCCTGTAAACCGGCAATCAAAATAATTGCAGGATTGCCGGTAATATTAAATGCGCTTTCGGTTCCGCCCATTAAACTGGCCAATTCATCCTTTACAATCTTGGTCATCAATTGGCCCGGGCTTACAGCATTAATTACCTTAGTACCCAAGGCAATTTCTTTTACCTTATCAGTAAATTCTTTGGCTATTTTATAGTTGACGTCAGCATCAACCAAAGCCCTACGAATTTCTTTAACCGTAGCAGCAATATTCAGTTCCGTTATTTTGGCTTCACCTTTTAGGTTTTTAAAGGCACCCTCAAGCCGTTCACTTAAACTTTCAAACATATCGTCAAAGATTTATTATAATCATTTATAAATGAAAATAAGTGAACAAAAAATGTTCACTTATTTAAGTGCAAATATACTTGCTGTAGTAATATGTATAATAATTGAATTAGTAAAGCACTGGTCTATTTTAATAACCTATAAAAAAAGCCCAATAAAGAGTTACCTGTAAAAGGGAGTGACACAACAATGTTTGAAAAGAGATACACGTGACCCAATATTTCAAAATATTTTTACCAATTACCCTAAGTATACCCGAAGTTCTTTACATCTTGATGTTGTACGAAGCTTGGTTATGGCCTTATCTTTTATTTGGCGAACTCTTTCGCGGGTAAGTGAATAGCGCTCTCCAATGTCCTCAAGGCTCAATGGATGATCGACACCAATGCCATAGAAAAAGCAAATAACATTTTTTTGCCTCTCGGTAAGAGCTTTTAAAGAACGGTCAATCTCCATTTTTAAAGACTCGCCATGTACAAGTTGCTCATCCGCCTGGTCTGCATTTGAATTTACTAATACATCAATAAGTGTATTGTCTTCACCGTCAGATAAAGGACTATCTACACTGACATGCCGGATACCCATTTGCAGCGTCGTTGTTACTTCCTCAGCCGTAATTTCAAGTAACTCCGCTAATTCTTCCGCAGTTGGTTCACGTTCAAATTCCTGTTCCAGCATTTGATATGCCTTGCTAATACGATTTGTAAGACCTACTTTATTTAGGGGTAGCCTTACAATTCGGCTTTGCTCGGCCAATGCCTGAAGAATACTTTGGCGGATCCACCATACTGCATAAGAAATAAATTTAAAACCCCTTGTTTCATCGAAACGTTGTGCGGCTTTAATGAGGCCAAGATTGCCTTCGTTGATCAGATCCGGTAGCGTAAGACCCTGGTTTTGGTACTGCTTTGCCACTGAAACCACAAACCTTAGATTTGCTTTTGTTAATCTTTCAAGTGCCTTTTGATCTCCTTCCTTAATTTTAATTGCCAATGCTACTTCTTCTTCCGGTGCTATGAGTTCTACTTTTCCAATTTCCTGAAGATACTTTTCAAGACTTTGAGATTCACGGTTCGTAATTGATTTCGTGATCTTAAGTTGACGCATACTCATAATGCTTTTGTTTTAGGGTAACTAAATAGGTAATAATGATTTTACGGGTGAAGTAATTGGGGGGAGATTTCTTACCAGCAAAGTAAGAAGGTTTTACGTAACAAAAAAAAATAATAGACGTTGTTAGAACATCATTCAATTAAATAATTTTAATGGTTGCCCACAACATATAAACGGTATTTTAAAAGTTTCAACTGCAATAAAAAACCATGCAATTTAAAAAAATGTTTTGCCTCTATTATTAATTTAATATTATTGCAAACTTTCGTTTCTACGACAATAGATTATTATGAGCAAAAAACAATTGTACACGTTGGAATACCCGGTAAGATGTTCGCCGAGTATTCTATTTGAATTCTTATCTACTCCTGCTGGCCTTGGTGAATGGTTTGCTGATAAAGTTGATGAGAACAAAGAACACGTCTTCACTTTCACCTGGAATGATTCGACAGAAAAGGCGCAGTTAGTAGACATGACAGAAAATAAATCTGTGAGGTTTCATTGGGTAGATGCTCCTAAAGAAGAGTATTTCGAATTTGAAATTGAGAAATCTGAAGTAACAAATCAAACCATACTGATAATTAAAGATTTTGCAGAAAAAAAAGAAATCAAAGACCAGACACAATTATGGGAGTACCAGATTAAAGATTTGTTTCATAGAATTGGCGCTTAAGAACCTAAGACTTCCATTAGAAAGCTGAAGTTACTTTCACAAAAACGTTCCACTTCATCCCACTTATCAAGTGGGATTTTTTTTGCCAGCTTTAAATAAGAAGAGCCTTCAAAATCGCACCCTTTCTCCAGTTGTAGCGGTGTATAATTGTCTCTTTCAAAATGATGTTGCCACGGATCGTCACCACAACTAACAAACCAACCCTCAAATAAATTTTGGTTCATCGCACTTTTAACGGCGGCAATGTAGTCGCTCTTGTATTGTCCGCTTAAATGTAGAGTGATACTAAAAAAATTACCCCACCAAAAAAAAGTTCTTACGGCAAATACATCAACCTTTCCAAAATGACGCGGATAATCTAAAATAACATAAGGCAAACCCTTATAATTTTCGCCCCGCGAAATTTTAGCGCTTATTGCATTTACAACTGGCAGGTTCTTGTTCGAAGATGACTGTTTATAGAATTCGGATAGTTTTCCAAATACCTCGTAAACCTTTTGTATAATCTTGTTCTTGGTCAATAGCAAGTCAGCATCCTGCACCAGTTTCATTTCGTATTCACTAAGCGAATCAATCATAGCAGGATAAATATAAATGAAACATGTGTTAATAAACATTGTCAATAACCTGGCGGCAGGTGGGCGTCTTTGTAAAACACTAAATTTGCCCCTACTCAAAGGTTCTAAAACCAGGCAAAGTGATTAAAAAACTTGATACATTAATTATAAAAGCGTTTATAGGGCCTTTTTTTGCCACTTTCTTTATCGCCTTGTTCGTATTGGTAATGCAATTCTTCTGGCTTTATATAGATGACCTGGTAGGAAAGGGATTAGATTTAGGAACACTTGCACATCTTACAGGCTTGGTTGCCATAAACTGGGTACCGTTGGCGTTGCCTCTTGCATTATTGCTTTCATCAATAATGACCTTTGGCAACCTTGGAGAAAGTTTTGAGTTAGTTGCAATTAAATCGGCAGGTATTCCTTTGCTTCGTTTTATGCAGCCTCTGTTTATTGTTTCAGTATTTATAGCAGGTATCTCTTTTTTGTTTGCAAACAACATCATGCCTGTTGCAGTGTTGAAGCTGAATACTTTGAAGTACGATATAATTGTATCGAAACCCGCTTTTGACATCAAGGAAGGTGTTTTCTATGATAAGATAGAAGGATATGTAATTAAAATAGGCAAAAAATCGAAAGATGGAAATACTATTAAGGATGTAATTATTTATGAAAAGAATTACGGTTTGCAGGATTACAGCCTGGTGGCAGAAAGTGGTGTAATGAAAGTGGCCCCGGGAAACAAGTTGGAATTTGATTTAAAGAACGGTTGGCGCTACGAAGAAAAAGGGAACCGACTCACTACCAATACCCAATTTACAAGGGTTGGATTTAAAGAATATAAAAAAATCTTAGATCTCAGTAGTTTTCAGATGAATAAAACCTCCGACAGTGCTTTTAGGGACAATTACAAAATGCTGAGTGTAAGACAGCTAAGTAAAACGATAGACTCTCTTAAAAACACAGGCTTGTTGTACGAGAAAAGGGCCCAAAACGAAGTCTCTGTTTACTTTACTTTTCCAAGGTTTGCTGATACAGGTTTGGCCAACATTGATCCTAAAACTTTACCTGTTATAAAAAGTATAGATGACCTTATAGCTGACTCTGCAAAGACATCAGTAAAAGATAGAGCACACACGCAAATTAGTTCTGCAAGGTCTAACATCGACTTAATTGCATCTGACTATGATACTAAGCAAAAAGATATTAAGTATCATGAAATAGAGTTACAGCGGAAATTTACCTTAGCTTTTGCATGCGTTATATTATTCTTAATTGGAGCGCCGCTTGGCTCAATTATCAGGAAAGGCGGATTGGGTACTCCTTTGGTTTTTGCAGTTATCTTCTTCGTTTTATTTCATCTCCTAAATACTTTTGGTGAAAAATTTGTAAAAGGCAACGTTTTGTCTCCGTTTCAGGGAATGTGGCTTTCTACTTTTGTATTAATTCCTATAAGTTTTTTCCTTACCTATAAAGCCATGAAGGATTCGCAACTATTTAACCAGGAGTATTATTACCGCTCCTTCAAAAAGCTTCGGGTTATTTTATCTAATTTTAATAATAAAAGAGTTAAAACCTAAATTATAGTATGAAAAAAGAGCAGTTATCCAGGCGAAATTTCATTGAAAAATCCGGCAAGGCTGGTATTGCCCTTGGTCTTTCCGCCACTGTGTTACCTTCGGTATTTTCTTGCAACCCTGCACACGCAATGACTAAAAATTTACCTCCTATACCTTATACTCAACAACCATTACCTTATACCTATAATGCCCTCGAACCTTTCATTGACGCAACGACAATGGAAATTCATTATTCAAAACACGCAGCTACCTATGCTAAAAACCTGGCAGAAGCAACTGTCGCGGAAGGTGTCAGTTCAGCTAATACAAGTCTCGAAACTTTACTAGGCAATATTTCAAAATACACTCCAAAAATGCGTAATAATGCCGGCGGGCACTACAATCACGAACTGTTTTGGAAAATTATGGGCCCCAGGCAAAGTGCAAAACCGAACAAGGGTTTAACGTCTGCTATTACAAGAGATTTTGGATCGTACGAAGCTTTTACAACCCAGTTTAGCGATGCCGGTAAAAATCGCTTTGGCAGTGGTTGGGCATGGCTTGTAATAACGCCCGACAACAAATTAAAAATAGGGTCAACTCCTAACCAGGATAATCCTTTAATGGACGTTAGCGATTTAAAAGGAATGCCCTTATTAGGACTGGATGTATGGGAGCACGCCTACTATCTCAAGTATCAAAACAAAAGACCCGATTATATTACTAATTGGTGGAACGTTGTTAATTGGTCATTTGTTAGCGACCGCTTTGATACTGCTATAAAATAATTTTGGACTGAGCCGGGCAAATTTATTCAGCATTGTTGCGTCGCACACTGCAACTTTCCGTTTCTATATTCAGCTTCTTATCATAAGACACTTAAAAAAGAATAAAACCGAAGCGCCTTTAACGGTTTTAACGAAAAAAAACTAAAATTGAATTAATTGAAGTAAAAAAGCACTGCTACTTTCGCAGTGCTTTTTTACTTCAATTTCAATTTGTATCAACCTTTATCCTCCTTTATGTAGTTTTTCAGAATTACATTTTGTTGTATAATAGAATTAATCAATTTTAAAAGTATCTGCATTTGCAATCTGCGAGTTATAATTTAAAAGTTCAAAAGTGGATCACTGCTTTATCGGTTGTGCTTCTTATGGCCAAAGTAGTAGCCTACCACCTTACTAATTCACTTGCTATTTTAACCGATGCGTTAGAAAGCATTGTTAATGTAATTGCGGGAGGCATAGGTCTATACAGCCTTTTTGTAGCAGCAAAACCAAAAGATGAAGAACACCCCTACGGCCATGGAAAGGCCGAATTTGTATCAGCCGCCGTAGAGGGAACCTTAATCGTTGCAGCAGGAGTTGTGATATTGTATCAAACCGCTATTCATTTCATCACACCAAACCAAATAGGCAAGCTTGACGCAGGTTTAATAATGGTTGGAGCTACTGCCATTGTAAATTATTGCGCCGGAGTTGTTTGCCTTAAAATTGGTAAAAGAAATCATTCTCTCGCATTGCAGGCCAGTGGCCGTCACTTACAAACTGACACGTGGTCTACCCTTGCCATTATTGTAGGATTACTGCTAATGGTTGTTACCCGGTTGTACTGGCTAGACAAAGCAATTGCAGTTTTAATGGCTGCTTACATTATCTATAACGGGTATAAGATCATAAGAGAGTCGCTTGCCGGGATCATGGATGAGCAGGATATGCAACTCCTGCAGGAGATTGTGGACTTCCTCAATAAAAACAGGCGTGTTAACTGGATAGACCTTCATAATTTCCGCATAATAAAATACGGTAGTCACCTTCACATCGATTGTCACCTAACGGTTCCCTGGTACTTAAATGTGCACGAAGCGCAGAGTGAAATTGATACGTTGATGAGTTTAATTACAGAAGAATTTGGAACTGCTATCGAATTTTTTGTGCATACTGATGGTTGCCTTGCATTTAGCTGCCCCTTGTGCGACAAATTTTCCTGCCCGGTAAGGCAGCATGCCTTTGAACATAAAGTAGAATGGACACTCGATAACCTTCTTACCAATCAAATGCACCGCTTAAAAAAGGATGCGGTATAAATTGGCTCAGCCTCTGCAGACCCCTCTCGCGTACGAGAAAAACCGGCAAAGGCTGATGGATGGCAAACCGCTCAATCGTAGAGCAAATGTAATAACATAACTGATATTGCCAAAAAAAGGTTGACGAATTTTTACGACACATGATTAAAATATGCTTAACAAAATTCTTCTACCGCTTTGTGTTTAGCAGGTTATACATAGGTTTATTTTTTACCCTCACTTTATCTCGTAAGAAACCACCTCTTGTTTAGAAGTATAAGCTTGTGCGCCAGGCACGGTTATCAGGATTATATCTTCTATTAATCCAACACCCTCCTGGTAATAAAAATCCCCTCCTCCGACAACCGTTCCAAATATGGAAATGTCTAGCCGCACACGAGTTACATTATTAAACGCTTTTCCATTTACGGTGCGACTTTCACCTTTCCCTTTTAGTGTATAATTTAAATTTGCCGTAAGATCTGTACCTAAGTATTTAAAAGAAGCAGTACCCGTCCAGGTCTCATTAACAGCCTTATTATCCTTTAAATAAAGCTCTTCAAAACTGTTAACTCCTATTCCCGGAAAAGAAGCAAACCTGTAATAATCACTACCAACCTTGCCCATATAAGTAGTCGAACCATCCGAACTCGTTACAGCTCTATATGTTCTACCATTTGCGACTGTATCTCGATTGGTAACAGTCAACTTAAAGTTGGTAGAAGTTGTTCCTTCAGTATACTTATAAGTCCAATTAGTTCCGGTAGTTAAAGGCCCGAAATTATCGGGAGGAGGATCGCCAATACTTTCTTTTTTACAAGCTGATAATAGTATTGTTGCCGCTGCAAAGTATATCGGCAAAAGTGCTTTTTTCATAGTTTTCTTTTTAAACTTTTGGATTATTTCTTAAGAATTTAATTCAATCTTACCGAAAAGCAAAAACGTATTTGTTATTGATAACGAGAAAACTAAAGGTAAAATTTTCAATGACAACAGGTTTTAATATTTATCCTGTAGATATCGTTTCTGCTTTTGTTCATTCGCATCCTTTTATTTTAAGTCCCTATATTCGCTCCGGATTTATTTGTTACTGATTTAAATAACATCGAGTCATGCAAGCCTGGAAAGAGTATCAATCGCAAAATAAAGATCGGTTTTTAAACGAATTACTTGAGCTACTTCGTATACCAAGTGTTAGCGCCAGAAGTGAACATAAGACAGACATGGTAGAATGTGCGAACGCAGTAAAAGAAAAATTATTGCAGGCAGGTGCAGCTAAGGCAGAAATATTTGAAACTAATGGCTACCCTGTTGTTTATGGAGAAAAAATTATTGATCCGTCCAAACCTACTGTGCTGGTGTATGGTCACTACGACGTACAACCTCCTGATCCATTAAATCTATGGCACAGCGGACCTTTTGAACCGGTCATCAAAGATGAAAAGATCTATGCAAGAGGCGCATGTGACGACAAAGGACAGTTTTACATGCACATAAAAGCATTTGAAACAATGGTTAAAACCAATAGTCTATCAACAAATGTCAAATTTATAATAGAGGGTGAAGAAGAAGTAGGAAGTCCTAACCTCGCCACTTTTATTCAGGAGAAGAAAGACATGTTGAAGGCTGATGTTATTTTAATTAGTGATACCGCAATGCTTAGTCTGCAAACGCCCAGTATAGATGTAGGCGTTCGCGGCCTCACATATATCGAAGTAGAAATTACAGGTCCAAATCGTGATTTACACAGTGGTGTATATGGCGGCGCTGTTGCCAATCCGATAACCATTCTTGCAAAAATGATAGCCAGTTTACATGATGAAAACAACCATATCACCATTCCTGGTTTTTATGACGATGTGCTGGAGTCAAGCCGCCAAGAACGGGCTGAAATGGCCAAAGCACCTTATATAGAAGAGGAGTACAAACAAGATTTGGGTGTACAGGAATTATGGGGCGAGAAAGGCTATACTACAAATGAAAGAACCGGCATCCGCCCCACGCTTGAGGTAAATGGTATCTGGGGTGGTTACACAGAAGAAGGTGCTAAAACCGTTTTGCCATCGAGGGCATTTGCCAAAATTAGTTGTCGCCTGGTTCCTAATCAAACCAGTGCAAAAATGACCGAACTGCTAATTAATCATATTAAGGCTATTGCCCCACCCAGTGTTACAGTCAAAGCTTCTGAACATCATGGAGGCGATCCTTATTTAACTCCTATTGATAGTTTAGAATACCAGGCTGCATCTAAAGCGATAGAAACCACGTTTGGCAAGCCTCCTATCCCCGTTAGGGGTGGTGGCAGTATTCCTATCACTTCCCTTTTTCAAAGTATATTGGGTCTCAAAACTGTTTTTTTAGGCTTTGGTCTCGACAGTGATAACTTGCATAGTCCCAATGAAAAATTCAACCTTGCCAATTTTTATAAAGGCATCGAAACCATCCCATATTTTCATCAATATTTCGCTGAGCTAAAAAAGGCTTAAGAATTATTCATCCTATACAAGCTCCCGGCAAATTAAAATGTCGGGAGTTTTTTTTGTACAAGCTTTTAAACATGTAGCAACTTTGGTTGCGACGCTCCATTTTAACTGTAGTACTTCATGCAACTGGTATTAATTTTACTTTTAAGCAACTTTTAAACAGAAGCGCTTATCTACAAATTACTTAATAGCACAATGTCAGACACTAAAGAAAAATTACGAATAGACAAATACTTGTGGGCAATACGAGTATTCAAAACCCGCAGCCTTGCAAGTGAAGCTTGCGAAAAAGGACGGGTAAAATTCAAAGGCGATTCAGTAAAGGCATCGAAAGCTGTTACTGTAGGTGATGAATATGAAATAAAAACCGAAGCAAGAAAGTGGATCATCAAAGTTACAGGGCTTCTGGCAAACAGGGTTCAATTTGCAGAAGCGACCAAATGTTACATAGACCTTACCCCATCAGAAGAGCTTGAGCCGATAAAAACACAGGCTACATCGTTTCATACTGGTAAAAGACTTAGCAAAATTGGTCGTCCCACAAAAAAAGAAAGAAGAGACCTTGATGATTTTGTTGAAGATGCATAAAATTGAAACATGAAAAAAAGAGCTTTTTATCCTTTTAACTGCTGTATTCATTGCCTGCGCCGCTATTTTTTTAAACTGGTATACAGTAAAAATAATAAACAGCAGTATTTACAGCAGCTTTGACAAAGAAGCAAGGTTTGCCGGTGGTGCTGTAGGATGGCTAAAACACGTTGAAAGTAATCTTAACGCTGATTTAGCAACGAAGTAAAAGAAAACAAAATGAGGCCAGCAAACAGTAATTTAAGAAGGGGCAAAATGGGCTCCTGCAGAACAGGGCAAAAGAAAAGTATTTACCAGGCTCTTCAGTATGTAACATTCCAGGTCGCAGCGGAATGATATTATAGTAGTTTTACCAGATGAAAATTGACATCTTAACCGTTGTGCCCGGGCTATTAGAGAGCCCGTTTTCCCATTCTATTTTAAAACGTGCGAAAGAGAAAGGTCTGTTTGAGGTGAACGTTATTAACCTGCGCGATTACAGCACAAGCAAACAAAAACAAGTTGATGATTACCAATTCGGCGGCGGGGCAGGCATGGTGATGATGTGCCAACCCTTAGCAGATGCAATAGACAAACTGCAGGAAAATCAAAAATATGATGAGGTAATTTATATGACTCCGGACGGGAGTCAGTTTAATCAAAAACTTGCAAATCGTTTATCGCTTAAAAACAATCTTCTCATTATATGCGGCCACTACAAAGGAATTGATGAAAGAATAAGGCAACATTATGTGACAATGGAAATTTCTATTGGAGATTACGTGCTGAGTGGCGGTGAACTGGCCGCCGCAGTAGTGGTAGACGCCATTGGAAGATTGATACCGGGTGTTTTAAGTAATGAAACCTCTGCCCTCTTTGACTCTTTCCAGGACGATTTGTTAGCTCCTCCCGTTTATACCCGACCGGCAGAATTTAAAGGTTGGAAAGTACCGGATGTATTACTGGCAGGTGACCCTAAAAAAGTGGATGAATGGAGAACCGACCAATCACTCGAAAGAACAAAAGAAAGAAGACCGGACCTATTGAATGAGTAGCTATGCAAGAAAATATCTTACTTGCTTTTCTTTATAATGTTGTACTTACTGCTACAGTCCCGCCAACTTAATGCCGCCAGCAATAACGTCTTCCAAAATTTTTTGCTGCAATTGCAGCTTAATCTGCTGGTATCCCTCTGGCTTTACCCAGGTATTTACCATTACCTTGTATCCATCGGCATCAACAGACGAAACACCAATATGAAATTTAGGTTCTTCTAAAAGTTCTTTGTTTTCAAGAATCGTGTTTTGCAGTATTGTTCTTACTTGTTCAAAAGCTATAGCAAACGGCAGTTTAATTTCTACATCCAGTCTCCTGATCCCTTCCCTGCTCAGGTTTACGATCACTTCATTTGACAATTTGCTGTTTGGAAGAATAACAGTTCTATTATCGAAAGTTGTTACAATGGTGTAGAAGATTTCTATAGAATGTACTATGCCTTCATGTCCCTGGGCGATAATATTATCACCTACCCTAAATGGTTTTAAAATAAGGATTAAAACACCACTGGTAAAATTTTGAAGCGTACCGGATAAAGCCAAACCGGTAGCGACACCAAAAGCTCCGACAAAAGCAGCAAAGATGGTCATCTGAACGCCTACTACCTGCATTGCAGCAAGCAGAAGTAAGCCTTGCAGAAAGATTACAGAAACGCTTAGTAAGAACGGACGAAGTGATGGGTCAACATTTCTTCTGGTCAAGGAATTATGCAGCAGCCCTTTTATCTTTCCTATCAGCCAAAAGCCCAGTAATAGCAGTAGAAGTGCAACAACTGCACGCAGGCCATATCTCACCGTCCAATTGTAACCTTTAAGATAAAAGTCTTCAAATTTCATTGCTCACTTAATTTTTACTGTTCGGGCACAAATGTAAAAAACTATACCATGTGTTCTGTTATTACTACTTGTCTAATAACTCACCAACCTCTTACGGCTTTTAATTATGCGTAGCATTTGCAGAATTACTGCCAGAAGTATAAGTGCAAAACCGTAGTAAAACCATTTACTTAAATACTTATTCTCATTATAAACAACAAAGGCGAGCACAATACCGTAAACAGGCTCAAGATTTAGAGTAAGATTTTGGGTAAAAGCAGAAACCTTTTGCAATGCTTGTAAGGAGAGGTCCATGGCTGCAATCGTACAAACCCAACTTAATAAGAGTAGCCAGATGTAGTCTCCCTTTACAGGAACCCAACGATCAGTTGGCAGCAAATAGAGATAAAGTGGCAATAAAATAGTCAGCAATAAAAATCCACCACATAACTCGTATAGCATTACGGTTTTAGGTGCATTATACGAAACCTGGCTTTTGTTTAGCACCGAAAATATACAGGTCAATAAAGCTGCAACGACACCTAATATTATCCCTATTTTGTACTGGGGATCAAAATGAAAAATAAGATAGATGCCTACAATCGCTAATAGTCCTAATAGCACTTCCGTTACAACTAACTTTTTTCTTGATATTAAAGGTTCCAAAAGGGCTGTAAATAATCCTGTGGAAGACAGGCACGTTAAGGCTATAGATACATTAGAATACTTAATGCTACCATAAAAGAAGCACCAATGGAAAGCAAGAAGTCCACCGATGCCGAACAACTGCCAGCGCTGCTTGTTTGATACCGACTCCAACTGCTTTTTTGCCCGCATTAAAAAATACAAGGTTGCTATAGTAATAATAAGACGATACCAAACAAGCAGGCCTTCATTAAGGGAAATCAGCCTTCCTAAAACACCGGTAAAGCCCCAAAGAAATACAGCTATATGCAGCTTATATAGAGCATTTTTCATGACCGGCAAATATAGGGGAATAGGGAGGTGTAAAGTGGGATACTGAAGTCGGAAGGTGTGATGCGAGAGCTATTTCGGTGACCGGGTAAAATATTCTATTATACTTTGAAGTTGTTAGCTATAGCAACTTCAGATGAATTTCTAACACGTCGACGATAATCTTTAAAAACGCTTCGGAACTGAATTTTCAAAACACCTAATACGCCTTCTTTAATAATTCCTTTACTCATTTTTGAAGCACCGTCTTTTCGGTCGGTGAAGGTAATAGGCACTTCTTTTATTTTAAACTTCAGTTTCCATGCTGCAAACTTCATTTCAATTTGAAAGGCATATCCCACAAATTTGATCTGCTTAAAATTTATGTTTTGCAGCACTTCTTTTTTATAACAAACAAATCCTGCCGTAGGATCTTTTATTGGCATCCATGTAATCAGCTGGGTATATAGAGCTCCTCCTTTAGAATAAAACATTCTATCCCAGGGCCAATTTTCAATTTTTCCCCCTTGAACATAACGGCTACCAATAGCTACATCAGCGCCGTCATATTTACAAGCGTTGAATAATCGTTCAAGATCAGTGGGACGATGCGAAAAATCAGCATCCATTTCAAAGATAAAATTGTAGCCTCTCGAAATACTCCATTTAAAGCCGTGGATATATGCAGTGCCTAAGCCCTGCTTGCCGGACCTCTCTTCCAGAAAAAGCTGACCACGGTAAATTTCTATTAGGTCTTTTACAATATCCGCTGTTCCATCGGGTGACCCATCATCAATAATTAGTACATGATAATCCTGCTGCAACGAAAAAATTGCTTTGATAATATTAGCAATATTTTCCTTTTCATTATACGTTGGTATGATTACAATTTTTTCCAAATAACAGCAGGAGTTAGATATGACCGAAAGTACAAATTATGTTCTACCACGAAAGCATTCTTAAATTTTAAAATACACTTAAACTTTCTTTAACAAAGAACGATTTAGTATCTCTGTAAGTTTTTGTTTTGTGTGTAAAGGGAAATCGCCCTTCATCATCCAATCATAATATTGTGGCTCAGCTTTTAAAACCTCTTCCACACACCGGCCTTTATGTTTACCAAAATTGAATACTTCCTTACAATCAACCTTTACAAATCGACGGGCGAAATCAACCATATCTTCTTCACCGCAGAAACTGCAAATGGACTCCAGTGTTACACCAATTTCAGGGTATCTTTCAATCTGGGCTTCCAAAATCTCCGCAGTTGCGGCTGCATCAGCTTCTGCACCATGAGCTCCTTCCAAAGTTTTCTGGCAATAAAATTTATAAGCAGCGCTTAGTGTTCTTTGTTCCATCATATGGAAAACCCGCTGCACATCTATCAGCTTTCTACCATCAATTGAGAATTCCAGGCCCGACCTTAAAAATTCTTCAACTAACATAGGTATGTCAAAACGATTGCTGTTATAGCCGCCCAGATCGCATTGGTCAATAAATTGCTTTATTTCATTTGCTACCTGTTTAAATGAAGGTGCATCTTTTACCATTTCATCTGTAATGCCATGTATATCACTCGAAGCTTTTGGTATAGGCATTAGCGGATTAACGAGTCTTCTTTTAGTTTGGCGGGTTCCATCAACGCCCACTTTCACCACAGCAATTTCAACAATCCTGTCAGTAGCCAGGTTGGTGCCGGTTGTTTCCAAATCAATAAATGCGATGGGTCTTTTTAATTCTAATTTCATGTAGATGTATTCAAACTGGTATTAAATTCCTTTTTGCAAAAATCTGAATAAATAGTTACTTATCAGAAGTTATCTTTTGAGCAAAACTGTTAATGTCTAAGCCGTCATAATTGCCACTACTCATTAATACAAGACTTGCATTTTTATACTGCTGTTTGGAAAGCCAAACTAACAATTCGTTTTTATCTGTAATTACAAATAGCCCCTCTTTTTTGAAACCGCGTTCAACTACTTCTTTCGGTAGGTCAGGCATTCTTTTTAGTTGAAGTGCATGTTGTGAGTAAAAGACAGCAGCCATATCTGCCTTTTCCAGTGCTCCGGCATATTCGCTCATGAATCCTTCGTTTAAACTGCTGAATGTATGCAGCTCTAAAACAGCTACTAATTGCCTTTCAGGGTATTGATGTTTTACTGCATCAATAGTTGCTTTTACTTTACTTGGTGCATGCGCGAAATCGCGATAAACAATAGCATTGTCATTTTCAGCAATTTTCTCGAGTCGTTTACTGGCACCCGTAAAACTACTGATTGCATTTATGAAAGTGTAGGCGTCAATGTCAATCTGTTTACAAGCATACCATGCAGCGTTTAAGTTAAGTAGATTATGATTTCCAAATACCTCCAATGCTCCCTTTGCTTCTTCGATAGTAACGGTCGTTTTTCCATTCGTAATTGTATGAGATGGAATTGCGTAAGGCTGAAGATGAATATCGTCTCTCTTATTTTCCAGGACTAACTGATTTAAGACTGTGTCGGTTTCATTATAAATTAAAATACCTCCAGGCTGAATTTTACTTATGAAAATCTTAAACTGCTCGAGGTAATTTTTAAAGGTTGGAAACACATTTATATGATCCCAGGCAATGCCGGTAATGATAGCCACATGAGGAAAAAGAAAATGAAATTTTGGTCTTTTTTCAATAACGCTCGCCGGATACTCATCTCCTTCGCAAATAATGATGGGTGCATCGGTTATATTAACTGATTGATTGAAACCTTCAAGTCGTGCACCTACCAGGTAGTCAAATTGCCTTTGTGCATAATTTAACACGTGCATTATCATACTTGTGGTGGTAGTTTTTCCGTGACTTCCACCAACCACTACCCTTCTTTTTGAAATACTTTCTTTATATATGTACTCGGGGAATGAATATAATTTTAGTCCAAGTTGTCTCGCTTTTGCTATTTCAGGGTTGTCGGCTTTTGCATGCATTCCTAATATAACAGCCTCAATGTCAGATGTAATCAAATCAGGACTCCAACCTGGTTGCGTAGGCAATAATCCTTCTTTTTCCAGGTTTGTTTTACTCGGTTCAAAAATTTCATCGTCAGTTCCCGTTACTTCGTATCCTTTTCTTTTTAATGCAATCGCTAACTGGTGCATTACACTGCCGCCAATTGATATAAAATGAACTTTCATTAAATTTTTTATCTTTGAAATATTCCGTGCAAAATAACCGTTTATTGTCTAATAAAATTTTTATGAAAAAGACATTTGTTGCAATTGTTTCAGTAATACTACTTGCTAGTATGTTTGCATCTTGCGCCTCTAGCCGTCAAGGCAGTTGCCCTTCTCATAACCCGCGATATTTTTACAAGGGATAGTTTCATTTAGCTTAAATAAAAAACCAGGATTTATGAATTGGATCGAACTGAAAAGTGAGGATCAGTTAAATAGCATTATTGAACAATCGAAGGTAAGACCTCAGGTAATATTTAAACATAGTACTCGTTGCAGCATTAGTTCTATGGCAAAAGGAAGACTTGAAAGAAGTTCCGCTCCTGAAAATGCTGATTTCTATTTTCTTGATCTTATTGCACACCGTGGAATTAGCAATAAAATATCTACTGCCTTTAGTGTATTTCATGAAAGCCCGCAAATATTGCTAATTAAAGATGGAGAATGTATATATGACGAAAGTCATGCTTCAATCTCTATGGATGAAATAACAGAACAGGTTTCTATTTAAAATTAACCGGTCATTAAAAAAAAAGCATCCAATACCCGGATGCTTTTTTGTTTTACTTATTCCGAAGTATACCAGTAAAAGTGCGATGGATCTATTTGCACTTCTCCACGGGTAAAAACGTATTACTTACTGTTTTTTTTAGTTCAACTATAAATATGCAGCTTACTTTAAGCTCGCAATCACTATTTAAGAAAAGATCAGTGGAGTTTTTATGTTGAATGTAGCGACGCCCTCCTGCACAAAAGAACTAATGGTTGTTCCATGGCTTCTTATATACCACTTAGGCGTCTATTCTACTTCAATGATTGATCTTTCCATTGTAGCCCGGTTAACTGTTGCTTACACTGCTACAACAGTTAGAAGAAAAAAGCTTCGGGTTGCAGTTGAAGCATTTTTCTTCAACTCATCCATTAAATTTCCATTTTCCGGAAAGTGCTCTTTAATCTGTTTAGATCTTCCTTTTCAGAGTTTAAACATTTGTGCAGTTATTTCCACACTACCTTTTCGGGCTCTAATTTAAATCCTTTTATATTTTACATAATTATAATATATCATAGGATTCTATATTGAAAAAAGAATGGCACGTATTTAATACTATATAAATGCGTATTGCAATCTCTGACCTTAAAATTTACATTGAACTATGGAGGTAACAAACAGCTTTTTTAAAACCAATAATGGTTACAATTTAGACGGACATTCAAACAATCCTTCTACCCTTATTTGTTTTTCTCACCTACGATGGGATTTCGTTTATCAGCGTCCCCAGCACCTTCTTTCTCGTTTTGCTACCATGTTTACCGTCTATTTTGTTGAAGAGCCGTATCATGATGCTCCAGGTGAACCTACTTTGTCTTTTACCCCTAAAGCTGATAACCTTTGGATAGTAAGACCTCACCTTCCTAACGGAATATCTCAGGAGGAAACGGAAAGATTACAAAAAAGTTTATTGGATAGGTTTTTAAAGAACAAAAATTTAGATGATTTAATTTTTTGGTACTATACCCCAATGGCGCTTGCATTTTCGGCTCACATCAAGCCTGCTCTTACTATATATGACTGCATGGATGAGTTGTCTCACTTTAAAAACGCCCCTGCAAGACTTACTGATTTCGAAAATGACTTGTTTAAAAAAGCCGACATTGTTTTCACCGGAGGCCAGTGTTTGTATGATCACAAAAAAGACAAGCATAAAAACATTTATGCGTTTCCAAGTAGTATAGATAAGAAACATTTTGAACAGGCCAGAACTGTGAGGGAAGAACCCATAGACCAAATAAATATCAATGGACCCAAGCTTGGATTTTATGGCGTTATAGATGAAAGATTTGATATAGAGCTTGTTAAGCAAATGGCAGATTTAAAGCCTGAGTGGAATTTTGTTTTGTTGGGCCCGGTAGTTAAAATAAATCGCGACACTCTTCCAACACAGTCAAATGTGCATTTGCTGGGTGGAAAAAGCTATGATGAATTACCACATTACGTCTCAGGGTGGGATGTTGCCTTAATTCCTTTTGCTATAAATGAATCTACCAGGTTCATCAGCCCAACAAAAACGCCTGAGTACCTGGCAGCAGGTGTACCTGTTGTCTCCACTCCAATTACTGATGTTGTTAATCCTTATGGTAATAAGGGCATTGTAAAAATAGGATCTACTGCAGAAGAGTTTGTAGCAGCAGCAGAGGAATACATGGGGATGAACAGGAGTAACTGGCTACCAGAGGTTGACGAATTTCTGGCGGATAAGAGCTGGAGTTCGACTTTCATGGAAATGTTGAAGCGAATAAATGCTACTCTCGCTAATCAGAAAAAGAACAAGACGGTTGCGCGAGCATCAGAAAAGTATACTTATGATTACCTGATTGTCGGTGCTGGTTTCGCTGGTAGTGTTCTTGCGGAAAGACTGGCTTCTGTAGGTAATAAGAAAATCTTAATCATAGATAAAAGGAACCACATTGGCGGCAACGCATATGACTATTATAACGAGGATGGCATTTTAATTCACAAATACGGCCCACATATTTTTCATACAAACTCTGCTGATGTCTTTAACCACTTAAGCAAGTTTACAGGTTGGCGCAATTACCAGCATAAAGTGCTGGCTAACGTAGATGGACAATTGTTGCCCGTACCTATCAATCTTAATACAATTAATAAGTATTACGGATTAAATCTTAATGGCCTTGAGGTGGAAGAGTTTTTGGCCTCGAGAGCGGAAAAGACTTACCCGGTAAAGACTTCTGAAGACGTGGTGGTAAGCAAAGTTGGCAGAGAATTATATGAGAAGTTCTTTAGGGGATACACCCGTAAACAGTGGGATCTTGACCCTTCTGAGCTAGATGCTTCAGTAACAGCAAGGGTACCTACAAGAACAAACAAAGATGACCGTTACTTCACTGATGCATTCCAGGCGATGCCTGCGCATGGTTATACTAAAATGTTTGAAAAAATGCTTTCGCACCCAAACATTAAGATCATGCTAAATACTGATTATGAAGAAGTGATGAACGAAGTGAAATTCAGGAAACTGATTTATACCGGACCAGTAGACGAATTCTTCAACTATAAATATGGTAAACTTCCTTACAGGTCGTTACGCTTTAAATTTGAAACACTTGAAACTTCGCAGTTTCAGGAGACAGGCACTATAAATTATCCAAACGATTACGGTTTTACAAGGATTACGGAATTCAAACATTTAACCGGACAAAAGCACGATAAGACAACCTTAGTGTACGAATACCCTGAAGCAACAGGAGATCCTTATTACCCGGTTCCAAGACCCGAAAATGAATTACTATATAAAAAGTACGCAGCATTGGCTAATCAACTAACCAACACTTACTTTGTGGGCCGGCTAGCTACGTACCGTTATTATAATATGGACCAGGTTGTTGCACAGGCACTTTCTACCTTTAAAAAGATCATGCAGTCCGAATTGTCCACCAAACTGCACACAGATGAAGACAGAGTATACCAAAAACAGAATTGAAATATGGGGCGGGCTTGAATGTTCTCTCAATAGAGTTGACGACACTTACATGGACCAGCTAGTGCTGTCTGGCCATTATACGAGAGGATCTGAGGATATAAAACGATTCGCCGATTTAGGAATTAAAGCACTCCGTTATCCTATACTTTGGGAGAAACACGCGGCGCAAAAAGATACCATAATAGATTGGAGCTACTCTGAAGCAAGATTGAACGAATTAAACCAAGCCGGCATTGAACCTATTGCCGGCTTGGTTCATCACGGAAGTGGTCCTATATATGCCGACTTTTTTGATGGAAGTTTCGCGGAAGGTTTGGGAGAGTACGCGGGGAAGGTTGCCGCACAGTTTCCCTGGATTACCTATTATACACCGGTAAATGAACCGTTAACTACAGCGCGGTTCTGCGGTTTATATGGACACTGGTATCCACATAAAGCCAACACTTTAGATTTCCTGAAAATATTGCTTGCTGAGTGTAAAGGAACTGTTCTTGCAATGCAAGCTATCAGAAAGGTGAATCCCAATGCAAAGCTTGTTCAAACTGAAGACATAGGTAAAACACAAAGCTCTCATAAACTTCGGCACCAGGCCGACTTCGAGAACAAACGGCGTTGGTTGTCGTTCGATATACTTGCGGGAAAGATTAATAAGAATCACTCTTTATGGGGCTATCTTACCGGGGAAGGACTTACTGAAGAAGACTTTCAATTTTTCGCAGAAAACCCCTGCCCTCCTGATATAATGGGTGTTAATCACTATGTTACTTCAGAGCGATATATTGACGAGAAAATAGAAAAATTTCCTGCTCATACTATTGGAGGTAATGGTATTGATGTATATGCCGATGTTGAAGCGGTGCGAGTTGGAAAAAACGAAGGGCCTGAAGTTTTGTTTAAGGAAGTGTGGGAACGTTTTCATTTACCTATTGCCATTACCGAAGTTCACCTGCATTGTACGCGTGAGGAACAACTAAGATGGTTTAACTACATTTGGACGGCAGTTAATAAACTAAAGGATGAAGGTGCAGATATTAGAGCAGTTACGGCATGGGCCCTCTTAGGGTCTTTTGATTGGTGTAGCCTTTTAACAAAACCTGTCGGGATTTATGAACCAGGATTATTTGATGTAAGAGCCCTTGCAGAACCAAGACCAACGGCACTTACAAAGCTGGTAAAATCGCTCGCAGAGGGAACTGAGTTTACCCACCCGGTATTTAAAGAAGATGGCTGGTGGAAAAGATCGTGCGCGGTTACCTATCACCTGGACGAAATCGATATTACTTCCCCGCCTAAAAGGAAGCCCCAGGGAAACCCTTTAATCATTATAGGAAAGACCGGCACACTAGGAAGTGCTTTTAGCCGCCTTTGTGAGTTGCGCGGAATACATCATATTTTATTAGGCAGGCAAGAGGTTGATATTTCTGATGTAGCAGACATTGAGCGAATGGTGAAGCATCATAACCCATGGGCCATAGTTAATACCGCAGGGTATTCAAAAATAGACGAAGCAGAAAAAGCGGTTGAGGATTGTTTTATGGTGAATAGTGTAGCACCTAAGTTTCTTTCAACAGTTTGCCGCAAATACGGAATTCAGTTTGTGACTTATTCTTCAGATCTTGTTTTTGATGGCAAAAAGAACAATCCTTACCTGGAAAGCGACTTCGTTTCTCCATTAAACATTTACGGTCAAAGCAAGGCCATGGCAGAGGAAAATGTTTTAAAAAATGATCCAAACGCCCTAATTATACGAACTGGCGCCTTTTTCGGGCCGTGGGACAGGTGCAACTTTGTACACGATGCGCTTAAATCATTTTCAAATGAACAAGCGTTTGCCGCACCAAAAGATGTAACGGTCTCTCCCACTTATGTTCCGGACCTTGTACACACTACGCTTGATTTGTTGATAGACGAGGCAAACGGAATTTGGAATATTTCAAATAAAGGAAGTATAAGCTGGGCAATGTTGGCTTATGAAGTAGCAAACAGAAGCGGGTATAACCCAAAGCATTTCAGAGCAGTCACATTACCTGAAATGAACTTTCTCGCATCACGGCCAACTTATAGTGTGCTTACTACCGAAAAAGGTTTCGAGCTGCCCAATCTTGACAATGCATTAGATAGATTTTTTAGAGAACAGGAAATGATCATAATGTAAAAGACGAATGAATCGATAGCAGTCTCCTGGCCCCAAGCCATAGAAGTGGGTCAGGAGATTTTTTTTTGTTACGAACTTTCGTAATGCTTTTCAACATCGTTGTGTCACTCACTTGTACTTTTTATTTTTCAAGCAACGCCTTTCTAAAAACTTTATTTGGCATGCAGGAGGCAAGCCATTCGCAAATTCATAAGATGAACATAAACAATAGTTAAAGATTATCTGCCTTAGTAAAAACGTCGCAAATAGCTATAAAGTAAAAGTGTGCGACGCAAGAATGAGGCGATGAAAAACAATTGTTGAAAAACACAAACATCAATATTAGAAGAACCATTGTGTATCCTTCTACAAATTTCTCTTCGAAAAATACGTTAACTCCTTAGAGAAATCGAGCTCCGGTAGCTTTTCCTGCAACTGCCTGACTTTTTCAAAACTGCTCTTCAAGAAAGATTGATGTGACTGCGTCTGGGGCTGAAACGGCTTGTGCTTATAGCCGCTGGCGATTTTCTTAATCTCTTCCATATAACTCCTTGTATCGGGGTCAATAAAACTGTCTTCAAATTTTTCAAACACAAACTCGGTAGCGGCATAATTAGGATGAACCAGGTCAACATCATAAAAACGATAATCGCGCAAAACGTCAATAACCAGTTCGTAAGAAGGGAAATAGTGTACATGGGAATACTTGTCAACCAATTGATGAACCGCTTCAATTAACCTTGCTTTACTACGGTTATTCTCTACAACCCCATCTCGTATATGGCGAACGGGACTGATTGTAAATATGATTTGCAAGGTTTGATTGAAAACGAGCAGCTTTTGTATACTTTCATCCAGTGCAGCCACTGTCTCTTCGGTTGTAAGCATGTGCTTATTAAACCACTGTCCAGGAGCCCGATGACAATTGGCAACAGGTTGATTATCCTCAGTAAGTTGGTAAGAAAATGATGAACCTAGCGTTATAACAAGCCATGTCGCAGATTTTAATTCCTCGTGCGCTTTTCGTTGAGACAGGTTGATATTAAGCAATACGTTATTAGCATCCATTCCGGAAAAAAGAGAATGATGATTCCAACTTTGCCATAGCTCATTTAAATAAAAAAGATCGGCTTGTTTGTATTTTTTCAGATCCACGTAGGAATTGAGGCTTTTGCTTACGCTGACAGGGTCAAATAAAATTCCGTTAGGATTTTGTATCGTTGAAAACTTCAGTTCCTCTAACCGTCGCCCAATGTGCTCGGTAAAACAAGAGCCAATTAAAAAAAACCTATCAGCATAAGTTATCTTCTTAGCAGGAGATTTAATTTGAACATCTAACATGAGTTTCATAGTGCAAATTTGAAAATGAATGAATTGAAAATTTGAAAATGAAGTTCATATTATCATCAACCTTTAAATAAATCGTAGCAGTGGTTCCTATTACTTCGGCAGGCTCTACATCAATCGCTTCATTATAAAAAACAACAAAGACTATACAAATACCTGCTCTGCCAACCTCAAAGAGTCTTCTAACGCCTCTTCATTTAAAAATCTAATCATATCCATCTCTTTAAAATAACCAATCATTCGTTCTGTATTCATATTTCCTACCAGTTCGTTTGTTGCCATCGGACAACCGCCAATTCCTTTTAAAGCCCCATCAAATCTTTTGCACCCTGCGTCAAGGGCGGCTGCGAGTTTCTCTTGCCAATCTGCAGCAGTTGAATGAAGGTGTACTCCAAACTCTGCCTGCGGATAAGCAGCAATTAAAGTGGCGAGTGCAAAATTAATTTGATCAGGAGTTGCTATGCCCACAGTATCAGCAAGCGAAATAATTTTAATATTTTTTTTAACCATCTCATCCGCCCAATGCAACAGCGTCTCTTCATTATACCCGTCGTCATATGGGTTTCCAAATGCCATGCTTAGGTATAGTACTAATTCCTTATTATTTTTCAGACACAAGTTCTGTATCTCATCTACCCGCAGGAGGCTTTCTTTAATGGAGCTATTCGTATTTCTTATTTGAAATGTTGGAGAAATGGAAAACGGGAAACCCAAATAAGTGATTTGTTCAAACCGAACCGCTTCTTCGGCTCCCCTTACGTTGGCTACAATTACCAGCAATTTTGTTTTACTGCCTTCTAATGATAGTTGTGCAATTACCTCCTTTGTATCCGCCATTTGAGGGATAGCCTTAGCTGAAACAAAGCTGCCGCAGTCAAGGGTGTGAAAACCAACTTTAAGTAAACTGTTTAGGTAAGTAATTTTTGTTTGGGTTGGGATAAGTGTCTTCCAACCTTGCATTGCATCGCGGGGACATTCGATTATTTGAACTCTCTTGCTGTAACTTAATGACATAAATAAAAAATATTTAAAGTTGTTTAGCTCCTAATCGAATGAGAGAAGTGTGCACATAAAAAAACAGTAGAGACTGCTCTACTGTTTACTACTATATTAAAAAAATTACTTGTTTTTCTTCTGGCCCTTCGGTGCAAAAATAACTAACATTCTTTTACCTTCCATTTTAGGCATCCCTTCTAAAACACCTGTTTCCGCTAAACGCTCGGCGAATTTTAAAAGAAGTAGCTCGCCACGGTCTTTGAACATGATGGCACGTCCTTTAAATTGTACGTAAGCTTTTACCTTGTCACCTTCCTTCAAAAACTTCTCAGCATGTTTACACTTAAAGTCAAAATCGTGCTCATCGGTACTGGGCGTGAAGCGAATTTCTTTAACCTCGCTCTGCTTTGAGTTCGCCTTCATCTCCTTCTCCTTGCGCTTCTTCTCGTACAAGAACTTTTTATAGTCAATAATTCTGCACACAGGAGGAACTGCGTTTGGAGAAATTTCAACTAAATCAAGACCTTGTGCTTCAGCCATTGCTAAAGCCTTCTCTGTAGGATAAACACCTGGCTCAATTCCTTCCCCTACCAATCTAACTTCAGGTATCCGGATCATCCTGTTAGTACGATGTTCCTGTTGTTGCTCTTTTCGAAAATTTGGGTTACGTCCCCTAAAAAAACCCGGGTTTACTGCCATTAATCGTTTTTTGGTTACTGTTTGTTTTTATTTTTAATAATTATTTCAAATAATAATTAATCAATTTTCAACCTATCTCATATGACTAAAAATAGTAAAATTATTCGAAAGCTCTTTTACTATCGATTTCCTCTTTCAGAAAATCTATTGTTTCACTGACTAATTTTGTTCCCAAATCTCCTTTTGCCTGCTTTCTAAGTGATACTTTACCCTCTGCAACCTCTTTTTCTCCTACCACAAGCATATAGGGAATTTTGTTCATTTCTGCTTCCCTGATCTTTCTACCAATTTTTTCGTTCCGTTCATCTACCTCCACTCTTATATCTGCCCTTTTAAGCTGCATCCTAACTTCCTCGGCATACTCACTAAATTTATCGCTTATAGGTAGCACTACCGCCTGGGTTGGTGCGAGCCACAAAGGGAATTTTCCTGCACAATGTTCAATTAATACTGCAATAAATCTTTCCATTGACCCAAATGGCGCTCTATGAATCATTACTGGCCTATGCTTAGCATTGTCTTCACCGATATATGTAAGATCAAACCGCTCTGGTAAATTGTAATCTACCTGAATCGTACCTAACTGCCATTTTCGTCCTATAGCGTCCTTCACCATGAAATCAAGTTTTGGGCCATAAAACGCTGCTTCTCCATATTCTATCACAGTTGACAACCCTTTTTCTGCGGAAGCCTCAATAATTGCCTTTTCAGCTATTTCCCAGTTTTCATCTGTTCCTATGTATTTAGACCTGTCTTCTTTGTCTCTTAATGAAATTTGCGCTGTATAATCGGTAAAACTTAACGATTTAAAAACGTATAAAACCAGGTCAATAACTTTCTTAAATTCATCATTTACCTGGTCGGGCTTACAAAAAAGGTGAGCATCATCCTGAGTAAAACCACGAACACGCGTCAAACCGTGCAATTCACCATGCTGTTCATAACGATAAACTGTACCAAACTCAGCGAGGCGAAGTGGAAGATCTTTATAACTTCTCGGTACTGCTTTATAAATTTCGCAGTGGTGCGGGCAATTCATAGGTTTAAGAAAAAATTCCTCTCCTTCCTGTGGTGTTCCTATAGGTTGAAAGCTGTCTTTACCGTATTTCTCATAGTGACCACTTGTAACGTACAAATTTTTATGACCGATATGAGGAGTTATTACCGGAAGATAACCCGTCTCAATTTGAGCCTTCTGCAAAAATTGCTGAAGTCTTTCCCTTAGCATAGCGCCTTTAGGCAACCATAATGGCAGCCCCAATCCAACTCTTTCTGAAAAAGTAAATAATTCCAGCTCTTTTCCCAATTTCCTGTGGTCTCGTTTCTTTGCCTCTTCAAGCAAAGTCACATATTCATCCAGCTCTTTCTGGTTAGGAAATGTTACACCATAAATACGCGTAAGCATTTTGCGTTTCTCGTCTCCTCTCCAATAGGCACCGGCTATGTTGGTAAGCTTAATGGCTTTTATGAATCCTGTATTTGGAATATGTGGTCCGCGACAGAGGTCGGTAAAATTTCCCTGGCTATAAAAAGTGATCTCCCCATCATTTAGACCTTCGATTAACTCTAATTTATACTCGTCACCTTTGTCTGTAAAGTATTTTACTGCGTCGTCCTTACTCACTTCTTTCCTTTGATAAACAGAGTTCGTTTTAGCCAGCTCAACCATCTTCACTTCAAGCTTTCTGAGGTCGTCTTCTGTTATTTGCCTGTCACCTAAGTCAATATCGTAATAAAAACCTTTTTCTATAGCTGGACCAATTCCAAGTTTTACACCGGGGTAAACGTTTTCCAATGCCTCAGCCATTAAATGTGCTGAAGAATGCCAAAATGTAGATTTTCCTTCTATTTCATTCCACGTTAGCAGTTGTAAAGACACATCACTCATAATGGGCCTTGACAAGTCCCACACCTGTCCATCCACTTTTGCCGCCAACACCTTGCGGGCAAGACCTTCACTGATAGATTTAGCAATATCCATCGCCGAACTACCATTTTCATATTGCCTTATTGCACCATCAGGAAAAGAAACATTGATCATAAAACGATTACAATTTAAAGAGCGCAAATGTAATAAACTATCAGCAGAGGTTATTAACTGTTAACTGAGCTTTAATTCCTTGCACAAAAAAACCTTATTCTATAAAAATTCAATATCAAATAGAGAGATACAAAAATATCAAATGCTAAATCTTTACATTTGCGCATCATTTACATTCAGAAGAATTGCAGGTATGAAGAAAATAGAACTGGAAATAGTAGCATTGTCGCATAGCATAACTCAAACCCATTCGTATGCGGTAGTGTTAGGCGAAGTAAATGGGCTTCGCCGGTTACCCATTGTTATTGGAGGATTTGAGGCGCAGGCAATTGCTGTTGCCCTTGAAAGAATGCAACCAAGCCGGCCATTAACTCACGACTTGCTTAAAAATTTCATGAATGCTTTCAGTGTAGATCTTCAGGAAATAGTTATCAGCGATCTTCAGGAAGGGATTTTTTACTCAAAACTCGTTTGCATCAACGAGCACGATACTATAGAAATTGACAGTCGTACGAGTGATGCACTAGCTCTGGCAGTTCGCTTCGGATGCCCTGTTTATACCTACGACCATATTTTGGAAAGTGCAGGAATTTTGATGGAGGACTCGGGTACCACAAAAAAGAAATCTTCCGTCTCTACTTCTGCTGAACCAGGAAGTCGTGATGATTTAAGCGGCTTAAGCATAGAAGAATTAAATACCCTGCTAAATGAAGTACTTGAACAGGAAGATTATATAAGGGCCATTTCAATCAGGGATGAATTGAATAAGAGGAAGAAGTAGGAAGAACGCTGCAAGAATCCGGCTACAAGCTGCAGGCGCAGGGGCGGGAAACATTTAGACATAATATGAAGGCTTGAAGCTAATACCTTAAGGATGTTTTCAGCATTTGTTTTCATAGCACCATCGTTGCGACGCTCCGTTTATCAAAAAAATATAAATGAATCTTTTAGTGTGCATTCTAAAAAACATAACTAACATTCAAGCCTTGCTTATATTTTAAAATACTGCTGCTTCTACTGTAACTCATTTCCTTTTAATATTTTCAATCTCATAAATCCAGTTCTATTTCTATTAATTCTTCTAGTCTCATAAAATCCCGGTTCTGATGGTTTTTTTTCCAAATTGCAAAATCAACTTAGGCTTACACGTTATTGGCAAAAGAGCTGATGGTTACCACAACCTTGCAACTATCTTTTACCCGGTTGCAGTAAAAGACGCGTTAGAGATTATTCCCTCCCCCCAATTTAGTTTTCAGCTTACCGGCTTACCGGTTAATGATACAGTTGATAATAACCTTTGTGTAAAAGCTTATCTTCTTTTAAAGAAGGATTTCCCTGACTTGCCGCCCGTTAGTATTCATTTGCATAAGGCAATCCCTATGGGTGCAGGGTTGGGTGGAGGAAGCGCAGACGGAGCTTTTATGCTTATTATGCTTAATAAGAAATTTCGCCTACATCTGGCAGAAGAAAAACTTATTTCTTATGCCCTGCAGCTAGGTAGTGACTGTCCTTTTTTTATTATCAATAAACCTTGCTTTGCAACGGGACGTGGAGAAAACCTTTCCCCAATAGAGTTAGACATGTCGCGGTACAAGATAGTGCTGATCAACCCCGGAATTCATGTCTCCACTAAAGAAGCCTTTTCTAAACTAATATTAGCAAAACCAGCAAAAGGAATTCAGGAAATTATAAAACAACCAATAGAAAGTTGGAAAGCTGAGTTGAAGAATGACTTTGAAGAAACGGTTTTTGAACTACATCCCGCAATTAAAATTATAAAGGAACAACTCTACGAAAAAGGGGCTATGTATGCGTCAATGACAGGTTCGGGAAGTACTGTATTTGGGATTTTTAAAAAAGAGAGCGATTTTAGGTTTTCTTTTCCTGGCAGTTATACTTGTATTATTGTTTAATGCTTGCTTTCCTTGCAACCAATTTATTGCGGATTTTTGGGGCAGAAAACAAAGAAATGTAAGACGCAAAGCTTTTACTTTTGAGTCTTGCATTTCTTTTTTGCAGAGACAGAAATATCAATAGAATTACAAAAGTTGCAGTGTGCGACGCAACGGCTGATGAAGCAAGCTTTGAAGCCGACCAACAAAAATTCCTACTTCTATTTATCTCCCACTTACCAATATTTTTCGAACATCTGAAGCTTTGTTTCCAAAAAAATAAAGGAAGTAAATGCCCGTAGGAAGATGGAGATTTTGTTTGAACAAAGTTGTTCCGGCAGGTATTGTATAAGTAGCAATCAACCTTCCGTTTACATCAATAAGCCTCATAATATTATAAGTATTTAAAGGCATACGGATGGAGATGTTATCTTTAGCTGGATTCGGAAAAACAGTTAGACGATCAACAACAGGCGGCGCAGTTGACACGCCTTCCTTAATAGTTCCTACCCCGTTTAAAACCCAATTTTTTGGGTCAACCACAACGCCTGTTACTGTTTTAGGAAGGTAAAACGTAAACGTTTGTTCATTAGCAGTATGATTGAATTTAACTGTAGTGTCGCCCTGGGGAGATAAAATTTTGTACTCCATTAAACCGGAAAAAAAAGGAGTTACTGCAGGGGCAGATGTAGTTTGATTTATTTGTAAAACAACAGTATCAGTTCCGTGCTTTAAATAAGTAACGTTGTAAATAGGATAGCCTTCTCCGTAAATTCTTTGATTGAAAAACGCGGTTAAATTTTTACCACTTACCTGCTCTGCAACTGCCTTGAAATTTGCGGTTGTTGCAAAAGAACTGGCGTACTGTTGCTGGTAGATTTTAAGGGTTTTGAAAAACAAGGAATCATCTTGCATTTCAAAACGCAGGTTGTGCAAAGCAGCCGCACCTTTTGCATAGGTAAGCCGGTAACTAAATATTCTCGATTCGTTGTAGCGCTCAGAAGGAGGAACATACACACTGCCTGTAGGAGCAGATATTGCGTTGCTGTGAAGATCGTCCATTATCTGGGATGCAGTTGCAGGAAAAAGAGCGGGAAGATATTGTGCCGCCAGGTATTCGCTATAAGTCGCAAAACTTTCGTTAACCCATATATCATTCCAGCTGGCACATGTAACATTGTCGCCGAACCATTGGTGTGCTAACTCATGGGCAACAAGCCGCTCTTCAAAATTCTTTATAGTGGTCATGGTTGCATGCTCCATTCCGCCACCAATATCTGCCTGGGCGTGCCCGTATTTTTCTTTATAAAAGGGATAAATACCAAATAGCTCGCTAAATTTTTCGATGAAGCGGGGCGTTTTATCTAACTGTGGTTTTACCTGGCTAAAATAGGGCAGGCTATTATAAACAAAATTTTGCACCAATATAGAGTCTGGGGCTATAGCAGCAGGCTTTGCATAACTGTTATATTCCAGGTAGTTTCCAACAGCAACGCTGGGCATGTAATAATTCAAAGGATATCGGCAAGCCCAACGGTATTGCTTCATATTGTTCGGCAGGTCAATCACCGCCTTCAAAAGACCATTGGAGCCGGCTTTGAAAGCAGCTCCCGTGGTTATCCAAATATCAGTCGAGTCGATTTTGTCGTTCAATAACTGTTTTGCAGGAAACCATTCCCGCGCCTGGAAAGCCTCGGAAAGACTTGCTGTATAGTCAAGACCATTTGCATCTGTGCCGGCAAAAAACCCTGCAGCAACATTTCCCTTATAATAAAAAGAAAGATTGAGAAAAGTTCCAGCAGCCGCTACAGGTAGGGGAATGTAAATATGGTCATTGGCTCGCGTAAAGACTGTTTTTACATTATTTATACAAACAGAATCAAGCTGCATTGTTTGTTTAAATTCGATTGCAAAAGTGTCTAAGGGCAGGGTTACTAAAACACTATAATCGCACTTTGCTGTTATAAATTTGCTTTTAGGCTGAACGGCAATATCAATCTTTACATACTTCACATCGTAAAAGCTCATTTTATTGTTCTGAAAATAATCCGCTCCATTTATTCCCAACCCACTATACTTTGCAATTTCTAAAAAACGTCGATTTAGGGTTTGAGCATTTGCGACTGAAGTAAGTAAAAAGACCAGTATAATTAACAACCTTGACATTAGCATATTTATTTATGCAATTTATTTTTTTATTTGGCGAAAAAAGCAGCCTCAGGCAAATTAACTTCGGCTTATGAAAATTCAGCTATGGTCTGTCGGCAAGGGACATGAGAGTTACGTGAAGGAGGGCATAGAAGACTTCACAAAGAGAATATCGAAGTATTATCCCGTTGAATGGAGAATACTTGCTGCTGCAAAACAAACAATTCACTCAGTAGAAAATGACATAAAAAAGAATGAGGCACAAAGTGTTTTAAACGGTTTGCAAAAGGACGATTACCTTGTTTTGCTGGATGAAAAAGGTAAACATATCAACTCACCGCAGGTTGCGGCAATGATTGAAGCGAGGGCAAACAATAGTATTAAAAATGTCGTCTTTTTAATAGGAGGTGCTTTTGGTGTGGATGAGCAAATTAAAACAAGGGCCAATTTTATATGGTCATTTTCTCCTTTGGTATTTCCCCATCAACTGGTAAGGTTAATGTTAGCTGAGCAAATATATAGGGCTTGTACAATCATTAGAAACGAAAAATACCATCACGAATAATTCTTTAACTTGCCCTCCTATGAGTATTACTTTAATAATAATTATTATAACCTCGATCGTTTCTTTTTCGGCTTTCTCAAATCAAAAAGTCACAGATCAACTTATATTTTATCCTCCTGCAGTCACCAATCAAAAACAGTGGTACAGGTTTTTTTCGTGTGCTTTAATCCATGCTGATATAACTCATTTGCTCTTCAACATGTTTTCATTTTACAGCTTTGGAGAAATGGTTGAAGGTACATTTAAGTATCTTTTTGGCTCGTTAGGTTCTGTTCTCTTTATTGCCTTGTATGTAATTTCACAGTTCCTTTGCCTGTTACCGACTTACAGCAAACATAAGGATGATTATTATTACAGAAGTTTAGGGGCAAGTGGAGCGGTGTCAGCAATCATATTCGCCGGTATCTTTTTAAACCCTTTAGCTAAGATGGGAATACTATTTATACCGATTGGTATTCCTGGTTTTATTTTCGGTTTTATATATCTCGGTATAACCGCTTATCTTGATCGTCGTGGAGCAAGTGGCATTAATCACTCGGCGCATTTGTTCGGCGCTTTGGCTGGAATAGGTCTGCTTCTCGTATTTGGCTACGCATTTTCGCAGTACGACCTTCTTCAAAACTTTATAAGCCAAATAAGAAGCTTTAGCATATAAGTATGAAGCTTTAGGAATGGAGAAATAAAAGTAGAGGTTTTATTTTCCCTGCTTTATACCGCAACTCACCATTATGTGCATCAGTTATTTGCCTGCCTATGTACAAGCCAAAACCAAAACCCTTGAATCTCTTCGAAATTGTCTGCACGGTGTACAACGCTACTTCCTGACATGTTGCAATGAATGAGGAAAATTTTGAGTGCATAAAGTCGACAACTTATTCTGTACAGCCGTGGCACTTTTTATAAACAGAAGAACAGATAAAATTTTTAAAAAAGGTTCTGGACGAAATCAGCTTGTACTTATACTGATGGAATAATACCGTAGTATCATGTAGGCTATTGGCTTCAATTTGACAAACTAATTTAAAAAAGAGATACATAAGTTTTAACAGCATGTGCTGCCACAATACACCTTTCTTAATTGGTTGAAGGTCGACAAATAACCACATACCGTCGGGTACTAAACAACCATCTATCTTTTGGAAAACCTGGTTCGAAGTAATTGAAGAAAAGTTATCAAAAAGAAAGGGAGTTATTACTATATCAAAATGATTAGGAAATTCTACTTCCTCTATGGTCTTATTAATAAAAATGACTTCATTGAAACCTGCGTTTCTTTTTTCTGACATTGAAACCATTTTTTCTGACGGCTCTACATACGCTATCTCCAGTCCTTCGGAATGCACTTTAGCAATTTCTTCTAAAATCCACCCGGTGCCTCCTCCAACAATCAAAACAGTACTTTTGGCCGGTATTGCTTCTACCAAAAATCTTTGAGCGTTTATTATGGCATTACCAAAGACCATTTTTGAAAGAAAGTCATAGAAAGAAGCAATATTGTTGTAATTACTTGTCATCTCAATGCAAAAGTAGATGCCAATGTTAGCGTATCGAAATAAGGATTACTGAAAACGGAATAATTAATAACACTAATTTTAATTTTAATAAAAATGGTTCTATGCTTTCAATGAAGACGCAGTATGCTTTTAAAGCATTAATGTATATGGCACAGCAGGATAAGCAAAGGCCTATTTTGATTGCAGAAATATCAGAGCAAAAAACCATCCCCTTAAAATTTCTTGAGAATATCTTATTGCAATTAAAAAAAGCGGGAATACTTGATAGTAAAAAAGGAAAAGGCGGCGGCTATTTGTTTGCAAAAAACCCAGGTGAAATTAAACTGGCAACAGTAATGCGACTGATGGACGGCCCCATATCGCTACTGCCGTGTGTAAGCCTTCACTTCTATACAAAATGCAAAAATTGCGACGAAAATTACTGTGGACTTAACAGGGTTATGTTGCAGGTTCGAGATGCTTCTTTGGCTATTTTAGAAAATAAAACAGTGACGGATATTGCTGGTAACAGTATAATATTATAAATGCACTTGGCGTTAAAGTTGCTAGTTTATTAAAAATAGTAAAATGAATATAAGGACGTTACTGCCGGTATTGGTTTTTCTAAGTTATCTTCCTGCTAAGTCACAAATCATAGAAGGCAAAAATATGGCGAAAGTAAATTTGTCTGCTTTTGTTGGCAAAGGCTTCGGCCTACAATATGAAAGGCAAATAGGAAAAAGACTTACAGTTGCTTTAGGATACAGTAAAATTCCGACCTCGAACATTGCTTTTAAATCTTTTATTGAAAGCCAAATTGATGATCCTGATATTAAGATAGGAGACTTTAAACTAGGCACTTCTATTTTCACACCCGAGGTTAGATATTACCTGGGAAAAAAAGGCGCGTTCCATGGCTTTTATCTTGCCCCCTACGGAAGATTTGGCCGTTACAATCTTCAGGGACCCATTACATATACTACTTCAACCAATACTAAAAGAGATCTTGTATTTACCGGATCACTCAATTCGGCAACGGGGGGGCTAATGTTAGGTAGCAGCTTTAATTTACACAAGCGTTTGTTCTTAGATTGGTGGATCATTGGGGGAAGCATCGGAAGTGCTAATGGAAATTTTATAGCTCAAACCCCGCTCAGTGAGTCAGAACAGCGATCTCTTCGCGAGGAACTTGAAAGTATAGACGTTGCATTTACTTCAATTAAATCTACTGTAAATAGTAGTGGCGCTACCATTATTACGTCAGGAACTATGGTTGGTGTAAGAGGTTTAGGTATTAACCTTGGAATCAGATTTTAGGCTGCAACGAGATTAATAAAAACAAAGAGCATAAGTGCTGGTGCTCTTTGTTTTTTTATTGCTGTAAGTTTTTCAGCATATCTTCTGTCATGCGTTCTATACCAAATTCAGGCTTCCACCCCCAATCATTTTTAGCCTCGCTATCATCAATACTTTTAGGCCAGCTATCAGCTATATTCTGCCTGCTGTCAGGCTGGTATTTTATGGTAAAGTCAGGAAAATGCTTTTTAATTTCTGAAGCAATATCGCCGGGAGAAAAACTCATAGAACCGATATTATATGAAGACCGTACTTTTATTTTAGACGCATCAGCTTCCATTAATTCAATTGTGGCCCGTATGGCATCAGGCATATACATCATAGGCAGGTACGTGTCCTCATTTAAAAAAGAGGTATAATGCCGGCTGCTTAAAGCGTCATGAAAAATCTCAATCGCGTAGTCTGTTGTACCACCTCCCGGCTGCGACTTATAACTGATCAAACCAGGATATCTCAAACTCCTTACATCAATCTTATACCTGTTGAAATAGTATTCGCACCATCGCTCCCCCGCAAACTTACTAATGCCGTAAACAGTCGTAGGTTCAATAGTCGTGTGTTGAGGTGTATTGTCTTTTGGCGAATTAGGGCCAAAAACAGCAATACTACTTGGCCAATAAATTTTTGCCAGATTTTCTTCTTTCGCAACCTCTAAAACGTTCAAAAGACTTTGCATATTAATGTGCCATGCAAGTGTTGGATTTTTCTCTCCCGTCGCACTTAAAATTGCAGCCAGTAAATAAACCTGCGTAATGTTATATCTAAGAACAAGCACATGAAAAGTTTCCTTATTCATAATATCCAGCGAAACGTACGGCCCTGTCCCCTTCAATAAAGGATGCTCCTCCCTCAAGTCACTCGCAATCACTACACCTTCACCGTATATCTTTCTAAGTTGTAAAGTCAATTCTACTCCTATTTGTCCGCACGCTCCTACCACCAATATTTTTTCGTCTCTGTTAGGCATATGATGTATCTGTTGATGTATATTTTCTGGTTCCGGTCATTCTAACTACTCCCGTCATTGTTGCGTCGCACCCTTGTACTGTATATCTTCAGCAGCTCCCGTTTCATTTTCAAAGGTTGATTAAAAAAATGAAGCAGCAAAAAGCGCAGGTTTTATTGAACGTGTTTTGCCACTTAGAAATTTCAGTTCAAACTCAAGTCGTATAATACTTAGAAATAACCTGGACAAAACCATTAAAGTCTTAAATTTCTACTAAGTCTTAAAACAATGCCACATAAAACTGTAACCTTTTACATTGTTGATAACGTTGCTGCCTTTAGCATTACAAATTAGTTTTTACACAGCTATATAAAAAGGACAAATACTTTTTAACCAATTCCCCAAAAACCTGCTTTCTTTGCTTCGTTATGTCCTTATTTATCACTTCTCTCAACTCTGGCAGCAATGGCAATTGCTACTACGTAGGCAACCAAAATGAAGCAATTTTGGTTGATGTAGGAATCTCTTGCCGCGAGGTTGAAAAACGATTGAAGCGGCTTGGATTGAACATCCAGAAAATAAAAGCAGTTTTTGTATCGCATGAACATAGCGACCACATCAAGGGAATTTGTACGCTTGCAAAGAAATACGAGGTCCCTGTTTACATAACCGCGCCTACACTTTTGCAGTGTCATTTTAACATGCCGGAACATCTGGTAAAATCCTTTGTGCCCGATGAACCTATCCTTATAGGTGAACTCGCTATTACTGCCTTCGCAAAACTGCACGATGCATGTGACCCTTATAGTTTT
Organism: Segetibacter sp.; assembly: GCF_025963695.1. Taxonomy (GTDB): domain Bacteria; phylum Bacteroidota; class Bacteroidia; order Chitinophagales; family Chitinophagaceae; genus Segetibacter. The sequence goes on along the minus strand of NZ_JAOQAH010000085.1, from coordinate 107,290 downwards.
GTTGTTGAATACAACAAAGTAAACGTGGGTGTTTTTACCGACATAGGCGCTCCTTGTAAAAATTTAATAAAGCACTTCAAAAATTGCCACGCAGCCTTTTTAGAAGCCAACTTCGATGAGGGAATGCTTGAAGAAGGAAATTATCCCTACTTCCTCAAAAAGCGAATAAGCGGTGGAAATGGACACCTAAGCAATACCCAGGCTTTGGACCTGTTTAACCATCACCGGCCTGCTTTTATGACCCACCTTATTCTTTCCCACCTTTCAAAGAATAATAATTGCCCTGTACTGGTACAGAAGCTTTTTGACGAAAATGCCAAGGGAGTAGAAATCGTTGTAGCATCCCGATTCGAAGAAACGCCCGTGTACAATATTTACGGCCCCGTAAATCGAAAACTAAGATTAGCGCATTCCTCACTTACATCTCAGTTAGCCTTTGCCTTTACCTAGTTTAAAAAGAACTGCGACCGGGATAGTGAAATGAAAAAAGGGCACTAACTTCCATATTTAGACAACAACCGAATGCTGCTGTATCTCCTACTTCTATTATTGTTTTTGTCAATCGGAATTTTCCTGGTTACAAAAGTATTTCCTATCATCGCCGGATACGGAGCTAAAGTAATGTGCTCTAATGTTTTTGTTTGCGAAAGATTGGCTGAAGATATTATTAAGAACGAACTAGGGTCATTTCCTCTAAACCTTGGGAGTTATATAATTAACAAACAGGAGAGATCCGTAACGGGTACAGTGCTGGGACTGGCAAAAATGAAAGCTGTTTATAGAGAGGGATTGGGTGCGACTCTGATAATTGGAGTAGAAGAAAGAGAGTTAATAGAACAGGCAAGTACAATAATAACCGGTCCGATAGTAACCACAGGAACATTTAATTGGCCACTTGCAAATAAAGTAAAAAGTACTGGTAGTCCGCTCATTGATCATGAACAATTAAAGGCCGCTTTAGCTGAAGCATTCTTTGATGTCGGGAACAAAAGAGGTACAAGGGCTGTTGTGGTAGTGTATGACGGAGAAATTGTTGCCGAACAATATGCTGAAGGGTTTTCAGCTAACACAAAACTAGCCGGGTGGTCTATGGCCAAAAGTATCACCAGTGCACTCATCGGCATCCTGGTACAACAAAATAAGCTTGATATTTATGCACCTGCACCTATAGCAGAATGGCAAAACGACGAAAGAAGCAAAATTACTATAGCTCATCTCCTTAATATGAGCAGCGGTCTAAAATGGTGGGAATACTACATGGCCCCCAGCGACGCAACAAACATGCTGTACCAGGAAAAAAATATGGGCCGGTTTGCCATCCACAAAAAACTTAAAGATGAGCCGGGCTCCAAATTCTATTATTCAAGTGGTTCAACAAACATTCTCTCCAATATCATTCGAAGTATCGTTGACGAAGCAGATTATCATCGCTTTCCCTACGACCAGTTGTTTCATAAAATCGGAATGAATAATACCGTTTTTGAAGTAGATGCCAGCGGCACTTTTGTAGGCTCATCTTATTGTTTTGCAACCGCATCTGACTGGGCACGTTTTGGCTTACTGTATTTAAATGATGGTATTTGGAACGGCGAAAGAATCTTGCCCGAAGGTTGGGTCAGTTTCACTACCAATCCAACCACTGCCAAAACTGCTAAAAAAGAAGGAAGTTATGGCGCTCACTGCTGGCTTAATAAAGCTACCGCTCATGCACCCAAAAAGTATCCTCTTGTACCAGATGACTGCTATCGTTGCCAGGGTTATGAAGGTCAATATGTATGGATTATACCTTCGGAAAAATTAGTGGTCGTTCGGCTAGCGCTCGAAAAAGGGAATGAATTGGATCCCAATATTTTTCTGCCGGAAGTGATTAAAGCGTTTAAAAGATAATTACAACTACTACATACCAGGTTTTACGCTATCTCTTACTGTTATTCTCTTGCCTGATATGCTATCAATTCCAAGGTTTCGAAATAAAAGTCCGGTGTAGCCAAAAACTTTTCCAATACTTTTCCATTTAATGCTTTGTTTACATCATCGGTTTCAACAACCGGCCCCCATTTGCTGTTTCCTTTTCCCCACAATTCCTGGTGAACACGTCTGCTATTCACCAGGTTGAAAACAATATGTTTTAGAGTATTCAGCCGTAGGAACATACTTCTTCCTTCCTGATCACTCCTTTTAGATCCTGCCTATTTAAAAAGTCCTTTTATTTTGTCAACTACCCCACCATTCCCAGTAAAAAATGCTTTCAGATCATCAAGATCTACATCGCCATCACCATCTTTATCCATACTTCCTTTAAACTTTGTCATCATCGCCTGAACGTTCAGGCCATCCGTTTTTCCGCCACTCACCTCGCTAAAAATCTTTTGGATATTAAAGCTGTTGTCTGCAGGGTCCGCTGTTTTTTGTACCAGTCTCTTTAACACCGTTGGTATTAAGTTGTTAGCTATGTTCGCTGCCTGTTGCACGTTCAGGCCGAAGCGGCTTTGCAACCGGTCCATGAAAGTTCCGGTAGCTTGTTGTGTAACAGGGCTCGCTGCAACGTTCTCGCCAGTACCATTAAAAAGATTAGCTACTTCCTTTACGTTTCCACCAGATAAAGACGTTTTCAAAGAATTCTCTATGGCAGTGCTAGCTTCCTGCACTGCTTCTTCATTTCGTTCATTAGGAATGGCCGTATTGTGTATGATAAGGGCATCGGCATTTTGTTTTACGAGGCTGTTCAAATTTTCTACCATAAAAGTTGATTTAGTTAGATAAATAAAGATAGTGTGCTATAAAATCTGTTCCAAGCTGAACAGCTAGTTCAAATGCAAGTCCGTGTAATTTTTCACTCCCTGGAAACCAGACTACATTAACAGCTGTGTGAGAGACAATCATTTAAAGTAGCCTTCTAAATTCACAAGGGCCCCGGGAGGAGTATCAGTATCTAATTCTGAATTGAAATGCCGCAGCAATGAAACTTTCTTTTGTAAATCTCAATCTCGAAAAAGTGGCTAAACAAAGCGCCAACTGCCTCAATAAAATTAAGATTAGTAGATTTTATTTCTCGTACTGCCGCATAAGGCCAACATTAGTTGCAGAGATTGATATACCGGTGAAGCCTTTACTTATAATAAAGTTGTTTGTATCCATTTTACGCAGGGTAAAAAAAGGGAAAAAGGCACACCTACATGTTTCAGAAATCAAAAAACTTCTATTGCAGCAACACTTGCTTATTGATCCTTGTATCACCCCCGTTGGAAAACTGTAAGAAATAGATTCCGCGACCAAGATTTTGGGGAAGATTAATTGTCTGAGTTAACGAACCATTTGATAAGTCAAGGGAGGGGGCAAAAACTTTTTGACCCGAGTTGCTGTACAGACTGATTGCATACTTTCCACTATTAATGTTGCTTAACTGCAGGTTGAGCACACCGCCCCTGACAGGATTAGGAAGCACCATAACATTTGTTCGACCAAAGCCCCTATCGACCTCTATGATATTGCTAAAAGTTTCATAGCCTCTCTTATCGAGGGTACGCAAACGATAATAATTAAGGCCTTCAACAGGACTGGCGTCTAAAAAAGTATAGCGGTACGAACCGGCATTATTTTGAGCCACAAGAGTTCCAATATTTGTAAAAGATGAGCCGTTTGCACTCTTTTGAATTTCGTGGCTGGTTAAATCAGTTTCGTATAATGCGGTCCACGAAAGTTGTATTGCACTTCCCTTGTGGAGTGCCTCAAAATTAGTTAGTGAATTTTTTGTTGTAGTATTTTGTCCAATGCTCTCAAATGGAAATGACACCGTAGAAAAAATCAAAGAAGCGACTAGTAAAAAAGCGTTTTTCATAAAATACCAGTTTGTTATAGTTGGTCTTATACAACATGTATGCCTTTTTTGCATGCGTTATGTTTTCGGCGAATCGTATCTGCAAAGTTGATTCAGGCCTGATTTTTTCAGTTTTAAGAACGCATAAATAAACCCTCCGCAGGCAAAAAAGAGATATGCATTATTTTTAAGAATAAATACCAATAATATATGTCATCGTACACACCATCGGCAGAAAGATATAAAACAATGGAATATAGACGTTGCGGAAGAAGTGGATTATTGCTTCCGGCAATTTCGCTTGGGCTTTGGCACAACTTCGGTGACGTTGATGATTACAAAAACTGCCGCAAAATTTTACAGCACGCCTTTGATAGCGGCATCACACATTTTGACCTTGCAAATAACTACGGCCCGCCTCCGGGCTCGGCCGAAGAAAACTTTGGACACATTCTTAAAAAAGATTTTGAAGGTTACAGGGATGAAATGATTATTTCTTCAAAAGCGGGCTATAAAATGTGGGAAGGGCCGTATGGTGAGTGGGGTTCAAAAAAATATCTTATATCCAGTCTGGACCAAAGTCTCAGAAGGATGAGGCTTGATTATGTAGATATTTTTTACAGTCATCGGCCAGACCCAACCACGCCCCTTGAGGAAACAATGGGTGCTTTAGATTTGATAGTCAGGCAAGGAAAAGCACTTTATGTGGGAATATCTAATTACCAGCTTCCGGAGGCGGAAAGGGCTATGCAAATTTTAAAGGATTTAGGAACTCCTTGTATTATTCACCAGCCTAAATATTCTATGTTTGAGCGGTGGGTTGAGGGCGGCTTGCTAAGTTTACTTGAGCGTGAAGGAGTCGGCTGTATCCCATTCTCACCACTTGCGCAGGGATTGCTAACAAACAAATATCTGAAGGGAATACCCGAAGACTCACGGGCGGCAAAACCTACCGGATTTTTGCAGGAAAACCAGGTAACACCTGAAACGGTAGATAAAATTGCAAGGTTAAATTACATCGCCCAGGAGAGAGGACAAACCCTTGCCCAGATGGCTCTTTCATGGTTACTTAAAGACGAACGAATCACATCAGTATTGATTGGTGTCAGCAAATTAGAGCAACTCGAAGATTGTCTCCAGGCTTACTCCAGAACCATTTTTAACGAGGAAGAATTAGACAGGATTGAACATATTTTGAATCAATAAATCGAACTATAAATGGGAGCGATCCATTTATAGCATATTGTCCTTTCGCCTTACATAATGAAGTGTGGTATTACCCAAAAACAGGTAAGCCTGACCATCATCGTCTATAAAAACTGTAGGAACAGCAGCATCCCGGCCAGGAAAATATCCGGGATGTCTGGATGAAGCTATAGTTCGCCTTGCTTAGCAGCTTTTGACTTCTTCGACAATCCCGCAACAAATGCTACTAATGAACCAGCAAGTATTCCAATGATTGCAGCTTTCATTAATACTACCCACGGAAAACCATTTCCTTTAAATGAATAAATGATTGCGATAATTAATCCTACTATGAAGCCTCCCGCAAGGCCGGCCCAAACAGCATTTCTATTTTTTGAGAACAGTACTAATAAAACTAAGGAGATAAGTGCGAGGACATTCCAGATATTAAGTGTCAGCATTGTTTAATGAGTATTATAATTTTTACAATTATGGCAAACAATGGTTGAACCAATATAAAATGGGAAAGTGTTTTTTTAACTATGTATAATTTCATCAACAAGTCAGATAGCATCCAACACAAACCCAACTAACATTAGAACAACTTGCTGTTTACATCAAATCACCCAGCGGTTGGCGGCAATTCCCTATTCAACCAAGTCAACAACCATTCCGAACACCCATGGGTTTTTGCCAGGCCCATAACTACTTGCCACCTTCTCAACCATTTTTTTGCACCTATTTTAAAAGTTACAGAAAGTATTTATCTTTCTATATCCCCAAGAGAGCTGGACGCCAGCAGCGTTTGGAGTTTGCTCTTTTTTAAAATCAAGTTTAATAAATCAACTCTATTATGGAAACAGCTACGCCTCCATTTGACCCGGTAAAATACAAGAACACTACCCACGATCAGTGGCAGTCGGCAGCAGAAGCATGGTATAAATGGAGCAACACGCTAAATAAATGGTTGGGGCCAGCGACGGATAAAATGGTAGAAATGGCTGGTATTGCAACTGGCCACCGGGTACTTGACGTTGCCGCTGGAGCCGGTGAACAATCTATAACAACGGCCAGGAAAGTGGGACCGTCTGGTTATGTTTTGGCAACGGACATTTCTTCGAATATTTTGGAATTTGCCCGGAAAATGGCGCAACAAGCCGGGCTAAACAACATAGAGACGAAGGTTATGGACGGCGAAAATCTAACATTACAAGATGAAACTTTCGATGCAGTTATTTCAAGAGTCGGCCTTATCTATTTTCCAGACCAGCAAAAAGCCTTAAAAGAAATGTTGCGGGTGTTGAAGCCCGGCGGTAAAGTTGCGGCCATCGTTTATTCAACTCCTGAAAAAAATAAATTTTTCTCGGTACCCGTTTCTATTATTCGCAATCGTGCAAAGCTACCACCACCTCTACCCGGTCAGCCCGGTCCATTTAGTTTAGGAGCCGAAGGTATTATTGAAAAAACCTTTCAACAAGCGGGCTTCAAAAATGTACAGTCAGAACGCGTTAACTCTCCTTTGCTGCTTCCATCAGCGAAAGAATGTGTTCGATTTGAAAAGGAATCTTTTGGTGCGTTACACCAAATGCTAAGCGGATTGCCAGACGCCGAAAAAGAATCGGTTTGGGAGGAAATTGAGATGGAACTAAAAACATTTGAAACAGGAAATGGCTTTGAGGGGCCTTGCGAAATGGTGGTGGCAGTAGGTGAAAAAGTATACATTACAAACGAAGTTCGTGTTTCGTAAAGGGCTATTATTATGGAAAAAAGGTACAATAAAGATGAAAACCTGAACGGAGCGCCGCAACCGGAGCCCAAACAAAGAGGTTAGCTGGTACACAAAAAAAACTTTCTCCCTGCGACCTCCCAATTTAGTTTTTAACTACCAGTTTCCGCCTTCTCTACAACATCAAAAAAACCTTTCCCTCCCCTTCTGTAACGAGGTACGTTGGAATTTTACCGGTTGCAGGCCCCGCTTTTACTGCACCTGTTGCAACATCGAACTGGCTTCCGTGCCAGGGGCATTGTACTGTTCCGCAAATCATTGCGCCGCCGGCAAGAGAACCTCCCTTATGTGAACAGCGGTCATCAAAAGCAACAAAACCTTGCTCTGTCCTGGCAACCACTATACGTTTATCTTTTGCATGTATAAGTTTCATCTGGTCAACCTGCAGCTCATCAATTGCACAGACTTCTAATCGCCCCGACGCCGTTTCAAAGTATTGTTCTTTCCATTTGCCTGAGCTTGCATACCGTACGTCAATTCCGATCTGGTTTTTGTGTACCAGGGTTCCGCCCAACCAACCTGCATAACAGGTAAGCACAACCCCAATAAATTCTAAGCCAATAACTATGTAAGGCGGAAAATGATCGATGTGCTTGCAGTATAAAGCAATACCAAATATGAGCAGGACGGCAGTATTTACGATACCATGTGTCGCTGCACGCTGTTTAGCTGAACTTTTTGGCGGCACTGTATACGTGTAATCGATGATACCCGGAATAGCAGCACACACAGCAGCAATAATTCCCGCAGAATGAAGATATTGACCGGTTAACCCGAAAGCAACGTCGTCTTTAATGATACGCAGTGAGTCGAACACAAGGGTGCCAATATAAAACGCCAGGGGGAAACATACCAATATAGGATGTATAGGATGACTTTTGATGTGGGCTTTACTTCTCATAAGCGTTTACAAAATTTGCAGCAAAAAGCTTACCCGCTAGCTGGCACCAGGTGCTCCAATATTTTAAAAGCCCAACCTCAAATTAAGAATATAATATCTTTACCCACTTACAGAAACAGCATGAGAAATGATAATCTTATCTTACTTAAGAACCATTACAAGGTTCAGGAAAGAATTAAAAATACAGCAGCATTACATCAATACATTTTTAAACCCTTATCTGGAAGAACTACAGAAAAAACATGCAGGTACTTTTGATGAAGAGCAATTAAAAAAGATAAGACAGTACTATGGCTTATTTATTCCTACCATTCTCTGCTCAAGCTATAAACATTTATACAATGAAAACTACACCAGTCCTGAAAGAAAAAGAGCCACGCTTTTTGGAATACTGACACCGGTGGGCGACGACTTATTTGATATTGACAGGCTGGATGTGGATGCTATAAATGAAATTACTTATCATCCTGAACGCTACCAGGCTCAAACTTTTTCAGCACACGTTGCCAAGGAAATACAATCTTTTATGCTGAAAGATGTACCTAACAAAAAGGAATACCTTGCAGCCGCAAAAAATGTGTTTGAGATACAACTGGAAACCATAAAACAAACGGACCCTGCAATAAACGATGAGGAGCTTGAACGCATAACGTATGCAAAAGGTGGCCACTCTGTTATCATCTATCACCAGATAATGGAAAACCCCGCCAGTGCGGCTATGTGGAAAGTATTGTTTTACGTGGGTAGTTTGATGCAATTTGGAAACGATCTTTTCGATATGTGTAAAGACCTTCGCGACGGCATCATTACACTTCCCGACCGTTGTGCTGATTACAGCAGATTGAAAGCATTATTTATGTCGAGGGTAAAGGAATGCAACCGCCTCATTTATGCCCTTCCCTACCAGCAACATAAAAAAGAAGAATTCGCTATTGCCATGCACCTCGTTATTAGCAGAGGTGTTGTGGTAATAGATAAGATGATCGGTTTAGAGCGGCAGTTAGGCAAACCGTTAAATTACAAAAACATGAGTCGAAAACAGTTGGTTTGCGATATGGAGAAAACAAAAAATGTATTAAAGTGGCTGTATTATGCTTACAAGCTTCCAAGGCTTACTTAAACTTTTGTCATTACTACAACAGCTATGCTTGTGTTATTTAAGTATCCGAAAAATTTTTTTTACCGCGCAGCACTGCCACTATTAGACTTCCGTTGCGTCGCACGCGTGTACGATTTTTTAAATATTCAGCCAATGCTCCCATCTATCAAGCGTCAAATGATTATCAATTTAAACCACTCAGGCGCTTCGCCGTTAAGCCACCTTTCCCTATGAGAAGAACCGTATATATTTTACTCTTTTCTGTTTTTTCATCTTATTCTTTTGCAAATAATGATACCGTTTTAATAAATGCGTTGGTAAAGGATATTGCAGCAATGCAGGTGAAACAAGATGATGGTGAATTTTATGCCGGCATGTTCTACGGAACAAGAGAATGTGGAGGAATTCCTCATAATCTTCAGCCCGATAACAACATTTTTTTTACAGCAATCACGGCTTTCGCTTTTAAAAACATGATTCCTTTCCTGGATGAAAAAAACAAACGGGTTGTACAAAATATTGTCTCACAAGCTGCGTCAACTTATCCAAATTTCAAGAACAGGTTTGGTTACCCATTTTATAATTTCTGGCCAACCTACTCCCCCATCATGCCCCACACTTATTACTTTAAATATTTAAAGGTTGTTTTTGGCCAGGGCGAAGACGCGGACGATACGGTTATGATATTAATGACTTCAGATAACAGCGACAGTGTAAACACGCTTGCCAAAAAAAGGATGATTGGTGTAAGTAACCTCAGCAGACGAAAAATAATTTCAACCTTCAGAAAATACAGAAATCTGCCCGCCTACAGCACCTGGATGGGCTTTAAAATGACTCCTGACTTTGATTTTTCTGTTCAGTGTAACATTATGTACTTCATGCTCGAAAAAGGGCTGCCGTTAGTAAAGCAAGACACAGCAACTTTAGAATACATTACCGAAATGGTAAAAAACAGGTACTATAAAACAAGGCCTGTTTATATATCGCCTTATTATGTAAAGACACCTGTTTTGTTATATCATTTAACCCGGCTAATGGGTGCTTTCAAAATCCCTCAACTGCAACCATATACACCTCAGTTAGTAGCAGACATCCGGAAAGAATTGGAAGAAAGCACCAATGTGATGGATCAAGTAATATTGCGAACAGCACTGCTTCGATTAAATGCTGAAGCGCCTCCACTTGATCTAAATACAATAGAAGAATTTGAAAAAAGCAACCAGCAGAAGTATTTATTCTTCCAGGCCAGACCTGCCTTTTCATACCCCACACCTTTCAAACAAATTTTTCTTCACTGGAGCTACATCAACTACTATTTCTACTGTCCTGCCTATAATAAAACCCTATGGCTGGAGTATTTGGTTGAGAAGAATAAGAGCGCACCCCCTAAATTTCACTAAAGGGGAACTTGCAAGAGCGCGGTAGTTTTGGAGAGATAAAAAACGTTGAGACCCTCTTAATTTTTTTACAAAAAATGTTATTAAATTTATTAGTGTTGCTTCAAGTTGCGTTTTACGGGTCTTAGTGGTCCTACGGAGCTGCTTCAACTTCCTTCTGCATCATTAAATAAGCTTTAATAAAGCCGTCAAGGTCACCGTCCATCACCGGTCCCACATTACCCACTTCATAATCAGTTCTATGGTCCTTAATCATTTTATATGGGTGAAAAACGTAAGAGCGGATCTGGCTGCCCCATTCTATCTTTTTCTTGCTGGCGTTGTTGGCGTTCTTAATTGCTTCGCGTTTTCGCATCTCTTCTTCATGAAGTCGGCTCTTCAGCATCTTCATCGCCTTTTCACGGTTTTCGCCCTGCGTTCTCGCCTGCTGGCATTCCACTATAATTCCCGAAGGTTTGTGTGTTAGCCGCACTGCAGTTTCCACTTTGTTTACGTTCTGCCCGCCTGCACCGCCGCTTCTAAAGAAAGCCCATTCTACATCACTGGGATTAACTTCAATTTGAATGGTATCATCAATAAGAGGGTAAACATATACACTGGCAAACGATGTATGCCTTCGGGCATTGCTATCAAATGGAGAAATTCGAACCAGACGATGCACGCCGCTTTCAGCTTTTAAAAAGCCGTAAGCAAATGCACCTTCAAACTGAAGCGTAGCACTTTTAATACCTGCTCCATCACCTTCCTGCAAGTCAAGCTCCGTCACGTTCCAGCCTTGCTTCTGGCCATACATCCGGTACATACGCATGAGCATTTCCGCCCAGTCCTGGCTCTCCGTACCACCAGCTCCGGGATTAATTTGCATGATAGCAGTGAGTTCGTCTTCGGGCTCGTTCAGTGTACTCTTAAACTCCGCTTCTTCAATAGCTGCTGTAGCAAGAGTATAAGCTTCTTTAGCCTCCTCCTCACTTGCCTCACCCGCTTTCCAAAATTCAAACAACACAGCAAAGTCCTCTACCGCTGTTTCAACGGCATGGTAAAGCTTTGTCCAAAACTCACTTAATTTTATTTCTTTCAGAATGCCGGTTGCACGACCATTGTCATCCCAAAAGCCGGGTGAAAGTGAAAGCTGCTTATCATTATCTATTTTAGCCTGTCGATTATCGACGTCAAAGAAACCTCCTTAGGACGGCAACTCTGTCCCTCATTTCCTTAATCTGTTCTTGTGTCATAGCTGCAAAAGTAAGGGATTGAGGAATTGCCAGACAGGTAAATTCTTTTGGCTGGTTGATGGCTAAATTGCCTGTGAATGATTCATCATCTACTTTAGCAATTTGGCCGAGCGTTTAAATTTAACCCCGAAATAGAAGTGTAATTTTGAGAAAAACATTTTATGGATACCATACAGCCCACTCCCTCTGCATTTGCACAACTGGTGGATAAACTTCGAAACAAAAGTGAGGAAGAACTGAATATGTTGTATCTGAAGTTTTTTCTGTTGAACTAGCAGACGAATGTGGGCAAATTACAAATGATAATTACCTCTTTCACCTCGCTATTCAAAACAATTGCGTCTTTATCATAGGTGCCGACTGTTCATTAATAGTGTCAATTAGAAACCAATTCCTGTTTATACTTCAAGTTGGCTTCTTAATATTTTCGTACTGATTACTAATTTTTTCTATACCTAAGGAAAACAAAGCTTTCTTCGGTACCATTTTTTTATCATATAATAAAACATCCCTGTTTTTAAACACTAATATTGCGTTTTATAAGAAACTTACCACCTATTCTTACAAAAAATAATTTTATTATACATGGATGACAATACAATAAACAGTCTCAGGGAAGCACTAAAATTCTCACCTGGAAACATTCCATTAAAACAACATTTTGCAGATACTTTATTAAAAGCTTCTCTCCTGGATGAGGCTGAAAAAGAGTACAAAGAGATAATGGCAATGGCCGATACCCACCAGTCCAAAACAGGACTTGCGACTGTTTTTTTCTTAAAGGGGCAATATTCTCACTGCAACGTAATACTCGAAGAGCTTCTTCAAACCGGCACGGTAGATTTTGACGTACTCATCTTGCATGCAAAAGCCCTACTAAAAGAACATTCTATCGACAAGGCAACCGAAATTTATAAAAAGGCTCTTTCAATAAATCCTGCATTTCGAGACGAAGAACTCGATAATCAATTACGCCTGTCTTCGATCATGGGGCAGGATGATGATGATGATGATGACGACGATGAAGCGTTTGAGTCACCTTTCATACAAAAGGCAGATATTAATTTCGATGACGTAGGCGGAATGGCCAACATAAAAAAAGAGATAGATCTAAAAATTATTCGTCCCCTTCAGCATCCCGAGTTGTATAAAGCCTACGGCAAGAAAGCAGGTGGAGGAATTTTATTGTATGGTCCTCCCGGATGCGGTAAAACTTATATTGCAAAAGCAACGGCCGGCCAGGTAAATGCTCGTTTTATCAGCGTTGGTCTCAGTGATATACTTGATATGTGGGTCGGCAACAGCGAGAAAAATCTGCACAACATCTTTGAGGTAGCAAGACAAAATACTCCGTGTGTATTATTCTTCGATGAAATTGATGCGCTGGGTGCCAGCCGAAGCGATATGAAACAATCGGGCGGCAGGCATTTAATAAACCAGTTTTTGCAGGAATTGGATGGGATTGATGGCAACAACGAAGGTGTTTTAATTCTTGGCGCAACAAACACCCCCTGGCATCTCGACTCAGCATTCAGAAGGCCGGGACGCTTTGACCGAATCATTTTTATTCCGCCTCCCGACACAGAAGCAAGGGAATCTATCCTTAAACTGAAACTAAAAAACAAACCAATTGAATCAATCGATTATAAAAGCCTTGCCTCCAAAATAGAAAATTATTCAGGAGCCGATATTGAGGCAATCATTGATATAGCTATTGAAGAAAAGCTCGAAGAATCCTTTAAAGATGGAATTCCCAAACCCCTTTCTACAAAAGATATTCTAAACGCAGTAAAAAGGCATAAAGCAAGTACATCAGAATGGTTTGCAACGGCTAAAAACTTCGCGCTGTTTGCCAATGACTCTGGCCTTTACGATGATATCTTAACGCATATGAAAATTAAAAAATAGCAATGGCTGATAATTTAATTCAGAGAGCTCAAATATTAATACAGCAGAACAGGTACGAAGAAGCTGGCCACCTGCTAAGAAACATTCTTAGCCAGGATCCAAATAATATTTTTGTGTTAGCCATGTTATCGCAGGTTAAGTTACAGCAGGATGATACAAAAGAGGCGGAGGAGCTGATCGATAGCGCTATTGGCTTGAGTCCCGATACTGCTTATTTATTTTATATCAAGGCAAGTATTGCGATTCGGAAAAACAAATATGATGAAGCAGAAAAAAATCTGCAAACAGCGGTAGCTATTGATCCGGATGAAGCAGACTTTTTTGCGTTATGGGCCTCAGTAAAACTAACCCGGAAACAATACGAAAAAGCTTTAGAACTGGCAGACGAAGCACTGCAACGTGATCCTGAAAACATTTTAGGATTAAATATCAGAAGTACGGCACTGCTTAAACTGAATAGAAAAGAAGACTCCTTCAGCACAATTGAGGGAGCTTTAGCTCAAGATCCTAATAACGCTTACACTCACTCAAATTACGGATGGGGCTTGCTCGAAAAAGGTGACCATAAAAAAGCACTCGAACACTTCCGGGAGGCCCTTAAAAACAATCCGAATTCACAGCATGCACAGTCAGGTATGGCCCAGGCGTTAAAAGCAAAGTATATATTATATCGCCTTTTTCTTAAGTATGCTTTTTTCATGGGCAACCTCTCGAAAAAGAATCAGTGGGGGCTTATAATTGGTTTCTACCTTGCCACCAGGCTACTAAATTTTATTGTTGAGAGCTATAAAAGTTTGCAACCAATTCTTATCCCTTTCATGGTCTTAATAGCCCTGTTTGCATTTTCTACATGGATTATTACCCCGGTAAGCAATTTGTTTCTTCGCTTAAATCCGTACGGCAAATACCTTTTAAATAAAAAGGAAATATGGAGTTCAAATTTTGTTGGCGCCAGCCTGCTGCTGTGTATTATTGGAATTATTCTTTATTCATTGTTTTCTAATCCAAACTGGCTACTGGTTGCAGTATTCGGTTTTGCAATGATGGTTCCGCTTGGCTCCATGTTCTCCGACTCAACACGCAATAGCAAACTCGTTATTTATAGCGGGGTCATGTTTATTCTTGGCGTACTCGGCATCATACAAGCATTCATTACATCCGATCCACTCAATATCTTCTCAATACTTTTTCTCATTGGGTTCGTAGCCTTTCAGTGGATCGCCAACTTTATGAGGATAAAGCAGAGCAATGTGTAGTTGCTAACATAATTCGTTGTAAATAAAAGAGAAGCAATATAAATGAAGTTGCTTCTCTTTTATTTTATCATTTACAGATCACCGTTATTTTTTTGGGTGCAGGCAACGGATATCAATTAAGCATTCGTTGCGTCGCACCCTTGTACAATAGTAACTCCGGTTATACTGCCAATAGGATAATAGGAAAACGGCGGCGTTAGCTATGTCACCATCAAAGGAAGCTTTCTCAACATTGTGCCCACCTCCACTTTTTGAAGGCTTGGTCCGCATTTCATCATGGTTGTTATCAAAAGCTTCATTAAACACTTTCGAATTAAGTAACACTTGCAAAATATCACATAAATATGCGGTTGTCTTGCTTTAATAATAAGCCCACCTTTGGGAGGCAAGAAGTTGGGGGCAAATTCTTGATTGTAAAAAACCCTTCCTTAATAGGAGGGGCTTTTTATTGTACTTCAAATCTGTTTCTATCAGACTTAATTCTCCTTAACCAATTTCCTTTCCAGTTGCTCCAACGAAACACCTTTGGTTTCCGGAACTTTTGTCAGTACCCATACCAGTTGCAATAACATCATAAATGCAAAAAACGCAAATATTGGCCACGGATTATCTTTGAAAATCCCATTTTCCGAATCGAGAAAAACAGGGCTGAACAGGGTGATTAATGCTGCGAACACCCAATGAACACTTGCACCAAAAGACTGCCCTGTTGCCCTTACCTTGTTTGGAAAAATCTCAGATATAAATACCCAAATAACAGCGCCTTGGCCAACAGCATGAGATGCTACAAAAAGCAACAAAAACACCAATAGAAAACCGGGGCTTGCATGAGAATAAAATGCCCACGCAACCATAGAAAGACTAAGAATGTAGCCGAAGCTGCCTATAGTTAGCAAGGTTTTCCGGCCTGCTTTGTCAATAAGATAAAGCCCGACGAATGTAAAAATAAGGTTGGTACCGCCGATCGCTATAGAGTTTAAGAGCGACTCTTTTGCAGCAAGACCAGCTCTTTCAAGAATTTCGGGGGCATAATATAGTATAAAATTTATCCCGGAAACCTGGTTAAAAAAGGCAACAAGAAACGCCAGCCAAAGGATAGTTTTATATTTAGAACTAAAAAATCCTGAGGTGTGACCTACAGAAGTTTCATGCTTAATACTGTCTGTAACCGATGAAATCACTTCCTCAACATTTGTGATCCCCAACCTTAATAATACCTTGCCAGCACCTGCCAGGTCGTTTTTCTTAGCTATTAACCAACGCGGACTTTCAGGAATACCTATAACCATTATCGTATAAATAAGTGAGGGAACAGCCATAACCCCCAGCATCCAACGCCATGAATTCTCGCCACCTACGCCGGCAAAAAAATAGTTTGAAAGAAAAGCCACTAATATTCCGAATACAATATTAAACTGGTACATGGCTCCCAACCTTCCGCGGGTAGCAGGTGTTGATATTTCAGATATATAAGTTGGAGCCGCTACTGACGATACGCCGATGCCAAGGCCACCGATAAAACGGAAGAATGAAAAAGAATAAGGGTCTGGCGCTAATGCCGATCCTATAGCTGAAACACTAAAAAGTACCCCGATCCATAACAGAATCTTTTTTCGTCCAAACTTTTCTGTAGGAGCTCCCCCAAATAACGCACCTACCACTGTGCCCCATAAAGCCATTGACATAATAAAGAATCCGTGAAACCAGGGAGACGTGTGCCAAAGTTCTTTAATGGGAAGGTTTGCCCCGGATATAACAACAGTGTCAAATCCAAAAATAAAACCAGCGAGGGCCGCTATTAAAGAAATACCGAAGAGATTTCCTGAACTTTTAACTGGTGTGCTAGATGTAGTTTCATTTGAAGCAAGCTGCATTGTAAATGGTTGAGTTAGTAGTACTAGTAAGAACGTTTCAATAACAATTTAGAGCAAAATAGTTAAAAGGAATTTACTGGTGCACATAGAAATGTTTTCACCTGCCCGTTTTTTAAGCGTACAGCTGTAACACTCTTATTAATTTCATCTTTTAACCTTTATTACGTTTGTATTTCTCCCTTTAAAGTATTTGTCAATAAACTGTAAGTATTGTTCCCAGTCATATGGCATAACACTGTGGCCTCCGGGACGAATATGGTAGGCAAGCCGTCCAACTACAGGCTCACTTAAGCCAGGCATTTTTTTGGCTGGAAATCCCTCGGTACCTAAAAAACGATAAACAGGGTCAGCAGCTAAAGCCGAGGCAAATTCACCTTCAGGATCAGAATTTCTATCTCCTTCTGCACTGCCGATATAAACTGGCCTGGGAGCGATTAGAGAAACAACCATATGTTGATCAAAAGGAAGGATAGAATCTTCGTCAATGTATTTTTTAAGATTTGAACAAAACCAATGAGGAAATACAGTACATAGACGTTTTATATTTTCGCCCTTTGCACGATGAAATAATTTTGCCCCACCCGCCCCCGATTGATTACTAATTACCAAAGCAAAACGTTGATCGGTTGCACCTGCCCACAAAGCCGCTTTTCCTAACCTTGAAAAGCCAAACAACGCTACTTGCTTTGCGTCAACATCTTTATCTGTTTCCAGGTAATCCATTGCACGACTTAATCCCCACGCCCATGCACCCATCGTACTAAAGTTATCACCTCTTCCCTGCAGTTCAGGATAAAGCGCATGTACACCGTTCTTAAATCCATCAGCGTAATCAGGGTCAATATCGCCGCGGTAAATTGTTGCAAAACCATAGCCATGCCTTAAAATCATATCTACATCCCAACCGCCGGATGCATTACCCCGGCCGGCTTCCGTCGCCCTATTATTAACCACTCCAATGGTCTTCGGCTCCATCCAGCTAACAGGAAGCTTTATCCCGGTATCGCTGTTGGTTTTATGATTGCCGTCGAAGTTTAGTTGCAATACAACCGGTACAGGAAATTGCACCTGATTAGGAAGGTAAATGAGAATGTCCATTTGAGGGCCGTCTACTGTTCCATCGAAGAATACCGTTACTTGTTTGCGGGTAGCTCTTCCGTCTAATACATTCTTATTTACATCAAATACCTTAAAGGTCATAGTTCGGGGACGCACAGGCGCCACACCGTACATCTCGCGAGAGAATGTCTCAATCAATTCTCTTCTGCGGCTATTCCATTGCCTGGCGGTGCGAACTTTACCGCCATTATTCATAACAAGGGGATCAGGCAAGGTGTAAGCTGCAGCCGTATTCGCAGTTTGTGCAAATGACTTTACAGTGGTACCAGACATAAAAAAAACAACCGTTATTAAGGTTGTTATTGTTCTTTTTACTTTTTCTATTTTGCCAGTTTGTAGAATCATGCTTTTAGTCACTGCTTCAAAAAAAGTGGATAAATTATTACTGGTTAGCTCAGTACTGTAAAAGATAAAATTATGGGTTACTTAATGTAAACTCAGGCAAGAAAAGCTGCTTTCCATTTTGCATAGCAGACTCATGTGCAAGAATACCTACACAAGTAATGTTTGCGGATTGTCTTGCATTTGGAAAAGGTTCACGCTTGTGATGAAGTGCCGAAAGAAATTCATTTACAAGGTGTGGATGAGACCCGCCATGGCCCGACCCCTGGATAAAGGATAAGTGTTGTTTACTGTCTGCGTCGTACACTCCGCCGGTGGTAAAAGATTGTATCTCTTCAGGTAACAGGTGCGCATAATCCGGAATCTTTACTTTTTCTGGTGTTTCGCCCGTGTGTATAACTGACTCTTCATGTTCAACGAGGGTCCATTCAAAAGATTTTTTAGATCCATACACATCAAAACTTTCACGGTATTGGCGGGCAGTATTGAATAATGAGCGTGTAACTTCCGCGGCAAGGTCTGAGTCTTTAAATTTAATATGGCAACTCTCAATTGCGAAAGGCGAACCGTATTTACTAATCAGGTTTTCATCAATTCTTCCGGAGCCATAACACGAAACATGTTCTGCATCAGCTTTTGCCAATGCCACCACTGGCCCTACGCAATGGGTGGCGTAATGCATCGGCGGCAAACCTTCCCAATACCCCGGCCATCCTCCCATTTCCTGCTGATGCGATGCCCTTAAGAATTGTAGCTTACCCATCTCGCCTTTTTCATACATTTCTTTTACAAACAGAAATTCACGGCTGTACACTACAGTCTCCATCATCATATATGTCAACCCTGTTTCCTTAACAGCTTCTACTATCTGCCTGCATTCTTCTACAGTAGTTGCCATTGGTACAGTACAGGCTACATGTTTACCAGCCCTTAATGCTGCAATAGATTGTTCAGCATGACTTTGAATAGGTGTATTGATATGGATAACATCAACATTCGGATCTTTCAACAAATCATTATAGTCGCTGTATCTTTTTTCAATACCGAACGCTTCACCAACTTCGTTGAGTTTATCTGTATTCCTCTGGCAAATGGCATACATGTTTGCATACGGATGGCGTTGGTAGATAGGAATAAATTCTGCCCCAAAACCGAGACCGACAATAGCTACGTTGAATTTGTTGTTTTCCATAATGTTGTTTTTAGAAGTTGGTTTTAGTTTTAATGATGTTTTATTAAAATAAGTGTTTACTCATTTAACGGCAGCAGCTTATGTTACCTTTCGCTGTGCTTACTAAGCGCCGCTTATACCCATGGGCTGAGAATATAATAAATGGTACAAGCGCGCAACGCAAGAGTAACCCCAAACCGCTAAAGGGGCTTTTGAACCAGGCACAATGAACCTGCTGATTTTTTGTTGCAGTACAAGAGCGTGACACAACAATGTTTAATAGATATTCTGCTGCCGGTAACAAAAAAATATACATATTCACTAGTAGTATGTACCATATTAGTAATTGGGCCAGTAACTAAAAATCCTTTCAGGCAAATAAACCCTTTAAAAAATGCAAACCTTCTGATGCAAATTTATCCTGGCTTTCGGCCATTGGATGCCAAAAGCAAACTGCGCCGGCTAGTTCTTTATTTTCAGGAGTGAAACTTTCTATGGATACGACGCCCCGGTAATTAATCGCTTCTAATCCTCTCTTATATGCCTCCCATGGTGTCTGGCCGGTTCCCGGTGTACCCCTGTAATTTTCCGACACCTGAAAATGGATCAATTTATCTGCAGTACTAATAATAGCCTTTTCAACATCGCGCTCTTCGATGTTCATGTGAAAACCATCAAGCATTATTTTAGCGGCAGGATGAGCAATGTCATTGACGAGGCGAATAACATCGGCCGCAGTATTTACAAGGTCCGATTCAAAACGGTTTAATGGCTCTAAAGCTATTTGCAGATTTCTTTCCTCAGCCATTTCACACACCAGCTGCAGGTTCTTCACCGCTAGCTCCCACTCCCGTTTTCGCTGCTCATCGGGCACCATTCTCGCCTTGCCTACGGCAGAATACATTGGGCCGGCCAGGAAAGAGGTCTCCCAGCTATTGCACAAATCGAAACAAGATTTGATATAGTCGAAACAGTTTTGATGAATGGCAGGATCATCGCTGGTAAGATCGCGTGAAGGACCGAAAGCCGCACAAACCACGGGGGTTAACCCATACTCCTGCAAGCCTTGCTTTACAGCTTTTGCATCAATCAATTCAGGGTATTCAACAGCAATCTCAACTGCGTCAAACCCCATGTCTCTAATCTTTTTGAATACCGAATGAGTAGACGCAGTGGAAAAAGGCGAAGTCCAAAGCCAGGTACTAACACCGTATTTAATTTGTAATGCCATAATTTTTATTTCGAATAGAGCCCGTCTTAAATTCTTTTTTTTACCAGCATTTCAATGCTATGTAGCATTAGTTGCGTCGCACTCTTGTACTGAAAGCTATATAATCAACAAGCCTTACGTCCGCTGACCGTCTTATAAATAATTATTTTGTAACCCTCATAATGCCTTTCATAATTCTCCAGTGACCCGGGAAAGTACAAACGAACGGGTAGTCGCCGGCAGCATTCGGAACCGTGAAGGTTATTGTAAATTCACCTCCCGGGTTTATCAGGGGTGTAGCTTGTAAAACCTCTGGCATTCTTGGTACATAATTCAACTTTGTACCATTCGGATCCATCGCCAGTTTATCAGCAGCAGCACCTACCTTTTCCATTGATTTTGGTTTAATAAGCACCCAGTTGTGCTGCATATGATCAGGATTTTTAAATACAATCTGAAGAACAGAACCTGCTTTTGCAGTAATCAATGTCTTATCAAACTTCATCACATCCTTCACCACATTCATTATAATCACTTTTGATGCAGTTTGCTTTTTGGTTGAAGCAAGACTTTGTGGAGAACCAGGGGTAAAGACTTCCAGTCTTGCACCCGTCAAAGCTCCACGAATTCTAAAAGTGTCAGGATATTCGGCAACCTTATCACTGCCTTGTTTATCTTCCATACCTACCCGCAAGCCAGTTTTAAAAGGGGTAGTAAACAAGCCGGAGGCAAGCGTATTAGCAACTTGTTTATTGTTGATGGCAAGGCCCATTGCTCCGTCTTTAAGTAACGTTGCCCTAAAATTAAACTTACCTGTTGCAGGTAAGGGTTCACTACTAATAGAATAAGACTTACTCTCCTGGTTTACCTGGAAATACAATTTATTTTCTTTCAGGAACAACCCGTAGCCATTTAAAAGATTTCCATGAGCCACAACTAAACCCTGGTAAGGGAAAGGTCCGTTTTTTTGCAAGTCGCCCGAAATCGTTATTTCTTTGTTTGTTACGTCTGGCGCTTCCAAAGGGGCAGAACCGGGAGCCCTGCGCGCTGGCAGAGAAATGGACGTAATTCTATTTAACATGGCAAGCCGCTGAGCCAACGATGCTTCACCGATATTGGTAGTGGTAGCAACAGCACCTTTTTTATTGAAAGCTGCAGCAAAGTAAGTTTGATTATTTGCAGCCGCTGCCGTAATAGCCCATTTCAACCAGTTATCTTTTTCATTTTCTGGTTTCAACGCTACATCTACTAAAGCAGTACCAATTTCAGCAGAAGGTTTCATATCTGCTAAAGCAAGTACGCCCGCTAGTTTTACTCTTCCGTCGACATCATCTAAAACCTTCGCTCTTTGCAAAGCTAATAACGTTGCCGGTGTTTTTGGTAACACCTGTACAGCAGCACGACGAACGCCGGCTATCGGATGAGATAAAGCTTTTATTGCAACATCTATAGCTTCTTTATTGGTGCCGTCAAAAGCTTTCAAACCATGCATGGTCCAAAGCGCATGAATAGCTGACGGGTTAATTCCTATTTCATCGGCTTTTTCGTTCCTTACTAATTTATATAAAGCTGGCAACACACTCTTATCACCGCTTTCAACTAAAAGTCTTTGAGCGTGTGAGCGCCAGAACATGTTATTGTTTGACAGGGCAGCAATAAGACCTTTAGGGTCACTTTTACTTAAACTAAAAGTATTCAGTTGGTTATTGCTTTTATTTACAATGCGATAGATACGGCCCCTTTCATGGTCTCTTAGCGGATTTATATAAGCGTTGCCTTTACCATTTTTAGCCTGGTACCCGCCGCGATCAGGTGAGGGAGTTGGGTTGTGCTGAATGATGAAATCGTACCAGTCAACTACCCACACTGCACCGTCCGGTCCAACTTCTGCCTGTACAGGTCCGGCCCATTCATCTGCACTCGTAAGTAAATTCCACCCGTCACCTTCTTCTTTAAACCCTGCACCGCTTTGCTTCATCACTGCACGGTGAATGACACGACCGGTTGGCTCATTTACAAAAGCTATCCTGTTCCAATATTCTTTAGGAAAATTTCTTGCAGTATAAAGGCTATGACCTGCTGCAGCTGTAAACCCTCCTTGCACATCTACCTGCCGCAGGTTTTTGGTTGCCACGTGCATCTCGTAATGGGCATCTAGCTTTTCCACTCCAGACTCATCAATTTTACCCATCGTCAGGTACTTCTTATCTATTCCGTAAAAACCGGAATGGGTGTTATTTGCTGTTGAAATAAATACATCAAAATCTTCTGAGAAACCTAGTCCCCAGGTATTGTTGCTGGTGGTAGATAAATACTCTAACTTTTTTGCATCAGGAGTAAAGCGGTACAGGCCTGAACTAAATTTGATAGCGCTATCACCCACCTTACCATTAAAGCCTGAGTAACCTACCACGCCCCATATTTTATTATCAAGCCCGTAGCGAAGGTTTGAAGCCTGGGCATGTGTATCATCTTTACCCCAGCCACCTAATATCGGCTGCCTTACATCTGCTTTTCCGTCTCCGTCTGTATCTTTTAAAAACAAAAAACTCGGCGCGCTGCTGACAATAATACCACCATTTGAAAAGACGAAGCTGGTTGGGATATTCAGTTTGTCAGCAAACACAGTTGATTTATCAGCCTTGCCATCTCCGTTTGTGTCTTCCAATATTTTTATACGATCGTCACCTATATCACCGTCTTTTACTTCGTTCGGATAATCTATAGTTTCGATAACCCACAATCTTCCTTTTTCATCCCAATTCATAAAAATCGGGTTAATAACATCTGGTTCTGCAGCAAACAACTGAAGTTCAAGACCGGGAGGTACTTGCATTAAAGACATTGATTCGGCCGGGCTTAAAGGCGCTTGTAGCTGAGGGGCAGGTTTGCGGTTTTCATAGTTAGGAATAGTGGCATCACTGTAGGTAGGTTTCGCTATCTGGTAAGCAGCAAGGCTCGCCCTTGCGTTATCACCCACCGCCCACAGTATTCCGTTTTTTACCAGGTTAAGAAAGCCCTGGTTATTAAACGTTATCTCGTCGTGACCATAAGCAGTGTAGAAAACCCGTCCATCCCCAAAAGGTCTTACCCATGTGTAAGGCTCGTGGTGATCGCCTTCTACCCTCTCAGAAAGCACTTCTATATTCTTGCTAATCTTAGTGTGTACATACGTTTCGTCCTTTGTAGTAAAAGCATTAATGCCTTTCATTACAACATGCTCAGGCTTTATAATTACAGCAGGAAAAGAATCTATTTTATGAGTTGAAAACTGCCCGCCAATCATTTCGACTACTTCAGGGGAATTGCGAAAGCAATACGAAGCGCAATGAAGCGGAATAAATCCTTTTCCGCCTTTTACAAAACTCAATAAAGCTTTTTCCTGGTCTTTAGTTATCTCATCGTGGTTCGCATATACAACCAGCCCGTCGAAGTTTTTCAGGTTGGCATCATTCATATCGTTCGGGTCGTTCGTATAGGTAATATTAATACCATCTTTAAAATATTCTTTGTTTAAGATGTCTGCCAATTGCTGGGAGTCGTGGTGCTTGCTTTTATGCCCAAGAAACAAAATTTCGAGGCGTCGGGCAGGATCAGCAGCTTTGTTGGTAGCTGCTATAAAACAAATGGAGATAAAACAGATAATAAAAAGAAGGAGATTTTTTTTAGAGGTCATGGCAATTGTAGTTCGTTAGAAATTAGATAGCGAATATCGCTACAATGTTTTAGAAAAGATACGCGCATTATGTCACATTATGACTGTATCTTGTCAATAAAACAATAGAAATAGAGATATTAAAGAAAACATGAAGGTCGCTTTACATAAATCAGCTATTCCCGACACAAAAATTTTTGTAGTTAAAGAACTGGTGGAAAAACATTTCGATCCTACGTGGCATTCCCACTCCGAGTACCAGCTCTTTTTTGTAGCGGAAGGATCAGGAACGCGTTTCGTTGGTGATAGTATAAAACTGTTTCAACCTGGCGAACTCGTTTTTACCGGCCCTCACTTACCTCACCTGTGGAGAAGCGAAGAATGTTATTTTGAACGAAAAAGCACTTTACAAACAAGAGGAATTGTAATTTATTTAAACGAACATTTTTTAGGTGAAGACATACTGGCTAAAGAAGAATTTATACCGTTAAAAAAGCTTTTCGCAAAATCTATCCAGGGGCTTGAATTTTATGGAAAAAAAAAGGAAGACGTAGTTCAGCTAATGAAAGAACTACTGCAGTTGCAAGCCGTCGAAAGTATTATTCACCTGCTGCAAATTCTTACCCTGCTTGCCGGTTCTAAAGACTATCATTATATATCTCCGATAACTTACCAGAACCCTTTAAAAAAATCGGAAACAGACCGGATGAATTTGGTGTATGAATTTGTTTTGAAAAACTACCGGACAAAAGTAACACTCGAAGATGTTGCTTCATTACTTCACATGACACCTACTTCTTTCAGCCGTTATTTTTCAACAACTAATAACAAACGGTTTTCAAGATTTGTATCAGAAATAAGAATTAAACAGGCTTGCAAAATGTTAGTCGAAACAAATCTTTCTATATCTGACATTGGGTACGACTGCGGCTTTAATACCCTTTCAAATTTCAACAATCAATTTAAAGATGTAATGTCTAAAACTCCTTTAGAATACAAAAAGGAATTCATGAATTTGTAAGAAGAAAAATTTTTATGTTACCAGCCGACGTAACCTAATTAGACATTGTTGTGTCACTCACTTTTATCTTTTGATTCTTTATTCTACGACAAATCGAATTTTTTCAACTCTTTTACTTTCTACATTCACCGAAAGTCGGGTAAAAAGATACCACACGTTGCAAGTGTTGCATACCTTTTTACCCGCAACTAAATCATCTTATTTAGAAAGCTTATTTAGCTCATCCGTTGTAAAAGTCTTTTCCCTGTTTTTAAACCGCTTTCGCGTATTGGCTACATCAGCAGCGGTAACTATGTCTGTTGCTTTATTAAGCCACGAACTCCTGATGAAATTTGAGACCTGGGCAATATCACTATCAGTAAACTCTTTACTGGCGCCAATGCTTGGCATGTCACCATTAATCTCCGGCGCCTTATATACTTTACCGGCTACTTTAACAGGGCCTGTCAAACCATATAAAATGATTGCAAGCAACTTATTCTTATCTCCCGTTACCCACTCCGAATTATTTAAAGGAGGTGCAAGTGCCGGTACTCCGTTACCATCCTTACCATGGCAGGTTTGGCAAATCGTTCCGAATAGAGCCGCGCCTTTAGGATATAGTTTAGCAATATCGCCTGCATTGCTATTGTTTCTTGCTCTGGCAACATCTGTCATAACTCTCTTTAATTGCCTGTAAATAGCAATATTCGAATCCGGGTTAACACGAAGCGCTTCTTTATAAAAAGCAGTTTCTTTATCCTGCAGGTTGCTTATGATTGCATCAGCTACGTAAGTATTTGCCCCGTATTTTTTGGCCAGGGACAATAACAGTTGCTTTGCAGCAACAGCATTCAGTGGCTGAACATAATGCGCCAGGAAAGCAATATAGGTAGCAGCTAACGAATCGTCCTGGTTGATCATTTTTTGCAAGACCGGCAAAAACTGCTGATAATTAGTTTTACTAAGAACAGAAGGTAACACAGTTAGCGCTTGCGTGCGAATTTTCGAATCTGCTTGTTTCAATAACGGCAATACATCCGCTGGTTGTAAAACACCAAGGCCTTCCAACGTCCATAAGGAATGAGTAAGCCCTAATGCATTATTGCCAGCCATTAAATTTTTACGGAGTGCCGGTGCGACAGCTTTGTATTTCCCATCTAACAATAATTGTTGCGCTTTGTTTCGTACCCATCCATTGGGATGTTGCAACAAGGACACCAATTGGTTTGGATCTTTTGAAAACTTTGCAACTTCCCCGTTCTTATTAGTTGGAACAACTTTATAAATACGGCCGCAGGACAGCGGTTGGGTAAGACTTCTTTCTTTAATCTCGTTTTTAAGGTACGGCGTTAAATAGGTTTTGTGTTGAATGATTCCGCGATAAAGATCAACTACATACATTGCTCCATCCGGGCCAACATATAAACTTACTGGTCTAAAGCGTTCATCCTCGCTGGCGAGGAATTCTTTTTTAACATACGCCTCCCTTCCATCTATTCTATAACCATCGTCTTTTAGAATATTTCTTTTTATCAAATTTGCCGATGGTTCCGCTACAAATGCATTACCGTAATAGTCCTGGCTAAAAAGATCGGCATTATAAATTACAGGACCGCAGGCGGCAGTAAAATTTACCAGGCGAAGGCTATCATCAAGCACTCCTTCTAAATACCCGCGGTTTACTCCAGGCGTTGGCCTTACGGGATAAACCCTGTTGTCTGCTACTATTTTTTTTACGTATCCGGAAACGGAACGCTGGTGCTTGTTGGTAGCTCCTAATCCGGGGCTAAAATAGTCGCCCAATAGATTTTCAGAATTGGTATTATAGAATAATCTTCCCTGGTCGTCCTGGGTTATGCCCCACTGCCCTCGGAAATGGGTCTTTTCAATCAACCACTTGCTGCCTTTCTTTCTATATCGTTTACTCGATTTGGCACTGTAGATCCAATTGTCTAAAGCACGAAATAACCCGTTTGGTTGATGTTCAACATTGCCTGCATCAGCATACTTCGCGTCTACCAGGGTTCTATTTATTGGCTTATCATCCTTTAGATCATAGTACCAGAGATACGGCGGCTCTGCCACAAGGATGCCGTTCTCTATTAAACAGATTGCTCTTGGCAAAACCAGGGAGTCTATAACCACTTTACGATCATCCATTACACCGTCGCCATTTTTATCGCTTAAAATAGCCACTTTTCCAAGCGGCTGATCTTCACCTGTACCAACAGTATCAGGCATATAATTCTCCATTTCTACTACCCAGATCCGTCCTTTTTCGTCAAAGTTTAAAGCCACCGGGGCTGTAGTCAGCGGCTCCGATGCTACCAGCTTTACAGTAAAGCCATCTTCTACGTGCATTTTTTTAATACCTTCCTCTGCAGTTAAGACCGGGGAAGAAGTAGCCTTTTTCGGCTCTTGGATTAAAACGCTATTCTTTGTATCACCCTGGTTTTTCTTTACCAAAAAACTGAATCCTGCTATTAATACTACCAGGGGCAGAAAGTAAAGTGCCCTCTTTAGCACATAGACCTGTTTGGATTTATTTATGAATTCTAAAGAAAGTTGTTCAATATGCCTCATATCGTTATTAGAATTAAAAAAAGAATTTATTAAAACGTTCAATCTCACTTTTTAAAAACGCTTGTTTGATTGCTGCTAAACCTGCAAAAGAGTTATAGTTCTTTTGTTTGTGAGAATGATTTGTAAAAGATTAAGTAAAATCAGTAAAAGTGTAACTGCCTATTTTTTTGCTAAAAGGTTGACTTGTATAGGCACCACTGAAAAGGGGTAGAAATTGGGCGAAATAGAAAGAGCGGGAAAATGTTTTTTCATACAATCGTTGTTATTATTTAAAATTCGGGGGGAAATTACGAACAATAAGTATGTCACAGAATTAAAGAAGTAATAAATCGTGGCGAAATATGGCATTAAAGCATCCCTGACATTCCTGATAGCTGCATTTTTAAACATGACGTTTAAGAAGAGCTGAATGACCTGATTCGGTACAAGTGTGCGACGCAACAAAGGCATCATAAGGGTTAAAGGCCGGTACCAAAAGTTTAATTACAGCATACTCCCGTTAATTTTTATTTGTTTTTCTTATAATGATAAGTTGCAAACCGAATAAAATTGCTCCAGTCATATGCTGTAAGATTATGTTCTCCTTCCCTATTGTGATATGCCAATGAAGCGTAAATAATTGGCTGGTTGACGCCTGGAGGATTTGCAGGAAGATTTGATTTAATTCCATATAACGCGTACACCTTTTCAGCATTTTTTAGAGCTAAAAATGTTCCGGTGGGATCGGCCCAAAGATCTTTTGAAGCATTGGTGGCATATAAAGGTCGAGGTGCAACGAGGGAAATAAGCATATGCTGGTCGACGGGCAGCGCATTTTCATTATTGTTATACTTTTTATAATTGGTATTAAACCAGTGTGGGAAAGTGGCGTTAATACGATTAATTCTTTCGCCAAACTGCCTGCGTGCCAAAGCCGCTCCAGTGTTGCCGGAACAGTTGGTAATACAAAGTGCAAACCTCTGATCTTCTGCAGCAGCCAACAAAGAAGCTTTTCCACCACGTGAGTGGCCTACGACTGCAACTCTTTTAGCATCTATGTCTGTATCGGTTGCAAAGTAATCCATCACACGACTGGCACCCCACGCCCATGCACTAATAGCTTTCATTCCATTGGCAGCAGTAAGTTGCTCGGGATATAATTGCAGCACCCCCTCAACGTATTTCTCTTTATCGTCGGGAGCGAGGTCGCTAACATGAATTGCAGCGATAGCATAACCGCTGTCGACCAGCATTTCTGCTGGCCAGAACTCACTTTTTTTAGTCCTTGTAGGGTCTGTATTATCTCTTTCCCTGTTGTTAATTAATAAGAATGCAGGCACGGGCTTGTTTGCAGCGTTCGGAATAAACAATATAAGATTGATGCGAACGGAGTTATTATTGTTGAACACTTCAATCATAACCTGTTTTAGTTTTGCTTTGCCATTCATTGCAGTAGCATCTTCTTTAGTAACCGTATATTTTATACTGCTATATTTTTTTGGCATCTGGCCATAGATATTATTCTCGAAAAGTTTAAGGAGCTCGGGGCGTCTGCTATTCTCCCATGTTCTCGTATTCTTCACCTCCACATTCGAGGTGGTTTTTAAAACATCGGGCAATACATATTTGGGAACCTTTGCTTCGTCATAATTAGCTTCTTTTTGATCTTGTGCTTGTACACCATAAATTGAAGCCATTAAAACGAACCCTATTATTACTCTTTTCATATTCGACAATTTAGTTGTTTTACGAACGAGGGCAAAAAAGACGTGTTACCGGGAACTGACTAAGCCCAACTGCATAAAAAATTTCCTATTTAGAATGCGCTATAGTTGATATCCAAAAAAGAATATTGCGCCGGGTATTAAACAACTTCAAAAGGTATGTTGAGAATAAAGTGACCCATTCTATTTAATGGCAATGTTTACACCGAACTTTTCAGCCATTACTTTATGCAAGGCTAGTAGTGCATTTATACTCTGGCGTGGTTTTTAATTACTTTTGCTGAACAGAAACAAAAAAAGATATGAAGATTGAAAAGGCTATTCTTGCAGGAGGCTGTTTTTGGGGAGTGGAGGAGCTAATACGAGATCTGCCTGGTGTAATAGACACGGTTGTGGGTTATACCGGTGGCGATGTTGCCAATGCAACTTATCGCAATCATGGTACGCATGCTGAAGCCATTGCTGTAACTTTTGATGCAGATGTACTTACTTATAGAAATTTATTAGAATTCTTTTTTCAAATACATGACCCCACTACGCGCAACAGGCAGGGGAACGATAGAGGAGCTTCATACAGATCGGCTATTTTCTACGCGGACGAAGAACAACAGAAAGTTGCAAACGACTTAATTGCAGAAATGACAGCGTCGAAAAAGTGGCCTGGTGCAATTGTAACAGAAGTTGTACCTGCGGGAGATTTCTGGGATGCCGAGGCGGAACACCAGGATTACCTGCAAAAGCATCCGGGCGGTTATACCTGTCACTATCTAAGACCCGATTGGACCCTTTAGTCACTGATTTTTTATTTTGATGGCATTAATTCTTGTTCACTTAACTGGTGGGACAATTCTTTTCCGTCAACATCTTTTAAAACTGCGGGGCAAAATTGAAATCTGCCATTAACACACTTTAATTGTTTCCGGGGCTTTAAGCGGATAGTGTAGTGCTACGTATTTTTTTATCGTTCTTAGTTGTTGCAACCAGCGATCTATTATTGTTTCTCAGCTAATTGCTTCACCATCTCAAGGGCTTTGGGAAATGTATCACTAAAGTAATCTGCGTATTCTTCCATTATATCTAGTTGTACGCGCAACCCGGTAGTATTGCCATTTTCTTTCAAGTAATAACCTTCTAATGCTCCCGCCCAATCTTTGTTTTCCTCTAACCCATTTTTTATTTCACCCCTATGTTCAAACACCATTTCGTCGAAAGGAACCTTCTTTTGAATGACACCAAACATGCCGTCGCCTGTAGGAGATAAAAATCGGATGTTACTTCCTTCCTCCCAATCACTTTCTGCATAAGAACCTTCGGAAAAAACAGAAGTCCACCTTCTATAGCCTGCATCGCTCCATAAAACTTCCCATACTTTTTCTTTTTGTGCATTAATATGAACTGAAAAATTTAGCGTTGTCATAAGACAATTTTTAGTTTAAATGCTAATTTACCAAAGAAGAAAAGTAATATTTCCACGCCTGTACAAAACGTTGTTTCAACAGGCGCCAATCTTGTCGGGGGTTGCACCCGTTAAACCATTTCATTTCTCCTTTTACCTGGTACTACTATTTATTGTGTTGTTTCTATTAGCGGCTGCTAACAATAGTTGTAATACTGTGCATGTTTATCAGGCTGGAGGTCCGCAAGGAAGAGAAGGTAGAAATGACACTGGGACAGCTTTTTACAGCTACTATTACAAATTTCGAACGCTGTAACAAAACTGCTTTTGCCGTTTCATTCATCAGCGTTGTTGAAACTATAAACTTTGTAAAGCAAGCAACCCGGGAAATGCAACTTTTGAATTTACGAATCATTTCACCCCGGAGCTATTGTATTTGAGGTTGGAATTACAAACGATACAAAATATCAAAATTTGAAGAATTGTTAATCGACAGATTAAGAGCAGGTAATATTAGATACACGCTTCCTTTGGGAGACATTCGTTTATTGACAAAGCAAGACTTATAGAAATGTATTGGCGGGAAAAAAATAGAGAGCTATAAAAATAGCCCGGCCCTATTATTTGATAATGAAGTTGAATTGATGGAAACATTTAATAATCCACATCTGCAACAAGCAGAACTAGATACGTTTAACCTAATGCCATTTTACACGAAGATTTAAAATAAGGTGGTAAGACCAATCTGTTCGTATTGGCATTGAAGAAAAACAGCTTAAAGAACAGGAATATCCTCTTATATGAATACTAATTTTCGAAATCGCTTAATTGCACCGACTCCTGTTCGAGTAACTGTTTTGATCTTTCCTCCAGTTGATACTTGAAACTGTCGCAGCAAGCATTGATTTTAATAGATTGTTTTTCTAAATAAATCAGAGCGCGGTATTTGTGGGTTCCACATTTTTCCTTTTCAAGAATTTTGACTATACCGGATGGATTTGCTTTCATATAAAAGGCTTTCGTTTATGTTTAAGAAATGAAATCCTCACACTTTATGTAACCTTTTCAGAGAAATTAAAACCTGATAACAGTTTCAGATAATAAATGTAGAGAGTCTTTATAACTAAAAAGTTCGCGGGTGCATAACTTTAATGAAATGTGGATTAATAGTTGAAAGAGAAAACAAGAAATTATTATTGAAGGACTGATTTTTGAAGCTTTAAAACATTTATTTCCAAAATAGTCTAGAGCGCCTTGAAGCATGTTTTTTTTCGTGCCTGCATGCAAAAATCACTTCCTGTTCTCCCTTTATCTTGCTCTTTTCGTCTTTTATTGCTTTTATACTTGGTTAAACTACCCCGCTAAACAGGTTTTATTGTTTGCTATCGTAATTTGCTGTTTACAGTATAAAACCTTTTGCTGTTTCTTCTATATTGCCTTCATATATTTATGCATAAAAACTAAAATCGAATTTAATTATGCCTCATCAAAATATTGTAACCGGAGAATCTGAAGATGAAGTTTGGAAGATAATAGCAGATCAATTAAATAATAAAAAAGACGATCTTGATTATACGGCTCAATTCGATACTCAAAACTATTGCGTTACTCTTGATATAGATATTCATCCTGACCGCGGAGAGGATAACGATAAACCTGTTACTTCTTTTTCTGTTGACCTTCCTGACGAAACTGAATTTAGATTCAAGATACAAAAACAAGGATTGAAACACGAAATAGGAAAGCTTTTTGGAATGCAGGATGTAGTAATTGGCCATCGCGAATTTGATAAAAAATTTCTCATTCAAAGCAACGATGCAGATAAAGTGAAAGAGTTGCTTTCTGATACTGAAGTTTCTGAGGAATTATTAAAACATCCAATTGTTGATTTTAAAATAAGGGAACGTAAAATTGGGGCTAACAAAGAAATAGTGCTTGGTTTAGAGCTTGAAGGAGGAATAACAGAACCTAACACTTTAAAGAGTGTCTTTCAACCCTATAAAGCTGTACTCAATTACCTTGATAAGTTCATTATCAAATCCTCTACGTAATCTCCCCGAGGTAGAATAAAACATAAAAGCAGTGTATAAGTAACTTCTACCTGTATCCATCCTGATTGCCATTGTTTTTACGCGCTAAACAATGGCAATTAGCTTTTGGAATATCCCCTAGTATTCATCCTGCTTCTTTGCCGTTGCAAGTATCGTACTGCCGGCAGGCACCTAATCATTCATAACTCAGTCTTCCTCAAAAAAGTCTTCAACTTCATAGTATATCTTACGCAACTTGCCGTTGGAAGAAGTACCAGAAATTGCTATACTTCCCATTCCGTCTGCTACCAACTACCCGGTCGCCGGGTCAGGAATGACAAAACCAGGTCGAGGATTTTTTTCGATAAGTGAATAAGGCCTGAGTGGCTTATATACGAGAATACTCCTGGAAAATATTAAAGATATAACAGAAAGATGGCCCAGGAAATTCAAAAATAATACCTCCGTTTATTTTTAGAGTAAAAGGGGAAAACAATACACGGCAACTTTAAAAGTTCATCTTTTTTGCCTGGATCTCTTATAGAAAAATTTAAATATTTTTTTAAATTCTAATACAATGACCACATATACAAATAATTAGAACATTTTTTCCCTATCCAACCCTGATAAATATAGCCTTCTTTCCAGCGTGGCACTTTTTTGTTAAACGAGATTGACAGTACTGCTGACTCTATTACCTATGGTAAAGAACCAGGCAAAGTTGCAATCATTATAAAAAAAAGGAGGACGTCTATGTTAGCAATGAATTTTCGTGGACCATTTCGCATAAGGGCAGACCGCCACCGCCCAATGCCCGAAATCAAGCATCCGCAGGATGCGATTTTACGTGTAACACGCTCGTGTATTTGTGGCTCTGATC
The DNA here is from genome assembly GCF_025963695.1 of Segetibacter sp. Taxonomy (GTDB): domain Bacteria; phylum Bacteroidota; class Bacteroidia; order Chitinophagales; family Chitinophagaceae; genus Segetibacter. Next base: position 73,740 of record NZ_JAOQAH010000085.1, on the reverse strand, counting down.
TACATCTGTATCACGGTCTTGTACCTGACACCCGTGTAGGTATGACATTCGGCCACGAGTTTACGGGTATTGTAGAAGAAATTGGGTCGGGCGTGGATAATCTTAAAGTTGGGGATCATGTAATGGTACCATTTAATATCGCGTGCGGCACATGCCCTTTTTGTCAACAAAAGTTATTTGGCAATTGCCACGAATCGAACCCCCAAGCTTCAGCTGTTGGCGGCATCTACGGCTATTCTCATACAGCAGGCGGGTACGATGGAGGACAGGCAGAATACGTAAGGGTTCCTTATGCCAATGTGGGTCCAACTATAATTCCCGATGGAATGGATCCCGACGATGCGGTATTGCTAACAGATGTTGTCCCTACTGGCTACCAGGCAGCAGAAATGGGAGGTATTCAAAAGGGTGATACGGTAGTGGTTTTTGGTGCAGGACCCGTTGGCATTATGGCTGCTAAATGTGCATGGCTGTTTGGTGCAGGTCGTGTAATTGTTATTGATCATATTGACTACCGCCTTGACTTTGTAAAAAACTATGCTCAGTGCGAAGCTTATAACTTTAAAGAACTGGGAGATGTTGTTTTGTTTATGAAAAAAACAACCGGCTGGTATGGTGCTGATGTTTGTATTGACGCTGTTGGTGCGGACGCCGCGGGAGATGCTTTCCAAAGCCTTGTTGGCCGAAAACTACCGTTGACAGGTGGTGCGGCAACAGCGCTTCATTGGGCAATCAACTCGGTTAAAAAAGGGGGTATTGTTTCAATAGTAGGGGTTTATGGTCCACTTGATTCTTTGGTGCCTATTGGTAATGTTGTTAATAAAGGGATCACCATAAGAGCAAACCAGGCGTCCGTAAAACGCCTGCTCCCAATCCTTATTGATCACGTCATGTCGGGACGACTAGACCCAAAGGCAATCATCTCTCATCGCCTTCCATTGGAGGAAGTAGCAGAAGGTTATCACCTCTTTTCGGCAAAGCGTGACAATTGCATTAAACCCGTTCTTATTCCACCACGTGCAACCGCATAAAACTTTAGTTATTATGGAAAATAAAAATAGGCCAGAACCAGATAAAACAATGGAAGCTGATTACGACAGAAATATAGCAAACAGCTCAAAAGACCATATACCAGGTTGGGGTATAGATTTTAACCCGGAAAACGACCCCACCTACCCAATGAAACATTGGAACGGGGCAGATCACCAACGATCTAATTATGAGAAGCCATCGCAACAACCAATCGATGTGGAGGTTTTACAATCTATTGAGCGCCCTGGCGTCTCCCGTGTGTTTGGTACATCTACCCCACCCACAGGCTTAAGTGGCGCAATAAGAAGGTGGGCATACAAATGGAATGAATCTACTTATTTACATTGGGTTCCCCTGGTCTTAGCAGATCGTATAAACGTGTTTGAAGGCTACATTGACGACTTTAAACACGGCATCGTACCCAATCCATTTGCAGAACGTGGATGGCAGGCAGAATGGAAATATAACAGAAAATCTTTTGTGCAAAATCTCGCCATTGGTGTTGCAATCGCCGGAGCGGCGGTTGTGATAATTAAGCAGCAGAATAAAAAGAAGAAGAAAAAAAGGTATGTAATGTAAGGGTTCCTGTTCTCAAGAATACCATGGGTAAATTTCCTGCTTCAATATAATTACGGCTGATATCACTAGCAGCCGTAGTTTTTATTTAAAAGCCAACACTGTTTTCATCCGCTTATGTCAATAACATAAAGATGACTATGACCGTTACACTCACGCCAAATTGCGGGTATTCTCCATCTATCAATTGATACAGTATTAATAAGACTGTTAGTACTAGCAGGAATATAAGCGTAACTACGCCAAATAGTTCCTGATCTTATCATTGCCGTTTTAACTAATGTCTGTCAGGTTAATAATCTGGTTACCTGAAAATTTAAAAACCGATCTTCCTTGTAACTTTAGTTCATCTCCTCTTTTTAGTCCGTTAGGAAAGTCTTTAGCTAAAATTGCATAATAATTTATCTCAACTTCAGTTTCATCAACACCATGTTTGAATGATTTTATAGTTTGTGTTCTTTCCAAAAAATAGCTTTTCACTTGATCTGCTTGTTCCATAAAAGCCTCCAGACCTTCAAGCAACATGTTTACCTCTCCACCTGATATGTTTTCGAACACCACATTTTCGTCAAAATCTCTTATCATTTTATTTATATCGAACTCATTATAGCCTTCTATATAATTCTTCACTATATCTTCTCTTCGTGTCATTTAATTGATTTTTCATTACAAAATTAAACGTGTAAAATCATATTTAAACTTGCCGCTCCACTCATTTCTTCAACAACCGAACTAAATAACGTAACCTAAAATGGGCAAATGTTATAAACCTATTCATATAGAATTGCTTATATTTAAAGTAAACCTTTACAATATGAATGAACTTAAAAAGGAAGACATTAAACAGGAAGTGTTTGATCTTTATGACGACTATGCGCACAACAGGGTCAACAGGCGCGATTTCATGCAAAAACTATCAACGTTTGCGGTGGGAAGTTTAACAGTGCCGGCCCTCATGAGCTTTCTAATGCCCGATTACAAAGGCGCCATTCAAATTACCGCAGATGATCCTCGTTTAAAATCAGATTACGTCAACTACCCTTCTCCAAAAGGCGGCGGAACTATCAAAGCGTTGTTGTCACTGCCTGCCGATACAAAGAAAAAACTTGGAGGTATTATAGTGGTTCATGAAAACAGGGGGCTCAATCCACACATTGAAGATGTTGCACGAAGAGCAGCCCTTGCAGGATTTATTTCAATTGCTCCTGATGCATTAACTCCACTCGGCGGCTATCCCGGCACCGACGATGCCGGCAGGGAGATGCAAAGCAAACGTAATCAAAACGAAATGTTGGAAGACTTTATAGCGGCATATGATTATTTAAAAAATCATAAGGATTGTAATGGTAAAATTGGTGTTGTAGGTTTTTGCTTCGGTGGCTCAATTGCAAATAAAATGGCGGTGCGCATCCCTGATCTTGCAGCGTCCGTCCCGTTCTACGGAGGCCAGCCTGCAATAGAAGATGTCGCTAAAATAAAGGCGCCTCTACTCTTGCATTATGCAGCCCTCGATACCCGGGTAAATGAGGGCTGGCCTGCATATGAAGCAGCCTTAAAAGAGAATAAAAAAGAATATACAGCTTTCATCTATCCTAATGTAAACCACGGCTTCCATAACGATACCACCCCTCGTTATGACAAACCTACTGCACAACTAGCATGGGATCGCACCATTGATTTCTTCAAGGACAGATTGAAATAATGGTGGCTTTTTTATCTGGAGTTAAATCGGGCTCAACAAGCATTTCTTATACAACTGCGCAGAAAAACAAAAAATAGCCGGCGCAATACTACGGTTGTTCAAGCTATCAAGATCAGGCGGCAGGGTCTTAATCTCTGCCGTTTATTTGCTAAAAGTTGCCTTACCTTACTTGCTCGCAACGGGCATTTCAAAGAAGCCGTCTCCCCTGCTGATTGCAGACCAACTTACTTCTTTAAACCTTTAACAACATTTAATGTTTAAATAATTATTTTACCAGCTTTTGTGCTGTTATCATCATCGTTGTGTCACTCACTTATACATTTTGATTCTTCATTCCTCATTCTTATTTACGTCTTCATAAATTTCCCATGTAGCAGTTTTAAGCATAGCAATTACAAGTACAAAAACTTACACTCTCTAAAATTTAGCATTAACTACTTTTGTCGCTTTGCCAGGTACGCCAGCTAATATTGATTTTATTGTACAAAAGACATACTTTTAGTTCATTGCATACGTATATAGACAGAACTTTTAAAACGCAAGAATGCAGAGCTTAGTAAAACAAAAACCTACATTTAATTGGTCGGAAAGAATGAGAGAAGGTGAAGATCTTTTTACAGTAACAAGGATTGCTAAAAGTGACAAAATATTAGACACCTATTTATTTAATCTATCAAAAGCTAAAGAAACCTCTGAAATTTGGAAAGCAATAGAAACTGCAACAAAGGCGTTCGACAAATTGAATATGGACGACGACGGGTTTATTGATCTTACTGAAAGAGAAGAACTGGCAGGCTTTATTAAGTATGCGGCAGAAACTTACGGACTAAAATACGAAGGGGATGTCACCGAAGAGTATCGGTTGGAATGGTAGATTAACCTACATTAAACCTTATTTTTTTTAAATGCAGCCCTCCTTGTTAATACCATTCCTATAGGCCGTTTTGCGTTACTGCGGTCAATCAAAAAAATAAACTTTCCTACACCACAATACCTAGCAGAATTCTAATCCCATTCTAATCTCATATAATCCCCATTTAAACACGGGCAATGTTGTCGTACCGAAAAAGCTATTAGGTTAAAAGTACAAAAGCTATTATTCCGCGTATTGTACCTACAAGACTTGTGTTTTATGTATGTATATAAAGCGCGGCGGCGCTATAATCATTGTGCAAGTTCGTGCACAATTGTTGATGGTTATTCACGAATTACTTCAAAAAACTTTCAGGTTACACCTATAACAAGCTGGCTAAAAGAAACAACCTAATGCACCATTTCTTACTTTTTATAATTTTTACCAGGCTACTGTCTATTTTGAACGCTCAGATTTCACCTGATTTAAATACCATAGGCTGTAATTGCTGATCTTTGCAATTATTGTTATCGTATTCCTAGGTAATTATAGAACGTTACAATGAAGATTTTAAGACACGTCTACCAACTTTTAGCAGAACAAATCAGGAGTAAGTTAAACAAAGTACAGTTTGTTATTTATGTGGCAATACTTACAGGTTTAATCTCAGGGCTAATAGCCGTATTACTAAAAAAGATTGTACACTACCTACAGAGGTGGATTGAAGAAATACCTGCTCCACCAACCTACCTTATTTTTCCCGCAATAGGTTTATTACTCACCGCCTACTTAACCAATCGTTTTTTTAATGGAGCTTTCGATAGAGGTATCGGTATGGTGCTCAAAGCAATTGCACAAAAATCTTCATTTATCCCCCTTAGCCATACATACCTTCATTTAATTACAAGTTCTATAACTGTAGGCCTGGGTGGTTCTGTAGGTTTAGAAAGTCCTATTGTTGCTACAGGTTCAGCTATCGGCTCTAACATAGGCCGCATAAATGTGCTGTCTTATCGCGACAGGTCTTTAATGATTGCCTGCGGCGCTGCAGCTGGCATTGCAGCTGTATTCAACGCTCCAATTGCGGGGGTAATATTCGCTATTGAAGTGTTAATGATAGAAACAGGTGTCAGTTATTTTATACCGCTTATTATCTCCGCTGTCATTGGTGCCTTATGTTCTAAAATCATTTTAGACGAAACCGTACTCTTTAATTTTGTCCTCACGCAAAAGTTCAACTACCACTTCATTCCTTTCTATATGGTTCTTGGGGTACTATGCGGACTTGCTGCAGTTTATTATGCCAGAAGTTTTAAAAGTTGTGAAAAAAGAATACATCAATGGAAGATCAACAGCTATGTAAAAGCTGCCATGGGAGGTTTAATGTTGCTCATCTTATGCTACACCCTTCCACCCTTATTTGGCGAGGGTTACGAAAGTATAAAACAGGTAGCAACAGGTGAGATTGCACAAACAACACGTCGGTCATACATTTTTCGTTATGCAGGTGAAACTTGGACTCTCATAATCTATGCAATAAGCGTTGTTTTATTAAAACCCATAGCTGCTGCCATTACAATTGGTTCAGGTGGTAATGGCGGCAACTTTGCTCCATCCCTATTTGTAGGTTCATTTTTAGGCTTCTCCTTTTCACGCCTGGTAAATACAACAAACCTGGTACAAATACCTGAAGGTAATTTTAGCCTTGCAGCCATGGCAGGTGTATTAGGCGGAGTAATGTATTGTCCGTTAACAGCTATATTTCTAATAGCAGAGATTACAAATGGCTACGAACTTTTTATTCCGCTGATGATTGTTTCTTCCATTGCCTATACCATTGCAAAACACTTCGAACCATACTCAATGGAAACAAAGCAGCTTGCAGCAAAGGGAGAAATCTTTACACATAAAAAAGAGCAAAACATTCTAAGTACAATCTTACTCCGAGAAATGATTGACGATACTTACATGAATATCTCAATCAATCACACTGCCGGCGACATGCTTAAAATTCTACACCAAAGTCCTAAAACCGTTTTTGCTATTCACGACGATGAAGGATTATTTGCGGGAATAATGGAGCTGAACGATATAAAGAAATTAGTGCTTCGGGAAGATATACAGGTAGACGCTTCAATTGCATCAATTGTAAAACATCCACCAGAAATTATCTACTACAAGGATACAATGACCGAGGTAATGAAGAAGTTCGACAATACCCACAACTGGCATTTACCAGTTCTTAATGCAGAAAACAAATTTCTCGGTTTCATCTCAAAATCAAAGTTGTTCGATCGCTATAGACAGTCTCTTTCCGAGAACAGCGATTTATATGCGGATGTATAAAAGGAGTTGTTTACCAGGGGCAAATCTTTAGTCAACATCGTTGTGTCACTCACCTGTACTTCTGAATTTGAAATTCATCGTATTAATTCCTTTGCCCAAAAAGCACCCTGCAGCCTTCAAAGCTCCTTTTGTGGCTTTTTTTATTGCAACAGCAAAAGCCCTTATAATCTTATTAGCTGGCAAATGTTCCTGTTAAATAACTTTCATCAGGTTAATAGTTTTATATTTAGTTTCTATATTAAATAACCATAAACTAAATTATAAATGGAAAGTTTTTATAATCCCCCGGTTATTTGGATGATGGCAGGCTTTATATTTTTTTTACTTGAGTTTGCTATGCCAGGTTTGATCCTTTTCTTTTTTGCAGTTGGTGCCTGGACAGTCGCACTTCTCTCTTTGTTTTTCGATATGTCCATCAATACACAACTAATTATATTTTTAGCAGGGTCTGTACTTACTATTTTATTATTTAGAAACTGGGTAAAGAAAATGATATGGGTAAAGAAAAATCCGACCGAGCTTGAAGATGAATTTATTGGCAAGCGTGGTACAGCTGAAACTATAATTGCACCCGGCAACGATGGCAAGGTTAACTTTAAAGGTACCAGTTGGAATGCTAGATCAGCAGACATTATTGAAGCAGGAGAAAATGTAATTATCACAGGAAATGAAAGCATTTTATTAATTGTAAAATCAACCAAAAATTTATCTTTATGAGCTCCACTATTATTTTAGTTGTATTAATTCTGTTTTTGTTAGTTGCATTTCTTTCTACGTTTAAAGTAGTTCCGCAACGTTCTGCTTATATAGTGGAAAGGCTTGGGAAATACAGCCGCACCCTGGAAGCAGGCTTCCATATTCTTATTCCATTTATTGACAAGATCGCTTACAAGCAAAACCAAAAGGAGCAAGCAATTGATGTGGCGCCGCAGATCTGTATTACGAAAGACAATATAGCCGTCGAAGTAGACGGGGTTTTATACCTGCAGGTAATTGATCCCCAAAAAGCTTCTTACGGCATCGACAATTATAAATTCGCAGTCATACAAATCTCACAGACCACCATGCGAAGCGTTATTGGAAAAATGGAACTGGATAAAACATTTGAAGAGAGAGAAACGGTGAACGGAAGTATTGTTGAAGCAGTGGATAAAGCAAGCGACCCGTGGGGTATAAAAGTGTCACGTTATGAAGTAAAGAATATTTCTCCCCCTCAAAGCATTAAAGATGCAATGGAAAAGCAAATGCGTGCCGAGCGTGAGAAAAGAGCCTTGATCGCCGAATCGGAAGGTGATAAACAAGCTAAAATAAACAGGGCTGAAGGTGATAAACAGGAAGCCATTGCCCGTTCTGAAGGCGAAAAGCAACGGCGAATGAATGAAGCAGCGGGTACTGCTGCGGAAATAGAAATGGTAGCCATTGCTACGGCAAAGGGTATCAGGGAAATTGCCTTATCAATAAATGAGGAAGGAGGAATGAACGCAGTAAACCTTCGGATTGCAGAACAATACCTTACAGAATTTGGCAAACTGGCAAAAGTCAATAATTCTATGATCGTGCCTGCAGATCTTTCTGATATCGCTGGAATAATATCCAGCATTACTTCTGTTTTAAATAAAACACAGACAGAGACAGCACTGCTTAAGAGGCCTGTCTAATATTAATTTTTGAGGTATACAAACTGAAAGTTCGACTTACATTGCACGACTTGCGATCCCCTTTAATGCTCTTAAAAAACCGCTGTATCAATACTAAAGACAACGATGTATGAGCACGGTGTTTTTATAATATAAGCAACACTATTCTTGTCCGGAGTTTTACGAAAACCGGGATTACCTTCATCACCCCATCTTTACGACCAAATACGACCAATATTTTGTGGGTTCACAAAAGCCCTTGTTAGATACTATCGAGAAGGAACAGAAAGTGGAAAATTTAATAAACCATTTTCCTGTTCCCGATATATCAAAAAATTCACTTCCATCTTTCATTGCTATATTAGCTATGTATTCGCCTCTTTTAGCCTCATCTTTAAGTTCTATTTCTTTAGAACCACGGTGCTATATGCCGCCATTTTCAGCGTATTGTTTTTCACATTCGCATCTTTGTTCTTAAATGCTACTTTACTGTATTCTGTAAGGTTCCCAGGTAAAGTCACCGTAATTTCAGATGTAGAAAGATTATGTAGAACTAATACAGACTCATCACTTGTAGATCGTATAAAAGCACAGACTTCTTTATTGTCAAAGCTAACTGGTTCTAATTCCCCATAAGTTAAAGCTCTGCTGGTATTGCGCAGCTGAATAAAAGTTTTATAATGATTATAGATTGAGTTTTTGGCTTTCATTTGCTGTGCAGCCGGAACAACAGATGAGTCGGAACTATATCTTGGCGTAACCCACCTGGCACGTGACTTGTCTTTCGCTTTTTCGTCCCAAATGAAGGGCTCCCTAATATGCTCGTCAGGCTTCATCCCCTGCATACCAATCTCTTCTCCGTAATACAAATAAGGTGAGCCCGGAAGAGTGAGTAAAAGTGAAGCGGCCATCTTAGCTTTATCCAAATTATTACTAACTGCACTCATGATTCGGTTTTGATCATGATTGGTAAGGAAGGTGGCATCAACATACCCGGGGTTGATTGATTTATAAAAATCTCTGATCTTTTTATGGTTAATAGTCAGCGAATCTGCCCGGCCTGTATTTACGGCTTTGGTAATAGCGCCGCCCATGTCAAAATTGAATAAGGCAGGTAATCCCTGCATATATGGTCCAACTATTTCAGCAGGCGCCCATACCTCGCCAACCAGGTAAACGTCCTTATTTACCTTCTGCATCTCATTGCGAAAATAAACCCACCACCTGTGATTGTCTTTTGGCCTGTCGTCAGGAAAAATATGACGTGCAGCATCTAGACGGAACCCATCAACCTTAATATCGTTAAGCCAGAATTTGCCTATTCTAAAAATTTCTTCCCTGAGTTTAGGATTATCGAAGTTCAAATCGGGCATATTGCCTCCGAAGTATGAATAATACATGTAATCACTGCCTTCCACTTTATTCCATCGATTCCTATTACCAGAATCACCGGCTATTATCCTTCCCGGAACGGTGGTTTGAGGATCGTCTTTATGGGTCCATACATAGTAATCCCAGTAAGGGCTGTTTGGATTTGTCCTGGCGTCTTTGAACCATGCATTTTGACTGCCAGAATGGTTAATCACCATGTCCATTACTACCTTTATATTTCTTTTATGTGCTTCTTCTATGAATTTTTTGAAATCATCTATCGTTCCATAGTCAGGATGTATACCGTAGTAATCCGACACATCATATTTATGATAAGAAGGTGAAGGACTCATAGGCATCAGCCATATTCCCTCCACTCCAAGGTCTTTCAAATAATCAAGTTTAGAAGTCATTCCTTTAATGTCGCCTTTCCCATCCCCGTCTGAATCGGCGAATGCCAGAACAAAAATTTCATAGGTGATACCCCTGGGCCATGCGCTTACATTGACACCTGCTTTTTGACCGTATGAAGTTTCGGTATTGGCTGTAAGGAAGAATGAGGCCAAAAGCAATACATGTAAAAAAGAATGTTTCTTCATGGTGTTTTTTATTGTCTCTGTATTAAAAATGTGCTTATCGCTATCGTTTTTTGAATGCACTATAAAAGGCTCGTTTTTCAACTATAGGCAACTCCGGACAAGATGTTGTTTGGTTGAGTAAGAAGTTAAATAATTATTTACAGTACGTGAAACACTAGTTGTGTCACTCCCATCAACTGTTTGTTCTTTAGTACCATCTTACAGCATTTGCAAAACTTGTTGCCGTAATGGCTACTTGCCGTTGCAGTTAAAGCAAGTTTATATGTAGCTCACTAAAATTTTTTAAAGAAGAAATCTTCAAATCAGCAATACTCCACTTCTCATCTTTTTGCTGGGTGTAAGTAGGAACAACAACACACTTCATTCTTGCGGCTTTTGCAGCAATCATTCCGTTGACGGAGTCTTCAAAACACATACATTCAAGTGGTGAAGATTGTAAAGCTTTAGCGCAATCCAGATACACCTGGGGATGGGGCTTACCGTATTCTAGCTTTTCAGCCGACGTTTTTACATGCAGATACTTTTCGATGCCTAGCATATTAATAATGGTATCTGCAACGCTCATAGGCGAAGATGTTGCCAGGCCAATTTTGTACCCTCTACTATGGAAGAAGTCCAAAATATATTCCATTCCGGGCATTGCTTTCCCTTCCAATCTTATTTTCTTTATTACAAGCGTCACAATTTTTTCAGCTACTTTCTCAAGTTCGGTTTCATCAAACTTATAGTCACGCAACCACCACGATACAAATTCGCTTGTCCGCAACCCCGTAGTCGTTGCAAAGTCTGCCGGAGTCAACCTTTTTCCGTAAGCTTCAAAAACTTCTGTTGCCGCAAGTGTCCACAAAGGTTCACTGTCAATTAGCAAACCATCCATATCAAAAATCACTGTATTTAAATTCATCGGGTATTTTAAGGCGGCAAAGATAGTATTAGCATTTCTTACAATAATTGAAGCATTGGTTAAAAAGAAGGCAAAGGCGAACGGTGAAAGTCATAGATAAACAGTGAGACTTGCAAAACCTACTTGTAATATTTGATTTTTAAATACCGCCCCTATTTCAATGCAAAAGTTGCATTCACTTCAAATTGAAGCTTTATTTTTTTAAAGTCAATATTGGAAACCGGCGCGTCGCTACTGGTTGCCATCGCTTCCGCTTTCATCATTCTATTAGCATAAACTGGCTGAGGATAGGAAACCACTTCATTCGGCTCGTTTATAGTAACGGCCTCTCCAGCCTTTTCATTTATGGCTTCAGCGAGATATATTGCTTTGTCCCGTGCAGCTTTTACTGCCTGTACTTTGAGCTGCCTTTTGAACTCTTGTAACTTGCTGTGACTTACTCTTGAGATAAAAAAATTTTGGGTGGCTTCATCGTCCAGTTTCTGTACAAGTTCATCCAACTTTTTTGTCGTAGCTAATTTTACCTCATAGGTAATGCTTGCTTTTAAATCGGGGTTCTTTTTTTTGTTCTTTTTATAAATCCATAAGTTACCATCCCAACCCTGGTAGCCCTGAACGCTTATGTCGCTTTGATTTAAACCAATGCTTATTGCCGCTTTTAAAAAATCATTCTTTATTGCATCTATATCTATTTTGGCCCCACCTTTTTTATCATACTCCCGCAAATCAACCTGTACGTAAATCTCGTCGGGCACCACTTCCATTTCAGCTATTCCCGATACATTGATCGTTCTCTGCTTTACTGGTTCCTGGCTTATTGCATCAATACTTATCAAACTAAACATTGCCAGCACACAACCAAATATTCTGTTCATAATTTTATTTTTTTTAAAGAGTAATTATATCAACGATTACACAAAATAAAAATTATATCACTCTGGTCTTAACATTGCATTTACATTCCTTATTTTGCACTCGCTCTAATTGCTGGGTTAAATAACTATAATGAGTTCAGTTGTTGATAAATTTAAAAATATAAGGCTGTTTCGGTCAGTATTGTATGCTATGGTAGGCGTTGTGTCGTATCCAATGCTGGCAATGATAAATAAGCTGAAAATTGAAGGAACAGAACATATTGAAAACCTTCCTAAGGGAAATGTTCTTTTTGTAAGTAATCATCAAACTTATTTTGCAGATGTGATTACTTTCCTCCATATTTTTTGTGCAGTAAAATGGAGAAGACAAAACAAACTAGGTTTCCCGGTTTATTTATTAAATCCTTTTACAAACGTGTATTATGTAGCTGCTGAAGAAACAATGAAAGGAAGCTGGATTAGTCGCTTTTTCGCACTCGGCGGCGCTCTCACTGTGAAGCGTACCTGGAAGGCGGAGGGCAAAGAAGTACGGCGCGGCCTTGACCCTTCTGATACGAGAAAAATACAAAGAGCATTAGCTGATAGTTGGGTAATTACTTTTCCGCAGGGTACCACAAAACCTTTTGCACCGGCAAGAAAAGGCACTGCTTATATAATTAAAAACCACAGACCTATTGTTGTTCCGGTTGTCATCAATGGCTTCTGGAGAGCATTTAATAAAAAAGGACTTGCTTTTAAAAAGAAAGGATCACTGTTATCAGTGAGGTTCAAAGAACCTTTGGTAATTGATTACGACAAACCGGTCGAAGCAATTCTTGAACAAGTAATGGATGCAATCGAACAAAGCAAAAGGTTTATGCTACAGGGAAAGCATCATGCAATTACTGCAAAAGATACGTAATCAACCTACTTAATACTTGTCTCCCCGATGCACTTGACTCAAATGCACAAGTGAGTGACACAACAAAAGATCCACAAAGAACAAAAGCGGGCAACAAAAAATTACAACAAAAGAAGAATTAAGCAAATTGTATGGATATGAAGAATCCTGTTGTTTCTGTAATAATGCCGACATACAAGCACGAACCTTTTATACGTCGTGCTATTGCTTCTTTACTTGACCAGACTTTTGACAATTGGGAATTGATAATTATAGACGACAGTTCTCCTGATAATACGGAAGAAATTATCCAACCGTTTTTAACGGACCCAAGAATTCGATACTACAGAAACAGGCACAACAAGGGTTTGGGCGCCTGTTTGAATTTAGGACTTTCCATAGCCTTTGGCTCTTATATAACTTATCTTCCTTCGGATGATGTTATTTACCGGGCTCACTTTCAATCTTTATATGATACATTGAGGCAAAATGAAAATGCAATTTTAGCATATTCGTCTGTTCGTCACCATTACAACCGCCGTGCTGAAGGCCCTGTAAACAACGAATGGTTGCAACTGGTGCAGGTAATGCATAAAAAGACAGACGCGAGATGGACCGAAAGAAAAGAATTGGAGAGCGACGACCTGAACCGTTTGTTTTGGAGCAAATTGCAAGGGGACCGGGTGGCCACTGACCGAGTGAGCTGCGAGTGGGTTGACCATCCAAACCAGCGTTATAAAGTGATGCAGGAACCGGTTGGTGGTATCAACACGTTTAGGTCTTATTATAATATTAGTGAGCCTTTGATTTATCATACAACCAAAGGCAACTTTATGAACGAGGTAGAACGATATGCTTCTTACCGGGAAAGAGTATCTACGCCGTTAAAAGAAAATGCCTTGAAAATTCTGCTGGTGGGTGAACTCGCTTACAATGCAGAACGAGTACTGGCACTTGAAGAACAAGGACACAAGTTGTATGGTTTGTGGATGGAGCAACCTTATTGGTATAATTACGTTGGCCCCCTACCCTTTGGCCATGTGGAAGATATATCTGCAGAAAACTGGGAGGATGAAATAAAAAGGATTCAGCCAGACATTATCTACGCGTTACTCAATTGGCAGGCTGTTCCAATTTGCCATAAGGTGTTAAAAGCAAATACAGGAATTCCGTTTGTATGGCACTTTAAAGAGGGCCCTTTTATCTGTATGGAAAAAGGCACCTGGAATGAATTGATAGAATTATACAATAAATCGGATGGACGGATATATACAAGTGAAGAAATGAAATGCTGGCTGGATGAATTTACCATTAAAGAAAAACATTCATTAGACTATGTGCTGGATGGAGATTTGCCAAAAAAAGATTGGTTTGATCAGCCACAGTCGCCATTATTGTCAGAAGGCACTCCGGAGGAGTTTCACACAGTTGTTCCGGGAAGGCCCATTGGATTACATCCGCATACGGTAGTAGAATTGGCCCAACAAAAAATTCACTTGCATTTTTACGGCGATTTTACCCATGGGCAATGGAAACAGTGGATTGAGAAAACACACCTGATGGCCCCCGGGTTTCTTCATATTCATCCAAACGTTGACCAGGAGAAGTGGGTGACAGAATTTTCGAAATATGACGCAGGATGGCTTCATTTTTTTAGAAGCGAAAATGGCGGCGAAATCAAACGTTCCAATTGGGATGACTTAAACATACCTGCACGAATGGCCACATTGGCACTTGCGGGTGTACCTATGTTGCAAAGAGACAATGGAGAACACATTGTGGCCACACAGTCTTTAGTGAAAAAACTGGAAGTGGGACTACTGTTTAACGATATGGAGGAACTGGGCAGGTTGATGAGGAACAAAGAGCTGATGTCTGGTTTAAGGAAGAATACCTGGAGCCAAAGGCACTTGTTTATGTTTGATTATCATGTAGAGGAGTTGGTGAAATTTTTTAGGCAAGTAATTAAAAACTGCACGAACGCCCAAACACAAGCAAACCAGGCAGAACCCTTGTTTCGGGGTCTCCCTTAAAACGCTGATCCAGATAAAAATGGTTATGCTAAACCACCACCTTTGTAAAACAAAAGCTTTTATTTTCCCCTTCTACTCCTGGTTTTAACAGACTTATCGTAAAACTCCGGTTCTTTTTTACGAACCCAATTAATAAAGCTGGCTATTTCTACCTGCTGCTGTAAAAGCTCAATTGTGTTATACTCCCGCTTCAGTTCATTCTCAGTGAAAACAGCGTGAATTTTATCGTGACAAACTTTGTGTAGCAAAATAGTAGGCGTGTTTTTCCCTCCTTTGCTTACCGGTATCAAGTGATGTTTATTAGCAGGCTCCGCTAATGGGCGACCACACAAAAGACAAATATTATCGGTTTCCACAATACCGCTAAAGCAATTGGCATACCTCCCAACTTTTCCACAAAGGAAAAAACATCTTACATGCCCTCGGTGACAAAATTTGGCTATTCGTTATAAAAATTTCAAATGCAAAGTTAAACAAACGTTTGTTTTAAGTCAAACGTTTGTTTAATTTTGTGTCCTGAATCTTAAAAACATGAACTACAGCGAAAAGCAAACACAAATCTTAACTACCGCCGAACTCCTTTTCTCTTTGAATGGATTCGACGGCACTTCAGTTAGAGATATTGCAGATGAAGCAGGAGTAAATGTGGCTATGATCTCCTACTACTTTGGTTCAAAAGAAAAATTAATGGAGGCATTGTTTAGCCGCAGGTCTGATGATATAAACATGCAAATCGAAAGCTTGTTGCAAAATGAGGAAATAGGGCCTATGCAAAAAATGGAAGATTTGGTGGACTCTTATATTGAAAGAGTTATGCAAAAGCAGCAGTTTTTTAAAATCATGATGTGTGAACAGGTAATCAACAAAAACCCTGTTATTGTAAAACTTATAGGTGACTTAAAGAAGAAAAATGTTGAGTCCATTAACAAGCTTATAAAAGATGGGCAGCAAAAAAAGGTCTTTAGAAAAAATGTTGACGTTCTATTATTAATGAATACACTCATAGGTTGTATCACACAAATGTTGCTTACCCTGGATTATTATAAAGAGTTTAATGAGTTGCAAAATATACCCGACGACCAGTTCTTCGAACAAATGAAACAAAAACTAAGCGTTCACATAAAATTCCTATTTAAAGCACTATTGAGTTATGAAGCATAAATTCTTATCAGCTTTTATACTACTGCTGACGGTAATGTTAGCAAAGCCGAATCAATTATCGGCACAACGAAGTAGAACTATTACGTTAAAAGAAGCCATTGATTTAGCCATCAAAAACAGCAAACAACTAAAAGAAAGCAAAGCAAAGATTGAAGAGGCTACTGCAGCTTTGAGAGAAGCTGTGGAACGCAAACTACCTGAAGCAGGAGTATCAGGATCTTATCTGCGGTTAAACAGTCCTAATGTAAATGTTAAAGCAAAGCTGGGCAGTAATTCGGGTGGTACAGGTACTACCGGAACAACGCAGCAAAGTTCCGGACAACCGTCGTCGGCTATGTATGGAATGCTACATGCCTCCTTACCTATTTATTCAGGATTGAGAATACGATACGGCATAGAATCATCGAAATACCTGGAAGAAGCTGCAAAGCTTGATGCAGACAACGATCGTGAAGCAGTTGTGCTAAACACTATTAATGCGTTTGACAACCTTTACAAATCGAGAGCTGCAGTTGACCTGGTAAATGAAAGCTTACAAGGAGCCCGACAAAGAGTAAAGGATTTTTCGAACCTCGAAAAAAATGGTATTCTTCCCCGCAACGATTTATTGAAGTCACAATTGCAACAATCAAATACCGAGTTATCATTATTAGATGCTGAGAACAATTGGCGACTCGCCAACATAAATATGAACCTGATGTTAGGTTTACCAGATACTACAGTGCTGACAGTAAATGAAACAGACCTGCAGCTATCTGACGCGCAATTAAAACCTGTTGAAGATTATGTACAGCTGAGTATACAAAACCGAAAAGACATTGCGGCATTAGGTTTACGTAAAAAAGCTGCAAGCACCGGTGTAAAAGCTGCAAAAGGAGGAAGTCTTCCTTCACTTGCACTAACCGGCGGATATGTTGCTGCCGACATTCCGAATGTGCTTACAGTTACAAATGCCATAAATATAGGCGTAGGCGTACAATATAGCTTGTCGTCTTTATGGAAGAATTCGCAGGTTGAGCAGGCGAAAGCCAGGGAAAAACAGTTGGAAGCAAGTGAAGAAATGCTGACCGATAACATCCGTTTGGAAGTGAACCAGGCTTATCAAAACTATCTTTCATGGAGGAAGAAAATGGAAGTATACCAAACCGCCACAACGCAAGCTGAAGAAAATTACAGGATCGTAAGAAACAAGTTTCAAAATCAGCTGGCAACCACCACAGATTTGCTTGATGCTGATATTGCACAGTTGCAGGCGAGGTTAAATGCTGCATTTGCAAAAGCCGATGCTTCTGTAGCGTACAACAAACTTTTACAGACAGCGGGCTTATTACTTAATCAGACAGAAATAAAATAAAAAACCAACATAAAGTACTTTTATGGACACGCAGGGAAACGTAAAAAAGGAAACAGCGACTACTACCAGTATCGAAAAGCCGAAACGCAGCAAAGTATTTCCAATCATTTTATTAATACTGATAGTTGCCGGCGGATGGTTTGGAACCTCTAAATATATTCATAACCAGCACCACGAAGAAACCGATGATGCACAGGTAGAGGCTAACATAAGCCCTGTTATTCCCAGGGTTTCGGGATATGTTGACGAGGTCAGGGTTAAAGACAACCAAAGAGTTCGCAAAGGAGATACGCTTTTGATCTTAGATCAAAGAGATTTAAGACTTAAAATTGAACAAGCTGAGGCAGCGTTTGCAACCGCCCAAAGTAACCTGGGTGTAGCAAGAACTTCCTCCTCCGCCGCTCAGTCTAATATAGCGCCTGTGCAGGCATCTATAGGTACAATTGACGCCCAAATTGAAGCAGCAAGAATAAACCTTACCAGGGCAACGCAAGATTTTGATCGTTATGCCAATCTGATTAAAGACCACTCTATTACCCAGCAACAATACGAGCAGGCGTTAGCAGCAAAACAAACTGCTGAAAAACAAATTGAAATTTTACAGGAACAAAGAAAAGAGGCAGCATCTCAATCAAGCGCCATTTCGTCTCAAAGTGGAGCAACCGCTTCGCAAATAAAGGTTGCCAGCTCAGTTATTAAACAACGGCAGGTTGATGTGGATGAGGCAAAACTGAACCTTTCTTATTCAGTGATTACTGCACCCGCAGATGGATTGGTTTCGAAAGTAAATGTGCAGCCCGGTCAATTTTTACAGGCAGGACAGTCTTTGTTTAGCATAGTGCTTAGTGACGACTTGTGGGTTGTTGCAAACTTTAAGGAAACACAGTTTGACAAAATGAGAATTGGTCAAAAAGTGGTTGTGCATGTAGATGCTTTCCCCGGTCATAATTTTGAAGCAAAACTTTCTTCATTCTCACCTGCAACCGGTGCCCGCTTTGCTTTATTGCCTCCGGATAATGCCTCAGGAAACTTTATAAAAGTTGTTCAAAGACTTCCGGTAAGAATTGAGTTTGCGCGACCTGATGATTCCCTGATCAAACAATTAAGACCGGGAATGAACGTAGATGTGGATGTGCATTTGGATTAATAATCCGGTTAGTTAATCAATGGTTATTAGACCTAAAAAGTAAGAAAGTTGTTTTAAGCTGGAATTCGTGGAGGATGATTTTGTGACGGGCACGAAATCATCCCTCAGCCCCGGTTGTGTCACTCACTTGTACTATTGTAAAAAGCTGAACTTTTGTTTGCCGGGCAATGCGGCACTTTCACTTTTGCAGAAAGACGAAAAAATGTTGAAGGGTGCGACGCAACAAAAGTTTAATAGTAGCAACTAGTTACGGCCACCAAAAAGTACTTATTACTGGTTCACGAATACCAGCCAAAAATAAATTGAAAACCGGGACAGTGCAAAATAGCTCTTCCTTACTTGACGCACCAAATACCCTCACTAACCGAGTGACTATTCTCTATTGACTTTAAGAACTTAATGACTTTTAAAATATGCAACAGGCTGATTCTTTAGTTGAGTATGGGTCGAGGCGGGTGATTATAACCATAACAGCAATTCTTTGTGCACTGCTGGAAATTGTGGATACCACTATTGTAAATGTGGCGCTGAACGATATGCGGGGCAACCTTGGCGCAACCATGACAGAAGTAGGTTGGGTAATTACTGCTTATGCTATTGGTAATGTAATTGTGGTACCAATGACTAGCTGGCTATCGCAGCAGTTTGGCCGAAGAAACTATTTTGCTGCTTCTATCATTCTTTTCACGGTTTGCTCATTCTTATGTGGCAACGCAAACGGCATTTGGGAACTGGTAGCATTCAGGTTTTTACAGGGTATTGGCGGAGGAGCCCTGTTGGTTACATCACAGACAATTATAACTGAAAGTTACCCGGTCGAAAAACGTGGAATGGCTCAGGCAATTTATGGTTTGGGAGTAATTATCGGTCCTACGCTAGGGCCACCACTGGGTGGTTATATAACAGACAGTTTTTCGTGGCCTTTTATATTTTACATAAATATTCCCATAGGCATCATCGCCACTTTGCTTACGCTTCAGTTTGTAAGAAGCCCTAAATATGGAGAAAAGAGCGCAGCAAAAGACGTTGATTGGGCAGGTATTGGTTTGCTGGCGCTTGCCGTTGGCTCTTTACAATTTGTGCTTGAAAGAGGACAAGACGAAGATTGGTTCGAAAGCCTTGGTATTACTACCTGTGCTGTCTTGGCTGTTTTTGGTTTCTTCTTTTTTATATGGCGCGAACTTACTTTTCGCAACCCGATTGTCGACCTTAGAGTTTTAAGAAATGCTAACCTGCGGGTTGGAACCATTTTATCGTTCATTTTGGGATTTGGGCTATACGGCTCTACTTTCATTATCCCTTTATACACCCAGTCAACCTTAGGTTGGACTGCCACTCAATCAGGTATGCTGATGATACCTGCAGCACTAACAACGGCGTTTATGATGCCCATTATAGGGCAATTATTGCAACGAGGTGTACCACAACAGTACCTGGTTGCATTAGGAATGCTGCTGTTTTTTGCATATAGCTTTTGGGGGTATAAAATAATTACTCCGGATACCAGCAAAGACGCTTTCTTCTGGATGCTTATTGTTCGCGGTATTGGTATGGGTATGCTATTTATCCCGATTACCACGCTTTCACTTTCTACATTAAAAGGGCAACAGATTGGACAGGGTGCGGCCTTTACTGGTATGATGCGGCAACTGGGCGGTTCGTTTGGAGTAGCTATGATAACTACTTTTTTAGCCCGCCAGAACATGAGTCATCGAAACGATTTGGTGAGTAAGTTAGACATTAACAATCCTATAGTGCAACAAAGAGTTGCCGGTTTGCAACACGGTTTTATGAACAAAGGCATTTCTCCTGAACGTGCACTAGAGTCTGGTTATAAATCGCTTGATTACATCGTTATGAAACAAGCAGCAGTGCTATCGTATATGGACGCATTTTTGTACCTCGGTGTAATGTTTCTTATTTGTATTCCTTTTGTATTAATGGTAAAAGGAAATAAAGGGAATAAGATTAATCCGGCAGAAGCAATGCACTAAAACCTATTTCTAACTGAAGCTGCAGTTGAAGGCGGTCGTATTGAAAAGCTATGTAATGCAGTTAAACACACTGCTATCGGTGTAAAACCCTTTATTAACAAACCAGGAGATCCGCCTGTAAAACAAAAAATCTCTTTTCTGATTTTGAAGTCATATTTTTATGTTTACGACAATTGGCATAATTATTACGACAATTTACCTAAATTTGCTTAAATTTTCTTTATGAATAGAGAAGCCACCATTAAAACTGCAGTTAAGGCTACTTCAAAGGGCATCGCTAAAGAAGCTCGACACAACCCCGCAATTATAGCTGAAACAACAAAAGGCCAACCAGAAATGTTTTTCTCATACAAGTCAACCGACGACAAAAATGTTCTTGGCATTATTGATATTGTAAGGAACGGCATTTCTTACAAAGACTTTAATCAAATTGTTGTTGATACTCCTTTTTCTTTAACCGAGTGGGCAAACTACCTCCAATTGTCTGAGCGCACCCTTCAACGAAACCAAAAGGAAAAGAAATCCTTCCAACCAATTCAATCCGAAAGAATTGTTGAATTAAGCATGCTTTACACATATGGAGTAGAGGTATTTGGAGATAAAGACAACTTTAATGTTTGGCTAAATTCCAAATCAATTTCACTGGGGGGCAGAACACCAAAAGATTTACTTGATACAAAGTTCGGTATTAGTATGGTTAGGGATGAGTTAGGAAGAATAGAACATGGTGTTTTAGCATGATTGTTTATAGATTAAGCAAAGGTAAATATCACCGTGACATTTCTGGAAAAGGCGCAGAAATGTACGGCGGCCGATGGAATAGTAAAGGAACTGCCCTGCTTTATACCAGCCAGTCCCGAGCGTTAGCCTTCGCTGAAATTTCAATGCATATTCCCCTTGGCATCGTACCCCTCGATTACTTTTTAATAAGTATTCAAATTCCGGATACTGCCGATATTCTTGAATTAGCTGAAGCAGACATGCCTGCCGACTGGCGCTCTAACCCGCACTCAGATAGCACACAAAAAATCGGAGACCAGTTTGCAGCAGAGTTAAAACACCTGGCTTTACGCGTTCCTTCAGCGGTCGTACCGGGGGACTGGAACTACTTAATCAATCCGTCTCATCCAATGACAAGTGAGGTTACCATTGTTGAGGTAGAACCTTTTCAATTTGACAGCCGATTTGCTTTTCGTGGAGCATAAATAATCTTTGCCGAAAACCCAAAGAAGTGCTCTATTCTACAATAAATCAAACACCTTTTCTTCTTTCAACAAATACATTCTTGCATACTGCAATAGAATAACCGTTTTGGCATCCTTTATTTCTCCTGAATGTAACTTAATGAACGCTTCTTCAAATGGAAGTTCAATAACGTCTATATCTTCCTTTTCCTCCTCTAAACCTCCCCCATCACTCACTTTTTGTCCGGCATCGTACTCCGCCACATAGTAATGTATCATTTCTGCTACCGATCCCGGTGTGCTATACAATTCGTATATTTTTATAACCGACTCCGGTTCTACCTTATAACCGGTTTCTTCTTCTATTTCTCTCCTAATCCCTTCTACAGGGTCCTCATTATCTTCTACAATTCCTGCACACGCCTCTATCATCATCCCCGTAGGATGGTTATTTAAGAAGGTTGGCAGCCTGAATTGCCGGGTGAGTATAACCGTTCTTTTCTCCCTGTTATATAATAATACGGTTGCTCCGTTAGAAGAGAAATATACTTCGCGCGACACCTCTTCAACAGATCCCTGGCTCGTTTCAACCTCGTATTTCACCTTCTTTAAGGGAAAAAAATTATCTGACAACACCTCTGTTGATTTAATCTTTACATTTTTTGCCATTTATTTACTTTAGGGCTAGTCATACAAATCTTATGCTACCTCATTTTCATCTAAAAACTGGTTGATCCGTTAACAACAATCAGTTATGTAAAAGATAATTGGGGTGTCAGAACAGCAAAAATTTACTCAACATTGTTGTGTCACTCACTTGTACTTTTATCGCACTAAGCTGCCCCTTCAAAGGCGAACAGAACTAAAAAAGCTTATCCTGATTATTATCGTTTTTTCCTTTACCTGCCTTTGAACCAACACCCGATTCTTTTTTTAGTTTGTCTGAAGGTAATTCTGATATAAACAGCGGCTCTTTTAATAACAAACCGCACTCACTATTTAGCTTCTGAATTAAATAAGAAGAAAGTTCGGGCGAATACGTTTCATCGTGCATATGCATGAAAAAGTACAACTCCCTTAAACCGTTCTCTAACCAATACTTTATTCGTTTCACCCAATCGTCTATTCTACAATAGTCTGATGTATCAAGACTGTTTCCAACGAAACGAATAAAGGCTTTCGGAACGGTTAAATACATATGAACACAGTCCCGTCGGCCTGCAGTATCAGTTATAATAAATCCAACATTCAACTGCCTGAGTATTGCAAGAAGTGCGTCAGTTTCTTCTTTGCTTTTAAACCAATCCGAATTTCTTACCTCCAGGAAAAATTGCAGGTCAGTTGGCAGGCTTTCGAGATATTTCAGAAGTGCGTCTTTTCGTTTAGGTGAGAACCGGTCGCTTACTTGTAAAAAGATGGGGCCTAAATGTTTTCCAAAAGCATAAATACCTTCAAGAAAAGCATTGGTTTTGTCTTCAATATCTACAAACGAACTATAATGACTAATTGTTTGGGGAACCTTCGGGCAAAAAATAAAATCTTTTCCATCCGCCTTATCTGCCCACTTTTGTATAGATGACGGAGGATATGTTTTATAATGGGTGGCGTTTAGTTCAATACTATTATAGTGCTCAACGTAGTGATCAAGAAACCTGGCCTCTTTAGTTCCCTCGGGGTAGATTTTACCAACCCATTCTGTTCGGCCCCATTTCGCACATCCAATATAAATTTTGGGATTACTAATTGGTTGACTGGTAAGAATAGAGTTATTCGCCACAGGATCGGGAGGCAAAGAAAGATCCGCCGATTTCAATTCCACGGCAGAGAGTTTTCCAAAATCCATATTAAATCGTTTTATGCAAGTTAGATGTAGCGGCGGCATTGATAGAAAACATTTATTCTTAAAAACCGAACTCCGCCATTTGTCTTGCAAACATTAATTGCATTAATTACAGAGGTCTTTCAATTCTCTTTAATAGTTTACCTGCCTTTCGCAGCTATGGGTACATCCTGAATTGCGGCGTAAGATGCCATTGTCGGTCCTGGAAGCTCCAACTGGTTTCCATTCAGGTGCTACAATTCGTGATGCATCCGTGACGTTTTATTGCTGTAGTTATCTTAATTTTAAAAAAAGCAATAAGAAGCTGTTGATAAAGTTTATTTTAAATAACAAAGAAGTTAATACCGCTGAACCTTGTGGAAGTTTGCTGCTCGATTTTATCCGTTATAATCAGCACTTAACAGGAACTAAAATCGGCTGCCGTGAAGGAGATTGTGGTGCCTGCACGGTATTAATAGGTGACCTTAAAAATAATACATTACGCTACCGCTCATTTACTTCATGTCTTACGCCATTAGGCAATATTCATGGTAAACATGTTGTTACTATTGAGGGTATCAATATGAATGATTTGATGCCTATTCAGCAATGCATGTCTGATGCTTCTGCAACTCAATGTGGTTTTTGCACACCAGGTTTTGTTGTGTCTTTAGCAGGATTTTGTCTAAGTAAAAAAGAAGCAACACCGCAAAATGCTGTTGCTGCAATTGACGGAAATATTTGCAGGTGCACCGGATATAAATCAATTGAACGTGCAGCAGGAAGGATATCTGAATTAATGCAGCAAAGGGGTGACGAAGACATATTAGAATTTGTTGTCGATAATAAAATTCTGCCTTTATATTTTGCCGGTATAAAAGACAGGTTAAAAACATTATTGCTGCAACTAAACGGCGAGTTGAGTAAACATGGAACCAGCATACAGTTCGCAGGAGGTGGAACAGATATATATGTTCAAAGACCGGAGGAACTAAAAGAAGCGGGGATAAAATTTTTATATAACGAGGATGTTTTAAAAGGCATTAGAAAAGTAGGTAATAAATGTTTTATTGGCCCGTCTGCTACGGTTACTGATTTACAGGAGTCGGAGGTTATACAAGAGTATTTTCCAAATTTCAATAAGCAGGTAAAGTTGATTTCCTCAACACCTATCCGTAACATGGCAACTATTGCCGGTAACTTCATAAATGCTTCCCCGATTGGTGATTTCACTATTTTCTTTTTAGCCTTAGATGCCATGTTGGTGTTAAGTGATAGCAATGAAAGGCGGGAGGTACCGTTACGCGAACTTTATAAAGGATACAAAACACTGGATAAAAGACCGGAAGAATTTATTGAACAGATCTGGTTTCAATTGCCTGATGAGAAAACGCGTTTTAATTTTGAAAAGGTAAGTAAACGAACTCATCTTGATATTGCGAGTGTAAATACTGCCATAAGTATTACAGTAGATGATGGAATTATAACGGGTGCCCATCTGTCGGCAGGAGGCGTTGGACCTGTACCGAAATTCTTAGAAAGAACTTCGTTGATGTTGATAGGAAATTCTGTAACTGAAGCGGTTGTTATAGAGGCAGTAGATGTAGCTCAAACAGAAATCCATCCCATTAGTGATGCAAGAGGAACAGCAGTGTATAAACGCCTCCTACTAAGTCAACTAATTAAAGCTCATTTTATAACGTTGTTTCCTCAACTTAATATGGAGGAACTGTTTGGCAGTAACATGGGATTAGTTGCAGATTAAAGAATAACTGTACAAGGGTGCGACGCAACAAAAGATCAATTGGAATAGTGAGGCCGGAACCAAAAAATGAGGTATGCAAAACATAGATTCTAAAACACATACAAGAGGCGAGTCTATTTACTTAGATGATATTCCATTAATTAACGGAACCCTTTTTGGCGCTGCGTTTGCCTCCCCGGTTGCTCATGGCCATATTACAAATCTAGATGTCACCGGTGCGCAACAGATGCCTGGGGTTGTGAAAGTTTTTACTTATAAAGATGTTACGGGTGAAAACCAGATCGGAGGTATTATTCCCGATGAGCCACTTTTTGCAGAACACGAGGTTGATTTTTGCGGAATGCCAATAGCCTTTGTTGTAGCAGATTCGGGTGAAGCGGCGCGGGCCGCAGTAAAGAAAATTGTGGTTGATATTGATTTATTACCTGCAATTACGAATGCCAGAGAAGCGCACGCAAAAGGCGCACTTATTGTTCCGCCAAGAACTTTTACCCTGGGAAACGTTGATACCGCATGGGAGCGCTGCGCGCATGTTTTTGAAGGTGCTGCCGACACAAACGGCCAGGAACATCTTTACATAGAAACCCAGGGAGCTTACGTAATACCCCAGGAAAATGGAGCGCTAAAAGTGTATTCATCTACACAAGGGCCAACAGCTGTGCAAAGGGCATCGTGTAGAGTTACGGGTTTACCAATGCATCTTGTTGAAGTAGATGTAACCCGTTTGGGCGGGGGGTTCGGTGGTAAAGAAGACCAGGCTAATACATGGGCTGCATTATGTGCACTTGCTGCACACAGGTTAAGAAAGCCGGTAAAATATTCGTTACACCGGATGGAAGATATGGCGATGACAGGCAAACGTCATCCTTATTCTTCGGACTATAAAATTGGGTTTGATAAAGATTTAAAGATGGTTGCTTATGAAGCTACCTTTTATCAAAACGCCGGGGCTGCCGCCGACTTATCTCCAGCAATAATGGAGCGAACTTTATTGCATTGTACCAACGCTTATTTTATTCCCAATGTAAAAGCAACGGCTTATAGTTGTCGTACACATTTGCCACCTAATACTGCTTTTCGTGGTTTTGGCGGACCACAATCGATGTTTGTAATAGAGTCGGCTATTACAAAAGCTGCGGATGCTTTAGGAATAGATGCAGCTATTATTCAAAAGAAGAATTTGATTAAAACAGGAGATGAATTTCCGTTTGGTCAAAAAGCGGTTAGCGAAGCCGAGGCCTGCTGGAGCAAAGCAGAAAAGATTTATGATATTGAGAAAATAAGAAATGAGGTAACACTCTTTAATAGTAAAAATAAAATTTATAGAAAAGGGCTGTCGCTTATGCCGGTTTGTTTTGGTATTTCTTTTACCAATACTGCTATGAACCAGGCAAGGGCGCTGGTACACGTATACTTTGATGGAAGCGTAAGCGTAAGTACAGGCGCAGTCGAAATGGGGCAAGGGGTAAATACAAAAATATTGCAGGTAGCTGCGAGGGTTTTTTCGATAAGTCCGGATAAAATCAAACTTCAAACTACCAGTACGTCACGTATTGCAAACACCTCTCCATCAGCCGCAAGCGCTACTGCTGATTTAAATGGCCAGGCAACGCTGTTAGCTTGTACAAGAATTTTAGAGCGTCTGAAAAAAGTGGCTGCACAAGAATTAGGAGTCGGGTTTTCTACCATTGAAATAAAGGATGAGCAGGTATTTGTAAATAATGCAAAAACAGATTTAGACTGGAAAAGATTGGTAAATACAGCCCACCTGAAAAGGGTTGGATTATCGGAACATGCAAACTATGCAACACCCGAAATTTATTTTGACAAGTCAGCAGAAAAGGGACATGCTTTTGCTTATCATGTTTATGGTACAGCTATAACGGAGGTAACGGTCGATTGCTTGCGCGGTATTTATGAAGTTGATGCAGTGAAAGTGGTGCATGACTTTGGGTTGAGTATGAACCCTGCAATTGACAGGGGACAAATTGAAGGAGGCATTGTACAAGGCATAGGCTGGATGACCATGGAAGAGATTATTTATGATAAAGAAGGCAGGTTGAGATCAAATGCATTATCAACTTATAAGGTTCCTGATATTTATTCTGCGCCTAAAGAAATAAGTATCGATTCTCTTGAGAACAATACAGACAATCTTGCCATCTTTCGGTCTAAAGCCGTGGGCGAGCCGCCATTTATGTATGGTATTGGTACTTACTTTGCCTTGCGAAATGCCATTAAAGCCTTTAATCCTTCAGCGCTCATTCCATTTGACGCGCCCATGACTCCTGAAAAAACTTTACTAGCCCTCTATTCTAACCCAAGGCCATTATTAAAGGAGATCAAGAAAAAAGATGAAGAAACAGTTGCAAGTGTGGCAGTTAATTAGTGAAAGCCTTCGGGAAAACATTCCGGTTATGCTGTTATATGTCCTCGAAAGCTTTGGCAGCAGCCCAGGCAGAGCCGGTTTTTTTATGGCCGTAAATGCAAAAGGAGAAATGCAAGGGTCTATTGGCGGAGGTATTATGGAACATAAGTTTGTGGAGATGGCGAAGAACAAGCTGAAAGATGATAATAAAGAATCCGCCATTTATAGACAAGTACATGATAAAAAATCTTTGAATTATCAAAGTGGAATGATTTGTTCGGGAGAACAAAGCAATTTTGTTTATAGAGTAAAAGTAGAAGATACCAAGGCTATTGAGGGTATTATTAGTTGCATCGGGAATAATAGCCCTGGAAAGTTCACTCTATCAAATAGGGGAATTTCTTTTGAAGAAGATAATACGGAGGAGCCGATTGAGTATGTTTGGTTGGGCGAAGAAGAAGGAGATTGGGTATACGAAGAACAGATTGGCTATAAGAACAGCGTTCATATAATCGGTTCAGGACATTGTGCTTTGGCTCTTTCAAAAATGATGGCTGACATAAACTTCTACATTCATTTATATGACGACCGGGAGAACTTGAAAACCTTTTTAGATAACACGTATGCTCATCAAAAAACGATTGTTAACGATTATTCAGAATTAAAAGCACTGATAGCTCCAAACGAAAACAATTACCTTGTCGTTATGACGGTTGGGTACCGAACAGATGACATTGTTGTTAGGTCACTGATGGATACAGACTTTAAGTTCCTTGGATTATTAGGAAGCAAAAAGAAAATCGAAAAGATGCTTTCAGATTATAGAAAAGAGGGTATTGATGAAGCGTTATTAAAAAAGATCCACGCTCCTGTTGGTTTACAAATTAATAGTCAGACACCTGAGGAAATTGCAATTAGCATTGCGGCGCAAATTGTGAAGGTAAAAAATGAAGTATAAGAATAAATGGATCAATTTTCTTCCTCCCTTATAATCGTCCCGGTTATATACCCAAACGGCTCATCTGTAGCAATAAAGACTTCATTGTTATTTTCTATACCAAATTGCTGAAGGTTAAAAGGTATGTGATGCTTGTTCGGCATTACCAGGCTGATCTCTTTCACTTCAGCGTTTTTTTTCAACACTTCCTCTCCCATAGCATATAATGTTTGCTGAACAGATAAGCTTTTATGAAAAGCAAAGGCTTTTAAAAGTGTATTCCTAACCTGCGGGAATAATTTTGTAAAATCCGGTTTATGAGAATCGTAGAGCCATAAGGCTTCGCACTCAGTTGCCAAAATCCTCTCAGTCGTTTCCTTTAGTGTCGTGTACTGGTCCTTTATGTAATCTGTAAAAGCAGAACCTGTTGTCTTCAATATCAGCAACCCTTTAATGCCTGATGTAACGCTTTTTCCATTTAAATCTTGTACAACAGTTGTAACATGCTTTTCATTTCCCCTACCTGCATATGCATGAGGATGTTCTAAGCCATCAAACGAAATACGACTATATAAATGCTCCGTAATTTCAATAGTAGTTCGCGACACATGGGCATTGTTCGAACAGAAATGATTGGCGAGATACAAAGCAAAGTCTTCGATAGATGATACAAAGTGCTCTTTAGCTAAAGCATACACCGTATTTTTTTGAGTATCGGTAGGAAGAATTTTTGTATTATCACCAACTGTATATGCTGTTTCAAAATCTCCCTGCAACGATACGTTTACCGATATCTGCCTGAATTCATGATAATCTTCGTGTCGGACGATCTTAGACAAGTTTATAGCGTTCTTTCCATACGAATCCTTTCCCAGTTTAATTTTCATAATTCAGTACGCTGCTTTGCATTAAAATTGCTCAATTTAAAAAATATAATTCTATTTTTATTTCGATCTCTTTAATTAAAGTGTACTGCTATAGCAAATGGTTGACTTTATAATCAAAAGCAAAAATGTTATTCTTCCAACTGGGGTTAAAGATGCTTTTGTTTTGATTAAAGATGGACTCATTGTTGACATTGTGAGCGCATTACCTGGTAGTCTTAATATCCCTATCGTTGACGTCGGCACCGCCATATTGATGGCCGGAATAATTGATCCGCACGTTCATATCAACGAACCGGGAAGAACAGACTGGGAAGGTTTCGAAACAGCAACAAAAGCAGCGCTTGCAGGTGGCATAACAACATTAGTTGATATGCCTTTAAATTCTTCGCCCGTAACTACTTCTGTAAAAGCATTTGAGGAAAAACTATCGGCAGCAACAAAAAATCTGCACACAAATGTTGGCATTTGGGGAGGTGTGGTTCCGGGGAATGAAAATGAAATTGTCGGTTTGATAGAAAAGGGCGTCTTAGGTTTCAAAGCATTTCTAACACATTCAGGTATTGATGAATT
Organism: Segetibacter sp.; assembly: GCF_025963695.1. Taxonomy (GTDB): domain Bacteria; phylum Bacteroidota; class Bacteroidia; order Chitinophagales; family Chitinophagaceae; genus Segetibacter. The sequence continues at coordinate 43,746 of NZ_JAOQAH010000085.1, read as the reverse complement.
TCCAAATGCAACAGAAGAAGACTTAAGAAAAGTGTTGCCAGTAATTGCAAAACATAATGTACCATTACTAGTTCATTGCGAGCTAACGGATAACGTTCAACATTCAGCGCTAAACGCTCAACCTAACTCTTATAAAAACTATCTTTCTTCGCGACCTAAAAAATGGGAAGATGACGCAATTGATTTAGCCATCCGTTTATGCGAAGAATACAATTGCCACACACACATTGTTCATTTATCTTCCGCCAATACTATAGAACGAATTAGTAAAGCAAAAGAACAAGGTTTGCCATTAACAGTTGAAACTGCCCAGCATTATTTATACTTCAGTGCAGAAGAAATTGCAGACGGGCAAACGCAGTTTAAATGTGCGCCACCTATTAGGGAAAGTGAAAACAACGAGCTTTTGTGGCAGGCCCTGCAAGACGGAATTATTGATTTTGTTGCCACAGACCACTCCCCTGCTCCGCCCAAAATGAAGCAATTAGTAACTGGCAGTTTTACCAAAGCCTGGGGCGGTATAGCCTCACTGCAATTTGCGCTACCTGTTTTATGGACGGCAGCAAAGAGAAAATCAGCGAGTGTCAACGACATTGCGAAATGGTTAAGCGAAAATCCATCACATATAATAGGCAAGCAAAAGTCTAAAGGCAAAATTGCAAAAGGCTTTGATGCCGACCTGGTGGTTTGGAGCCCCGAGAAAAAGTTTGTGGTTAGCGAAGACATTGTACAGCATAAACATAAGCTGACACCTTATCTTGGCAAAGAGCTATATGGAGTAGTTGAGCAAACATATTTAAGTGGAAGAAAAGCTTATGACAATGGAGCGTTTATAGAATTACACCAGGGTAAAATCATAATAAGGTAACTGATGCAAGCATATTTACAACGGGCTCAAAATATTGTAGAAAGAATAAATGAGCTGGCAGCTATCAGTGAAGATGAAAAGGGTATTACAAGAACATTTGGTACAAAAGCTTTTATTCAGGGCAGAGACAAAGTTGAGTGGTGGATGCAGCAAGCAGGTCTTGATATAAGAATAGACAGCATTGGAAATGTAAGAGGAAGATTTGCATGCAGCCAGCCCGATGCTAAAACTTTTGTTATTGCTTCCCATATTGATACCGTGGCGAACGCCGGAAAATGGGACGGACCTTTGGGAGTGATCATCGGTCTTGACCTGGTAGAACAACTATCTCAAACTAAAACAGTAGTTCCATTTCATATAGAATTAATTGCATTCAGCGATGAAGAAGGTGTGCGCTTTCATACAACCTACCTCGGAAGCAAAGTTGTTGCAGGGTCGTTTGACACGAGTCTTCTTGAAAAAAAAGATGCAGCGGGCATAACCTTAAGAAAGGCTATTGAAGAAATGGGTGGCGATATAGGCCAAATGCAAAAAGATGCCATTTCTCCAGCTGAGGTGCTGGGATATTTTGAAATACATATTGAGCAGGGCCCGGTATTGTATGAGAACCATATTCCTGCTGCCATAGTCACTGCCATTGCCGGACAAAGGCGAATAGAAGTAATTTTTAGAGGAATGGCAGGTCACGCAGGAACAGTGCCTATGGAAATGCGTAACGATGCTTTATGCAGCGCAGCAGAATTTATTCTGGAAACCGAAAAATACGCGGTAGCAAACAAAGAAAATATGGTGGCTACAGTGGGCAAACTCAACATTTCAAACGCAGCAAGTAACGTAATTCCCGGAGAAGTAATTTGCAGCCTTGATGTGAGAAGCGCTGATGAAACAACCCTTTCAACCGCTAGCCGGCACTTGCAGGCCTTATGCAATCAAATCTGTATTAAACGAAACATAGAGTTCGAGTGGAAAACTATTCAGCAAACCGCCCCGGTTACTTGCGATAAAGCGCTCATTCAGCTCCTTTCGCAATCAATTAAACAGGAAAATTATGATGTCTTATCGCTGGTCAGCGGCGCGGGTCACGATGCTGTTCCTATTTCTGCAATAGCACCTGTTGCCATGATGTTTGTCAGATGCTTTAAGGGCATTAGTCACAATCCGCTGGAAAATGTGGAATTAAAAGATATTGAAGCGACCGTTAAAATATCTGATAACTTTATTAAAAACCTTATTAAAAAGTACAATCAATAAATGGAAATATCTGCTCTCACCAGGTCGGTTGTAAAAAGTAATCATGCTGTCATTAGCCCCGATGGCTATATCAACAGCAATGTGCCGGGATGGACCAACTGCACCGTGAACGTAATTATCAACGATCAAATGGGCGCCCATCTTTGCCAAATCTTAATTACTTCAGCTCAAGGGGGCAAGCTTCAAGGTGTTACAAAAGCATCCCAAATATTTTTTTACGTAGTAAAAGGCCAATGCCAGGCAACAATAAGTGGCCAGGAAAAAACACTAACGGAAGGCCAATTTGTTTACGTTCCGGTTAATATGAAATACTGTATCCAAATGCCGCAGGAAGGCACACAAATACTCACCTTTCATAAGGTATACGAAACGCTCGAAGGCTACAACACTCCTCCTGTTCTTTTTGGAGATGCCGCAAATGTAGAAGGTCCCATGTATCTTGGTGACCCTGCTTTGCGCTTGCAGGTTTTATTGCCTCACGATCTCTCTTTTGATATGGCAGTTAACATCTTCACCTACGATCCCGGTGGTCACTTGCCTATGGTTGAAACCCATATTATGGAACATGGCCTGATGTATTTGCAGGGACAGGGAGTTTACATGTTAGATCATCAATGGTACCCGGTAAAAAAAGGCGACTCCATCTGGATGGCTCCTTACTGCCAGCAGTGGTTTACAGCCATGGGTAAAGAACCGGCTGTTTATATCTATTATAAAAACACAAACCGTTTTCCAACTGTTGTCTGATTTTTTTTTGGGGCAGCCGGCAGCACCACATAAATAAAGCTTTCGTTGCGTCGCACTCTTGTACTTTGGCTCTTTATTGGGCTTTTTTTAAAAACTACATAAACTCCCGGGCCCACTTGGTTACCAGGCTTTCTTTTCGTTTGCGACTTTGTGGTTTATATCGTTGCTGGCTGCAACAGAAGCACAAGTGAGTGACACAACGATGTTGCTATAAAAAACCACTGATGATGAACAAATAAAAAAAGCGATAATTGTTTGTTGTCGTACAATCAGGAAACCATTATGACATTAACTGAATTAAATCAATTAGACAAACCAATGTTGAAAGAAGCATTGACAAAATGCTGCGGAGCAAAACGATGGGTTGAAAAAATGATTCATATTTTTCCTACGATTGACCTGTTGTCATTACTGGATAAAAGCGAAAGGATATGGCATCAATGCACCGAGGATGATTGGAAAGAAGCATTTATCCATCACCCGAAAATTGGGGATGTAAGTACATTGAAAGAAAAATTTGCATCAACAAGCAAATGGGCAGAAGGGGAACAGGCCGCGGTACAACAAACTTCAACCGAAGTTTTAGAAGCACTCGCAGAAGCAAACAGATTATACGCAGAGAAGTTCGGCTACATTTTTATTGTTTGTGCAACAGGAAAATCGGCGGAAGAAATGTTGGCCCTGCTGCAAGCGAGGTTACCCAACAAGTCAGAAGATGAAATAAAAATTGCGATGGAAGAACAAAATAAAATTACTCAACTGAGACTACAGAAATTATTAGCATCATGAGTCAAATTACAACCCACGTGCTCGATACTACAACGGGCAAACCTGCCACAGGGGTTGCCATCATCTTATACGCCCAGGAAAACGACTGGATAGAAATGGCCAAAGGTGTAACAAATGCAGATGGAAGAATAACCGATCTGTTGCCGCAGGAAGAAGTGCTGCCTGCGGGGATTTACAAAATGAAATTTGTAACGAAAGCTTATTTCGACGGGAAGGCAATTTCAACTTTCTATCCTTTTATAGAAATTGTTTTTACCATAACCGGTGCCGAACATTATCATATTCCTTTACTTTTAACCCCCTTTGGGTACACTACTTATCGTGGTTCATAACGCTGCTTTCTTTTAAAGCATTTTCCATTATTAAAGTTAACCGGATGAAATTATCAATAACAGAAAACGACAGAGACAGATTATTAAACGAATTAAAGTCGGCCAACCTTAATTTTCAAAAAACATATCCTGGCGACCGGCCCGACAGGCAACCTGTACACACGGTATATGGAGGTGCCAATCTTTTTAAATCTGACACCTGTATAAGAATGGGTGAAATTGCTTTAAAAAGCCTTCAAACCTATGCACCAAACTTTGTAATACTAGCGAAGGCGCTGCAACTAAAAGGTCATGAACATCTTCCACATCTTGAAAAAGATATATACGAACTGACCAAAAAGTTAGATAACATGAGCGAGGCAGCAAGAAAGAAAGAACATGCCTGGCTTTCATATTCGGTTTATAATAAGGTTATAAAAAAGTTACAGTCTGAAGCAGTTGAAGATTTCAGAATTGATTTTGAAGATGGATTTGGAAACCGACCGAACGACGAAGAAGATGCTACTGCGGTAAATGCTGCTACTGAAGTTACGATTGGAATGGCCAATAAAACGCTTTCACCGTTTATAGGGATTCGCATAAAGCCTTTCACCGAGGATTTTAAAAATCGGGGCGTGCGTACGTTAGACATTTTCTTAACTACACTGCTACAGAAAACGGGTGGTAGCTTACCGGGCAATTTTGTGGTAATGCTACCCAAAGTAACAATACCAGAGCAGATGACTACAATGGTAAGGCTGTTCGAGATTTTAGAGAGAGCGAACAATTTGCAACCCGGAACCTTGAAAATGGAAACCATGGTAGAAGCCACGCAAATAGTTCTGGATGATGAAGGCCGAAATCCGTTGATGCGGATTATAAGAGCCAGTGAAGGCAGGTGTATTGCGGCACACTTCGGCACTTATGATTATACTGCATCTGCCGGCATCACAGCCAAATATCAAACTATGTCACACCCCGTTTGTGACTTTGCCCATCACATGACCAAGGTTGCACTGGGTGGAACCGGAATTTTTTTATCAGATGGAGCTACAAACGTAATACCTCTTGGCCCACATAGAGGTGAGCGCTTGTCTTTTGAACAATTAGCAGAAAACAGGCACACCGTTCACAAAGCCTGGCTTACTGGTTTCCATCATACCACGCATTCGCTTATCAATGCACGATACCAGGGCTGGGACCTGCATCCGTCGCAATTACCAATGCGCTATGCGGCTACATACAGCTTCTTTTTAAGTGCTTATGAAGACGCAGTTTTTCGCCTGAAAACCTTTGTTGATCGCTCTGCTATCTCTACACTTACCGGGGATATTTTTGATGATGCTGCTACGGGCCAAGGACTGCTGAACTTCTTCTTAATGGCCATGAATTGTGGAGCCATCACAGAAGAAGAAGCCCTGTTAACAGGACTTACCCTGGAAGAAATTCATAGCCGTTCTTTCTACAAAATTTTAGAAGGAAGAAGGCATAAACATTCAAACTAAATCTTCAGCCTTGCATTCTTTCACAGATCAAATTGGCAATAACATTCAAGTTCCTTTCCCTCCAAAAAGAATTGTATCGCTTGTGCCTTCTCAAACCGAACTGCTTTACTCGCTGCAACTAGATGAAGAAGTTGTGGGTATTACCAAATTTTGCATCCATCCCAAAAGCTGGTTTAAAGGCAAGCAACGCGTGGGGGGAACGAAAACCATAAATATCGCTGCTGTAAAAGCATTACAGCCCGACCTAATTATAGGAAATAAAGAGGAAAACGTAAAAGAGCAAATCGAAGCACTGCAAGGCATTGCACCGGTATGGGTAAGTGACATTACCACTCTTGGCGATACATTGGAAATGATACAATCTGTAGGAGAACTGGTAAATAAAACGGAGCGGGCAAGTAAAATTGCATCCGATATTAAACTTGGGTTCCAACAAATTTCGCCATTAAAGATAAAACTTCGAACCGCCTATATGATTTGGAAAAACCCTTTTATGGTTGCCGCTGGCGATACCTTTATAAACGATGTAATGATGTACTGCGGTTTGGATAATGTTTTTATGGAGCGTAAACGTTATCCTGAAACAACAATAGACGAATTGTCATCGCTAGGTTGCCAGCTAATCCTATTGTCCTCTGAGCCGTATCCATTTAAAGAAAAGCATGTTACAGAATTGCAGCAACAATTGCCGGATGCTAAGATTGTACTGACAGATGGAGAAATGTTTTCGTGGTATGGAAGCCGATTGTTACATACCCCCGGTTACCTGGCAGGAATGATAGCTCAATTACAAAAGCAACGGTAGAGGGTGGTTGTACTTCGGAGCGATTGAGACATTATTTTATAATGAAACAATAAAGCCTAACAAAAACAAAAGGACAACTTTCAAAAAATCTATAGCCCAGTGTGGGATGGCCGATTGTCTCCTGCCATGGGCGGACGGAGCGGGCGAATAGTAGAGGTATGTTGTTTTTTTCATGTAGTAAATTTATTTTAACTCTTCCCCAACTAAAACCGCCAAAAGACACATGGTTGCTCAAATAGGACATCTTTTGCCCGTAATCAACCTTTTTTAAAAAATTATATTCAGAATATTGAAGGGCACATATGCCAGTCAGATGTTCTTTCATCATGTGTTCTTTTTGTAAGGTTTAAAAGTATCTGATGATGGGTGCATACGAAGTTGTAGCACTAATGAAGACTGGTTGGCTGCCTGTAGCCACGGAGCACAGCATTTGCGCTTGCGTTGCCCGGCAGCCTATGCAACGAACGCACCCCTAATAACGCTAATACCGGTTAAAAACGTCTATTTTAGCTGAATAAGAGAACCGAGAACATGAAGTTTGTACACATCCCAAACGCAGGAAAGATAAATACCAACGATGCTCCGTCAAGAAAAAAGCCGTATTACCCGATTAATGCAGATCTAAGAAGTTACTTAAGAAAACACGGCCGCGAAGTAGTTTTACCTGTATTGTACCAGGACCTTGCCAGAATAACTTTCTCATTGCCTATAAAAGACAAAAACGGGAAAGATACCTATTGGGAAGAAGCAAGGTATGATATGCGGGAGTGGGAATTTATCAGGGACGGGCTAATTAAAATTTACGCAATTTTAAAAACGGAAGGCAATCTTAACTTTGCCCCCCACTGGGATGTGGCACGAATAGAATACTGTGCCTTTGGCAACTCCAACCCTTTCAGAATAAAAATTGTCAACAAGCATAATGGAAACTACGATCATTTTTATGTAAAAACTGCAGATGCCTCGCGCATTTACGGGTTGGAGTTGGAACACATGTTGTCGCCTAACCGAATTTCGTACTTTACCTACTTCGCTACGCTGGTCGAAGAACATATACCGGGGATCCCCGGCGATATTTTTGTGCAGCAATACCTCGAAAACCCGATTACAAACAAAACACGTTTTGCTAAGGAGTTCGTTAAGTTTAATGAAAGATGTTTCTTACGGTTGCTGGGCGACATGCGCAGCTATAATTTTGTGGTAGACATTACTCCTGATATAGAAGATTTTCAGTACCGCATCCGTGCAATTGACTTTGACCAGCAGTCGTACGAAGGCAGGAAAAATTTATACCTGCCACAATTTTTCAAGGAGAACCTGGCTTATGTGGAGTTGGTACTGCAGAACCTTGACAAAGAGTCGATTAACCAATACAAGACCGAAGAAAAAACGCTGATGGCTTTTAGAGTCGCAGACTCTCGTTACCGTTTGATGGACTTATTTAATATTATGTGCAGCGATAATATTTCTTCTACAAACAAAATTGACGAGCTGAAGCAGCAGCTTAAAGAATACTTCAGTAATCCTAAATTTCTCAAATGCCATTCAATGGGCGATATTGTAAAACTTAATCTAAAGCAAACCCTGTTAAGAAACCTGCGCCAGATACAGGAAGCTAAAAGCAAAATTAAAACAGGCGAATAGCCCCTCTGTACCAAATATTGGGGCAGCTGTGCTGTGTTGCCATTTTTTTTCTTAGACTTACTATATCTACCTTTGTCGCTCCTTCTACTACTGTACAAGAGTGCGACGCAACAAATGCGCAGCGAACGTTGACGGCCGGAAACAAAAAAAATCTACTCTACCAGTATTTGCAAGAAGGCGAATAAAGTTTTTTTCTTACAAAACAGTACAATTACAAAAAATTAAACAGGGAGCTAAAGAAGTACCATTACAAAAAATTATCTATGACTGCATCTTTTACTAAAACAAACAAAACAGGTAAAATAGATTTTTTGTTACCAACATATGTTGTAGGCGCAACAACGTTGCGTCGCACCCTTGTACATTTTTTAAGCAGGAGCACAAAATAGTGAACTGTAAATGAAATTTACAGAGGAAGGCCGCTGTTCAAAATTTACATATAAATTGCACTACCCTTATTACCCCAATAGAATAGTATGAAACAAGAAGAGGATTTTGAATCAAATTTGACCGGCGACAAGGAGAAGCAGGAAGAAGCAAAGCAGCGTTGGTTTAGAAGAATCAAAAAAGGAATTCTTACCTCCACTTCAGAAAAAAAAGAAACTCCGGAAGGGTTATGGACCAAATGCCCTGAATGTAACTACATAAGCACCTCTGCCGACTTACGCGAAAATTTGTACGTATGCCATAAGTGTAACCACCACCACCGCATTGGAAGTTTAGAATATTACGATATTATTTTTGATAATGCTGATTACGAAGAGCTGTTTGATAACATTAGAAGCAAAGACTTTTTAGGCTTTACCGACCTGAAGCCTTACGGCAAAAGATTAGAGGATATTTGGGAGAAAACAGATCTTACCGATAGTATGAGAGTTGCCGTTGGCGACGTTGGTGGCAGAACTATCGTAATTGCCTGTATGGATTTCGAATTTATCGGTGGCAGTCTTGGTAGTGTGATGGGTGAAAAATTTAGCCGCGCTGTTGACTTTTGCATTGAGCATAAGTATCCGTATATGGTGATTAGCAAAAGTGGTGGAGCCCGTATGATGGAGAGCGCTTTTAGCCTGATGCAATTAGCTAAAACCAGTGGAAAACTATCTCACCTTACTGATGCCGGAATTCCATTTATCAGTATGCTTACCGATCCTACGTTCGGAGGTATTTCTGCCAGCTTTGGTATGTTGGGCGATTTGAACATTGCCGAGCCAGGCGCATTAATAGGCTTTGCCGGACCACGCGTTATTAAGGAAACAATAAAAAAAGACCTGCCACCCGGCTTTCAACGTAGCGAGTTTTTACTCGAACATGGATTTCTTGACTTTATTGTTGACAGAAAAGAGCTTAAGCAAAAGATTGCTAAACTAATTGTACTGTTTCAGGGTTAGCGCTTTCGGCAAGAGATGATGTGTTTTTTATAAATGCTGAAGTTATCTGTTACTTTGCTCCCGATTTAGGACTGCAGCATCTTACTTTTGCTGGTTAAGGAAAAGACTATGGCTACAAAAGAAATGAACAACAGGTCGGCTTATCACGAATATTTTATTGAAGACAAATGGACTGCGGGCATCGTGCTGTTAGGTACCGAAGTTAAAAGCATAAGGGAAGGAAAAGTAAGCTTCAACGACAGTTTCTGCCTCTTACACAAAAACGAACTGTGGGTACGCGGGCTTTACATTGCAGAATATTCCCTTGGCACAACTAACAATCACATTGCGGTGCACGACCGCAAGCTATTACTTACAAAGAGAGAACTAAAGAAAATAGAGAACCGGATGAAGGACAAGGGTTACACAATTGTTCCGCTAAGAGTTTTCTTCAACGACAAACACCTGGCAAAAGTAGAGATTGGAATAGGTCGTGGTAAAAAACTGTATGACAAAAGGGAAACATTAAAGAAAAAAGATACAGAGAGAGACATTAAAAGATTTTTAAAATAACGCCTGCCTACCCTACTAAAACTTTGTTAATTACCCCTCTAAATGGTTGAATTGTAACTAATGGTGTTTTTTTTGATAAACCCATTTCAACTATTAAACTCTAGCTTTTGAAGACTACATTTTTAATTCTATTCCTGGTAGCTATATTTTGTACTTCGTCAACATTTGCTCAAAATGTTACGGGCGAGTGGTACGGGGTTGGAAAAGTAAAAAAGGCTGGAGACCACAACAGCTACCTTTCTGAAATGGTACTGAAGCAAAAAGGAAATAAAGTAACAGGGCAGTTAAATTACTTCTACAGAAGCGCAGAGATTAAGGTTAAAGTAAGCGGGAAATTCGATCCCAGGTACCGTGTTTTGGAATTATATCCGCAGCCATTGCTAAACTTTCTTGCAAAGAATGCCAACGGGGCCGATTGCCCTATGGAAGGTTCGTTTACTTTAAAGACAATCAAGGGACAAAAAGTATTGGTTGGCCAATTTAACCCGATCTATGACTACCGGGTTATGTGCCCTGCCATAGACGTAACGTTTACCAAGTTTGTCCCTACCATTGACAAACCTACTCCAGACCCTATTGATGATGAAGATACCACTGCAACAACGAACGTAACATCGACCCGGCGAAGCGACAGCCTGCAACGACCAGCTATAGTTAGTAATGCAGACACCACGAAGAAAGCTATCGGAGTTGCAAATTCCCCCGTTTTAAATAAACCAATTTCGCCTGAACAACAAATCTCACAAGCCCTAAAACTTCGTGCTTTTGAGGAGTCTCCGATTATAGATGTAGACGCTGACAGTTTAAAGGTTTCGTTGTACGACAACGGAGAAGTGGATAATGACTCGATTTCGTTGTTTTATAACAGGCGTCTCGTTGCCACTCAGCAAATGCTCAGCGACAAACCGCTCAATTTTACTTTACTGCTCAACGATGGGGTAAATGAAATTTCCATGTTTGCAGAAAACCTTGGCAAAATAGCCCCTAACACCGCCCTGGCAATTATATACGCAGGCGAACAAAGATTTGAATTAAACCTTACCAGCACATTAAATACAAACGCAGCTATCAGGTTTAGGAAAAAAGTAAAGAAAACTGATCCTATGAACATTAATTAAAGCCATTTTTATAAACATAGTTTTTAATAATGCCGGCACTAATAGTTCCGGCATTATCGTTTCTATAAATAATTACTCTATCAAATTACACTATAGGCTCAACAATCAGGCGCAGCAAAACAGCGAGCATTGTTTTTGCAAGAGGTGAAAAATGCACCACTAAAGGCGCAATTAAAAATTCTACTTATGAAGAAAGTCATCACGCTCTGGCTATGCATCCTTGTCACTTTCAATTCCACTTTTGCACAAGAAACCACTGGTAGTGAGTCTAACTCCCCTTATCATACAAGTCTTATAAAAGATGGGGCAATTATAGTTGGAGGTGTAGGTTTAACTTATCTCGGAACTGTGCTAATCAATAATAAAAATGATCTTACCCCAGCTCAGCTGGTAAGTAAGACCCGTGACAAAATTCCTTTTTTCGACCGTGGCAATGCAGGTTATTATTCTACCAGGGCCGATGATGACAGTTATATTCCTTTTCAGGCTTCTTTTGTTATGCCCGTTTTAATGGGATTAATCAATAAGAATGAAAGGCAAAAGTTCGGTCAGGTAATGGTTCTGTACACCGAAACCATGGCAATTACCGGAACCCTTTTTACCATGGCTACCGGTAATATCTATCGCAGCAGACCCTATGTATATAATACAAGTTTGTCGTCGGACTTAAGACGCGACAAAAACTCTCAACGTGCTTTTTTTGCCGGACATACCGCAGCCACCGCTGCTGCTACTTTTTTTATGGCTAAGGCTTATGCTGATTTTAATCCCACCTCAAAGGCGAAACCCTACGTTTGGGCTTTTGCTGCCGCTGTACCTGCAGTAGTGGGCTATTTAAGGTATAAAGCCGGGATGCACTTTTTAAGCGACAATTTACTGGGGTATGCAATAGGTGCAGGCGCAGGAATATTAGTTCCGCAACTACATAAAATAAAGGGAATGAGAAATGTAACTATTTCGCCAGCTGTAGGAATAGGAAACAAAGGGTTAGCAGTAACCTATAAGTTTAAATAGCGATGAGAGGGTTCTGCTGTCTGGTACCCGTGTAGAAATAATGGGTGTCTATGCTGTATAACGCTTCTCGCCATTGTTGTGTCACTCACTTGTACGGCAACTCTTTATTCAAGTATTTCCACATTATTTTTTAAAAGCGTAAGCTATATCCAAAAAGCTGGAAATAGCTTACGCTTTTAACATAACAGCTACCGCTTTTCCTGTCCGGTTCTTATTGCCTCCGCTCTTAAACAGGAATATATTTGGCACAACCCTTTTTAGCAACGGAAACTTTAAAATGATTAAAAAAAAGCTCCGTAAACAGCTCTTGCAACCGGTTGTTGCCGTAAGCCACTCTTAATATCTTTTGATTTAACAACAGCCTGAAAAGCTCCTCTTATGGCTCTAACCCTTTTTGCTGCATGTAACCCTAGGCCGGATGCTATGAAAAGCTGATGTAAAAGTGAGTGACACAACAAAAGCCGCACAATAATTTGCAGCTGGTGCAATAAAAACAAGTAACCTTACTATACCTGAATACCTATGTTAATTTTTATTAAATTTAGCTCTGAAACCTCTCTCTGCCCTTATTTACAAAATACTAGAGATGTACCACAAAATTTTACGGCTTTTAAATATAAAACCTTCTGAATCTACCTTAGTAAGAGAACTTTTTACTATCCAGTTTTTTTTAGGAATAGCCACGGCTTTCTTATTTACCTCCTCTCTAACGATGTTTATTTCCAATTATGAAATTCAAATTCTACCTGTTTCGTATATTATTTCAGCATGTCTTCTGTTTGGTTTCAACAGGTTGTATAGCTTCCTTGACGAGCGATTAACGTCGCCTAAATTATTACAGGTAGTTATCTTTTTTTCTGCCGCTTCCATTTTATTGTTCTGGCTGTTACTTAATGTATATCCGTTTAAACAACTGCCCCTGATAGTGGCAAGCTGGTACATGCTAATCTATATGCTGGTCGGATATGCTTTTTGGGGCATGGCCTCTATCATTTTTAATGTAAGAGAAAGCAAAAGACTGTTCTCAATTGTTGGTGCCGGAGACATCCCGGCAAAGATGCTGGGTTACTTTTCTGTTACTGCCATGGTTCCGGTTATAGGCGTTAATAACTTACTATGGATATCCATAATCTCCTTTTTAATTGCGGGGTTTCTTTTAAAACGATTTACCTCAAAAGGTTTATTAGTTGAGCAAGATCCTAATGCTTCAGCACATGCTCATGACAATAAACCAGCACACTCTATTCACACTTCTGGTTTTATAACAAAATTCTTCGATAACCATTTAGTCTTTTCCATTGCACTTTTATCCCTTGTTTCTTACATCGTTTTTTCATTTATTGACTTTACGTTTCTTTCTGACATTAAAGTAAAATACCCTAAAGGAGAGCAAATAGCTACGTTTATCGGAGTATTTTTCGCAACTGGAAGATTTCTTGCAATTGTAATAAAGCTAGTTTTTAGTAGCCGGATGATTTCGAGAATGGGCCTTACCAATGCTTTATTGGTAACCCCGATACTACTTCTCGTGATTGATTTCTTTATCATTCTTTCCGGTGACAGGTTCATCTCACACCTATATATCTTTGGGTTCATGGTGTTGCTGACAGAAGTACTTCGTTCCGCTTTACAGGAGCCTGTATTCTTTATCTTGTTTCAGCCGTTGAAGCCACACGACCGGCTGCGCGGCCACCTGATTGCAAAAGGTCATACACTGCCTTTTGCATTACTAGGGGTGGGTACTTTTCTCGTTTTATACTTTAAAAATAACCGCGAACTGCCTATTATGGCTGTGGGACAATTGTTGATCGCATTATTAATTATATGGATTGGGGTAATTTTTATCATTAAAAAACAATACCTGCAAACCTTAATCACCTCGTTAAAAAGAGGAAATTTTACCGGTGCGGAACTTTTTTTAAATGACTCAGTAGTAACAAATTTACTTATCTCAAAAGCGGAAAGTAAAAAACCTTTAGAAGTAATTCATTCGTTGAATTTGCTGGAGAGGTCTGGATATAAGGACCTATTTAAACTTTTGCTTAAAAACCTTCAAAGTCCTGTTTGCGAAATACAGGAATATGTGCTTACAAGGATTATTGCAAACAACATGACTATTGCTTTGCCCATAATTACCCAACAACTCCGGAAAGATAATAATGAAAACATGCAGCCCAGGCTTATCAAAGCTTTTTACTTTCTTAACAAAGACATAGGGATTGATGGAAAAACTGCCATGGAATCTTTACAAGCCGAACACAAAAAAGCGGCTATGGAAGGGCTGCTTCTTCGCAAAGAAGAGGAAACAGAGAAACTGGTAATAGACCAGCTTTTAATGATGGCAAAAGGAAGTATGGCAGACAAGCTGCTGACTTTGGATGTTGTACTCGATTGCGAGTGCGAGAATTATACCGCAGTGCTTGAAACCTTACTCTCTGACTCCGAACCTAAAGTGTACAAAAAAGCAATTGAAGCTAGTGGAAAGGTTAAGAACATGAAATTATTACCAAAAGTAATTGACGTGGCTTTGGCAAAAAGCGCTATTCCATCTTTAAAACGTGCTATTGTTAACTACGGCGACGGTTTTTTTTGGGAAGAAAACTGGAAGAACCGGCCACCAAGGGGAGAGTTGCTTACTATTTTTATTAAAACCTCAGGAAATATAAAGGGTGACCACTCGACCAAATTTTTGGTTGAACTATTAAAACAAAAGACAGGGGAAACAGATGATATAATCGAAGCATTGTGGCTAAAGAAATCTAAAGTTTCAAGTGAGACAATGCAGCTGATCGAAGATTGGGCAAATAAAAAGACTGAGCAGGACAAATATAAAGTGACCTGTTACTACGAGATACTTCATAATAAAAATCTTACCCTATTACAGCAGGCCATTATAATGGAAATAAGAAAAGATGTACAAATGCTGCTTAAAAGCTTTTCCTTACTTTACGATAGAGAGAAAGTTGACAGGGTGATTGAATTGTTATCTATTGGAAATACTTCTAAAATATCGAATGCAATTGAAATACTGGAGTTAATCGTTCCTAAGAAATACTTTACGCCGCTAAATAATTTTGTTGAGTTGATAGATGACGTACAGCACAAGAAAGAGCTATTGATAAAAACACAGGGCCTCGATCCGCACGTTATAATTGAGGAAGTTATAAAAGACAGCAAAGCTAACTTTAGTGAGTGGACAAGGTCTGTAGCTTGCTACATGATTCCTAAAATGAAGAAGAGTAAAATGTCATTAAAGATGTTAAACGTAAAAGAACCAAAAGACGGGCATCTGTTTAATGAAACGAAGAATTATGTTTTATCTATGCTAAATTAATTTAAAGATGTTGTTGATTGAAAAGGTTTTGATTTTAAAATCTTCGGAAATATTTCAAAACACAGCAGAAACGGAGCTGGTAGAGTTAGCAGCTATACTTGAAGAAACTTATCTTGAACCAAACATCACTTTATTTTCTAAGGGTGATCCTGGCAACTGCATGTATTTTATTTTTAATGGTACGCTAAGAATTCATGATGGAGAGCATACCCTTGCAGTGTTAGGTGAAAATGAAATTGTGGGAGAATTGTCTGTTTTAGATTCAGAAAGCAGGTCAGCAAGCGCAACAACACTGGAAGAATGTCTGCTGCTTAAATTAGAGCAGGAAGCGTTTTACGAAATACTAATGACGAATGCCGATATATTAAAAGGAATCTTAAAAACGCTGTGCAAAAGGTTAAGAGTAATCAACAAAAAAAGTACTACAATGGCCAACTCAACCCCTTTAAAGTAACTTTTGTTTTACTTGTTCTAAGTTTAATTGTTTTGCCGCTTCCCGGTTTCTTTTAGAACTATTTGTAAAATAGTGGTGGCTCTCCAAAAATTTCACTTGCAACATGTTCCAATCTCTTTCATTTGAAACTATGTGCTGTGCCAAAAATTCTTTATACAACCCTTCCCCTATTTTAAAAAAATCATCCCGACCAAGGTAATCCAAATCAGAGTCGCAAATAATTTCTTCAAGCCTGGTCTGTGGCTCTTGTGGTACTTTTGTCGCCCGAATCATTCCGCATACCTTTTTAATCTGATCTAATGAAAATCCAAACGCTGAAAGTTCAGCGGTGGCAATTTCACAGCTTTTCTCCTCGTGTCTTAAATAAGTGTAAAGAAATCCGATGTCATGATATAAGGCACTTACTTTTAATAATAACAGTTCTGCTTCAGTTACTCCCTCCTGCTCCGAAATTTTTATTACGTGCTTCAATACATCTAAAGTATGTGGTACGTTATGATAAGTTAACGTAGGCGGCAAGCCCTTTTCGAGTTTACCTATTACCTCACTTTGGATTTCAGAGAATGCAAGCATCGTTTTTATTTTATTAACGCATTTTACGTTGGTAAATTTTTTTTTTAAAGAAACTGGCAAAAAGATAATTAAATCCCATTAACCTCGTAAACTTTCTTTTTTATCAGACATCTAAAATATCTATGTCAACCAATTCCTTTTGCCGTAATTACCTTTTCCGCAACAGATAGAACAATACGGGTTTTTTGTTTAAATCAGTTTGCTATAGACGAATGTCTCGTAAGCGCTGGTTAGAAATTGCGAATAAATGGGGTTAGGATTAACGATAATAATAACATGTCTACAGACTATATACACAATACCCACTCAACGCTTGTTGATTTTTAAGACAACCTGAAAACATTATTTTTAGTTTAACTTTGAAGCTTTCAGTAACTATTTTTTAATGTCAGAAGACAAAGCATCTTTTCAATTAAAAGTCAAACAGGAAACCAAAGAACCCGCAATAACCAGAGTGTTTAAAAATTTTGTATCGGGAAGATTTTCACCTGTTTTCTTGCTTATCGTGTTAGTGCTTGGTATTTCATTCTTAACCAGAATTGCACTGCTTTTTAAAACCGGCAAAAGCTTTGACTGGACTTTTAAGAATGTAACCGGCTCGTTTGCCATAGGTTCCTTTTTCGACCTCGCCATGTCTACATATCTTATCGTTCCATTTGTTCTTCAACTGTGGTTTACAAATGACAAGATATATGATCGCAAATGGAAATGGATTGCTATTGGTGGATTTGTAATTATTATTAGCATTTTTCTTTTTACCAATCTTGTTCCTTCTGATTTTAATGCAGACCTGAAAAAAGGAGTTACGGCCTACATCATCCTACGGTTCCTGATTTTTATATTCCTGCTCTTTACAAAGAACACCTTTCGAAAAACATGGAGAACCGGTGTCTTATACTTCGACTTTTTCCTGGTCATATTTTTATTACTATTTAACGCCATTAGCGAATGGTTTTTCTGGGATGAATTTTCGGTCAGGTATAACTTCATCGCGGTGGACTACCTGGTATATACGAATGAAGTGTTGGGTAACATAAAAGAATCTTATCCTATTGCAGCTATAGTAACAATCATTCTTATCGTTACCACAGCCATTTTCCTTTTACTTCGTCCTATCATTAAGAAGTCTGTTTATGCTTCCTCAACTTTTCTTTCACGTACTATCGTAGCTATTATCCTACTAACAATAACACTAGTTAACTATTTAGGGGTAAAAGAAGAATGGAGAAATTTTAGCAAGAACGAATACGCTAACGAATTGGCGGGAAATGGCGTATTTCAATTTGCGAATGCTTTTTGGCATAATGAACTAGACTTCTTTAAATTTTATACAACACTTCCAGATAAAGATGCCTTTACAATTGTTAGGCAAGATCTTGTAAACGGTAACAGCACATTTACCACTAATGATATTTTTAATATTGAAAGACAAATAACTTATCCAAAACCAGAGTTAAGACATAACGTTGTTTTAATTAGCGTTGAAAGCCTTAGCGGCGACTTTATGAACACCTTAGGAGGAGAAAAAAATATAACTCCTTATCTTGATTCGCTGGTCAGCAAAAGTATTTTCTTTAAAAACCTGTACGCTTCCGGCACGCGCACGGTAAGAGGGTTAGAATCTTTATCTCTTGGCTTACCTCCTTCATCAGGGCAAAGCATTGTTAAGCGACCCAATAATGAAAATCTATTTTCTTTGGGAACTGTCTTTAGATCAAAAGGATATATTACCCAATACATTTATGGCGGATACAGCTATTTTGATAATATGAAGCAGTTCTTCAGCAATAATGATTATGAGGTAATAGACCGTGATGCTATAAAGCCCGAAGAGGTGCATTATCAAAACATTTGGGGCGTGGCTGATGAAGACTTGTTTACGTTGGCAGGTCGCACTTTAGACAATAACTACGCTAAAGGAAAGCCTTTCTTTTCTCAAATTATGACCGTGTCAAACCATCGACCGTTCACCTACCCCGAAGGACGTATTGATATTTCTCCCGACAATCACGTGCGCGAAGGTGCAGTGAAATATACCGACTATGCTATCAATAGATTTCTCAAGGAGTCCTCATTAAAACCATGGTTCGGCAATACTATTTTTGTTATTGTTTCGGACCATTGTGCCGGAAGTGCAGGCAGCGTTGAACTACCTGTAACAGGTTATCATATTCCCATGCTTATTTATGCTCCGGCAATTATCAAACAACCTTTTATTGTTGATCGTTTGATGGCACAAATAGATATCCCTCCTACTATTTTGGGAATGCTGAACTTTAGTTACAGGTCTAAATTTCTTGGACAAGACATTTTTAATCTTCCCGCTGGAAAAGAAAAAGCTTTTATCAGTACATACCAGGGACTTGGGTTTATACAGAATGATCGTCTTATAATACAGTCGCCGGTGAGAAAGGTAAAGCAGTTTAAACCAGACTTCAGAACGGGTTCTGCGACAGAGGAACCTTTGAATGATTCGCTAGCTAAAAAAGCCATCGCTTACTACCAGGTCAGTTCGTGGCTTTTTAAGAATAAAAAGTACCATAAGAATTAAATTAGCCTGATAAGCTCGAGTAGATTTAATTTAATTTCATTTTCCCCCACGGTATTTAAATATTGCCCTCGCTACATTCAAGATACTTTAATCGCCAACATGCTTAGGGGAACATCCAATATTCATCACATCTTTGATCAGGCCATCACCTAAAATACCTCTCCAAGATTTAGTGTAATCGCAGAATGTCCCTTGCTTACGCCGAAGTCAATTGCAATATTAGTATTTGAACGTTTATTGAATTTTACACGAACACCTGCGCCTACGGCGGGGTGTGGCCCGGTAAACTTCCCGTCTCCGGGGCCAGACGTAGTATTCATATTTGCAAAAAGAACGTAACCCAAAAGCCCGTCATCCCGTAAGTCATTACGGTATTCACCTTCGAAGTAAACCAGGCTTTTGCCACGATACCTGTTCTGCTGAATCCCCCTTCCCGACCTTTGATAAGGCTCATACCCTATCGCTGGCAAGTCGAGATAAGGAACATTATTATTCAAAGCTGTCCATACATAACTCCACAGAGCCAGTACCTTTCTTCTTCTGCCTTGCAGGTCAATGTACTTGCGCCCGTCGATATATAATGACTTCCATGTATTGTCGCCATTACCAAGAATATAGGGGTTTACCCTGTAGATAAAATTGAGATACGCTCCCGGCAAAGGATTTAATGAATTGTTTCTTGAATCATACAACAGGTTGAAGGTTACTCCTGACGACAAAGAGTTTGCGTTGGCCGCTGTACCATGAGGATAGCTCAAAAATTTTGGCAGCCCTATCGTATCTCCCACGGTTTGAATGTTGATATGATAATCTAAATTATAACCAACACCGGCCAGAAGGTAGGGCTTTAATTGTTTTAATAATGTCTGGTAAAACCTGACGTATTTATAAGTGATCAGCACCCTATTATTTTGGCTATTTGTGTTGTTCTTTCCATAAACGTATTCGGGGTATAAAGAGAAGCGGGTATCGCCTTGTATGTTCCACTTATTCTTGTTGGTATAAATATTATTGCGGAAGCCAATGGAGTAACGTCCTTTAAAGTTTAGATAAGGAACAAATGTAACACTTGACAAAGCAGTATTTATTCTGCTACCGAGATAAAAAGCTGCCGAAGTAGAAGTAATTAAAGCCTTGCCTCCGCCAGGAACAGCAGACGAAGTAGGTACCAGGGAAAAATAAACTTTTCGTCTGCCTCTTCTTTGAATTTTCTGTGGTGTGTATTTGAATGTCTTTTGAAAAACATCTATCAAATCTTTCTTATTAATTGTATCAATATTATCATTAGAGGGAGTAATCTGCTGAGCCGTTGTATATGAAGGAATGACACAAAACAAAATGAATACAATTGAAATAGCTACACCTTTGTCTGCAATTGAAGTAATACCGTAATTTTTTGTTGGATTAGTTATAAGAGAATTCCTAAAAATCATAAGAAAAAATACACTATAATCATGCCCCTGCAAATTTTATTTTATTAAAAAAGCTGCTATAAAAAGATGCAGTACAAGTGAGTGACACAACAAATTCTGCACAAAGAACAGGTGTTCGGTCCGCAAAAATTTTCAACAAATCTTTTTAAGACAACTCCTCAACCCAAATGAAAACCGAATAGTTTTACATGCACTTCCAAAAAATTATAACTGTAATTGAAGAAGAACTTGCAGGTGAAGAATAACTGCAAAGGCAAAAAAAGTAGTTTATTGGTTAGACTAAACCTTTCTATTATTTATATGCTAAAAGTTATTTAGGGGCTTACTCTTCCTTTAGCTTCCATTCCCCGAAGATCTTTTTTGTATTGTTCAACGTCCCATTTTATTTGCCATTGCTTTACATATTCGGCTAAAGGTGGTAGTCCAACTTCAGCACGTCTTTTGTCAACATTGTCAGGATCTTCAAGCGGCAGTACATGAAAGGTTTTGGTAGTTGCATCACTTCCAATCTGGCTGCCATAAATCTGTTTTTTTCCTTGGCCTAATGCAACTCTGTCTTCAAGTAATGCCAAACTACTTCCTCGTGCTTTGCCTTTTTTTACGGCGTCTCTCATCAGCGGTAAATACTTTTCCTGCGTCAATCTATCTGAGTGTTGTATCACAAGAAATAAGGTTGTACTTCCCTGTTCGCCCACAACGTCCGCTCCCAGCCAGCCATACTTATCAAGAGTATTCTTCACTTTGATCAAATTGATCGAATCCTTTTCATTTATAATTTTCCAATGCGCTGTCATTTCCTTTGACTCCCATCCATATTTTTTCTGGAGAGAATCTATCTGCCGCCTGTACTGCTGATCCTCTACATAAATGCTATCCAACTGCGCTGCCAATGGCTTGTTTAAATTAACTTCTGCCCTATACTTGTTTTGTTTTATACGCCCAACCAACGGCTTCCACCGCTTATCCTGGTGCAAAGAATTTAGGTTAGGCTCAGAAGTAATATGGGCGTAGTCGGTATAATGCTGTTTTTGCACAATATTATCAAGTTGAAAAAAAGCGCTGTCCGCAACTCCCGCTAATGCCCACGAGCACGCAGCATTGTACCTGTCCTTTTGCGACCCCTTCCAGCCTATTGATTTAAATGCCTGCGAAAATGTAGTAGCCGCATTTTTATAGTCCTTTAACTGGTAAAGAGAATCTGCTTTTTTGGCAAATTTTCCATATTCATCAAAATTGCTCTGCCCAAAAAGTAGTGTTGCTGATATAACAAACACCAAAAACATTATTGATTGTTTCATAATTAACCCTTTGACAATATGAGATTGTGGCGCATTTAATCGTTATAGTTTTGACCCCTTCATTAGCACGACCGATCTTATTGATTGTTCTTTCAAATGCAATGATCCTTTTCGTTCGTAGTCCTCCATAAAATTATTAAAGTCCTGCTCGTTTTCAAATTCTACAAGGCGAATTTCATAAGGCTTTTCAATATTGCTTTGTATGTACGCGTCGTACTGAGGGCGTACCCTAATGAGAAGTTTTCCGTTGTATTTTGAAATCATGAAAATAGCAATGGATTCAAATTGGTTAAAATAACTTCCTAACCATCTGAGGTGTAAATGAGTTGTGTTATAAATACCATTGGTTTAATTTTTTTAGCTGAGCTTAATGATCACCTTAATGTTATGAGATGTTTTTTGGGCTTAGCATTAGGTCTTTACCGAGGCTTTGCTTGCGACGCTCCGTTTAAGGGCTGTGCTCACGGCGGCTTTGTACAAGTTATGTTGCTGGCGGCAATACCAACACGACGCACTTGAAGTGTCGGGCTTTGTGTAGCCGGGTAAAGCCAACAGTGCACTTGCAAATTGTTACGAAATATTAGTTCCCCTACCTGTGGAGGATGCTTTTATAATGGGAGCAGCAGTTTATATAGCAAGCCCTGATGATAATAAACGCAGCAACCCGTAACTAAAAATTAATAATAAGTTCTTCAGAAAATTTTATAGATAAAGTCTTTTTTGGCCGTTGCTTGATTGTAAGTTGATGTGAAACTTATGTCGTGAATGACAGCACTTAAGTTAAGTAATAAGTTATCTTTAGACACTTAAAAAATTATTGTTATAGTGCTGCCCCCTGCTTCCTCCGATGAAAAAATATTGCTGTTGCAAGTTGCAACGGGCAGCGAAAAGGCTTTTGAGCAGCTTTATGAGCAATATGCAGATACAATTTACGGGGTTGCTTTTACTTATACAAAATCACAGGAATTTTCAGAAGAACTGGTGCAGGATGTGTTTTTAAAAATATGGACGCGGCGCGAAACGCTTGCCCAAATTGATCAGTTTTCTAATTATATTTTTATCATTGCACGTAATCATATACTCAATTATCTACAACGCAAAATCAGGGAAAAAGATTGCATTCAACACCTCTCCGCTTATTTTAAAGAAAACAGTATCACACCTGAAGGTGAACTGATGTTTAAGGAGTCCAACGCACTTATAGAAAAAGCAATTTCGCATTTGCCCCCTCAGCAAAAAATTATTTACCAGCTCGTTCGTGTCCAGGGCATGAAGCTGAAAGAAGTAGCTACCCGGTTAGGGTTAACAAGAAATACAGTGCGGAACCATTTAGACAGAGCCGTAAAATCTGTTCAATCATTTGTACAGCAAACCGATCGCCATCTCATTTTTATTGTAACCTTGTTATCAGATCTCTGAAAAAATTTTAAAAAAAAATATTTTCCCACTGGTACATTTTCAATCTGCGATTGTCTTTACTACGACGATTGTACCCACGTCTATTTTTTGTGTAAAAATTCATTATGTCGCGTTTTCAGGTTTTACTTGATAAATATCTAGATGCTTCTCTGTCGGAAGATGAACTGAAGGAATTTTTAATTCTGCTGCCGGCCAACCAGGGCATTCTTGAAAACAAAGTCATTGAGGACCTTGAAGAACGGGCCTTTGATGGCATGACGAGCCAGCAGCAGCGAGACCGAATGTTTAAGGAAATCATAGAGAGAAAAAATGCAATCGAAGAGAAACCTTCAAAATTAATTTTCTTCACGGTTAAACGTGTAATTGCGGCAGCCGCAGTCATATGTTGTCTTGCATCAGGTATTTATTTACTTACAGAAAAGAAAACAGCCCATGCACCTGTGGTGGCCCGAAAAACAACTACTAAAAATCATATTGTTCCCGGTGGCAACCATGCTATGCTTACCCTTTCAAATGGTGCCACTATTCTTCTGGATAATGCAAAAAATGGAAACCTGATTGAACAAGGGAAAACCAAAGTCGTAAAAGAAGACAATGGAAAACTGGCCTATTATAATAACAGTGATACGAATAACAAAGCGATAGAATATAATACGGTTAGTACTCCACGTGGTGGCCAATATGAGATTAAATTATCAGACGGTACACATGTATGGCTAAATGCAGCAAGTTCATTGAAGTTTCCTACCACATTTACTGGTAATAACCGAAGGGTTGAGCTAAGCGGCGAAGCTTACTTTGAGGTAGCAAAAAATAAATCAATGCCATTTGAAGTAATGGTATTGCAAACAAAAGTAACCGTTTTGGGAACGCATTTTAACATAAACGCATATAGCGACGAGAAAAGCATCAATACTACATTACTGGAGGGATCGGTAAAATTTAGTGCTGGTTCTTTAGAAAAATTGCTACTGCCCGGACAGCAATCCGTATTCACTTCTTTTTCAAAGCCAATAATCATACAACCAGTCGATGTTGACCAGGTGATTGCATGGAAAAACGGTTTTTTCGAATTTGACAATACTGATCTGCCAACAATAATGCGGCAAATTTCGAGATGGTATGATGTAGATATTTCATATGAAACTTCTGATAATAAGGGCCGTTTTGGTGGTGGAATTAGCCGGAAACTAAATTTATCTGAAGTGCTGCATTTATTAGAGACCAACGGGGTGCATTTTAAAATTGAAGGCAGAAAAATAGTTGTGCTTGGTAACCATAGTTAAAAGATAAAAACAAATAAAATGACATAGATATTAAAGAAGGACCCAAATAAAAACCGTTCCGGGTACGAGTCGGAACGGCTGCAAAAGGGGTTCGTTACAATTAATAAACTGCTTATTGTTGAAAACCCAAACTTTCCAAAAATATGAAATTAAATGTTCATTGTAAAACACTGCCTTTAAAGCAGCGGGCATTAACCAAAACGCTGAGAATTATGAGATTAACAGCAATTATTTTATTATTCGCTTGCCTGCAGCTTAGCGCCAGGAGTTACACACAAACTGTTACGCTTTCTCTTAAAAACGTATCCGTTCAAAAGGTATTTAAAGAAATTTTTCGTCAAACGGGAGTTTCTATTGTGTATAATGAAAAACTATTCGAAAACTTTTCACCTGTTAGTATTGATGTTAAAGATGCCCGGATTTCTGAAGTATTGAACCGGTGCCTGCAAAACCGGCCCTTTAGCTTTAGTGTAGAGAATAATGCCATTTTTATAAAAAAAACAGTACCGGCAGCCGAAGTAATTAAGCCCTTTGACACCATCCCAAAAGTGCATGGGCGGGTAGTTAATGAAGCCGGAGAAGCGCTGGTAAATGTCTCCGTTATAGTAAAAGATACCAAAACCGGTACAGCAACAGGGCCAGACGGAACGTTTTCTATTACTGCACAAAAAGGAAATGTTTTGTCTTTTAGCTTTGTTGGATATCAATCTCAGGAGGTTGCAGTCGATAGCAGAAAAGACATCAGCATAGTTTTAGCCGCTGCCGTAAATACCCTTACTGAAGCAGTTGTTACCGGATATTCTTCTCAGCGAAAAAAAGATATTACAGGTTCCGTTTCTGTTGTAGATGTAAAGAACATGAAATCTATACCTACAGGATCGGGCGAGCAGGCGCTTCAGGGTATGGCATCGGGTGTTACGATTATTAGTTCCGGTGTTCCCGGGGGCGAAAGCAATATTTTTATCCGTGGGGTGTCTTCCTTTGGAAGCACACAACCTTTGATAATTGTAGATGGGGTACCCGCTGGCCTTCGCGACATCAACATCAATGATATTGAAACTGTTCAAATACTCAAAGATGCTGGGGCTGCCTCCATTTATGGTGTTCGGGGTTCTAACGGTGTTATCGTGGTGACTACAAAAAAAGGAAAATCAGGCGAGCCTACCTTGTCTTATGATGCTTACTATGGAAGTCAGATTCCTTTAAAAGGGAACGTTTTTAATTTATTGAACTCGGCAGATTTTGCTATGTTGGTAAAGAAAGTAAACCCGGGGACCACTCTATTTGCCAATGGCCTTCCTGATTATCTTTATGCGGGCCCTGGCATTGCCGGTACTGCTATGGGAGGAGATCCGGCGGTTGACCCTTCGAAGTATGTTTTTGATGCCGCCAATCCGGCTAACGATTATTTAATACAAAAGGTGAACAAGCAGGGTACAGATTGGTTTCATGAAATTTTCAGGACCGCCCCTATGCAGAGCCACAACATCACGGCAAGCGGGGGTACCGACAAATCAAAATACCTGTTCTCATTTGGATACCTTAATCAGCAGGGTACGCTTATAGAAACCTATCTAAAAAGATATTCAACCAGGATCAATACCCAATTTACAATTAAAAAGAACATACGCGTAGGGGAGAATGCATACATCTACTTAAAGCAAAGCCCTGGATTTGGCAACCAGAGCACAGACAATGTGATTTCGTATGCTTACCGTACCATGCCGATTATTCCTGTCTACGACATCCAGGGAAATTACGGGGGAACGTGGGCAGGGCCTGAGTTAGGAAACGCTCCAAATCCTTATGCTGCTCAGGCACGTACCAGTCTTAATAAGAACCGATCGCTGGCAGTAGTAGGAAACCTGTATGCTGAAGTAGATTTATTTAAACACTTTCTGGCCCGTACCAGCTTTGGCGGAACTGTTAGCGATGGTCATAGCACCTGGTTCTCGCCTAATGCCTATAACGACAAAGAATTTCATAACGGTATAAACTCCTTAAGCGAAAACTCGAATTACGATAATAGCTGGACGTGGACGAATACACTGACTTACACCAACACGTTTGACAAACACAGTCTGAAAGTACTGGCCGGATCGGAAGCAATCAACAGTAACGGAAGGGGAATTGGCGGTGCCGCCGCTAACTTTTTCTCTACCCGTCCCGCTTATCTTTTGTTAAGTAATGGCACTTCCAATATTACCAACAGCGGTTATGCTTACGACATCTCCCTGTATTCTCTGTTTAGTCGTTTAGATTACTCTTACAACGACAGGTATATTATGTCTGCTACTGTCCGTCGTGACGGATCATCCCAATTTGGACGTGAGAAGAGATTTGGCATTTTCCCCTCCTTTTCTTTAGGATGGAGAATATCTAATGAAGATTTCATGAAGAGTGTGAGCCAAATCAACGATTTAAAATTGAGAGGAAGCTGGGGGAAATTAGGCTCTCAAAACAATGTAGGTCCTAACAATGCCTTCACTTTATTTAGTTCAAATTTCCAGACCTCTTATTATGATATAAATGGCCTCAGCACCAATCCTGTGCAGGGTTTTTATAGTGCTTCCAATGGCAATCCGAAAACAGGATGGGAGGAAGATGTAATTACCAACATAGGGATGGATGCAACGATATTTAATAAAATAGATTTATCTGTCGAATGGTATAGAAAATCAATTAACGGCTTACTTTTCCCCCAACCGGTGCTACTAACAGCAGGAGGTGCTGATGCACCGGTTATTAATATTGGCGATATTGAAAATAAGGGATGGGATGTTTCTGCGAATTACCGTGGTGGAGGCAAGCGGAGCTTTCAATACAATGTTGGACTAAATGTAACGGCATATAAAAATACAGTGGTCAATATCCCCGGTGACTACTTTGATGTGGCTGGTTCAAGTTTGGGTAATCTGGTACGTAACCAGGTTGGCCACCCCGTTGGTTCATTCTTCGGGTACCAGGTAGAGCGGCTATTCAGGGATGATCGTGATGTAACATCCTCTCCAACACAGGCAGATGCTGCCCCTGGAAGATTTAAATACCAGGATGTAAATAATGATGGAAAAATTACTCCTGATGACCGTACTTTCTACGGCAATCCCAACCCTAAGTTTACCTACGGCATTAATGTAGGCGCAAGTTATAAGGGATTTGATTTTTCTGCTTTGTTTTATGGCTCGCAGGGTAATGATGTCCTAAACCATATTCGTTATTATACTGATTTCTTTGGCAGTTTCATTGGAGGTAAGAGCAACGATCTTCTTTATAATTCCTGGACACCTCAGAATGTAAATGCTAAAACACCTGTTGCTGAACTAACCAATACTTTCAGCACGTCGGGAGTTGCTAACTCCTATTATATGGAAAGCGGTTCCTTCTTCAAGTGCCGGTCCCTGATATTGGGCTATACAATTAAACCGCGCATTTTAGAACAATATGGTATAAACAGGTTTAGACTTTATGTGCAGGCCGCCAACTTATTTACCATTACCCAGTACAAAGGGTTGGACCCGGAATTAAGCGGAAGCAGTTCAGCTTTTGGAATTGATTACGGAAATTATCCCAACAACCAGAAGAATATAGTTTTTGGACTGAACCTGTCATTTTAATTATAATCACTTTTTGAAATTAATGTAGGATGAAACAATTACGTAATAAATGTATTATTTCGGGTTTTTTAGTGCTGCTTACCGTAGTAGTTGCCTGTAAAAAAAGTTTTCTCGAAAAAGAACCACTGGGCCCTATAGGAGAAAGTACACTGGCCACCAAAGCAGGAGTTAATGGATTACTGATAGGCGCTTACTCATTACTTGACGGGAGAGGCAGCCCGGGATCCAATGAAGGATCAGCAGTAAGTAACTGGATATACGGAGGGGTAGCTTCTGATGATGCCCATAAAGGCTCAGAGTATGGTGATATTACAAGTATTGAATTGATAGAAAGCTATAAAGTTGATCCTACAAATGAATATTTACCTATTAAATGGGGCGCATTGTATGCGGGAATTCAACGTGCCAATGATGTGCTTCGCGTAATGGCTAAAATAACAGATGGCTCTCTTACAGAGGCAGAGGTGAAAGAAATAAAAGCTGAGGCAATTTTTTTAAGAGGGGTGTATCATTTGGAGGCTGCCAAAATGTGGAAGAATGTTCCATATATAGATGAAACAGTAAGTTTCGAAAACGACAATTACAACGTTTCCAACGAGCCTCCGATATATCCTAAAATTGAAGCAGATTTTCAGTTTGCCGCATCTAACTTAAAAACTGTTCAGCCACAGGTGGGAAGGGCAAATTCGTGGGCCGCAAAGGCATTTTTGGCCAAAGTATATATGTTTGAACATAAATATGCAGAAGCTAAAAGTCTATTGTCTGATATAGTTAATAACGGAGTTACTTCAGCCGGGCAGAAATACCAGCTTCTTGCTAATTATGGAGAGAACTTCAATCCCATTAAAAAAAATGGTTCAGAATCTGTATTCGCGGTTCAAATGTCTGTTAATGACAGAGCGGCGGGGCACAATGGAAATGCAGGTGATTTATTGAATTTCCCGGGAGGGGGCCCAGCTACCTGCTGCGGTTTTTATCAGCCCTCTTTCAGTCTCGTAAATTCATTCAAAACAGATCCTGTTAGCGGGCTTCCCCTATTAGATACCTGGAACGGGGCTAACATCAAAAATGATATGGGAGTAGACGGAACAGCAAGCTTCGCTCCCTATGAAGGCACCTTGGATTCACGGCTCGACTGGACGGCAGGAAGAAGGGGTATACCTTATCTCGACTGGGGTATAATGCCCGGTTTGCCATGGATACGTGCACAGGCACAGGGAGGACCATATGTTCCAATTAAAAATGTTTATTATAAAGCTGATGCAGCTACAACAAGTGATATTTACGATGGATGGGGCGCCGGCAATGTTACAGCCAACAATTATGTTATGATACGCTTTGCTGATATACTGTTATGGGCGGCTGAAGCTGAAGTAGAAGCGGGAAGTCTCGCCCAGGCAGAAAAGTATGTAAACCAGGTAAGAAGCCGTGCTGCCAATCCTTCGGGTTTTGTACATACTTATGTTGATAATAATGATCCTTCAAAAGGCTTTACAAATCAACCTGCAGCAAACTACAAAGTAGGATTGTACACGGGGCAGTTTGCCCAACGGGGACAGGAGTATGCAAGAAAAGCTGTTCGCTTTGAAAGAAAGATTGAATTGGCAATGGAGGGTCATCGCTTTTTTGATTTGCAGCGTTGGGATAATGGTACAGGTTATATGGCCGATGTATTAAACGAATACATTAAACATGAAACCACCACCTACGATTACCAGATATTAAAAGGTGCCACGTTCAAAAAAGGCAGAAATGAATATTTTCCTGTTCCTCAGAATCAGATAGACCGCAGCAAGGTAAATGGAAGTACTGTTTTAAAACAAAATCAGGGTTATTAAAAAAATGAGACATCTGTAAGGTGAGTTGTTTTTACTTCTTACTTTACAGATGTCTTTTTTTAAAGAGCTTATATATTATACTTCAAAAGGGGTGCCTGGTGACTTTTTATTTTGCTGAAGCAGCAAAGAAAAGTAGAAGTGTGCGACGCAACGGCTGCTGATAGTAGCAATTGTGCCGGGTCCCCCCAAAAAACCATTTGCTTTTTTACACCTTGCCCGGTTTAGCTTATAAAAATACCTTCTTCAAAATTTTTTATTTCTACAAACACTCCTATGAAAAGGAAATGCTTTCTATTGATACTTATTGTTTCTGCTTTTTTTACTGCGGGCAACTCACAGTCTAAAAATAATATTGTTCCAATACCTGCACGATCAGAATGGAAAGAAGGAGCATTTATGTTTACTTCCTGTACCCGGATTATTTTTGACAAAAGCAATAAACCACTACAAAATGCTATTGCCCCTTTAATTAATAAACTAAAAAGGGCCGCTTCTGTTAATTTACTGGCCCAAACAAAGTGCCCGGGAAAGCCTGCTGTTAGTGTCTCATTAAGTAATGCTATCGCTGATGAAGAAGGATATACATTAAATATCAGCAGGCAAAAGATTGAAATCGTTGCTCGGCAGCCTGCGGGAGTTTTTTATGCTGTTCAAAGTTTGCTGCAACTGTTGCCGGAAAGTATAGAATCATCCACTGCTGTAAAAAATGTACAATGGAAAGTGCCCTGCGTGCAAATTGAGGACGCGCCACGGTTACCCTACAGAGGAATAATGCTGGATGTGTCGAGAAATTTTATGGGTACAGACTCAATCAAAAGAATACTGGACCTGTTAGCAATGCAAAAAATGAATCGCCTGCACTGGCACCTGACAGATAACGAGGGTTGGCGCCCCGAAAGTAAAAAGTATCCAAAGCTGACATCAATAGGCGGATACCGGAAAGGTGATATTATAGATAACAAATTTACTTACGACTATGATAGCAGGCCCAACGAAAAATTGCATGGCGGATATTATACTAAAGAGCAAATGAAAGAGATTGTTCAATATGCTGCCAAAAGGTTTATTACTATAGTTCCGGAAATAGAAATGCCCGCTCATGCCCAGGCAGCAGTAGCAGCTTATCCCGAACTTGCTTGCGTGGATAGTAACGGCCATCCGTTTCCATATCCAAAACAGATACAGGGTGAGTTTTGTACAAGAGATGAAACAATTAATTTTCTTAGTGATGTTTTATCTGAAGTAATAGACATTTTTCCTTCAAAATATATTCATATTGGTGGAGATGAGGCAGATAAGGCTAACTGGAAAACCTGTAAATATTGCCAGGCAAACATGAAAAAGCATGGATTGAAAAATGTGAACGAATTGCAGAGTTATTTTATAAAACGAATTGAAAAGTTTGTAAACAGCAGGGGACGAAGCATTATTGGGTGGGATGAGATTGTGCAGGGCGGACTGGCGCCAAATGCGGCCATCATGAGCTGGACGGGCGTAAAGCCCGGCATTGAAGCGGCAAAAAATAACCACTATGCTGCCATGACACCTCTGCCTTATTGTTACTTCGATCATGCTCAGTCAGATGCTCCGGGTGAGCCTCCTTCGTATTATGGGTTAACCATGCTTTCTAATGTGTATAATTACGAGCCGGTAAGCAAAGAATTGAATGACCAGCAGGCAAAATACATAATGGGTGCACAAGGCAACTTGTGGACAACCTATGTTCCTGATGCTACTATTGCCGAGTACATGATTTTCCCCAGGTCAACCGCGCTGGCTGAAGTGAACTGGTCCCTACCTTCAAAGAAAAACTTCGCTGATTTTACAAGAAGACTTCTTTCGTACGAAAAAAGATTAGATAGCTATCGCGTAAACTACTCGAAACATTTGTTCGACATAAGAATAAGTAATTTGAAAGAAGCAGACGGAAGCTTCTTTGTTACGTTAGCAGGCGCCGAAAATGGTTTCCCCATTTATTACACATTAGATGGCAGCATTCCCAATACAAATTCTCCTGTTTATACAAACCCTGTAGCAATCGCAAAAAGCTGTACTGTAAATGCAGCCATAATAATAGATGGGGTACTAAGAGACAGGGCGGTAAAGCCGTTTATCATGCACAAAGCTGTCGGCAAAAAAGGAACCCTGCAAACGCCGCCCGATTATATTAAAACCGACCTGAATGGCTGGATCAATGGAAGCCTTGCTGATGATACCCGTTTTAATGATTATCGCAACGAAGATGAGGAACGCTATAATGATGACAAATGGCTTGGCTGGGAAAACCGGGCCTTTGATGGAACCATTGATTTAGGGAAGCCGCAAAGCATCAACAAGGTTACCATGCGGTTCTTTCATGATGTACCTTTTGGTATAATGATACCAAAGTCTGTTACATTGCAAACTTCTGATGATGGCATAAATTTCAGTGACCAGGCAACGCAAACCATTGCACTGCCAAAAGCTACCGGCGCAGTGCCATTAACTTTTTCACCTACCAACACCAGTTCCCGTTTTATCAGGGTCATTGCACAACCTTATGGTAAAACACCGGCAGGTAACTATGCATCTTTATTTATAGATGAAGTAATTGTTGAGTGAGTTTGTGATAAAAGCATGAAAACGGATGCAAAGCATTCTTTAAACAAATACGAATATAAATTTTATAATTCTGACATGACGGCATCATCAGGTAAAGATCCTATCGCTGAAACTTCTGTATCGCAACGCCTTTATTCGCTTGATGCTCTCCGGGGTTTTGATATGTTTTGGATCATGGGAGCAGACGGAATAGTTCGAGGTCTTGCAAAGGCAACAGGTTCGCCATTTCTGGGGATCATCTCCGAGCAAATGGACCATCCCGACTGGAACGGCTTTCATTTCTACGATCTCATCTTTCCACTTTTCTTATTTATAGCAGGTGTAGCAACACCTTATTCAATAGGCAGAAGACTTGAACAAGGGACGAGCAAACAAAAACTAATACCCGGAATAATCAGGAGAGGTTTGATATTAGTGCTGATAGGCATCATTACCAATAACCATTTTAAAATTATGCCGTTTTCAGAAATGCGTTTTGGAAGTGTACTCGGCCATATCGGACTTGCCTATATGTTTGCTAATCTTGTTTACTTATATACCAGTAAAAGGGCGCAGATAATATGGTTTTTGGGCATTTTAATTGGTTACTGGCTATTATTCAAGTTTGCTTCGGCACCAGGTTTCCCCGCCGGAGATATGACCATGCCCGGCAATGTCGTTTCTTATGTAGACAGACTTATTATGCCCGGAAAACTGTATCTGGACATTCACGATCCCGAAGGTATATTGTCAACAGTTCCGGCAATTAGTACGGCGCTTTCAGGCATTTTTGCTGGTAATCTTTTGCGAAATACTCCCATGAGCCAGCAGAAGAAAGCATGGGTTTTAATGCTTTTGGGAGTTGGATTTTTATTGCTGGCCCGCATCTGGAACATTGTTTTTCCTATAAATAAAAATCTCTGGACAAGTTCTTTCGTGCTCCATGCAGCCGGAATAAGCTTGCTTTTATTAGCAGCTTTCTATTATATCATTGATGTACTTGGGCATAAAAACTGGGCATTTTTCTTCAAGGTAATAGGAATGAATTCCATCCTGATTTATGTTGCCGAGATTTTTATAGACTTTCATTATACGGCCAATGCTTTTTTTCAATGGCTCGTCCAACTTGTCGGAGATCCTTATAATGTAGTTGTTTTTGCTGTCTGCACCCTGGCCATAAAGTGGTTGTTTTTGTATTTTTTATATAAGAAAAAAGTCTTTTTACGGGTATAACTATTAGTAAAAACAGGTGTTTTATGTTTAGATTATTGCTTATTTCCTGCATTCTTCACATGCATATAGCCAGTAAGGCAGCAACGTTACCGGAGGAATTCGTTGCAAGAAAGGGTTTGCCTGGTTTTTTATGGAAGCTGCAACACAGTAGGGACACGGTAACTGTAGCCTATCTTGGCGGAAGTATTACTGAGGCAAAAAATGGCTGGCGGGAACAGACGTTTAACTGGCTGCAAAAACAATATCCCCGCGTTGCTTTCAAACAAATAGATGCTGCTATTGGGGGTACAACTTCACGGTTAGGAGTATTTAGGTTAAATGAACAGGTGCTGAAATATAAACCGGATTTATTGTTTGTTGAGTTTGCTGTAAATGATGATGATGATACGCGCGAAAATGTATTGACATCAATGGAGGGCATCGTTCGTAAAACATGGATGGCAAATGCTAAAACAGATATCTGTTTTGTCTACACCTTTGCCCACTACTTATTGAAGAATTATAACAATGAAGGAGCGCCTTCCACGGTGAAAGCTATGGAAGAGATAGCGGGTCATTATGGTATTCCTTCCGTTAATCTTTCTCCTAAAATCGTGCGGTTGATAAATGATAAAAAACTTTTTGTTTCAGGAAAACAACCGTTTATAAATGATTCTACGTTTTTCTCCGGAGACGGGGTTCATCCGTATAAAGAAACAGGTCATGTTTATTATACAGAATCTATCATTAATGCAATTATGAGCCTGCATTCTATTGCCGGTCCCGTAAAACATATGTTAGGTACTGCTTATTTCAGTTCAAAATTTGAGAAAGCAGATATGATACCGGTAACTCCGGCGATGGCGAAAGGAAATATTGGGCACATTACAGTCAGCGAAAACAAAAATGAAAATTTAAAACGATACAGCAGATACCTATCAGATGTGTATAAACTTTCAGATACTGCGGCTATCCTGTCCTTCTCTTTTTCCGGTGAATCAATCGGTTTTCTTGATATCATTGGTCCATCTACAGGGCAGCTAAAAGTGTTGATTGATAATGATGCTCCACGTTACATTAACAGGTTTGACAAATACTGTTACTACACCCGTCTCAGCTTCACCTTTATTCAGGGATTGTCGAATAAGAAACATAAAATCCGTGTTCAGATCTCTCCGGCAACTTTTAATAAGTTCGGCATTACCGAAAAGCAGTTGCCTATGGAAGCTGATATGAAAGATAAATACAGTGAATATTCGTGGATGGTGGCAAAAGTGTTAGTGAACGGGAAAGTTTATAATGAATAACCTCCACTAGTCGGGCATTACCTGAGCCTTTTCGAAATCCTGACGGGAAAAAAGTACAGGCACTTGCCGAAACCTGGAAACAATTATAATGAACGATTTTTCTTCAGGAGTTTGATGGGTTATCGCATTTCGCTGGTGTGTAGGATGGCGTGTAACAAAGCAAAGATGAAAAACGAACCCGTACGTATTTTGATGAAGGTACGTTTCATACGTTTTCATAACCCAAACGGCTACATTGATGCTCTAATTGTACTGACTGTATTTTTTGAATAATATGCCTCTTAAACGAACGTTTTAATTAGACTAACCTTAATTGAGGTTTTTTTAAAATCCTATATTCGAATTACCGGCTGATGCTAACCTGTGTCAGCCTTTTTTATTTTACTTAAGCACCTGCCTGAAATTATTACAAACAAGAATTTGATGTGGAGAACCGATAGAAGGAATTGTTTTAAAGTAAGCAACACTTCTTAGAAGCTGTAAGTAGATTTTGAACCATAATGGCAACGCTGCAAAAAATGCCGTATCACGTTACAGTTGGCAAAATATAAGAGAGCGCATTGCTCCATAAGGAGAAAAAAGTACACGAGTGCGACGCAAGTAAACCTTAATAGAAGTACTGCACTCGGGCACCAAAAACTTTCGCTTTTTGCTTTCAGCAAGATTTGATGAACCTGGTTTGAAGTTCCTTTTCCAACAGTTATATGAACATTAACTGTTGGAAAAGAAAACTTCTGTAAATGTTTATCTTTATTTCAAGGCAAGGTTAATACGGTCTAGCCTCGTTTAATACGTCTACAAATAATTCATCTTTTTTAAAGAACCCACTGCGCACTAAATGATTGTCTATTGATAGCTCAACGAATTTGCCCTTTCTGTTTTACCTGCAGAGGTGTTGGTAGGGAATGTTTTTCTGCTTAATAAATAATCAATTGAATATTTACCACTACCAGCAAGCAAAAGCACTATATACACCAGTAAGTAATGCAAAGCCGGTTCTTGTTTGGCAAAAGGGTCGGCCGAATGAACAAGGAATACGGCCACTAACATTGTCATCATTAAAGGAATAACGGCTAACCTGGAGGCAAAACCCACCAAAAGAAGTATAGAACAGAAAACTTCTGCAAACACTGCAAGTGCTAACGAAAATTCTGCACTCATTCCCATCACCGGCATAAACTGAACCGGTGCTGCTGAAAATAGTGTTACCATTTTTGGAACGCCATGTGTTAACATAAGAAGGGCTATACCTACTCTTGCAATCAACAGCGCTACATCTGTAATTGAGGTTGCTTCATTTACGCTTAGTATCTTTTTCATCTGATTTTTTTACCTGTATTTATTTAGCCTCGCTCAATCCAAATTCTCCATCAGCTTTTATGCGAACTTCATCGCTAACCATACCTGAAGGAAATTTTTCACCAACACCAAAGTCAGTACGTTTAATAGTTCCCGAGATTTGAAAAGCTGCAGTAGGCTTTTTGCTCATAGGGTTTTCTACAGTTCCCTTATAAAGCAAATTCATGGTAACTGGTTTAGTAACACCGTGTATAGTTAAATCGCCTGTAAGTTTGTATTGATTTTTACCGGCTGCTTTAATTCCTGTGCTTTTAAAATTCAAAGTAGGGTACGTTTCTACATCAAAGAAATCTGCACTTTTTAAGTGTTTGTTTCTTGGCTCTACCCTTGTATCAATCGAAGCTGTTTTAGCCGTTAGCTCAAACGATGCATCGCTAAAGTCTGCCTTAGTTGATTGAACGGTTACATCAACATCATTAAAAGTGCCTGAAATATCGTTTATGCCGAGATGCGTTACTGTAAAACTTAATTGAGAGTGCATGTCGTCATTCTGCCAGGTTGTAGAAACGGCGGCTGTAAAAGCCGATAATACCAGAAATGCCGAAGAAATAATCGCGAACTTTTTCATTTGTTTTTTTTTATTGTTTTGAATGATTATTGAATTAATTGTGTAAAATTTAACCAGCTGCCAACCAGTTGTAATTGTATTTCCGTGTTGACTGAATTAGCATCAGTTGCGTGTTTTCCAGGGTTCTGCTTGCTGATAACACGCCCGCTATAACGGGGTTGAAACCTGCGGTACTAACCAGTTCAGAAACAGTTTCAAGCGCGTCTTCATCGTTGCCTGCAATAAACGCATCTATCTTTTTACGATCAATTACCGCGGTAGAGAAATCCGCAGCAAAAGTTGTATTAAATGCCTTTATTACTTTAGAGTGCGGCAACAATTTTTGCAGTTCTTCTGCCGCACTGGTGTCCGCCGCAGTTATTAAACCAGTATAAGTTTCGTTTAGCGGATTGGCAATTGAGATAACAATTTTTTGGTTTGCTACTTCTTTAATCCTTTCAGCTAATTCTTGTTCAGAAGCATACGGAACTGCGGCAATAATAATGTCTGCTTCCCAGCAAGCCTCTTTAAAACAATCACTGATCTCAACATCAGCTAATGAGTTGGTGCTCTTTATATCATGTATTAACGTCTCAATCTTGCCTGGTTCTTTCGAACAAAGAAGTAACTTGTAGTTACCTTTACACAGGCTTTTGGCAATAGCAGAGCCCATAGTTCCTGATGCTCCGATAATTGCTATTGTTTGCTTTGTCCTCATATCTATTCTAATTCACAAGGCAAAAGTACTTTCCGCCATGTCATTCACACTTGCTTACAAGCAAGAAAAAGCATTGATCTAAATCAACGCTTTTTGCACTTAATTTATTTAGTCAAGATTTTTTTGGCGACCGGCGTTACAATTTCTATTCAGCATCGTTGTGTCACTCTCTTGTACTTATAGAAATTCTATTCAACTTTTCTTATTTGATGCTTCATCGAACGAAAGTAAAGCTATCGCAGAAACCGCTTATTTGTTTTCTGTTATTCTACGCCTAATACGGCTTAATGTCTCCGGTGTAAGACCCATATAAGAAGCTATCATGTGTTGAGGTACACGTTGAATTAGGTCGGGATATGTGGCGGTAAAGATTTTATAACGTTCTTCTAAAGACAGGCTAACAGTAGATGCAAGGCGTTTTTGAAGTGCAATGTAAGCATTGGTCATTTGCAATCGAATATAGGTCTCGTATTTAGGAACCTGTTGCAACAGCTCTTCATGTGCTGTTTTACTTATTAGAACCAACTCAGCGTTTTCCAAAGCATCAATGTTATAGGTTGCCTGCTCGCCGGTTAAAAAACTATACAAATCTGAAACAGTCCATCCTTCTAATGCGAATTGGATAATGTGTTCTGTTCCGGTTTCATTTATTGCGTACGCCCTTAGTATTCCTTTCTCAACAAAGGCAATGCTTTTACAAACATCGCCTTCCTGCAACAGATATTGCTTTTTACGGAGCTTTTTTACGGAAAGAAAACTTTTTATTTGTGCTTGTTCGCTGTCTGTTAACGGTACTTTCTGATTGAAGTTTTCAAAATACACTTCGTACATGGCAAAATAGAGGTTGCGTTAAAAATTTATAGCGCAAAGATGCTCACAAAAGCTGACTGCCGGCACTTTGTCCAAATTAATGCGGTGCATGCTGCTGATGCACGAACAGCTCTTTGTCCCGATACCAGTTACAGCCCTGTCATCGTTTCACGGGCTTCTGTATACCTGTTTCCATGTACAGTAATTTGCGAGGCGGCTTCCTTAATTTGTTGTAAGTCATCATGCTGATACAGAAGGTCCATCGCTTCTACATTCAATCGTTTTAATGACCCCTCTATCGCCTTCTTAATATTCTCCGGCTTACTGTTTACACCCGCCATTTTTCCACCCTGAATGTTGATGCCAAATTTGGTTGCAATCACCACTTCATTTCGAAAAGGGGCTAAAGCCTCGCCTGCCAGTTCTTCATTCGTAAAAGGCCCCTACACTTCAGCGGTATCAAAGAAAGTAACTCCCCGTTCAACTGCTTTGCGTATTAACCTAATCATTTCGTTCTTATCCGGAATTGGGGTATAACCAGAAGCTCGTACCCATACAACCAAGCCCTATAGCAGGCACTTCAAGGCCGCTGTTTCCTAATGCTCGTTTTTGCATTTGGTATTTTTTCCGGTTGATATTTTATTCTCATTCCTGGTATCAGCGGATCCATTTCTACAAGTTCAAGCGACTTGACCATATCTTTTGTACCAGTCTTGTATTTAATAAAATGAGGTGTTTGCAAATGTGCTTTGTACGCCGCTTCATTTGCGTAAATTTCTAAAATGGTTATGTGGCTGGAATTATCTTTTTCGGCAACCGCATAAAGAGTTAACACACCTGGCTCCTTACGTGGCGAGGTTTCGATTTCTTCTTTTAATGCAGCCTTATAATTTTCTAACTGGCTTGTATCTATAACAAGTTTTGCCAGCCGCACCTTTTGGTTTTTGTCTTGAGCGGAAACACGGTTTAATAGGAAGAGCATACTAAATGCGATGGCGAATAAATTGATAGCTTTCATCTTTTCAAATTGTTTTACTACAACAAACGGTATAAATTTTTATAAACTTACTGCAATGCAAAGGCTATAATAAAACCGGAAGGGTTTTGGCTTGTACCACCTACCGAAATTGCTACATATTGTTTCCCTTTGACCTGGTAAGTACATGCAGTTGCATTTGCCAATGCAGGCAGCGTTGTTTGCCATAGTAGCTTACCCGTGGCTTTGTCGAGGGCTCGTAACTTTTTGTCCTCGGTTCCGCTGATAAAGATCAAACCTCCCGCGGTTACGATAGGACCTGCTTTCCCCTCCTGACCTGTTTCGGGTGCTCCTTTTTGCTGCCGTGCCGTATCGTTTCCTAACGGGATTTGCCACGCATACTCGCCTGTTGACAAGTTCAATGCGCTTAACGTTCCCCAGGGTGGTGCGATTGCCGGATTACCACTCGGGTCTTTCCATGTCTTATATCCGGTTACGTTCAGGTACTGGTCGGTATTTGCATACCTTTCTACCGTCTCCAACTGGCTCACCGAGCCGCCCTTTCGTGTCGAATCTTCCATAGCCGGAACTTGTTGATCTCCTTTAGTGATCGTTATAATGTCGGGTGCATCGTTGGATTTGATGTACAAGAAATTGTTAGTCCGGTCAAAAGCAGCTCCACCCCATTCTCCGCCACCCCGTGTGCCAGGGAGTTGAAGCGTTCCTTTTAAATCGGGAGGCGTGTACAAACCTTCATATCGCAACGACCTGAATTTTTTTAATAGTGAATCATGATCAGTGTTCGAGTAATTCGTCAGGTCCGCTTCCGTAATCCACTGCCTCGCAAAAGGTTTTGGCTTTAGCGGGAAAGGTTGCGTCGGCCATGCTTCTTCACCAGGTAGATTGGATGCGGGTACTTTTCTTTCTTCAATGGGAAATAAAGATTCACCTGTTTCCCTGTTAAGCACGAATACAAAGCCTTGCTTGGTGATTTGTGCTACCGCATCAATATCTTTTCCATCCCGATGTAGGGTGACAAGATTAGGTGGAGCTGGCAAATCGTAATCCCATAGATCGTGATGAACAGTCTGAAAATGCCAGACATGTTTTCCTGTAACTGCGTTTAGAGCCAAAACACAGTTCCCAAAAAGATTTGTTCCTTTGCGGTCTGTACCGTAGAAATCGTATGAAGGTGCCCCCAATGCAAGAAATACAATGCCTCTTTTGAGGTCCAGGCTCATGCCCGCCCAGTTATTAACACCACCCACCACTTTATAGGCGTCTTTAGACCATGTTTCGTAACCCGGCTCACCAGGCAATGGTACGGTATGAAATGTCCAGGCAAGTTTGCCGGTCAGGCAATTATATGCTCTTATGTAACCGGGTTGAGCACCGTACACATCAGGTACTCTGCAGCCCATAATGATAAGATCTTTGTAAATAATTCCAGGCGAGGTGGATGTAACAAAGATGTTTTCGGAGCTATCCCGAAGTCCGACCCGAAGATTGACCTTCCCTTCATTCCCAAACGAAGTGATGGGTTTGCCCGTGTGGGCATTAAGAGCAAAAAGGTGATTGTTAGCCGTAAATAATATGCGCTTGTCGTCACCATTTTCCCAATACGTAACTCCACGATTCACTTCACCACCTTTCTCACCGTTAAACGGGTCAAAAGACCAAAGTGGCGCTCCCGTTTCAGCGTTTATAGCGTAAGCGGATTGGCCTGCTGATGTTGCATACATTATTCCATCGACAATGATGGGATTACACTGACTTGGTCTCGCTCCGGGAGCTTTATCGTTAATAGCAAATGTCCACGCAGTCTTTAACTGACCAACGTTAGAAACATTAATCTGGTCCAACGGCGAGTAGTTCGAACTATTGGCATCCGCCTTATACACAGCCCATGTTCGATCGTTATCAGCACCTGACTTACAGCCAGAAAAAAATGCCAACGCAAGTGCTGCGAAGAGTTGCAGACTGCGGAGACTTGTTTTTTGTTTTTCCATATAACCGTTTAAAAATGTTTTATATCGTTGCCACCTCAATCATATACCTATATTCCGCTTCTTTGTTTACCACCTTTTTACAGGCATCATTGATTTGGAGTAGTTCTACTTTATGAGTCATGAATTTCTGTATTGCTGAATAATAAACAAAAAGTAAAAGAGTGCGACGCAACGGCAGAATCATAGATGTTCCTAAGCCCGGCTCAAAAAAAATATGGCCATCTCTAATCGTCCGCAAGTAAAAAAGCTGCTTCTACTTTTGCCTTGCAGCTATTACTTTAGCCAGTACTTGTTTACCCGTATCTGCTCCTTTTTTTCCTACATTTTTTTCAATAATGTAAATAAGCTGATGTAACTGCTGTTCGGTAATGCCGGTGTTCATCCCCATTCCAAAATGCGCCTGTAACTGGGCTTCAACGCCGGTCATTGCTGCCAATGCTGCAATAGTCACCAGTTCTCGTTGCTGATAAGTAAGCACAGTGCTTTCAAAAATATCGGCGAATAAATGCTCCTTTAAAAAAACGTCAATGCGCGGGGCAAATGCACCAAAGCCGGGTGCAGGTTTTGCCTGCGGCGTTTTTGTAAGCATTTCAAGTACTCTTCTGCCCCGTTCGTAGGTGTCGGTAGTATCGTTTATAACTTCAGCCTCTTTGCCTACAACATCAGTGATGCCTTTGGCTTTTCTTTCCTGCAACACCGTCATGAATGTATTAATGCCGTTCAGGCTTCTCGGGAAACCGCAGTAGGCATAAAGCTGTACCAATATCTCTTTTATTTCACTAATAGTAAGCCCGGCATCGAGCCCCTTATTAAGTTGGTTTTGCAGATGCGGTAAATCTCCGACTGCGGTCAAAGCCGAAATGCTAACAATATGTTGCTGGCGGGCATCTAAAGACTGGTTTGAAGTTGCAGTTTGTGCATTCATTTTGTTTATGCTTAGCATTAAAACAAAGAATAGTATCCATTTAAAAAGTTTGTCTTTGTTCATCACTTACGTGTTTTATTTTTTATTAACCTGGTTGTATTCTTCGTCAGAGACAGGCTGAAGCCATACTACATTTTCGTCACCCCTATAATTGGTGATAGCAACATGAACCAATTTACTACTGGTAGAAGCTCCGTGCCAATGCTGCGTATCCGCAGGTATGTTTACCACATCCCCTTTTTTCAGGGTTTGTGCTGATTTTCCTTTTTCCTGGTTAAATCCTTCACCTTCTGTAACTATCAGAACCTGCCCTTTAGGATGTGTGTGCCAATGCGTTCTTGCACCGGGTTGAAACGTGACGCAACCAAGCGAAAACTCATTGTTGTTGTCTTTTGCCAGCATCGGATGTAGAAAAGCATTTCCGGTAAAATGATCGCCGGGCAACTTGTTTCCCTCAGGGAAAATTGCAGCGGTATTCTGTGTTGCCATCTCATGTTGTTTCTTGTTGTTATTACAAGCTGTTGTTAATACAATAACAGCTACAAAAGATGGCAGTAATAGTGACTTTATCTTCATAATCTTTAAATTAATTATTGAATACTGTAACCGCCATCAATAACAAGTGTATGACCTACGATAAGGCTGGCGGCATCGCTGCAAAGGAAAAGAACGGCACTGGCAATTTCTTCGGGGCGACCAAGACGACCGACAGGTACCGTTTTTAACATGGCATCGAGTGCCTCCTTCTGCCCACCGGCAATCA
The DNA here is from genome assembly GCF_025963695.1 of Segetibacter sp. Classification (GTDB taxonomy): domain Bacteria; phylum Bacteroidota; class Bacteroidia; order Chitinophagales; family Chitinophagaceae; genus Segetibacter. The sequence continues at coordinate 748 of NZ_JAOQAH010000085.1, read as the reverse complement.
TTTCGTCTGCCATGGCAGTATGTATCAAGCCGGGGCAAACTGTGTTGATACGAATACCTTGTGAAGCATACTCTAAAGCGGCGCTTTTGGTAAGGCCAATTACTCCGTGTTTAGCAGCATGGTAAGTTCCCCTTTGTGCTCCACCCAAAATACCTCCTATGGAAGAACAGTTAACGATGGCACCACTTGCCTGTTTACGCATTTGTTGAAGCTCATACTTCATGCAGCTCCAAACCCCGCGAAGGTTGATACCCGTAACACGGTCAAAGTCTTCCCTGGTTTGATCGGCAGCATCTGCAAGGGCATTTTGAACGCCGGCATTGTTGTAGGCTGCATCCAAACGACCAAACGTTGAAACAGTTTTTGCAACCATTGCTTCAACCTGTATATCATCAGAAACATCACAAACAACAGCAAGGGTTTTGTAGCCTTTACTTGCCAATTCTTCAGCGGCTGCATAAACTGCTTTTTCATGGTAATCGGCCAACACTACTGAAGCACCCGCTTCTGCAAACGCTTTTGCAGAAGCAAGTCCAAGTCCTGAAGCTGCACCTGTAACAAGAGCAACTTTGCCTTTCATTATTTGCATGCTAAAATTTTATTTTATTCTAAAAATTCACCGTTTGAAAAAGTGTCTTCCACGTCCCATTCTCAGGCTGCAAAAGTCTTATTCTTCTATATGTTTGTTTGTATACAGGATACAGATTTATCTACCAATTTCACTGATTGAGTGGTTTGACTATGGCGG
>NZ_JAOQAH010000001.1 GCF_025963695.1 Segetibacter sp. | reverse complement strand
AGCGTGTTTATAAAATTGTGGCTGGACGTTAAGCATTCGACTTTAAATCGCTATTTTGCTTTTGTGGTTAATTGAGACTGATGTTTTTCAAATGCCACAACTTCATAAACACAAAAACGTTAGCCGCACTCTTTTAAACAACGCCATTGACCGATAATTCATATAAAATTTGTTTGGTCAGATTAATCTTAACATTGAAGAAGCAATTTCCTCCATCTTTAACATGTATAATTTCACTTTTCCATTTTTCACTTCCCCAGGTACTACAAAAGCAATTTACCCACACTTCCTTTTCTCCTTTTTCATTTACAATTGGAAAATATTGTCTTTTATATCTTTTCAATTCACTTATAAAGTTGTGTTGCTTTAATTCATAATCGGGATGCTTTTTAATCATACTGTCAAACTTGTTTCTTTGCTCAACATTATATTCTGAAATAGCCGTTTGAAGCATTTTCTCAATTTTCATTATTTCGGTAGTGGACAGGCTCGTGGCATTTGCCTTTTGAAATACCCAGTGATCGGAAGTGTCATAGGGAAGAATAGTATAGATACTTGTGTCTACATAAACTTGCGTTGATATGGAAGTAAGTGGATTTCCTTCTTTTTCATTGGGTTCGCCACAGTGCTGTAAGAGCGAACAAAGAAATACAATTACAAACGGAACTTTCAATTTCATAAAGTATATGATGCAATGTCACGATGTATCCACAAGTTGCGGCTAACCGTATGTCTTCGACTACGGATTTTTAAATGAGAAGCCGGACTGCGTCCGGAATTCCAAGACCCTGCTATCCGTATGTCTTCGACTACGGATTTTAAATGAATAGCCAGACTGCGTCCGGAATTCCAGGACATTAGTTTTTCCAACTACCAGACGCAGTCTGGGTTATCATTTGCCTCCGTAGTTGTCCTGCGGAACACTACGGAGAGCCGGGGAGAACGGTGGGACTGAGTCCAAGCTATTTTATAACACCCTGCAACGGCGTGAGATGGTTTACAAGATGCCCGAGCGGCTGACCTTGATTAAAATATCGTATTTACCCTTATAGGCATATCTTTGTTCACTTATAGTCGGCTGTACAGTTGCCGCTTCTGAAAGCACAACATGGAAGAACGGGAAGAAATACGCTGTAGCCATGAATAAATAATTCACTAACCTTAAATTTAATTGTATGTCGAAAAAAACAGCGCACCCTAAGAAGAATAAGCCTACTAAAAAGAAAAGCTCAGCACAGAGGAAACCGGGTAGAAAGAAATAAGTACGGTAAGGTCAAAACGCAGAGAGCCCGGTTCACAGCACCGGGCTTCTTTTTTACGTGGTAGTTGGTGTTTTAGTTGAATACTTCCAGCACCAGGTTTTCCTCACCAGCTATCTGTATATTTCGACTCCGGATTTTCGATGAAAAGCCGGACGGTGTCCGAGATTCAAAGAAACTTAGCTGGAACGCAGAGTATATGCTGCTGTTAGGCGTTCAATCGGCAGCAGACCGCCTTTTCCATAAGAATAATCTCTTGCATTGCTTAATAAATACTCCTCCGCCTTTTCTACTATGCCAGCTTTTACCGGGTTGTTGTGCATGTAGTTCAATTTATCTAACGTAAAATCAATTGCAATTGAATAGCATGATTATCCTGTTGCCAGAATTGATATTCCTTATTCCTGCTGTTCTTTTCCCCTGCTTTTTTAAAGATCCATAACATCCAGTTCTTCCTGCTTTCCTGTTTGTTATTTTCAATTGCTGTTATTACCTCCTTTGAAGTAAACTTTTTAAAGTTTCTGAGAATATCGGAAAGATTACCATTTGGTGCACTTATAATTAGGTGCAAGTGATTAGTCATAATCCACCATCCATGTAGTTTTAGTCCTTTATTGTTAATGCAATAAAAAATGCTTTGTATTACAATATCTGAATATGTTCTTCGTGTAAAAACATCTACCCATTCAACAACAGCAAATGTTATAAAGTGGACTGCATGTTGGTCTCTTATTTTGTATCCGTCATCTTTCATTTGCTTCGAGGCGTTTGTATCAAAATGCAAAATTCTCTGTTAAGCCAAACACTGGTTTTTTAAATACCAGACGCAGTCTGGGTTTTCATTTGCCTCCGTAGCTGTCCTGCGGAACACTACGGAGAGCTGGGGAGAGCTGGGTTATATAACCATGCGACGGCACGGCTTCAAGGAAGACCAGCAAGGGCCGGAAAACTTACAGTTGCACGTGATAGTCGTGTCCGTAGCCGAAAATTCTTTTTTTCTTTTTGGGCTTTGTCGGTGCAGCAGGGTTTACTACCAAAACATCAGGTTTTTTGATAAGCTCAGATTTTAAGGTAATATGAGGCCGTAGGGGAGGTCGATATTTTTTGATTGATGGATGCTTTTCGCCTGTAGCAGGTTCTATGGCAAGATCGACCTGCTTGTAACTTTTAATGTCTTTGAGATCTTTACTTTCGTTCAGTGGTTCAGGCGTTGGCAGGTCTATTGGAATTTCAGGCTTAACAGGTTTTTTATGTTTGCTATCCGGCTTACGTGGCTTAGCGGGATCAACCGGCTTATTCACATCATCCGCCTTATGCGGACCAATTGACTTTTTTACATCACCTGGGTTAGGGGGATCAGCGGGCTTATTCACACCACCCCCGTTTGCGGGACCGACCGGCTCCTTCACAACAGCAACATTATTGTTATCCTTACCCTTTGTCCGGTTCACGACGTTAGGCGGAAAAGGCGGTTTTACAGGGGGAACGCTGTCTTTAGGCTGAACAGCAACTTTTACAGAATCACCAGGTTGTCCAACCGCACCAGGGTCAGTGCTGTGTAATAGAATATTCTTTGCTTCGAGTTTGCGGTTTTCGTCTTGCAATTGCTTATTTAATTTTATCGCAACTTCATTCTCAGCAATAAGAATGTTATTATCCTTTTTCAGGCTATCATTCATTGCCAGTGCCTTCGCAGCTTGATACGCACCTGCACCCCACATACAGAGCCCTATAAAACAGCAGGCAATTATAATGGCAAAACCGATTTTCCTGACTTTCCTGTTAAACCTTGCTTTTATCCTTTCTTCCCTTTCTTTCTGAATTAAATGACGAAAAAGGTCATTTGTCAATTCAATCTCATCATCTTCACTCCTTAAAAAGTAATTAGTTTTTAACTGTTTGATACCTGGCTGAAGTTCACCAGAAATCGCTTTTTCTTTAAATCTTGTTCGATAACCTTTTTCTGACACCAGCCCATCTTCTATAAATACCTTAAGAGTATCTTCCATTGCTATAGGAGGGTCGTTTTTCTTTCTGCTTCTTTTTTCCGGTGTAGTCTCTTCTATTTTTTTAATAGCCTCTATCAAGGCAGTATGGTAAATATTCTCGAGGAAAAAACTTTGCTTAGATTCTTTGAGTAAATCTTCCGTTATTATTGGGGCTTTCTTTTCTACACGTTTTTCTTCAACCAATTTACAAATCTGGCTAAGCAGCGATGGCTCTACTTTCATATCTGAGATGCTATTTGATGCTATTGCCGGTAACTTAGCCTTCTTATTTGTTTCCACCTCTTTAGTGGCAAATTCAAGAATTGTCTTTACGACGTTATCTCCTGTTGCGTTTGGCCATAAATTTTCGACAACCTCTGTGGCCTGCCTTTCATCAAATTGAATTAACCTACATCTGGCATGCCTTGCTGAAGGAATATGGTAGGTGGCCGTGAGGGTTTCTAATTCTCCAAGAAAATCTTCACGAATTGAAAGTACCACTTTTGCTTTTTGCCTAATGCTCCTGGTATCTATTACCTTCTCACCGTTAGCAATCTCAATACTTACCTTTTCAGGTATGTTATTTTCAACCAAGTCAGACAGTTCTGTCAAAAAACTTTCAAGCTTAAATTTATTATTCAGTCCTGTTTCTATAGCTTCTTCAAATTGATCAAATATGAGAATAGGTGTAAATAAATTCCACAGCAACTCTCTTTGAAAATATTCCCACAGCGTTATATCGCTATCATTAGGGTAAAAGTCTACATCATATGCTCTCGCTTTAATAGCCTTTTCAATTTCTATTTTCACTTGCGTCACGAGGTCCGGATCTTTCTCAAAAAATTTAAATCGAATTATTATTGGAAAATATTTTTCCTTACTTAACCGTGGGATAACACCCGCTTTTAATAGAGACGTTTTTCCCGTTCCTGATTTTCCTGACAGGACAGTAATGGGATTTGCATTAACGAGGTTATACAACTGCTCGCTTTCGCTTTTTCTCCCGTGAAAAAAATTTACATCTTTTTCATTATAGGCGTCTAAACCCTTAAATTTACTGCCGGTCGTTGTTGTATCCATTTTAATTAATATGCTTTTGCAGCGATTTTATTAAGAGCCTGTTCAATCAGGTTTAAACAATTTTGGTCAGGTTTCCCATCTAAAACAGGAGTGATGGTATAGGTGTCGCTGGCAAAATTCTTTTTAATAGTAGGGTGCGCAAAATCGGTATCTTTTGAAATGTTAATTGGAAAAAGGTAAGGAAGATTAGCATCCATTTTATCCCGGTTTACAATACGTGCCTGGTACCATTCATCCATCACGTAGGAAGATGGATTGCTTAACGAATTGTTGGATATTAACGGGATGAAAAGGTCGCACGACTTTATTTGAGAAGTAATTTCTTTAGGGTAGTCTGAGCCGGGAGCTAAAAATTTGCTGTCTATCCAGCATTCGACATTATCAATTTTTGAGAGGGTTTCAACAAGTGTATCAGCAGCAGTTTTATCTTGGTGTGAGTAGCTAATAAAAATATGTTGTTTTGTAGGGTTTTTTTCTTGCCATTGTCGTGCGAGTTCTTTTACAAATTCATCAGTTCCCTTTTCATATATCAATGCTTTATTTTTTTTAAAGAATTCAAATTTCTCTTGCTGCAGAGAAAATTCATCATTAACTAAAATAGGTTGTTCTGTATTCCAGGTATCCAGAGCTTTGTTAGATGTTATCCGGATAAAAAACCTGTTGAACCAGTCCGGATGTGTACAGCCGAGAAAGACAATTTTTTTTCGCTCTAATTGATTAAGCAGTTCGGGCTGCCAATTAATCATTTTTTCTTTAAACAAGATGGTAGTTTCCAGCATATCCTCTTCTGAAATAGCAGACGGAGGATGCTCGCATGAGCCAAAAATATTTAGTTGTTTATTTCTTGTGATTTTTCCGGTGTCGGTACCGAAATTTTTATTTCTTTTAAAGTCTATGATTGTTAAAGTGCCCGGATGAGCCTTTTCGATGATCGCCTGCAAGATGCTGCCATAAACTGTGGTATTGACGTAAAAATCAAAGCCAGAAATGCCGATTAACTTTTGAATAAGAGGAAATGTAATCTCAGATTTTTGTAGTCTTTCAATCATGTTTCCAACGATTTCTTCAACTGCTTTTTCGATATCATCAAAAGTATAGGCAGTAGTTTTCTTTATTAAAGAAATGGTCTCTAATATTGTTAATAGCTGACTTTGTGATAGGTCAACCTGTTTAAGAAGGGTGTGGGAAATATAAGAGTCTACAGTAGCTTTTTCATTCGTTCCTACCTCTTCAAACTTGTACATTTCATTTCCTATAATAGGTATTGCATTCCCTTCTTTTATTGTTGCTACCAGCTTGTCCCATTCAAGTTCTTTTTTTACTGCATTTAGCGGCATATATATTTAAGCTATTAATTGTTGTTTTGATTGATAGTGAAATTTAATTCTTTAAATTCACTAATGCTATAGTTGGCCAATTTTTGTTATTTCTCCAGTTATCGAAGGGATACTTGTTTTGGCCGTTGCAAACGTTGGCACCTACAACAATTACTTTTTTTCGCCTTTGTTAGCGTTCTTTATTAATAACTCCTCACGGATTGTAGTGAGTTAAGAAAGACTATTTGCTTGCTTTAAGATAAAAAGAAGCAGAGCTGAATCACTTTTGGGGTAGCAGTAATTTGTATTTATGAGAGGCGTAATGATAAGAGCTTCCAGTCAAGAATTGAGGCTTTGAAGAATTGCGGATACTGATTGAAAGTTATTTCTGACATTACAGACAATGTAAAAAACTTAAGTCGTTAGTGCAAGAGTTGACGATGAAAGGTGTAAATAATCGTAGGCATTAGCGATAACGATTCCAAAATGCTCGGTCTTATTTCATCGGTTATCATGCCCACGCTACTATGGCAGGTGATAACAGCTGCAAAGGCACCGCTGCAAGGAACACCCGCAACGGCAGAAAACAAAGAACAGGTGCATTCGTTTTTCAAATACCACACACAGCATGGATTATCATTTACCGTAGTTGTCCTGCGGAACACTACGGAGAACCAGCTATCCGTATATCTTCGACTACGGATTTTTAAATGAGAAGCCGGACTGCGTCCGGAATTCCAGGACATTGGTTTTCCAAATACCAGACGCAGTCTGGGTTATCAATTGCCTCCGTAGTTGTCCTGCCGAACAGTACGGAGAGCCGGGGATTTGCAGCCAGCTTTCGTAATATTTACCTTTATCATTATTAGATTCATATTGAGGAATGGCATTCATTTCCCAAGCCATCATTTCTTTTTCCTCAGCTGACTTTCGGTTACTCTTGTACTTATTGCTGCCATTTTTTTGCCTATCCTTTCTTCTGCCGTTTTGTAATATCCTCTTGGCGGTTCGTGCTTCTTGCCAGGTGTGGGTGCAACTTGATCACGCTAAGGTAAGTCCACACAATAAAAAGTATTTGTAATGGAATTCTAAACCATAGGTAAATAGGTCCATTTCCGTCTAGTTTGCCATTTTGATAATCAATGTGGTGGATAGCGGCATTTACATTTGCAGGCAGTAATAAGACAAAGAGAAGTATCAATGTCCAGCCTGCCCATACCCTCACGGTCTGTACTAATAAACCTACTGCAGCTATAATTTCAAAAATGCCTGTCAGGTAAATGACCAATGTCTTGAAAGGTATAAAATGTGGTAGCATCATTGTCATTCCTTTTGTAAACGTGAAATGTGCAATTGCTGTAAATACTAACATTACCGCCATAGCAATTCTTCCCGACAAAGGGTAATCATATGTTTTGGTGAATATTTTCGTTAGAATCAAACTGATTGAAAACGCTGCGAGTAATACAAATAAGGTTGCCATTTTTGTCTTTTAAAATGATACGAATAGATTAGGTTTTAGGTGTTGTTCGTTAGATTCTTGTAATGGTATATTTTGAATAGCTCTGGTATGACCGCTTACTCTTGTGTGCGGACATATAGGTATCTTAATCTCTGAACGCTTCCTTCCGCCCCATCAATTTGCCTATCGGCGGTGCTATCTAATACGATGCTTCAAGATGCATTTTCCGGGAGGCTCTTTTTTCAATATCAATAAACAGCAAATAGGCAATCATTATTACAATAAAAACGACTGTTGCCTTAATGCAATCGCCATAGCTTGCTATTGTGTATCCTGAAACAAATGCAAAGATTACATCAATAGTAAAAGCGGCAAAAACCCACTCCCTTAACCTACGAAACATAGGAACCAAAAACACTGCAGAGCCAATAAGTTTAGCAACTCCAAGCATAGTAATAAAATACGGAGGATAACCCATTCTTATTGTTTTAGGGTAAGTTGCGGGATGTTTGGTTAACTCCATATATCCACTCAGGATAAAAAAAGCACTGATCAAAACAGTGATTGTCCAAAACATAATTTTTTTATTTTTTAAGGCGATTCTTTCTGGTAACATGATTATTTATTTAATTTGTTAGAATGTAAAACTCGCCTGCATTCCAAGTAGAACAATTACCAAATGGTAAAATATTATAAGCTAGCTTTAATTCTGCTTAAGGATTGTTCTGTAATGCCCAGGTAGGAAGCGACGATTTTATTAGATACGTTTAAGATCATATCGGGGCTGTTTAAAAGCAGGTTTTGATATCTCTCTTTGCCATTCAAGCAGATCAGTGTTTCTACCCTTGTTGCATAGATTAGTGCTATTTTTTCTAAAGCCAGCATGTATCCTTTTCTAAACCCTTGGCTGCTGTTAACAAGAAAATTAAACTTCTCCTTTGTAAAAGTCAGCAACTCCGAATCCTCGATAGCTTCAATATACTCGTGAATGGGTAGGTCGTTTAGAAAGTTGATAGCCCAGCAATAGGATTTTGCAAAAGCAATATTCCGAGTATACTCGTCGCCGTTTTTATCTAAATAATATGTTCGTATACAGCCTTTATTGACAAAGTACAATTCTTTAGCCTTGGAATCGGCATGTTTTATAATAGTATTCTTATTAACTGCTTTGATAGAAATACTTTTAATAATCATCTCTATTTCCCATTGTTCAAACCTAACAATGGATTGAAGGAGATTAATATAATTGACTAATGCCGTATCCATGAATTCTTTTGAAGTAAAATTATTTAGTAGGTTTTTAAAATTCTATGTAACTGTCTGGCTGTTTTAAAGCCACATTGTGAAGCTATATATTCAATAGTGTACTCCGGATTATTCAGCATTGTGTTTGCATATTCCTTGCGCAGTAGAGTATGGTATTCTAATATTGTAGATCCTGTCTTCTCTTTGAAAACCCTGCTAAGATTGCGGGAGCTCATACCTACAAGGGAGGCAAGATCATCGATATTGTTTTCTTTAGAAAGGTTATCAATAAGGAAATCCTGTACTTCATGTACCTGCGGGTTTATATGATTTCTATAGTCTAAATAAATGCTTTGCTGATTATGTTTGCCGCTCCTTCTATGATACACCACAAGCCCCCTTGCCACCTTATGAGTAAAAAGGGGACCTTTTAAATCTTCCAGGATTGCTAAAGCCAGATCAATACCAGCACTAATTCCGGCGCTGGTATAAACATTATTACTCTTTATAAACAAAATGTCTGATACCACCTTCGCGGATGGAAATTGCAATTGCAGTTCCTTTACTCTTCTCCAGTGAGTTGTGCATTCAGTGTCCTTTAATAGACCGGCATGACCTAAGGCAAAGGCTCCTGTGCAAATTGAACAAACGTTTATTTTTTTCTCTGAACATTCTTTTAACCAATTAAAAAATTGCCGTTCTGCCCTGAAAGGAATGCTATTGACATAATTATTATCCATCCCCGGTACAAACACGTAATCTCCTTCCTTTAAAGTTGC
>NZ_JAOQAH010000082.1 GCF_025963695.1 Segetibacter sp. | reverse complement strand
TATCGAAAAACAAAAGTTTATATTAACTTAAAGCAGGCTTTAGTAAATGACCTTTTTACAAACGAATGGAATTAATGCTACTCCGCTGCTTTTAGGGACTATTGGAATGCTGTTCTTAGCAATTGCTCTTATAACTTTTATTATTTTTCACCAGAGGAAGGTTATTCGCTATCAACTAAAAATGCAGCAAATGGAATCCGAGCAACAGAAAATTTTGCTTAGGGCCTCGATAAAACTACAGGAAGAAGAACGACAAAGAATAGCTGCCGACCTGCATGACGACGCCGGACCTCTATTAGCTACTGCAAGATTATATCTTACCGAAAATATGGTAAACCTCGATAAGGCAACCCAGCTGCAATCTATTTTTAGCGCAAAGCAAATAATAGACGAGGCTATTCAACTGGTTCGCAATATTTCTCATAGTTTAATGCCGCCAACTTTAAAAAACTTTGGTCTTGAGAGTGCAGTAAATGATTTTTTCCAAAAGATAAACGGAGCCGGTGCAATTAACGTAAATTGCCGATTTCATGACTATAAGATCCGACTCAAAGCTGAAAAAGAACTGATTGTATTTAGGGTGATCCAGGAACTAATAAACAATATATTAAAACATAGTAACGCCAGCTTTATTCATCTTACCCAACACAATGGAGAAGAAAATATGATTATCAGACTACATCATGACGGAAGAGGACTTTCTCATGAAGACTTTATTAAAATGTCTAAAAGTAACACAGGCCTGGGGTTAAAGAATATACAGAGTAGATTAAAGGTGATCCATGGCGATATATTATTTGAACAAGATCCCTCTAAATCATTTTATAAAGCAACTATTGATATTCCTAAAGAATACGATGAGAGATAAACACCCCTTATATCCCGTTTTCAATCTTACATATTAACAATATGGGTGAGATAAAAGTTGCGATAGCAGATGACCATAAAATTTTTAGGAAAGGAGTAATTCTTTCTCTGAGACATTATAGTAACATAAAATTTGTTTTAGAAGCGGAGAACGGCCAACAACTACTTGATGGCATTAGAGAAAGTAAACCAGATGTGATTTTGATGGATCTGAGAATGCCAGTTAAGGATGGAATCGAAACCACCAAGTATATCAGCATCCATCATCCCAACATTTTTGTTTTGGTTCTTACAATGCACGAGGAAGAAAAATTTGTAGTTCATTTAATGGAAAATGGTGCCAACGGTTATCTTCTAAAAAGTACTGACCCTGTTGAGATTAAAAAGGCTATTACTGATGTTGTTGATAAAGGCTTTTACTTAAACAACTTTGTAAATAGAATTCTGATTAAGAAATCTCAAAATAAAAATAAAGCCGTACCCTCTTTAGATAATGAAATCGAAGTAAGTGAAAGAGAGAAAGAAGTTCTTGAATTAATATGCCTTGAATTTACCAGCCAGGAAATTGGCGAAAAAATGAATATTAGTTCAAGAACAGTTGAAAGCATAAAAGAACGCTTAATGGAAAGGTTTGGATTAAAAAATACAGCCGGTCTTGTTTTCTTCGCTGTTAAAAATAACCTCATAGAATAATCTGCCCTTTAATTGCCTACTGTACTATTTATATTTTACCTTATCTTTTTTTTCTTTCTCATCTCCATAATTCCCTTCTTTAAAAACGCTGGGATTGGTAGAAAGACACTTCTAACACTCTTTTTAATTAAAATTTTGGCAGGCATAGCTTATGCCAGATTTTATACTTTGCCTAGATATTATCCCACTTCTGATACGTGGAGATTTTATAAGCTAAGTGTAGTGGAAACTCAATTACTTTTAAAATCACCCCTTGCATTTATTAAAGACCTGTTCTACCACGGCTATAGTAACAGTGGCAATCTTTTTAGTGGAGAAAACACTTACTGGAATGACCTCAAAAGTAACCTACCGGTAAAAATGATGGCGATATTTAATGTGTTAACAAGCAATAGTTATTACACAAATATTATACTCTTCAATTTTCTTTTCCTATTCGGTCTTGTAGCACTTTTTAAAGTTTTTTTCTCCATTTATCCACGCAAAAAAACAATCATAATCGCGTCTGTATTCCTTTTACCATCAACATTGTTTTGGTGTAGCGGAATTCATAAAGATGGACTTATACTTTCTGCAGTTGGCGTTACAATTTATTGCTTCTATAAAATTGTTACAGAAAAATATCAGTTTAAACACCTCCTTCTTATCTTACTCTCACTTACGCTCATTTTCTCTTTAAGAAACTATATACTTTTTGCGCTGTTACCCGCAGTCATATCATTCATAACCGCGGAGAAATATCGAAATCAAAAAAAGAGAATCTTTTCGTGTGTGTATATTTTAGGTATAGCCTGTTTTTTTATTATTCCAAGCATTTTACCTGCTATCAACCCTCCATATTATCTCGCAGCTAAACAACAGGAATTTCTGAAATTAACAGCAAGTTCACTGGTATTGATACATCCTTTAGAGCCAACAGTTGGGGGATTTATTTCATTCTTACCCACTGCGATAGATATGGCTTTTCTTCGACCCCATATAAATGAGTTTGCAAACGTTAGTTATATACCTGCGATTGCCGAGAACGTTCTGCTTATTATACTAGTCGTACTTTCGGTTACTCATTTCTCTAAGCAAAGCAAAGTGCCGCCCGTTATAATGTGCTTGCTTGCATTTTCAATATCTGTTTTGCTTATATGTGGTTATACCATCCCTTTTACGGGTGCAATAGTTAGATACCGAAGTTTAGTACTACCGCTGCTGATTACACCTTTGCTTTGTATCGCTGAATTTTCTTTTGCAAGAAAGCCAGCTAAATAATTTTAATATACATTCTTCTATTCTTCATAGTTGCAGACCTATAAACCACTATAAGCTTTAAAATAAAAAATTGTTTTTTCTATTGTTTAAGCGTTTTTTTGTCCCCCCGTTAAAAATATTAAATATGTCATTACGATTCCATGCTATAAAAGGTCTTCAAAATACTGCTGCACAAGTGGTAGTACCGCAAAGCACTAAGGTTACTGCTATTTTTGGAGAGAATGTTTTTACAGTTAAAACTGCACGAGAATTCCTGAGTGACGAAGCCTACAAAAGCCTTGTCACCAGTATAAGAGGAGGAAAAAAAATAGACAGAGCAGTAGCCGGCCAAATAGCAAATGGAATAAGAGCATGGGCCGAAAGTAAAGGTGTTACTCACTTTACGCACTGGTTTCAACCTTTAACAGGAACAACCGCTGAAAAACATGACAGCTTTTTTACTTTAAAAAGCGACGGAACAGCAATTGAGGAATTTGATGGAGGAGCTTTAATTCAGCAAGAGCCTGATGCTTCATCTTTCCCTAGCGGTGGTATCAGGGCAACATTTGAAGCACGAGGTTACACTGCATGGGACCCCTCTTCACCTGCCTTTGTAATGGAAATTGGTAATGGCAAAACGCTATGTATTCCTACAATCTTTGTTGCTTATACAGGCGAAAGCCTCGATTATAAAGCACCCTTATTAAAAGCACTTGCCGCTATAGACAAAGCTGCCGTAGATGTCTGTAACTACTTCGACAAGAATATCACCAAAGTGACGCCCACACTTGGATGGGAGCAGGAATACTTTGTTATTGACGAAGCCATCGCAAATGCCCGTCCTGATTTAATACTATCAGACCGAACAGTCTTCGGCGCTTCACCGGCTAAAGGGCAACAACTGGAAGACCATTATTTCGGATCAATTCCTGAGCGGGTGTACGCTTTCATGAGGGATTTCGAAACAGAAAGCTACAAGCTGGGTATTCCTTTACGTACCCGTCACAACGAGGTTGCACCGTCACAATTTGAATGCGCTCCAATCTTTGAAGAAGTGAACCTGGCGGTTGATCACAATACGCTTTTAATGGACGTAATGATGCGGGTGGCTAAGCGCCATCGCCTTAAAGTGTTGCTGCACGAAAAACCTTTTGCTGGCATTAATGGTAGTGGCAAACACAACAACTGGAGTTTAGCTACAGATACAGGAGTTAATTTATTATCTCCAGGTAAAACGCCAAAGACCAATTTAATGTTCCTGACATTTTTCGTTAATACAATTAAGGCAGTACATGATTATGCAGATCTATTACGCGCTTCTATTGCAAGTGCCGGAAATGACTTCCGTCTTGGGGCTAACGAAGCGCCTCCTGCCATTATCTCTGTTTTTGCCGGCGAGTACCTTAGTCGCGTTCTCGGTGAAATTGAGGGCCGCGTAGGCGAGAAATTCGACGAACAGGATGAAGCGATCTTAAAGCTAGACCTGCATCGCAGTATTCCTGAGTTATTGTTAGATAATACTGACCGCAATCGGACTTCACCTTTTGCTTTTACCGGTAATAAATTCGAGTTCCGTGCTGTAGGGTCTTCAGCAAATTGTGCAAATGCTATGACGACGTTAAACACCATTATGGCGGAAACGTTGAGAAATTTTAGAAAAGAAGTTGATAGCCTAATTGAGAAAGGTGACAAGAAAGAAGTGGCCCTCATGCATGTCATTCAAAAGTACATCGTAGACAGTAAGAAGGTGTTGTTTGAAGGTGATGGTTACAGCGATGAGTGGGAAAAAGAAGCTGAAAGCCGTGGTTTGCCAAATGTAAAAACCACTCCACTTGCATTAGATGCCATGCTTACAGATAAAGCTAAAAACCTGTTTCAAAAGAACGGCGTGTATAATCATACTGAGCTTGAAGCTAGACACGAAATTGAACTTGAAAAATATATAAAGATTGTTCAGATTGAAGCTCGTTTAATAGGTGACCTCGCAGGAAATCACATATTGCCTGCAGCAATAAAATATCAAAATACGCTCATTACAAATATTAAAGGACTGAAAGATATTGGAGTGGATGAAAAAAATTATTCAACGCAGGTAGATATGCTTCAAAAGATTTGCGACCATATTTCAACTATTCGCGAAAGTGTTGATGCCATGGTAGAAGCACGTAAAGTGTGCAACAACATGACGAATACAAGAGAAAAAGCAATTGCGTATAATGCCGAAGTAAAAGATAAATATTTTGATATTATCCGCTACCACGTAGATAAGCTGGAGTTGCTGGTTGCCGATGAAGAATGGACCCTACCTAAATATCGCGAGCTTTTATTTTTGAGATAAAAGTTACACATGTTTTAGCGTGCAAGTTTGTTGTAACAGGCATTTGTCGTAAACCAATCATTGTTGCGACGCTCCGTTCAACTGTTATTCTTTATTGAACTTAGTCTTACATTAAAGGCACTTCTTCTCCTACTGCTAAAATCTTTGTTCCAGATACTTAATACTGCTTTAGAAGCCCTTGAAAGAGGGCTTCTTTTATTCCGTTTAAAATCATTAAACCTGGCCTGTTGTAATCCATCCAACAGTCACTGTCGGTACGACTTTTTATCATTTAAATAATAAAATTCCGGTTATGAAAAGAACCATTCTTATTGCATTAATTAGTGTCCTTTGCACTTCTGCTTCACTTGCACAAAAATTTACTATCGGAGGTGTTCATCGGGGTGGTACAAGTCCCGTTAATAAACAGAAGATGGTAGAAAGACTTAAATCAGAACTTAAATTAACCGATGACGAGGCGAACACAGTAGTAGTAATTCAACAGAATTACCAGTTAAAATCCCGGTCGGTGAAAATTGACACCCAAACGACCGATAAGGAGAAACAAGAAAAACTACAGCCACTGGAAGAAGAAAGAAATCAAAAGCTAAAAAAGATATTAACTGATGAACAGATTATTAAGGTTGATGAAATTACTAAAGAAGTAAATAGCAGAAGAGGACAAAAACAAGCTTAAACTCTGATTTTGTCCCTGGTAACTGCAATTGTACTAATGTGAGTTAATAAGAAAAGGAGACTTAATGGCCTCCTTTTCTTATTAGAACAAAATGTAAATCTTGCTGAAAATTTTTATACTGTACAAGTGAGTGACACAACGATGTTGATAGCAGAACAAGTCGGCGACATAACAATTACAGCCCGCACCCTCTACTTCATTGTAAAGCCTTCAAGAAATTTTGTTGTAAAGTTTCCGCTACGAAAATCATCATTCTTCATCAATTGCAGGTGAAAAGGTATTGTTGTTTTGATGCCTTCAATTACATATTCACTTAAAGCACGGTGCATGGTGTCAATAGCCTCTTCGCGGGTCTGGGCCATTGTTATAAGCTTACCTATCATACTGTCGTAGTAAGGCGGTATAACATAGCCGGCGTACACGTGGCTGTCAACCCTTACTCCATGCCCCCCGGGCTGATGCAACACTGTTATTTTACCGGGGCTTGGGCGGAAATCGTTATATGGATCTTCAGCGTTAATGCGACACTCGATAGCATGTAACTGCGGTTCATAGTTGCGCCCGCTGATTGGATGACCTGCAGCTATTTTTATCTGCTCTTTTATAAGATCGAAATTTATTACTTCTTCGGTTACACAATGTTCAACCTGGATACGCGTATTCATTTCCATGAAGTAAAAATTCTTGTGCTTATCGACCAAAAACTCAATCGTTCCTACACTTTCGTAGTTAATAGCGCTGGCGGCTTTAATGGCAGCTTCGCCCATCCTGCGCCTGAGTTCAGGATCCATAAAAGGAGAAGGGCTTTCTTCTACCAGCTTCTGGTGCCGGCGTTGTATAGAACAATCGCGCTCGCTTAGGTGTGCAACAGTACCATATTGATCTCCTGCAATTTGAATTTCGATGTGCCTGGGTTCTTCAACGAACTTCTCCATATACACACCGTCATTCTTAAAAGATGCGCCGGCTTCGGCGCGTGCGGTAGTGTAGGCTTTTTCTATTTCGCTTTCCTCAAGTACTACACGCATTCCCTTACCACCACCGCCGGCCGTAGCCTTCAGTATTACAGGATAGCCTATTTCTTTTGCAAGACTTTTTGCTTCTTCTACGCTTTCCAACAAACCTTCCCCACCAGGAACAACGGGAACTCCCGCCTTTATCATAGTTTCCTTTGCGGTTATCTTGTCTCCCATGCCATTAATCATAGCCGGGGTTGGCCCGATGAACTTAATACCATGGTCGGCACATATTTGGGAGAACTTTGCATTCTCTGCTAAAAAACCATAACCGGGATGTATTGCGTCAGCATTTGTAATCTCTGCCGCTGCCATTATGTGCGGAATATTTAAATAAGAATCGGCGCTTTGCGGCTTTCCTATACAAACGGCTTCATTAGCAAACTTTACGTGCAAACTATCTTTATCAGCAGTTGAGTAAACAGCAACTGTTTTAATCCCCATTTCACGGCAGGTACGAATAATACGAAGAGCAATTTCTCCGCGGTTTGCTATCAAAATCTTTTTAAACATGTAGGAAAATTTGAAATGGCTTAATTTGAAAATGTCTCAATTTGCATCATTAGTTAATGAATGAGTGACTCAAACAAGCAAATTTTAAAAAATGGAAAAACTCAGAAAATAGCTAAAAGGGCTTTTCCCTTTAGATGCTGCTAATATTTTTCCTAAAACTTTATTTATATCTTCTAACTTATTTTGTAA
>NZ_JAOQAH010000079.1 GCF_025963695.1 Segetibacter sp. | reverse complement strand
TTTTGTTTGATCAGTTCAAGAGCAGTCTTCAGGATGGAAAGGGTCTTTAAACCTAAAAAGTCCATTTTGATTACACCAGCTTCTTCAATTACGTTTCCTGCAATCTGGGTAACCAAAAGATCAGAGTCTTTTGATGTAGCCACAGGGATAATATTTTTCAGATCATCAGGAGCAATGATGATACCGGCGGCATGAAGACCGGTATTTCTAACGGAACCTTCTAATCGTGCAGCTTCTTTCAGTACCTGCGCCTGCAGGTTATCACCCCTGTAGATTTCACGCAGCTTTTTTACATTGTCTACGTCTTCAGGGTTAAGACCTTCTTTTTCTTCGAGTGATTTTGGTCCTTCTTTAATCGTCAGCGGTGCAAAAAGTACCCTGTTCAGGTTAGTTCCTGGTTTATCAGGAACCAGTTTTGCCAGCATGTTACTTTCAGCCAAAGGAAGGTCCAGTACACGGGCAACGTCTTTTATGCTCATTTTGGCAGCCATTGTACCAAACGTTACAATTTGTGCCACCTGGTTTTTGCCATATTTCTGCACCACGTAATCGATGACCTTCTGGCGGCCATCATCATCAAAGTCGGTGTCGATATCGGGCATGCTCTTACGATCCGGGTTCAGGAAACGCTCGAATAGTAAGTTGTACTTAATAGGGTCGATATTAGTGATGTTTACACAATAAGCCACCACCGAACCGGCAGCAGATCCCCGACCAGGGCCCACAAACACGCCAAGTTCACGACCAGCCCTGATGAAGTCAGAAACAATGAGGAAGTAACCGGCAAATCCCATTGTTTTAATGGTGAACAATTCGAAGTCTAGTCGTTCGCGAATCACTTCTGTTATCTCGCTATATCTTTTTCTTGCTCCTTCATACGTCAGGTAGTGCAAGTATTCCCACTGGTTCAGGTTGCTGTCGCTATGTTGCTGAAACTCTTTCGGAATAGGGAAGTTGGGAAGCAGGATATCCTTCTTCAAATTCAGCAATTCGATTTTGTCAACGATCTCATTGGTATTATCAATGGCTTGAGGAATGTCTTTAAACAGTTCCTTCATTTCGCCCGTCTTCTTAAAATAGAACTGGTCGTTTGGAAACTTAAACCTGCGGTTCTTTACCTGTATCTCGTCGTTTGCAAAATCATCGAAACCGGGCGTTGCTTGTTTTTCTCCGGTATTGATGCAAAGTAATATGTCGTGGGCATTGTAGTCTTCCTGGTCTGTGTAATGGCTATCGTTACTTGCAATGATCTTAACGTTATGCTTCACTGCCCATTTTACTAAACACTCATTCACCTTGTCCTGCTCTTTCATTCCATGCCGCTGGATCTCGATATAATAATCTTCGCCAAACATGTTGAGCCACCACTTGAATTCTTTTTCTGCCGTTTCTTCCCCCTCGCGCAAAATGTACTGCGGCACATACGCACCGAGGCAACAGGTAGTAGCGATCAATCCCTCATGGTATTGTTCCAGCAGTTCTTTATCAATACGCGGATATTTGCTATACATCCCTTCCTGGTAACCCAGGGATGTCAGCTTTAATAAATTATCGTAACCCTGCTTATTTTTCGCCAGGAGTACCTGGTGGTAACGCTGGTCTTTTTGTTCTTTGGTAAATGCCCTTTTATGCCTGTTTTCCACTACATAAAATTCACAACCCACAACAGGCTTCACCTTTAGAGTACCATCGTCATTTTTGTGTTTATAAGCTTCGGCCACAAATTCAAATGCACCAAACATATTACCATGGTCAGTAATTGCGAGGGCAGGCATATCATCAGCAATCGCTTTTTGATAAAGGCTTTTTATAGAGGCAGCTCCATCAAGCAAGCTGAATTGGGTATGGACGTGGAGGTGAGAGAATTTGGACATAGTAGTGAATGTTAAGTGTCGTAAATAGCTGGTAGGAAGTCGCTAGTAGCTACCCGGAGTTTATACTTGCGATTTTCGAATAACCACTCGCGTTCACGAACCCACAAATATCGCTACCACCTGCACAACAACGCTCCCTTCTTATCCACAGGTGGGGTTAACTCGCCGTTAAAAAAAAGTAAAAAGGCTTTGATTTTGCTTTTTAAGTGCATTACTTTGCTGCACCTCAATATGAATATAAAACAACTGCTATATAGTCTTTTGTCTGTACTGCTTTTGAGTAGTTGCGCACAATTGAAGTCGCTATCATCCCGCGATAACTCTACAGCCACTAAGCCATCCCAAAAATCAAATGCCAAAAAGGTTCGTTTCCTTGATAATATCTCGGTAAGGCCAGGGCAGGTAGTTACTTCAAAACATGCTATGGGGCCTGCCATGCCCTCGTCGGATAAACGTAAAAAGCAACGCGAAAACTATAACCAGTATGTACGACCGGTGGCTAATGCAGGTGATATAGAAAGGGCAGATTGGTTACAGTTAAAATATGCAATACTCTTAGATGCTACCGTTGAGACGCTTACCAACGTAAACCTGCTGAAACTGATAGACGAATGGTACGGCACCAATTATTGCATGGGCGGAAGCACAAAAAATTGCATTGACTGTTCTGCTTTTACACATATCATTATGCAGGATGTATACAATGTAAATATTCCCCGCACGGCACAGGATCAATTTAAATCGAGCCAGCATATTAACCTCGAAGACCTGGAAGAAGGCGACCTTGTTTTCTTTAATACCGCTGGCGGAAACGATATGTCGCATGTGGGTGTGTATATGCTAAATAACAAATTTGTTCATGCAGCTACCAGTGGAGGTGTAATGGTAAGCGACCTCAACGACTCTTATTGGAAACCCCGGTACAGGGCTGCCGGAAGGTTTGTTATGCCGACGGCATTTTTAAGGAAATAATTTATTCGTTTGACGATTCAGCTACCCATACAATTGCAAACGTTTAACCACCCCTGATCTATAACGCTACGCCTTAAAATCGTACCTGCCTTGAAAAGGCGGGGAAACGAATGCAAAGTTGCTACTGTATCAAGAGACGTACATAATTAAACAGAGACGTAAAATATTCAGGGGTGGTTATGAAGAGCTTCCGCCTTCAGGAAACTAACTACCTCCTTCCAATTATTAACCCTTGTATGGTGATTAACACCGGCATTGTGCCCTGCAGTAAACATAAGGGCAGTACCTTTAAAGGTATCGAGGTTTCTAACGTGATCATCGATCATGTAGTTGGTGCCAATGATACTTTTGTCGCCACAAAAAATAATATTCCTCCAGGAGATAAACGGAAAATGCTCCTGTAACCAGTCGTACTTTTCTATTAATGACTGAGGAAATTCCATAGCGGCAGAAACGATATAAACATCAAATGTTTTTGACAGTTCAAGCACGGCTTCTTTGGCACCTTCCATTACTGGTACAGAACGAAAAAAACCTGGAGCGAGTACATACTTTCTTACGGCATTACCTGGCAATCCTTCCGCTTCGGGCTTACCTTCAAATGCTTCCAACCCAACCCTTACTCCATAATCTCTTTCATACCATTGTATAAAGTTTAAAACTGTATCTGCTATTACTCCATCCATATCGATGGCTATTGTCGCTCTTTTTTTATCCATTTGCAATTTTTGAAAGTCGCAAAGATAAGATTACAGCAGAATAGCAAAGTGCCCACGGGCAGTTGAGGTGGCTAATATGATGAAGGGTGATTGTAATAAAGACTGAAGTACCTTTTTATTATGCAGATGAAAGTAATGCGTCGCAACAAGGGACCATTACTAACAAATGCCGGTAACCCAATAAAAAATGGTGGAAAGAAAGAAATGAATATTCAGAGAACTTTCCCTTAAAAGTTCATTTCGTCAGCACTTGGACCATAGCTGCCGGGGATGGGAATATTAAGTAAGCGCAAGTACACGCCCAATTGCGCACGGTGGTGGATGGTTTGTGCAAGCGAATGCCTGATAACTTCATATTTGGTGAACACCATTTAAACCTGCCCGCCATTTCTTAACGTCCATTCAGGTAACAGGTCTTCTTCTTTAGCGGTGCTTAACGCATCTCTTCCCTGGCAATACGCCTTTTCGAAAATCTCCAACAAATCGGCTGAGCTACTAACGGGAGTTGGAGTATAATCCATTTTTGCAAAATCTAGTTCGCTGCTGGTTAACGCCATTTGTACCCACGATGGCAGCTCTGCAAGATGAACAGTTAGGGCATTCATAGTCATACTTTTTTCGTGCGGCGTCCAATCGAACTAATCAGTAGGCACGCGTTGAAGCATTTTCCTTGTAATGGCTAACTCTTCTTCCATTTCTTTTAGTAACAACGGTATTATTTGCATTAAGCTTTGGTTTTAACGATACAAAGAAAAGTGATACTACTTAAAGTGCATAACGATGGCGAGCAAATCTGAAAAGAGTTGGAGCGAAGTTTTTTGTGGGAATGAAGAGGCAGATTTAGGCTTATAGTTTAAACTGGAAGCTTCCAAATATTCCAAACTTACTCATTGGCATGGGGGAAGGCGAAGGGTTTGGATTAGGGTTAACCATGCCGGAAGGAATGACCTGCGGAGGGGCAAATCTCCATACAAAATCGATCCTCAAAAATCTAAATATATTTTCCAATCCGGTTCCTAGCTCGAGGTAGGTTCGGCCTTTTAACGAGCGGAGCCGATAATTTTCATAATCCAACCTGTTTAGTTTCCTGTTGTCGTCTGATAGTGTGCCCTTCACTGCTTTTACATTCCAGAACTGCCTTACGCTTACCTTGCGCATAAACGGCAAAAGGTTTAATAACTTTTTATCGAAATTGTGCTCCATGTTTATTCCCACGAATTGATCGCTAAAATACTCAAAGCGGTTCATTAGGTTGAATGCCTGTTTATTGTAATAGTAGATTTCATTTCCCGGATGTAACTCGAGCAACATAAACGGCAGCGGTCCCCGAAAAATCTTCCCGGCATATAAGTAGTAATTAACGTTACCCCACCTTGGTATTCGAAACTTTTGAATAATAGACGCATTTAACTTCTGATAACTGTAATCGCTGCCTGCAATACCAGGTAAACCCGTGGCATACTTTATTTCATATACCGGGTTAGAACCTTTTAACCTATGGGTTTTACGATGGGTAGTAATGCTCTTTTCACCGGGCGCATACCTTAGCTTCAACCCTAACTCGGCATTGATAATATCGCCTGCATTTCTGGCTACGGACGTGCGATGTGGCAATGGCCGAAAGGTTTCATAATCGCTGCGTAAGATAGAAACCTGGGCTGAAAATTTACTTTTCCATTCTTTAGTGATTGCTGCCTTTACTTCTTCTACCTGTATAAATTTCTGCCTGATGTTAGGTCTGCGAATGAGTTGTGTAAACATATTGTCCATGGATACGTCTTCATCGTTATATCGTCCTTTACCATTATCGAGGTCATGGGTATAGGAGGCAAAAACGGAAATGCCTTTACCTCCGGGAATTTTATAGTTGACATCTGCTTTGCCATGAAAAGCCTGGGTTTTAAGACCATAGGCAAGATAGCCGTGCATTAAAAGGTTTTTACTAAACTTTTCGGTAGTTGCTATATCAAAACGCATCCTAAACTTTTCAAGCTGGTTACCGCTAAACCAACGAAACCAGGGGCCAATTTCAATTTTACCAAATTTCTTTCTTCCATCCACTATAAACTCTGCCGCGTTTGTGTATTTTTTAAAGAGAGGAAAATTCCTTAGGGTATCAATCAATTTAAGAACTTTTAGCTCATTCTTCCCAAGCGGTTCAAGCCTTTTCGCATCCCAATAAGCACTACTTCTTTCTTTTGCGCTGTCATCGATAATCACTTCTTCCTTTTGGCTATTTTTCTTCAATTCATTAAATATCGAAGCATCGTTAACCACCGTGTTGTTATACATACTTGTCTTTCTTCCTATAAAAGATAATTTGTCTTTTTTAAGAGGAGAGATCTCAGCGACAAACTTATCCTTCAACAAAATCCAGGTACTGTCGTTGTACAGTTTAAACTCCTGCACAATACTCAATCTTTTTACAAAGTTGATGCTTGCTGTTGATGAAGCATCCATTGAAATTTTTTTAATAGCCCAGGTTGTGCTATGAATAAAACAATCACCGCCAAATGTATTTTCACCTGCCTGCAAGGGTGAAAAAAACAGGTGAAAGTATTGTTGATTGTTGATAGTTTGAGTATCGGCGGCCTGGTATCTGTAATACTTATCGCCCACGGAACTTAAGGGACTTATGAACTCCTTTCCAAAAATCAATATATAGTTGTTGTAACTATTTATTTTTTGATTTGCCCCGCCCATAAACTGCAGAACGGTCTCATTTTTTATACCTTTTGTAGATGCGGCTTTTATTACTTCGCGCACTTTGTAAGGGTTGCTGGTATAGTAATAGTTAGATAATGTTTCGGTAAAAAAGACGGGTAAAAAAGGCGTCTTCTCCGAAATACTGTCAACATTGTCGAGTATAAAACGAAAAGGCTTTAAGACTTTAATATTGTTGAAACTATTACGATTAATGTTGTTGAGATCGAGCTCAACTTTATTGTAGAGTTCGTACTTGTAGGTGTCGTACTTGTAGGGATCGTTATTCAACTTATGGCTTACAATTCTTTGCCACCAGATGAGGCCTCGTTTCGATTTTGTTTTAACTACCACGCCCTTATCGGCTTTTAATACCCCAAGCTGTATATTGAGATGCAATGAATCTTTAACCGTGTTAACAGGAATAGATTTAGTTTCAAAACCAACATAAGTAACCAGCAAGGTATCGGGTTTATGGGCAGGAAGTACAATTTTAAAATTACCTATACTGTCTGTTACAGTACCAAAGCCGGCTTTCTTCCATTGAAGACTTGCGTAGGGTATTCTCTCCTGGGTAAAAGGATCTAGTACACTCCCAAAAACAATTTTTTGTTGAGCAGAAATATTTTGAAATAGAAACAGAAATATGAAGAAAAAATACATCCTGATTAAAACAGCGACGTATTTGTTGAGTTGCATTTTGGACAGCGGGGTTGTTAGTGACGTTATTAAAGCAAATTAACCAAATTCATTTACAATTACTTCCTGAACTTAATATTCCCGTATACACCCAATTAAACAAACGAACTAAGCAAACAAGTTCTTAAATATTAAAGACGCCTAAAACACAGTTAGGGTTACCGAAAATTTTATCTCTTCAAAAGAATTCGAAGTGGTGATAGCATTAATAACCATTGATGTTTACCCTGCAGGTGCAACGCAATAAATGGTACAAATTAAAAAAACCCACAATTGTGGGTTTTTTATAAATAACAATACGCTTCCCTAATTAAAAAGCTTTCTTTATGCTATCACCGATATCATCAGCCTTATCTTTTACTTTCTCCCAGAGATTCTTGCCGTCATCTTTTACATCTTCAGCCTTGTCTTCCATTCTATCGCCCGCGTAATCTGCTTTATCTCCCAAACGATCTGTAGCATTATCCACTTTATTACCAAAGTTACTTGTCGTATTACTTACGTTATCGCCTACATTATCGGTTGCATTCGCTGCTCTGTTACCAAAACTATTCGCTGCCCCCGATGCATTACTTGCAAGGTTATCTGTAGCACCCTCTACCCTTGATGCTCCCCTGGAGACATCATCACTGAAATCGTCATTAAGATCTGAAGTGTTGTTTGGATTAGTTGTGTGTGACATAATTTTTAGATTTTAAACATGATAAAATAAACATTAACGTTAGAGACCTTTTCTAAAAAAACTTTTAAAAAGACCATCTTCTTACGCTAAAACAACTATGCCACTACCCTACTGTTTCCAATCAAAAATTACATTGGCTGCAACGGCAAAGTTTACTCATCTTACTGCTGCACTCAAAGACCTGGCGCATTTAATTTAGACTTGATGTAGTTAGACTGATCAGCCATTCCTGTAGCTTGCTTTCTCTGCGCTATTGTATTTAAAGTACTATTTATCATTGGTTGAAGATGATAAAAGCCAGGGAGAGACTGGCGAAAGTCAACAATCATATCTATGGCTTTATTTACATTTTCGGTGCTCTGTATTTTTCCAATATAAAAAGCAAAGTTTTGCAGCATACTTATTTTGTCACTTATTGAAGCAGTGCTGAATTTGTTGGTTATAAACTCGTAACTGTCCTCACCTCCCAGGCGGCACAGGGTGCTAATAATAGCTTGATTGAGGGTGCCTCTTGCCGGTTTAACACTTAGCTTCTCTGCCTGTTTTAGTGCAGCCACACTATCTACATCACGTAAGGCGAGTAATGCTTGCCCGGAAATACTATATGACGAGTCTGTAGTTGCATTGTAAAAAGTAGCGATATTTTCAGGCTTCTTGTATTTTCCCAGTACTTCAATTGCCTTTGCGCGAACCAAAGACTTTTGATCGTTCGAAGCAATATTTTTAATGAAAGGTTCAAAGGCTTGCTTAACCACAATGTCTTTTACGTCTAGCTTACCAAGCACCCTGATCCGTAAATCCGAAGATTTATCTTTTAATGCTGTTTTTAGAAAATCCTGAGCCAATGGCTCAGTTTGATGAGCAGCAATAGAATCAATTGCTTCTAACCTGTCAACATAATTTCCTGCATAAGTGTATTGATGGATTAATTCCTTCAATGTTTTGTGATCCTGCTTCTCCCCAACTAATATTTTATCTCCGTCGACATTTATTAAAGCGGGTTGTGATGTTGTAACAAAAGAAAAGGTGTCTACCTTATTATTCATCCAAACATTATATCGCCTTTTTTCAGATCCCTCATAAACATCTATTGCCAATGGCAACTTAAAAGTCTTACCCGGTTGCGTTTGGGTTATAAATACCGTTCCAATTTTCTTTTCAGTATTGTATTTATAACTTATATCAAGTTTAGGATGCCCACTGCCATAATACCATTGGTTCCAAAACCAATTCAAATCTTTGCCTGTAACTTCTTCAAATGCTAAACGCAGGTTTGTAGCTTCAGCAGATTTAAATTTATTATTGGTGAGATATAAATTAATTGATTTGAAAAAAGCACTATCACCCACATAATTTCTCAGCATATTTAATATCGCTCCACCTTTTTGATAGCTCACCTGGTCAAACATCTCTATAACTGAGTTGTAACTAAAACGAACAAGGTTATTTTCTGCATTAGAAGGCTGGGATAAATATGCTGCAATTCCTTTATAGTTTTGCTCTATGCCTGCATCTTTTCCATACTTATATTCATTCCACAGAGTCTCACCATAATCGGCAAAAGATTCGTTTACGGTAGTATTGCTCCAGCTTTCTGTAGTTACATAATCGCCAAACCATTGATGAAATAACTCATGAGCAATTACGCCTTCCCATGAGTTATGGTCTATTAACTGCCGTGCATCCTGTTGTATGTCGCTTCCGTGCAGCGTAGCAGAAGTATTTTCCATTGCTCCAAAAATGTATTCCCTTCCTGTTATTTGTGCGTACTTCGGCCACGGAAAATCAACGCCGGTAATCCTTGAATAATACGCAATCATTTCTGGGGTAAGTCCAAATATCTTCTTTGCAACTGCACTATACTCCTTCTCCACATAATAACTTATTTCTTTGCTCTTGTACTTGTCTTTAATAACAGCATAATCGCCAACGGCCATAAATAAAAGGTAAGGGGCGTGAGGAAGGTTCATCTTCCACGTATCGGTACGGGTACCATCGGCATTGTTCTTTTTGCTCATTAATAAACCGTTGCTAAGTGTTAGGTACTTAGCAGGAACCGTCATTGTGATCTCATTAGTTGTTTTTTGGTTAGGCTTGTCGATGGTTGGAAACCAAATGGAGTTACCCTCAGTTTCACCCTGAGTCCAGATCTGTTGTGGTGTATTTTTATCCAGCCCCTTCGGATTGATAAAATATAGTCCCTTTAAGCCTTCAAAAAGACCTGGGGTACTACCTTTAAATTCATCGGGCTTTGAAATGTAATCGATGTAGACAGTATAATTTTCATTTGCCTTGTAGCCTTTATCCAACCTGATACGAAGGTTAAGACCGTCATAAGTATATTTAAGAGGAAGCATCTTTCCAGACTTCACTAACTGAACTTCATTAATCTGCATTCCTTTCGCATCAAGGTTTAATGAGTCTGTTACATAAAAATGTGGATGTAAGGTCACCCACTCCTTTCCATATAACCAAGACTTCGAATAATCAAACTTTACATCCAGTTTGGTATGGACCAGGTCATTAATTTTTGTGGCGGTTGCGAGATACTTTTCAGGCGAACCGACAATTACAGTGGTAGTAGATGATTGTGAAAACAATTGGGGAGAAAACAAAATGACTACTGCGGCAATAAAGAATTTCATGGTGCGGGGCTAGTTTAATTAAAGTATGTGCAATGCAAAAAGTAAAATTAATATTATAAAACGCGCCGATCTGAATAATAAGAAATCATTATTGTTTCCACAGTTCGGATCAATTTTTAATAACAACAAAACTTGTTAATACTACTTAACACAGCTAAGCTTTTACTTAGTTTTGACGATCCTTTATAAGTAAACCTGCTTTTACCAATTTTCATGAAAGTATTGTTATTTGTCTGTCTCTCTTGTTCGGCTGTTGCAAATGGGCAGGTTGCATACGTCTCTCCTACCGAACCTCTCGCCAACCCAGAAACTTACCCGAATAGTACATCGTCTTATTTTGAGGGCAGAAAGTTATTTCAGAAAAATACGGGTATGATCATTGGTCTGCAACGGGGCAAGTATAATTCAATCGAATTAGGAGGTGAAGCGCATTGGAGAAAAATAAGTCTTCTTAAACCTCACATAATCGGGGCTACAGCCAACCTGGAATACAATTTTGAAAATAACGTAATTGGTTATAAGGCAGGCATGTGGATGAAGAGAGGTAGGATAAACCTGACGTATGGAGCAAACGTTAGCTACTTTACAAACTTCAAAGAAGGTAATCGATTTGGTTTCGGCCCTTCAATTGGTTTCAGGCTATTAGGTTTACATCTCATCAATGGTTATAACTTTCTTACAAAGGACAACACCCAGGGAGACGAGGCGCCAATACAGGTGAACTCTCTATACATGTCTTTACGGTATTATTTCCCGGTGCACAACAGCTTTAGCTGGGACAGAAAGACAATGAAGAAGAAAAGAGAACGGCAGAAAGCACGTGCTGAACGTAAGAAAGAGAGAGCAAAGAATAAAGATGGTGGAGATGGCAAAGGCTTTTGGAACATTTTTAAATTTGGCAAAAAAGATTGATTAAAATAAAAAGC
This sequence comes from Segetibacter sp., assembly GCF_025963695.1. Lineage (GTDB taxonomy): Bacteria > Bacteroidota > Bacteroidia > Chitinophagales > Chitinophagaceae > Segetibacter. Next base: position 15,264 of record NZ_JAOQAH010000079.1, on the reverse strand, counting down.
TACCTACATAAGCAGGTAGCTCAAAATATTGCCGGCCAGTTTATTTCACTTCTCCGTTCCACCCATCATTCCTGCTAAAGATTGCACACAGCCACGTGTTGTAATTTTACCTGCTTCGGTAAAGGTGAAGACGTATACCTCTTTTACTTTAAAACATTTTCCGGCAGCTTTCATTCTCATAAAATCTTCTTTAAATCTTCCGCTCCAATCTCCATACACATCACGCTGTCGTCATTGGCTAATACTTCAATATTATCTCTCTTATAATTTTTAACGTTCCCAAGCTAACAACCCTTTCCGCTCTTTCGTAAAGAAAGCGGGCTTAATGCGGGCTGTTTTCATTTACAACCAAATTTTAGTGCCTGGCAATTACTTCTAAATCTGTAAAGAATAGTATCAGTCATAAAACTGCCATAAAAGGTCAAATTCGGGTAGGTAGAAAAGTCAAAAATGCATGTTTCATCTATTGGCTGTAAATTTGTTCCTCTATACATGTAGCAAAAACTACAATAATTCTAATCAAACTTTTAAAATACTTTTTATGGCTTTAGAATTCACAGATGCAAACTTTCAATCGACTGTTTTAGATAGCGATAAACTTACAGTTATAGACTTTTGGGCTGAATGGTGCGGACCATGTCGCGCTATTGGCCCTGTAGTAGAGGAGTTGTCAAAAGAATATAGTGGACGTGTAAACATAGGAAAGGTAAACGTTGACCAAAATCCTACATTAAGTGTTAATTACGGTATTACTTCTATTCCTGCTATCCTTTTTGTTAAAGGTGGCAAAGTCGTAGACAAACAAATAGGAGCAGTTCCTAAGTCAGTCTTAGACAAAAAAATACAGTCTCACTTATAATCATTTAAGTCTTTTTTTTAAAAGAGCAGGCCGAAATGCCTGCTCTTTTTATTTATATATAGTATTAATATTTTTGTTCAGACTGTAGTACAAGTATGTCGCTTTTGTTGCGTCGCACAGTTGTACTTTTTCATTTCATTCAACATTCTTAATCAACACTTGCAACCAGTTTTGAATTTTAAGTTCATAAAAAACCCGTTTTGCCTTTATTTTTGACACAAACCAAGTCTTCTAATGTATTTAAAGGATTATACAGTTCAGTTAGCTAAAGATATTCTCATACGCTTTCCTAAAAAAAGTGCCCGATTCTTTGAATTTCTTTCAGAATTAAGCAGGTTTAAAAAAAATAGCGACAACCGCTTTTCTATTTCTTCAAAGGATATTTACCCTTGCCTTACAGACAAGCTAGAAACAACACCTTTCGATCACCATTACATCTATCATCCCGCCTGGGCTGCGCGTGTTTTAGCCCGAACAAGACCAGAGTATCATGTCGACTTTTCTTCCAAATTAAGTTTTGGATCAATCGTCTCAGCATTCATACCCGTAAAGTTCTATGATTACCGCCCTGCTGATTTAAAACTCACAAACTGGGAATCAGGATTTGCGGATTTAACAAAACTGGCTTTCGACACAAATTCTCAACCCTCTGTCTCGTGCATGCATACTATTGAACATATTGGTCTTGGTAGGTATGGCGATCCTTTAGACCCACAGGGCGACCTAAAAGCGATTGACGAGCTAAAGAGGATAGTTAAGCCAGGGGGCGATCTGTTATTTGTAACTCCTGTAGGAAGGCCAAAAATAGAATTCAATGCGCACCGCATCTACAGCTACGAACAAATCACTGCTTACTTTTCCCCTTTTACTTTAATAGATTTTTCGTTAGTTCCTGATGAAGGAGGATTGATCGAAAATGCAAATCCCGAATTGGTAAAGCAACAGAATTATGGCTGTGGATGTTTTTGGTTTAAAAAATAATAATAACATGAAAAGTCATTGGCGTAAACTTCTTGCCCTCCTGCCTCCACAATTGGAAAAAAATTATTACAAGAAGTTCTTCATCAAAGAGCATAAAGAATGGGAAGAAAAAGGGAAGCCGTTACCTGTTTCTAATTTCTCAAAACAAGAAGTGCTAAGAACGTTTCAAAAAAAATATCAGGTAAAAATACTTGTCGAAACAGGAACCTATCTTGGTGATACGTTGTATACTTTGTCTTCTGACTTTCAGCGTCTTTATTCTATAGAACTAAGTACCCATTATTACCAACTGGCTAAAAGACGTTTTAAGAATTTTTCTCAAATTCAATTACTGCAAGGTGATAGCGGAGCGGTTTTAAAAGAGCTTGTTCCAACACTAGACGCACCAGCAATATTTTGGTTAGACGGACATTACTCGGGAGGCTTAACAGCAAAGGGCGAAAAGGAGTGTCCTGTATTTGAAGAGCTGTCTTCCATTTTTTCATCTCCCTTTAGTCACTTGATTTTTATTGATGATGCAAGATTGTTTATTGGGGAAAATGATTATCCCACAATAGAACGGTTGAAGCACTTCACTCAACTCAATAAACCAGATCACCAGTTTTACATTGAAAACGACTGCATTCGATTGATACCAATTGAATTTAAACCGGGATTATGATAATCGTTCAATTAAAAGGAGGTCTGGGAAATCAGTTGTTTCAATATGCAGCAGGCTTAAGTTTAGCGAAGCATCATAATGTTGAGGTAAAAGTTGATATTTCTGAATTACAACAACCTGATAAAGAAATAGGAACAATCAGGGCTTACGAGCTTAACGGTATAATACGGCCTCCTGCCATTGCATCTCAAAAGGAAGTAGAAAGCATCACAAAGCAAAACGTCTTTAAAAAATACCTCGAAAAATTAACTCCATCACACAAGCGAACCATTTATAACGAAAAGCAATTTCAGTTTGATAAGAATTTTTTTAATAGTGGAAAGAACCTATACCTGAAAGGATATCGGCAAAGTGAAAAATACTTCAAGTCAATTGAACAACATGTGCGACACGATTTTCAATTGCAGCCCGGGCTGCTTACCGAAGTAGAAGGCTTTGAAAAAGACCTTCGCTTAAAAAACAGTGTTTCAATCCATATTAGGCGTGGTGATTATAAAAATAGCGTAGTCCAAAATTATCATGGAACGTTAAACGAGAATTACTACCAAAAGTCAATAGACCAAATCTCCGCCATTACCCAAGACCCCGCTTTTTTTATTTTTTCTGACGATATAAACTGGGTGAAAAATAATCTGAAATTTGAAAAACCTGTAGTGTTTGTTTCAGGTACAATTTCAAAAAGTCATTACCAGGACTTCTATTTAATGAGTTTATGCAAGCATAACATAACAGCGAACAGCAGTTTTAGCTGGTGGGCCGCCTGGCTTAATTCTAATCCTCTTAAACAGGTTATTGCCCCGCACAAGTGGTTTAGTAACCCGAAACCAGACATCAGGGATTTAATTCCAGATGTCTGGCACAAACTATAACCGCTATCAGTGCCCCCCCAAAAGTTACTCTACCGTTAGCAAAGGTTCCGGATGAGTCAACTTTACCTCGTTTGGATTGTGCTTATGTTTAAAAAGTACAAGAAACAAAACTGCAATTGCCAAAGCATAAAGGGCGAAACAAATCCAGATGCTGTGCCAGTCTTTGCTATTATCTGCATTGGTAAAAAACCTCTGAATAATAATGCCGCTTAAAGAACTACCCAGCACGGCTCCAAATCCATTGGTCATCATCATAAACAACCCTTGCGCGCTGGCTCTTATAGCAGGATCGGTTTGTGTTTCTACAAACAGGGATCCCGAAATATTAAAAAAGTCGAAAGCCATTCCGTACACAATACAAGATAAAATAATCATCCATAAGCCATCTCCGGGATTTCCATAGGCAAAAAGGCCAAAGCGCAATACCCAGGCTATCATACTTAAAAACATTACTTGCTTAATTCCAAATTTCCTTAGAAAAAAAGGAATAGCCAGTATAAACAGCGTTTCAGAGATCTGAGATATGGACATAATAATTGCCGGATACTTAACGGCTATCGTGTCTTTATAAACATCCACTGTTGCGAAGTCGTGCAAAAAAGTATCGCCGTAAGCATTTGTAAGCTGAAGCGCTGCTCCTAATAACATGGCGAACAAAAAGAAAATCGCCATTTTAGAATCTCTCAACAACTTGAAAGAATGAAGGCCTAAAGCATCAAACAGGGTTTTGTTTTTGTGTCTTCCTAATTGTGGTGGACATTTAGGCAAGGTGAAAGAATAAAACCCCAACAAAAATGAAGCAGCAGAAGCAACATAAAACTGGCTGGCTGAAGTTTCAATATGTAGTAAGCTAACTACCCAAAGAGCCACTATAAATCCAACTGTTCCCCATACTCTCACAGGAGGATAATCTTTTACAACATCGCCTCCCCTACTTTTAAGTACTGAATATGCCACTGCAATTGACAGAGCAAGGGTTGGCATATAAAACATCATATTAAGAAGCATAACCCAGAACATCGTTCCCGGCTCTTGAACCATTGGAACAGTAAATAAAACAATGCCTCCCAGTATGTGAAGTAAACCATACAGTTTTTCTGCATTCACCCATTTGTCTGCAATAATGCCCATTATAGAAGGCATAAATATAGCTGCAATGCCCATGGTAGAAAAAATGGCTCCGAACTGGGCACCAGACCATTGCTTCGTTTGAAACCAATAAGCACCTATAGTTATCAACCACGAACCCCAAATGAAGAACTGTAAGAAACTCATCACAATAAGACGCAACTTAATACTCATGCAGGATTTATTTAAAACTGGAAGATAAGAAATAGCGACAAGCTATAACTTGAGGCCACAAGCTTTTTTAAAGGAAGCAATGATGAAATGATAGATCTATATTTTTTTTGTTGATGATACCTTAAAACTTGCCATAAAGGCTTCAACCTTCACAATGTGGCGCGGCGCGGAAACGGTTTGTGATAACAGCTACTATTTAATCATGTAAATTTGCAGTATTAATATTGTTTTAAATGTTGGTTAACAACTCCCCTATCGAACACCTCGTTTCTGCAAATGAAAATAAGGATCTGAAATATATCGGTGAAAAGGTTTTAAATAAACAAAGAATAACTTTTGACGAAGGAGTACTGCTTTTTAAGAAAGCTTCGCTCTCCTATGTTGGCGCTCTTGCAAATTGGGTAAGAGAAGATTTACACGGAAACAAAACTTACTTCAACCGTAACTTTCATATTGAGCCTACTAATATCTGTGTTTTTTCGTGCAACTTCTGTTCATACTCTCGTTTGTATGCGCACCGCGAAGAAGGTTGGGAACTGGGCGTGAATGACATGCTCAACATCGTGAAGAAATATGACGGTCAACCAGTAACTGAAGTACATATTGTAGGTGGCGTTCATCCAAAAATGGACCTTAACTTTTTCACAAACGTTATAAAAGAAATTAAAAACCATCGTCCCGGTTTACATATAAAAGGTTTCACACCGGTAGAGTTGGACTATATGTTTAGAAAAGCAAAAGTATCAACTGAAGAAGGTCTGAGGAAAATGAAGGAAGCAGGATTGCAATCTTTACCTGGCGGCGGCGCCGAAATTTTTCATCCCGATATCAGAACACAGATCTGCGACGACAAGGTAGATGCAGACGGGTGGCTACGTATACATAAGACTGCCCATCTAATGGGAATACAAAGCAATGCTACCATGTTGTATGGGCACATTGAAGCGTTTTGGCACAGGGTCGACCATATGGAGAGGCTAAGACAATTGCAGGATGAAACGCACGGTTTCAATACATTCATTCCGCTGAAGTTTAGAAACCGGGACAATGCCATGAGCAATGTGGCCGAGAGCAGTATCGTTGAAGACATGAGGATGTATGCAATTGCCCGTTTGTACATGGACAATTTCCCTCATCTTAAAGCGTACTGGCCAATGCTGGGGCGGCAAAACGCTCAATTGGCTTTGTCATTTGGTGTAAATGATATCGACGGAACCATTGACGACTCTACAAAGATCTATTCAATGGCAGGCAGCGAGGAGCAAACACCAACAATGAGTACCAAAGAGCTCGTTACACTTATTAAACAGGTTAAAAGAGAACCTGTAGAAAGAGGTACGTTATATAATGTCATTAAAAATTATAGTCACTCAAGCGTGAGCGAATTAGAAGTAGATTCGTAATAAACTAAATTGAAATGCTTACAAGAAAGGGTTATATAAAAGGCAAGTTCCTTTATATAACCCTTTCTTATTTTTAACGTTGACGTTGATTTTACTCTTAGTATTTTTTGTAACAAGCCGCATAACGTCAATAAGACTTTTGTTGCGTCGCATTACGTTCATCTGTAGCATTTCAAATCTACTTTTTCAAACTTTTGACAAACTTACTTGTTCCCCGAAGATTTGCAGTTAAAACGGAGCGTCGCAACTATGTCCCAAATGAAACACTAAAGCTGGTATCATACATCAAGTACTTTCATGCGTTAAGATGTGCGATAAAAAGACCGTGGAAGGGTTTAAACAATGAAGATATGACCGTTAATTTATAAGGGGACGCACCGAATAACCTTGCGACTTTAATAATTGCAACACTCCCTTTTCCCCTCCCAGGTGGCCTGCTCCTACAGCAAATAAGGTAGACTTTTCTTTTGCAATCTCCGTAAACTGGCTAACCCAGTTGCGGTTCCTTTTAAATAGTAACAAGTCCATATAATTACTAATACCACTTTCTTCGCTGGCACTTAACTTATACAATTTTTCAATATCCTGGTCTTTATACACCTGTATTATTTCGTACATCGCTTTCCGGTTTTTTTCTAAACTGTCAATCGATTTCACAAGATCCTTCGCCTGGTCTTGGTAGGGAATGCTATCAAAAATACTGGTCTGAAAAGCTATTGTCTCCAGCCCTTTTGTTTGCTTCTTCTCTTTATATGCCTCATCTATAATTTTCATCTCAACACCGTTTTTGCTTTCACAAGGCAATAAAAGCTCAAACAGACTTGAAGAAATCATTAGTGGCGGCTGCGTTTCGAGCAACGAGAAGGGAATAGAAGGTTGAAATTTTTCAAAGAAATCTTTTACCTTTTTATAATCATCAGGAGAAAGGGCTGAATGTAGTGTTTGGCCGCTTTTGCTTCTAAGATCCATAATGCCGCTTAAAAGTTCTGAGGCATTATCCATGTCAACTTCCAGGTAAATTTGGTCAACGTCTTTTATAAGTGCTTTTACTGTTTCTGTTAATGCTGCATCTTCAGCACACATTAAGTGCATTGTTCCGAAGAAATAGGAAGGGCTGGCTAATTGCTTACCCGAAATTTCCCAGAGCAGACTTTTACTATTAAGAGCGGTAGGCAATGAGTTATTGTTTTTGCAGGATGAAAATAGGTTGACCGAAAGAAGTGAAAGGACTGCCGCTATGTATTTTTTCATTTTTTTTAAATTTCGCGATCCCTAAAGAAACTGGCATGATTTTGTAAATATTATTTATGTTTTTTAAGGGTTTAGGGTTGAAAAGGAGGCTCAATTCTTTGAGCCTCTTACTTTTTTAAGACATTTCCTGATACTATTCTCTCTGGTACAGCAGTCCCCTCTTCAGATTGTATTCCTTTTACTATTTTGTGGTTGTATTGATTGAATTTCTAAACACAGCGGAAAGAAATTTCAACTACTGTTAAATCTATTACTGAGTAATTTGTTCTTCGCCTTTATTAAGATGTAGAAAAAAAGCCCCGAACGGAGCTTCTTCATTTTTAAAATTTTGGCGGACAGTCTAGCCCTCGTCTTCCCCCACCTCCTGCATTTGAAGAATTAATTCGAAAATCAAGTCTAAACAATCCAAAGTAATAAAAGTCGTTAACTTTATTATTACCTCGTTTTGCCCCATTTTCGGGATATGGACGAGGATTATCTTTTAATTCGTCTCCACGAAACGCGTAATCGACCGCTGTCTGTCCTCTTTCAGTCAACAAAGTGTTCATGTGGACATAGACATTGCTAACGTCGTCCAGATAATCAGTTTTCAATACTCTCAGCCCTAGTTCAAATCCTACATGTAGATCCTCAGACAAAGCGTACTTTACTCCACCTCCGATAGGAACCGTAAGATCGGTTCTTTTATAATCCTTTTTACCCGGCAAGAAACCCTGGCCTTCTGTACCCAGTGGTGCAAGAAAAATCTTGTTTCCCACAGCATCATGGGTATAAGGGCTGAAATGAAAAATGCCAATTCCACCAAAAACATAAGGCGAAAATTTATGATCCTTAAGACTAAACAGGTTGTACTCCCCCAACAGCGACAGCTCGTAAATACGACTCGTAAAATTGAGATTCCTGGCAAGCAGATCGGGTTTTTTATTTCGCTTATCGTCGGCCCCTACTGAAGCAACAATTGCATCAACGCGACCTACAATGTGATCAGTAATATCATAGGTAATTCCCCCACCAATCGCTCCCTTAGCTTGTTCGAGCGTAATTCTTTTCGGCTGCAGGTCTCCGTTGTAATTAGAAAAACCGCCTAACATATGAAGTCGCAACGGCTGACCGATGGATATAGCGGTAATGAAAGTAAGGGTAACTGAAAAAAGCAATTTCATTTAAAATGATTTGAGATATTAAACAATAAACGCTGATAGTGTAAAAAATATATTCTAAATGAAAAGCTTTTTTATTTTCCCAATTATTCTCAAAAATTGTACTGCTAATTTTCAAATATCCGACAATTATAAAGCAGATGTTTTTTTTACCAAAACTATAGTCGTTATAAGGGAGTAACATTTTGTGTAATAACATTAAGATTGCTTTACTTAATACAAGAATGTTTTAACGTAAATAACTGAAGATCAATAGAAGTAGAAGCCGATCTGATAACGAAAGCACTTTTGTATTGGAGTAATGTTAAGCATTCTTTAACAGGGCATTAATACTATAAAGAACCGAAGCTTAGGTAAAGGGAGGGCTGCGTTGGCGAAAAAAATACTTTAATGCACGTTAATTGATAATGATGTTTTGATTATTAGATATATCAGTAGACTAAAATTATTAACTTACATCAACTCTCAATAATGCATCAAATACGACATATGAAAAATCTCTGGCTTAGCTTGTTGGCTTTATCGCTTTCAATTTCGGCCTATTCACAAAAAGAAATAAAAGTTGAAGCAGCCAAAGACAATGTAGGTGATACGGTTAAAATTTGCACTAAAATTTTTGATACGAACTATGACGAATCCGCTAACAGAAGTCCTACCTATTTATATACTTCTTCGCACAATCCCAATGCTACGCTAACCTTTGTGATATGGGGAGAGAAAAGAAAGTTTTTTGATTATAAGCCTGAAAAAGATTTGAAAGAAAGAGAGGTATGTGTAACAGGAAAAATAGAGCTCTTAAAAGATAAACCAGTAATAGTAATCGAAAAGCAAAGTCAGATAGACATAAAGTAACCAGAATTCAATGTTTGATATATCTTCCTATTAATTGCTTATTCATGAAGCATATATTTTCCAATTCCCCCTGCTGGTTTCCATTTATTTTTCGGTTCATAATAATGCCATAATAAAGCAGATACTTTTCTTATCAGAGTCCACGATTCGTTGTCTCGCTGCCAGCTTTGATCTTTCAAATCTTTAGTAATTATGCTAAAAACATACTTACCATGAGGCGCATTTACAAACACAGTTTCGGAGCGCGAATTATCAACTGCACCTTGCTTAGATGAGGACCGAATATAGGGCGGTATTTGTGAAAGTGCATTTTCGTCCCAATAGATCCTTCCAAGGTTTCGCGACATTCTTTCGCTGGCCGCTTCGCTCACCGCTTTGCCTTCTTCAATCATTGTAAAAAGCCGGCACATTTCCCTGGGAGTTGTGACCCCCCATCCAAATATTTCCCTCATTGCTTCGCGGCCTGCAACCCTTGAATTTACCCTGGTGTTCGCAAACCCATTTTGTTGTAACCAGTTGTTGATATATTCTCCGCCTACTAGTTTCTGTAGCCATAAACTTGCAGTATTGTCACTCATCGTAATCATTAACAAGGCTACTTTACTTAGTTGAATAGTGTCTCCGTTTTTAAAGGACCCTAAAATATCTTCCCCTGCATATAAAAGAGAGTCTCTATAAACCAACTTCTGATTGTATTGAAGCTCACCCTTTTCAATTTTGTCCATCAAACCACATTGAATACTAACCTTAATCATACTGGCGGTAGGGAATAATGTATCGCAGTTAATAGTCGCAATTTTCCCAGTTTTCATGTTTTGCACATAAATACCAACACGACCGTTGAAGCTACCGACCAGTTCTTCTAATTTAACTGTTAGCTTTTCATCCGTCTGAGCAAAGCCGTCTGGCACGGATAACAAATAAAAGGCGAAAAATGCTAATGCTTTAATTATATATCTAAATGTCTGCATATTTAAAACTATTAACTTCGCGCTCGCTGCTAAGATTTTAATTCGCTAATGAAACGAGTTTAATAGGTTACCCAAATGTATGTTATAACAAGTCGAACGCTCTATGTTAGCCCGATTTAAACCTTCTTAGCGAGAATTTTATCTAAAGCCAGAAAATTATTTTCTTTAAAAACACCGCATTTTAAATAAATCAACATTAATTACACCTAACATTATATGGGCAAAAATTCTTTTAAAATAATGTTTCTTGACGTTGGCGGCGTATTGCTTACCAATGGATGGGGACATGATTCGCGGCAAAAAGCAGCAGCAGAGTTTGGGATTGATTTTATGGAAATGGAAGCTAAGCACAACTTTATTTTCAATGTATATGAAATAGGAAGAATTACATTGGATGAATACCTTGATATTGTTGTCTTTGATAAGACAAGGGTTTTTACAAGGGAAGATTTTAAAGCTTTTATGTTTTCACGCTCAATTGAATTACCGGGCATGCTAGGCTGGTTGATAGAACTTAAGAAGAACAACAGTAATTTGAAAATTGTTTCTATAAATAATGAAGGAAAGGAGCTGAATGATTATAGGGTTAAGAAATTTCAGTTACACAATTGCTTCGACGCTTTTATATCTTCCTGCGAGGTAGGAATGCGCAAACCTGATCCTGGCATTTTCCGCCTGGCTTTAGGCGTTGTTCAAGCCGCTCCTCACGAGTGCATTTATTTTGATGATCGTATTTACCTGGTAGATGCAGCTCAGAGACTTGGCATTCGCGGATACCATCACCTGGGGTTTGAGTCTTCGAAAAAGATTATTGAAGATTTGATGGGATAAGTGAAATGCATTGAATGAGCTACCATACGAAGCTATCGGGCTATTGCAAAAACGATTGCTGTTACACCTACACCAACTGTAAATCCTCCCACCGCTAATTTTATTCTTTGGCGGTTCTCTTTCTTTAATTTATCCAGCGATTGATCTAATAATGTCTTGATGTTGTTTATCTGGCTGGTAGCAGTAGAAAGCGATTGATCAATTGCGCTAATATTCAAAGCGGTTTTATCAACGAAGTGATTTGAATGAGTAACAAGAGAGTCGAAATTTGATTTTAGGCTTTGATAATAAGCTTCTTTAGATTTTAGCATACTATCCTGCAAAGCAATCAAACCTTCATAGTTTGCAAACAGATTTTTCATTGCCGGATTACCGTTTTGAACTTTCTTGTAAGTGTCCTGGTAAAGCTTAAACGTTTTTCTATTTAAAAGATAAGCCGAATCGAAGTTGATCAACAATGTGTCGCCCCGCACTACCAAATAAGAATGTAGCCCGGTTGAGTCTTTCATTTCCCGTAGCCGACTTTGAGAGAAACATACAGAAGAAAGAAGTATACAGAAAATGGTTAATCCGGCTTGAGACGGGTATCTGCTTATTTGCATAATCAATTAGTTTTTTCTCACAATTGCTACGTCTATATCAGGAAGGCTATCTGTCTCAATATCTTCGCGAAGCTTTTTAATATTCTCTTTAAAATCTATTATTTTACTCCTATCCTTTTCTTCCTTAAGTCTTTTTTCGAAGTCATTTAATTCAACTGTTTTTTGTATTCTATTGATATACGTGCTAAATACGAGCATGTCAGATTTGATGGAGTCAAGCTTACTCTTTGAATATTGTAATTCATACAATGCAGAGTCTGCAGTTAGTTTTGCTTTTTCAAGGTTTTTTCGAATGTCTCTTAAGCTACTATTGCCAAACAGCATGGTGACTACATTGATAATAGCGATAACGACAACAACAAGTAAAATAATCCTGACTATTTTCTCCATTTTTGTTTATTTAAATTCCTTCGCTATTAAAAGAATTACATTTTTTTATGTTGGTGGCGATAGGATTATAGGAAACGAAGAGCTGCCAGCAGATGTAATCTTTTGATGAAAAATGATCTTCAGGTAAAATAGAACACTTTTATTCTAAGTGCAATTCTTTTTGCTACTGTAACTACAGCCGTACAAGTGTGCGACGCAACGAAAGATTTAAAAGTGTTCTACTGCTTGCTACCAAAATTCAACAACTGTTACAAAATCAAAATTGCAACTATCTCCCACTTCATAAAAACATGCATCTAATCTTTTCGACAGGACTTTTTATATTTGATCTAATATAACTTTGAGCTTTAACGATTTAACTACTTGCCATATGTCAACTACGCGACGTGACTTTTTAACTACTACTTCGAAACTGGTAACAGCTACGGGTATTGCTGGTCTTACCGGTGTACCTATCTTATCTTCTGCCGCAGGTAAGAAAACAGCAGCAAATGATAAAATTGTTGTTGCGTTAATTGGATGCCGCAGCATGGGCTTTGGCGATCTTGAAAATGCTTTAAAACAACCAGGCGTAGAGTGTGGAGCATTATGCGATATAGATGATGAAGTATTGACAAGGCGTGCGGCAGATGTTTTGAGAATACAGGGAAAGGCACCCCTACAATACAAGGATTACCGGAAGTTGATGGAAAATAAGGATATCGATGCCGTTATTATTGGCACCCCCGATCATTGGCATTGCCTTCCTTTTATTGCTGCATGCGAAGCAGGTAAGGATATTTATGTTGAAAAGCCCCTGGCAAACAGCATTGCAGAATGTGATCTTATGGTTAGGGCAGCAAGAAAGTATAACCGGGTGGTGCAGGTAGGACAGCAACAACGAAGCGGCGTTCACTGGGAAAAAGCAATGGATTTTATGAATGCAGGAAAAATAGGTGATCTGCGAAAAGTAAACATCTGGGCAAACTTTAACTATGGAATTGGAGCTTTGAAAGCACCTGACGAAGCTGTTCCGGCAGGCGTTGACTTTGATCGCTGGCTTGGGCCGGCCCCGCAACGGTCATTCAATAAAAACCGTTTTCATGGCAATTGGCGAATGTTTTGGGATTATGGAGGAGGGCTGGTGACTGACTGGGGGGTTCATTTAATTGATATGGCATTATGGGTAAAGGGCATTACTGAACTGCCTGTAGCAATCACTGCAACCGGGGGAAACTTTTCGTTTCCAACTCATGCACATGAAACTTTTGATACGATGAACGTGAGTTACCAGCTGAAAGACTACGTCATCAACTGGGAGCACACGGCTGGTACACAAACAGGGCCATATGGAAAATCTTACGGATTAGCATTTGTAGGCAACGACGCTACAATGGTGATAAACAGGGAAGGCTGGGAGGTATTACCGGAAATTCAGGATGGAAATTATAAAGTGGCTGCAATGCCGAAACAAGGCGGCGGCGAAAGTCACCTGGCTCACATGAAGAACTTTATCGATTGCATTAAAACAAGGAAAGATCCGGCATGTACTATCGAAAATGGAAGATTGGTGGCTGTGTATGCACATATGGCCAACATTGCTCTTCGTACCAACTCAAGGCTGGAGTGGAATGAAGCAAACAAAAATTTCGGTAATAACACTGCGGCTAATGCCTTAATTACCCCTAATTATCGCAAGCCATGGACTTTACCGAAAGTGTAAAGACTTTACATAAAAGCGCCATCGGCGGTTGTTATAGAGCGGAAAGTTTTATGAAAGAAGGTATTGGTGGAGATTAGAATATCACGATAAACGGAAGCGCCTTTTGTTTTAAAACGAGTGCTTCCATTTACCGATATTGTTTGCACCTGTTAAACATTTGCTATAACTTTCTTTACTAAAACCGTCTTTATGAAAAAAATAATTTTACCCTTATTTGCGTTAATTACGTACGGTGCCGGTGCCCAGTTTTCCATTGTTCCTCAACTTGGAATGGAAACATTTAGAACTACAATACAGTCTGGCGATTTCGCTTCCTTCTCCCCCATGGGCCAACAGTTTACCCCAAGTTTAGCTATACGAATGGCTTACAGGTTAAAATCGGGGCAGGGAGCATTTTTAGGTGTGGCAACAAATAGACAGGCAGTCGCTTTTAGATTTACTGATCCTCAAAATGCACTGAATTCTTACACCGCAGCTGCAAAAAATTTACAACTTAGATTAGAAGGGGGTTACCAGTTCACCAGCAAACCTATTGCCTTAAGAAAGGCAGTTACTACCACCAGTATTGCAAGCAGGTATGGTGATAGAAGTTTTGGCGAAAGGAAACAAGGTTGTGCCCGTAGCAGGTGTTCGGGAACGCGTAGTTCAGAAAACACCTCTGCCAGAAGTGTAACCAAAACCGCTACAAAAGATGCGGGATTATATGTGAGTATAAAACCGTCTGCAGGCCTTGCAATTGCACCTATGGGAAGCGCTATGGAAACAGAAACAAAAAATGGACAAAAAAATTATACTTACCGAGCCGGATGGGGCACCGCACTTATTGCCGGTACTGCATTTGAATTCGGTACTCGTGATCAACCAAAGTTTATAGTCGGTATAAATTATATTAGAGGCCTTGGCAACAATACCCAAACCGTAACAACCAACGAACTGCTTAAACCAACTACTACTACCTTCAGCTCAAAGACTTCAGGGTTTAATGTTAGTTTAGGCATACCTATCAGTTTCAAAAAGAAGGCTGCAGTTATCCAGGCGCCACCACCAATAAATCGCCCTTCTTACCGGGGCCGTTGTGGACAAAGCAAGTTATATCAGTTGTGAAATTTTTTTACAGATCGCTGCCAAATAAAAAAGCTCGTGAAGAACAAAGGTTTTTACGAGCTTTTTTATTTTGAAAAAGAAGACATTGTTGTTAGGACGACAAGATGATTTTTAGAGTCGTAAACATTTTATTTCCATTTCTTATAAAGTTCCTTCAAGTGAGGTTACCTACTCCCGGCTTAGTCATTATTCCTTATGTCGCCCAACTGCTTTAGGGCGATGTAAGTCATTAAGCCAACACTTATTTCCAACGCAGTTTCGTCAATATTAAAGGTGGGAGTATGCAACGAAGAGCTGATGCCTTTTTCTTTGTTGCCCACACCCAG
>NZ_JAOQAH010000070.1 GCF_025963695.1 Segetibacter sp. | reverse complement strand
GTTTGAAAAAGTGTCTTCCACGTCCCATTCTCAGGCTGCAAAAGTCTTATTCTTCTATATGTTTGTTTGTATACAGGATACAGATTTATCTACCAATTTCACTGATTGAGTGGTTTGACTATGGCGGGATTAAAACAAGGGGATAAATTTGTGTCAGATAAAAATGATACTTCTATGGAAGAGATTTTGCAGATTAATACCGTAAGTGAACATGATGCCTTTTACCATAAGGAAAATTTGCATCCATTGGTTAGCGTGATGGACTTTGAAGGCAGGACACCGGAGGTATATGCGAGCAGGATGAATTTCGGGTTTTATGCAGTGTACTTAAAAGACGTTAAATGTGGTGATATAAAGTATGGTCGGCATACTTACGATTACCAGGACAGAACATTGGTATTCGTTGCTCCAGGTCAGGTTATAAATGTGGACATCAACAAAGATTACAAGCCGCAGGGCTATGCTTTATTGTTTCATCCCGACTTAATTCGGGGCACCTCGCTTGGCAAGCACATTGATGATTATACGTTCTTCTCTTATCAATCAAAAGAAGCACTGCACCTATCTGAAAAGGAAAGGAAAATTGTGTTGGATTGTTTTGCTAAGATTAAATATGAATTGGAACAGGGAACGGATAAGCACAGTAAAACTTTGATTGCTTCAAACATCGAGTTGTTCCTAAATTATTGTATGCGTTTTTATGACCGGCAGTTCATTAGCCGCAACGAGGTACATAAAGACACATTGGAAAAGTTTGAAGCCTTTTTGAATGAATATTTTGGCTCTGACAAACCACAAACCATTGGACTGCCTTCAGTGACTTATTGTGCCGAGCAGTTGCACCTTTCACCCAATTATTTTGGCGACCTGGTGAAGAAAGAGACCGGCAAAACGGCCCTGGAGTACATACAACTGAAAGTAATTGATATGGCTAAGGAAAAAATACTCGGGCAAAATAAATCGGTAAGTGAAATCGCTTTCGAACTGGGCTTTAAGTACCCGCAACACTTTACCCGGTTATTTAAACAGCATGTTGGGTTTACGCCAAAAGATTATCGGGGTTCGCTGAATTAAGACCAGTCGCAACTAGTCTTAACTCTTTATGCGGTTAAAAAACATGTAACAACACTACCCCTATTCACTTATTACTTACCACTTACCACTTATTACTTACCACTTATTACTTACCACTTACCACTTACAACTTATCACTTACCACTTACCACTTACAACTTATCACTTACCACTTATTACTTTTTAATGTTTTAAAACGATATCAACACTTCCGGAGGCGGAGAAGTAATCTATCTTCTGAGAATAAAAATCTCTTCGAGTGATTGACAAAATGTATTGATTTTTTTGCATGTAGTAAGGCAAGTTCACTTTGAAAAGTCCAGCGGCATTACTGTGAATAATTGTATCTCCATCAATCGCAATGGAACACCCTTCAACCGGATTGCCTTTACCATCTTTTATATTTCCGTAAACGGAGGCCAGGCTGCCATCGGGCACAATTGAAATATAAATGGCATTCGTGTTTAAAAGAACTGTATCAGTTAGTAGCTTCCAGTTTTGTGCATTCAGTTTTGCGCCGATTCTTTTGCCGGCAAATGAAATGGGAATTTGCTGAAAGGTTATAGACTGATTAGGCAATACACTTTTCTTATCTTCTTTGCTGCCAATATACAAGCTTAACTCCCCACCCTCAAATACGGGGTAATCCGGATGTAGGTTCAACGCTGCATCTGGCCTTACAAAAACAGTTGCATCGAACGGCTTATTTTTTTCATTGATGTAATACCATAACAGGCCTGTAAGCACCAGCAGCGAAATGCCCGGCAGCAGCCATTTCGATTTTAAGATCGCTTGCCGCTTCGGCTTATATACACGATCCTGGTAATCCTTGCCGACATAAGCTGCGATACGTTCGAAATTTTCTTCTTCAAAAAAAATCACTTCATAATAACGCAGACTCGCAGGCAAATTTTTTATTTCAATATCATCGGTAACCACCGTCAGTATATTGCCTTTTTTCCTTCCCGCCCTTTTTTCACTTATAAAAAACCCCCATTCAGCTTCAAGCCACAAGGAGCTGAGATAATCTACTTTAGAGCCTACTACAATCATATGCCTGCACTCGTCCAAAGCGCTGTCAATAGCCTTTCTATAGTCGCTGCTTCCCAGTTGTGGCAATGTTTGTGAGGACACAAAAACAGACAACCCTTTCGATACCAGGTAGTGGCTCAGCGCTTTTGCAAGCGCTACATCTTCGCTTTTATACGATATAAAAACATCTTTTGCTACCTGATTTTCTGCCATAATTCATCGAAATTTTAATCAACGAGAACGCCTTTTATTTTATTAAAGTCCGGATGCATAATGCCAGCCTTTTCTAGTTGCGCAATATCATCTAAGTATATGCTCACATAAGTTCTATCGCCATACGACTTACCCTTTAGCGATACATACACCTTCCTTGCTTCTTCGAATTTATTTTGAAGCAACAGAGCGGCGGCAAGGTTTGCATTTGCATACTCCATCTCTTTATCGTAAGACCCCGTTTTTGCAAACCCCGGCGATAGGGCTTCCCTGGCGGCTTGTTCTGCTTCAGCAAACTTTTTACTTAATAACAAATACCAGGATAAACTATTCAGATCGTGGCCAAAAGAAAGCACATTCGAAAATTTACCTTTCTTAATACAGTCTCTTTTTCGTTGCACCAGCAATTGCTGCAGTATACGCTTGTTGTAGATTGTGTTGGCAGATTCTATGTCTGCAGCAAGGCCATTCAACTCGTCTTCAACTCTTTCCTTATCAGTTTTTGAAGAGTAAGTGGAAGGATCAACCGCTTGAACCCGCTTCATCTCGTTGTTGATAGAACCTATAAAGTTCCTAACAGACTTTATGTCTTCTACATACTTGCCGGGATTCTTTTTATCTAAACTATTGTACGTTTCTAATAACTCCCGAAACTGACTTAAAGAATTCCTTATACTATTTTCATTTTCCTGCTTAGCGTAGAATGCCCGCGAGTGATAATCGTTTGCCGCAATATCATATTTACAACTTACTATTTCTCCTTCTAAATTTTCGTTATTAACCAACGACTGACGTTGGTAAATAGCAAGGGCGCTGTTAAATAATATTCTTGCTGAAGCTGAATTCCTAAGCGGGTAAAGTTGCCCGAGCTTATGTTGCACCCCCGCCAATGGCAATTCAAACATTTCAGGAACGAGTTTCGAAAACTTCTCATAAATCAACAGCGTTTCTGTAAAGAATACTTCAGCAGAATCGCTGTCATTCGCTTCTTTAAAAAACATTCCCATTTGGTTGTATGTGTCTGCCAATACAGGTTCATAAACGCCGGGAATTCGAGCGACAAGACGCTTCCTTATATCCATGGCTTCGCCCAGATGATTACGTGCAGTAGTACTGTCATTTTTTTCTACAGCATAAGTTCCCAGGTTGCTACGTGCAGTATATAAAGCACCCAAACTGGTTAAGGCATCTGCCACATATGGATCAAATACCATTGGAGAAGTTTGTTGAAATTTCCGATATACGCTCAAGGCATTTTCTAACGCTACCTTGCCGGCATCATACTTTTTCTGACACAAGTACACCCGGCCTAAATTGTTTTCAATTTCTGCTATTTCGATTTCATTTGATAGAGGATCTGCGTCGTTCAGCTTTTTCCTAACCTCAAGCGCCTGTTTAAATGCAACCTCCGCAGACTTATAATTTTCCTTTTTAAGATATAACACCCCCAAATTGTTATGAACCTCTGCCCTACCCGCTTCATATATTTTAGGGTTCGATTGTTCAAGTGGTTTGTAAGTAGTGAGCGCCTGAATCAATTCATTTTCTGCCTCCTTAAAAAGGCGCTTATCTAAATGAAGCTGGGCTAACCCAATTAATGCATCGCTTACATTTTTACTATAGGAAACAGCGTCACTGTTTGAGAGTGGTTTGTAGAGGCTATAGGCTTCTTTCAACGCATCTTCAGAGGCCTTATATTGATACTTGTTTTTTAAAATGATACCTAGTTGGTACTGCACGCCCGCAAGACTTGAACTAAATGCGCGGGGATTAGCTTGCTTTAGTTTAGTGTAAGCAGCTAATGCTTTTTTTAAGATTGTGTAGGCTTTATCCAGGTCGTTCTGACCTTGTAAAAATTCGCCATAGCGCAAAAGGTTTTCATAATCCGTGCTGTCGTTTTCAGCCAAAAATTTCAACTTTCGTTCGGTCGTCTTCCAATCGAAGCGAAGCTTCGACAAATTGATTTCTTCTTTCAGATTTCGCCTGTGCAGGTTAATCGTATTATACGTAAGTAGTGATGCAGAATCAGGATCTTGTCCATTTCTACTTAACTGCTTTAACCGCTCGTTGGCTATCAATAAATTTTTCTCGCTTTGCAGCGTTTCGCGTAGCAGAACCGCTTCTTCTATTTTGCCTTGAGCAAAATATGCATAAGCAGCTTTTTCTGTTTCTGATACCTGGTCCAGGTTTACCCTGCTTAAGGTCTCCGCCAGCTCGTAAAGAGCTCTCTTCGATCGTACAAACTGCTCATCAAGAGAGTCAGTTATTTTCTGAAAGTCTCTACCCTGTTTGTTTAATTCTGATTTTTTCTTCTGAAGCGCCTCGCGTAAGATTTTGTTCAACAGTTTAAAATTGTCCTGGTGCTGCTTTGCCCAAACATCCGCCCGGCACATGATAACTGTATGGGGATGACTAAACGGATCAAGAGGCAAGTTTACCTCAAGCCTGTTTTTTTCTGTTATTACCCATTGTTCTTTCTCTAAAATCAGTACAGTGTTATAGCCAGGTTTTCCATTTTGAAACGTAAGGGTAAAACTTCCATTGTCGGTTGTTGCTGTTTGGTTGGCAAAACCAGATTTTACCATAACCCCCGGAACCGGTTTGTTGTTACTGTTCTGTTCCAACACATAGCCGAACAGCTTTTGTCCCTGCGACTTAAGGATACTACCAACCAGGCAAAGCGCCATGGCTATGAAAAGCTTGCCCATGTTTTACTAGTTGTTGTTCAGCAAAATCAATTTCTCTGTTTATTCAGGAAGCAATGAAGATTTAATATACATAAAAATTCCCGCTGTGTTGCAGCAGCTTTAATTACGTTATAAGAAGGGAGTGTTTACAGCAGTTAGAGGCAAAAGTCTTCACGACGCGTTACATACAAACAGGATGGAATGGAAAGTATAAGGGTAACTTTTCGGATACGGGTATAGATCGATGAAGTTTGAATATTAATTATTGAGCCGGCTGTTGTGGTGCTATTAAACATTGTTGTGTCACTCACTTGTACTTTTATTTCATTATGCAGGGAAAAGAATCGTATTTATGGTCACACTGCACCGGCTGAGAGTTGTCCAGCTAACCAATGCTGCTCGTCGAAGCGGTGAGGGGCACAAATTTAGGTTACAGACGTAAGCACCTAAACAACGAAAGATGCACTAAGAATTGAAAGCTTCTGTTCTTTCAATAGCACCAAACTTGCCGTG
>NZ_JAOQAH010000044.1 GCF_025963695.1 Segetibacter sp. | reverse complement strand
ACTCATAATCCAATTCTTTAGCAATCCTTGACATGTACTCAAACATGTGCGGATAAAACTCAAGTTTACTAAAACTATCAATCTGGTAAGTTGGCGGCGCTTCGTTGATAAGGGTTCCGTCGCGGTCTATGAAAAGTACTCGTTTCAAGGAATTTTTATTTGTCGTTATTAAGGAAAAAAAACGTCTCTTCTTACTTTGATATGTCCCTGGTAAGAATTGCTTCAAATATATTCCAAACTATCTCAACTACCTGCTTTTCATCCCGGCTTAAGTTACTTCCCTCAGTCTTTACCAACTACTTCAACCTTTTCATCGCTTGGCGACTGGTATGAAGAGGTGCAACAATTACAATAATGTGTCTTAAATATTGCTAAATCGTCATGACAATAAAAGGAGCAAGTGAACAAAACAAAAAAAATTACGATACGAAAGCCGACTCGTACGAATCCGTGTTACGCGAAATGGACTTTCACATCTAATTCACAGGTTGTGTATAACGTAGTATGAATTTTGATTATGATAGAATTATATTTGGTTAGATGAAAAACATGTGCTGAAGGTCTGTTGCAGACGTCAGCCCGATTGATAAAAAACGAAAAAACGAAAAAATTTGACAGACACTATTATTAATCTTGAAACAGTAAATCCTATTGAATTTTTTGGTGTAAACAATGGGAAACTGGATCTCCTCAAAAAGAAATTTCCCCTGCTAAAAATACTTAGCCGCGGTACTCAAATAAAACTTAGCGGCGCTCCGGAACAAATTGAAACGGCAAAGGAAAAGATTGACCTAATACTTCAATATCTCGAAAGAAATGGACACTTAAGCGAAAACTACTTTGAGCAAATCTTAGGTGGAGATGACGCAGAAGTGATTGACAATTTTGTAGAAAGAAATCCGAATGACGTTCTTGTTTTTGGACCTAATGGTAAAACCGTAAGAGCCAGAACGGCTAACCAAAAGAAAATGGTTCAGGCAGGTGATCGCAATGACATTCTTTTTGCAATCGGGCCCGCAGGTACAGGCAAAACTTATACTGCCGTGGCAATGGCAGTACGAGCCCTTAAAAACAAAGTCGTTAAAAAGATAATTCTTACAAGACCGGCTGTGGAGGCTGGTGAAAACCTTGGTTTTTTGCCCGGGGACTTAAAGGAAAAAATTGATCCTTATTTACGCCCGTTGTACGATGCTTTGGATGACATGATACCTGCGGATAAGTTAGGATATTACATGAGTACACGAACCATTGAGATTGCTCCCCTTGCTTATATGCGCGGACGAACTTTGGATAATGCGTTTATCATTTTGGATGAAGCCCAAAATACCAATGACCTGCAACTTAAAATGTTTCTCACCCGGATCGGTGCAAGTGCCAAGGCTATTATCACAGGTGATCCTACCCAGGTTGACTTGCCTAAAAACCAAAGAAGCGGATTAGAAAAAGCTTCCCGGATTTTAAAAAACATAGACGGAATTGCACATATAGAATTGGATGAAGAAGACGTGGTACGTCATAGGCTTGTTAAAGCAATCATTAGAGCTTACGACCGTGAAAAAGAAAAAGAGCAGGTACAGGGTTTTCAGCCGAATAACAGGTAATTAATTTAGGTTCTTAAAAATAAGCAAAAGAGGTAGCCTTAATAGTTGCCTCTTTTGCTTTGTTATACCGTTTACAAAAATGATTTTCTTTTATTGTTACCTTTATCGCCTACAAAGTATTAAATGAAATATTCTTTATTAGTCCTCGCATTTATATTATTATTTTCCTGTAAAAATGTCGATGAAGAGTACCATAGGCCAGAAAGCGCGTTAGATGCTGGCAGAGAATTTATTCAACAGACACTCAAAGGCAAATTTAACGCGGCAAATAGATATATGCTACAGGATGAAGACAACCAGTTCTGGCTGGCAAAATGGAGCAAAGAATTTAATAATAGTAGTGAACAGGATAAAGCAGGGTATGGCAACTCATCTATAACTATTTATGAAGTCACTGATGTTGTTCCTGATAGTGTTACCATTGTCAATTTCACTAACTCCTATAGAAAAAGGCCGCAAAAAATAAAAGTGGTTAAATCAAACGGGGAATGGAAAGTTGATTTTAAATACACTTTTTCCGGCAACCTTTAAGCCACTCACTACATCTTCTTTCGCTTACCGTTGTTTTACTTCATCATGTAAAACAACGGTGGATTAATAAGACGAAGTTGTAATATTGCAGCTTTTAAAAATTTTGAACTGCTAATAAAAGGGTTTTAGAAATGAATTTATCAAAAAAAGATATGGAAAAATTTACAAACGTATTACACCCCTGGCATGGAGTTGAATGTGGAGACCAGGCACCAAGAATGGTAAATGCCGTAATCGAAATCCCGCAGGGATCAAGAGCCAAATATGAAATTGATAAGCCAAGTGGCCTTTTAAGATTAGACAGGGTTATCTATTCATCGTTCTATTATCCATCCAACTACGGTTTCATTCCTCAGACTTACGGAGACGATAAAGATCCCCTTGACATTCTTGTTTTGTCAAGTATTAGTATTCAGCCCATGTGTCTTGTTACCGCAAAGGTGATAGGTGTAATGCAAATGATAGATCAGGGAGATGGTGATGACAAAATTATAGCTGTAGCTGCAAATGATCCATCTATTAACTATATCAACAACATTGAAGAACTACCAAAACACTTTTTTGGTGAGCTAAGACACTTTTTCGAAGAGTATAAAACTTTGGAAAATAAAACTGTAAAAGTTGAAGAGTTTCAGAATAAGAGTATGGCTTTAAAAATTATTCAGGAAGCAATGGATAATTATAAAAGAAATTTCAAATAATTCATCAGGAAACCTGTGCTTCTTTTTTGTTGTAAAGAAGCACAGGTCCTTTTTGGCATCTTCTATCTAAAAAAAGTTTATCTCCCTTTGTAAAACGATAGTTAAAACAAAAGCGAGTCTTGTTGCTTTAAAATTCTTTTTATTAGTCTTAGTTTATGTGTCCGCTTGCCGGTATCACCGTTAATAATCCCCATGCTATCGATGGCATCTATCCTCACTTTCCCCGAGGCATGAATAATCGTGTTTGTGTTTAATAATATTCCTACGTGCGTTATTCTTCCCGCTTCGTTATCAAAAAAAGCAAGATCACCCCATTTTGCCTCTTGTAAGAATCCTACCTCATCACCCTGTGTTACTTGTTGAGACGCATCTCTTAGTAATGTAATGTCGAGGAACTTAAAAACGCTTTGAGTAAAACCGCTACAATCAATTCCAAAAACTGATCGCCCGCCCCATAAATAAGGCGTATTAAGAAAATAAAAAGCAATCTTCTTTAGAAATTCATTGCTCAAATTCTTCTTTTCTACACCTATTACTTTTCCTTTATACTCAACCCGATGTCTTCCTACAAAACCGCTGTCAGGTATTGTACTTCCAAAGGGAATATGCATTACCGTCTCATCTAATGTTATTTCATTCACCCAATCCCCTGCTAACTTTCCTCTTTTTAAAAGCCTTTCATCACCGTCAAGTTTATCCAATTGGTTTTCCTGGCACCAACCCTCATAATTATCGTAAACCACTTTTATTTTTACAAAATCCGTTGCTCTTTCAATTACTTCGCATAAATCCCCAAACAACAACTGGCTTACCTGCTCGCTTTTATGAGAAGCTTCGGCTCGAATAGGACAAACAGGAACGATGCAAACTGATAGGATCATAAATAATTATAGTACCGTTAATAGTGTTATGGAAAAATATTTTATCAGCATCTCTAATTAAAATATATCTAAATTGACGCGTGGCTAAAGATGCATTTGCACATATCGAAGATAAAGAACTGTTGAATAGGTTTTACAGCGATGGGAATAACCAATGGCTTGGCATTCTTCTTCAGCGCTATACTTTGCTTTTATATGGCGTTTGCAACAAATACTTAAAAGATGAAGAAGAAGCAAAAGATGCTGTACAACAAATATTTCTTAAAGTAATAACCGAGGTTCAAAAATACAAAGTTGACTATTTCAAAAGTTGGTTATATATGGTTGCTAAAAACTTGTGTCTAATGAAAATTAGAGAAAAGCATGGACGTGTGCCCTTAGAAATATCAGATAAATTTGCTGCAGCAGAAGATGGTTTCAGCAAGACGGACCTATTGAAAAAAGACCAAACCCTTTCATTGATTGAAGAAGGTCTGAAGGAATTGAATGCTGAGCAGAAACTGTGTCTAACGCTGTTCTATTTACAAAAACAAACCTATCAGCAAATAACAGATTTCACCGGTTTCAACTTGCTGCAGGTAAAAAGCTATATACAGAACGGTAAAAGAAACTTGAAATTAATTGTTGAGAAGAAAATGAAAAAAGTAAATGGCTGATTGGAAAAACATATTGTCCGATAACGAGGAGCAGCTAACCGAAGAGGAGCTGTTAAGGTATCTTGATGAGAATACGGCTGAAGAAGAAAAAGATTCTATTCAACATAAAATAAACAATAGCCCTTTTGAAGTGGATGCACTACAAGGACTGCTACAGGTAAAGGATAAAAAGAACTTGCAAAAACAGGTAAACCAGCTAAACCAAAAACTTCAGCAATTAACGGCAAAAAAACAAAGGAAGGAAAAACGGGAAATTAAGATTTATCAATGGATCGTACTCGCTATACTCATGCTGCTTTTTACTTGCGTTATTGCCTATATCATTATTTATCTACACGGCAGGAGCAATGTACAATCAGAAAACCTGTTAAAAAGCACCGCTTATATTATCGCTGTAGGTTAATTGTTCTTTGTGTTTAACCCCATATCTTTTTTCATCTCCGGTTGTGTCACTCACTGCATCTTTCCGTATTTCTATGTAGCAGAAGCGAACCAAGTCTTTAGAATATTTCCTTAACGACAAGCAATCCGCAGTTTCATTTAAATTAAAAAATTGCCTTAATCATGCATTAAACAGTACTAGTTCTCTGCTCAATCTACCCGTTAAATGTAGTGGCTTCTGTATTGTTTGTATTGATAGCAATGCACTACAATAAAGGAGCATAGTCCTATTCCGTGAATTTCAACACTTCCACTTCAATGTAACGTATACTCTTTCTCTGCTTCTAAAGAAGTATGACAAATATTAGTATTTCATCCAAATGTTGGGGAAAAGAAAAGGGCTGCTTTTCAGCAGCCCCAAAAAAAATCTACATTTCAGATTACTTGTTTACTACAAGCCTTAATGTTATACGATCGTCATTCGCCGTATTGATTTCTACCCAATAAGTACCTTTATTTAAGCCTTGTATCGGTAACGGAACCACCTGGCTTTGTGCTTCTGCGCCGTTAAATGTTGCTATCCTTTTACCTAACGCATCGAACAAGTTAATCGTTACTTTTCCGGCTTTAGGGTTAAGTATGCTAATATTAGCAATACTGGTTGCAGGGTTAGGGTAGATGTTAGCAGTAAAGGCTTTTGCACCTAAAGAAACTATAGCAATATTTGTGTAATATAACTCTCCGTTTCTGTTTACCTGTTTAACCCGGTATTGATACCGGTATCCGGAAACAACATTAGGATCGTTAAATTTATACTGCTTGTTTCGGGTGGAAGAACCCGTAGCCATTATCGAACCAACCTTTATGAAGCCCGCCTCACCATTTGCTTTTCTTTCTATTTCATAGGTTTCATTTCCGCTTTCATTATAGGTAGTCCATCCCAGATCAATTGAAGATTGCCTTGAGAAGGCTGCGCTTAAAGCTCCTAAAGAATTAGCTAAAGGAGCACCGGGAGAAAGTATGAAAGCTGAGCTTGTTGAACGGGCATTCGTTCCTTCGCTTTCAAGTACCCGCTGACCAGCTATAGTAACAGCAGTTGCAGTGTTAGCAATTTCAGTGCGATTTTCAAGCACGTACACGTCGTCCATCCACCAACCTCCACCTGTTACTGAACCACCAGCAGCATCGGCAGTAAATCTAAAACGGACAAAAATATTCTGACCGGCAAGATTATCAAGCTTAGCAATAGAAACAATGTAACCCGGAGAAGTTCCGGTAAAGGCAGCAAGGTCTGCTGTACCAATACCAGGATTATTAATTGTAGGAATTATACCGTTGTAGCCCCCCCTCACAAACTTTGTAGGAGGAACGTACGTCCACGTAGTTCCGTCTGTTGATGTTTCAACAACACCTCCATCGTATCCTGATTCTGTAGCAAACTTATGTATAAATACAAGCTCTCCGTTTGCCGGAACAGTAATAGCAGTATTCGTCCGCAGGTTTGTATTGGCCCCACCCAAATCAGTATCAGTCACAAACCAATATTTGGAACCGCTATAGGCCATGCTTGCATTAGTAGTATAAGTCCATGCGTCAAGTCCGCCACTATTATCTGAAGTCCAGTTTGCCGCAGACCCCTCATGGTCGTCTCCAAATCTCAGCGTAGAGGCAGTAGGAGAATTAACATTAGTAACCAATGACAGTGTCTTTGTCGCATTTGCCGCAAGATCTAAAGTCCAGGTAACAGTGTTCGTACCTGCTGAATAAACAGGATTATCTGAACCTGAAACAAACGTTAAGCCAGTAGGTAATGCATCTGTGACTGTAAAACCTGTAATAGGAGCTGGATATTTATTTGTTACAGTAATAGTATAATTAGCAGGAGCTCCGTTGGTAAGTTTTACGGGACCATTTTTTACAATACTAACCCTTTTCTGAGTTGGATCACAAGCAAACGGCACATCAAAAGCTTCAGCTTCGTCACCTACTCCGTTTGTATTGGATCTTGCAGAGAAACCTAATCCGCGTTTTGCAAAAGCTCTCCATATTAAACAGGAGTTCTGTGCACCGTATAAAATACTGTCAGCTTTCAGTATAGCATCTCTTTGTCGTACAAAAGTTGGCCTTGTGCCTTGTAGTTTCATCCCTTCTATGATAAGCCGCATTGCTATATTATTACCATTTGCAGTAGCAGGAGGATTTCCATTTACCGGAGCGGCTCCCTCATATACATCATCGCCCATTCCGTATTTATCAATTAAATTCTGCAGCATTTCATATAACATTGTGCACCAAACATAGCCTACACCATGCGGTATTGTAATTTCTCCACCTTTGCCAATGTCTTTAAACGTAGACGGATTTATTGACATATCAGTACTATAAGGTGTTGGCCTGATACCACGACCGCTTGCCGATTGGTAAGTCACATAATTGCCAATAGAACGTGTTGGCAATTTGCCAGCAATAAGATCACTACTTCTCATTGTCATGTACAAAGCCATAAAATCACTCCAGCCTTCACCTCCTTGCTCATCTCCGCCTAATGGACCAATGGTATTTGCCCCCGTCAAACGGGTAGAAATCCCGTGACCGTACTCGTGTGCGATTACACCGTTATCAAGGTCGCCATCTCTCTTAGGTGCTGCCGGTTTGTCTCTTTTTAATGAACCAATGATGATTGCTCCGGCGAGAATTTGGTTTTTTAAAAGTGTACCGTCAGACCTGCTAACCATTACGGCCGGAATTTTTACGAAATTGCCCGGTGCATCTGTACCACCCATTGCCTGGGGCGGTCCGTCGGAATTATTTATAATGATTACACCTGCAGCTCCACCCAACTGTGCTCCTAAAACTTTTTCAATAAAAGAACAACTACCGCGGTCAATCAAAACTATCTTGTCCATTACGTTATTCCCCGGAGGAAGGGCTATACTTTGTTGGCCAGTTGTACATCCTTCTGTTTCAGTACCAACGGTTGACAACGGATTTTTTTGAACTACTACAAATTGTTTGTTGAGAACAGGCCGAGTATAGAGGTTCATCAAAGCCGTGTCGGTCGGCTGGGTGTTAAAAGAACCTTGAATAGCAATAAACTTCATACCGGGAGGAGGAACACCTGTAGAAGATGAAGTAATTTGTACAATTGAGTCAGGCAAAGCTGCGGTCCACAAATACATTTGCATCTGGCCGGGCGTACCATCAGGAGTAGTTAAAAAGTTTGCGTTATTCGTACCACCTCCATCTTGCGCCTGCGCTAACACCGCATCTCCTTGCATTCCCCCGGGTCTTGTGCCTGTAGAAAAAGTGTGAGACTGTTGAAAGTTGCCGGCCGCTTCAGTAAATCCTAAACGGTAAAATACATCGTGCATTAAATTATTCCAATAAAAAAGATTTACAATAGCAGCCTTTTGATATGTTTCAGGGTTGGCTGTCAGATTTATAGGATAATCAAAAAGAAAAGGTTCAGTAAGAACAGGAGCACCTAAAGGGCCGCCATTGTTATAAGCAGTACGTGTTGGGTCTGTACTAGGTACACCGCCCAAAGGGCCGGGACTAGGATCTTGAAATGCCCACACATTATTTCCCTGAGTATATGGAAATGGAACTGCACTGTTGCCTACTTTGTGCCATCCGTCAGGGGAGGCGATAGCATCGCCGCTTCTTGGGCTTAAAGCATGCGGTGCGGCTTGCTGCAAGGTGTCGCCCGGACTTTCCAATGGCAAATCATAAACGCGGTAGCTATTAGTAATAATTGCCCGCGGATCAAAGGCCGTTTTTGCCCCTGCTTCAGTTGACGCCGCAGAATTGTTGGCAGCTTCTACAAAAGCGTGTTGATGATTGCCATGATAAACAGCTTGTTCATCGGTTTCGGCACCGCCAAAACTACATTGCATAATAAGGTCTCTCTTCTCTAGTATTTTACCTGACGAGGCGTCAACATAAGCCAGCCAGTAATGCTTTTTGTAAAAATCCATCATTTGAACTTCCCATGCAGGCTGAAGGGCAGAAAGCTTTTCATTATTAAAATACACAAGTCTAGCAGGAATATCCCAAATAGAAGAAGTTCCTCTTTTATAAACTGTTACCTGATCGCTACCCTGCGCAGCTTGTTTCAATTCAATCTTTCCATCTGAAGAATAATTAATTGCTTCCATCAATTTTTGAATAGCCTGCATTGAAGAAATACCAATATTGACAGGTTTAATGGAAGTGGATTTTAATGGTACTATCTGGTTGCTTTCAAAACTCTTTTTGGCACTAGAGTGCAATGAAAAAGCAGAATTAGTAACTGTTAAACCATTAATTTTTTGAGTTGCATAAATGTGGTGAATACCTGTGCTGTGATCAGTGTATTCGTAATTCACTACAAGAGAAGAAATGTCTTGGTCAGATAACCCTAGTTTGTCTTTGTTTTCAACAGTGTAGGTTTTGAGTTTTTGAAGTGACATAGCCTCCTGACTAAAGGTTGGGGTTGACAGAAAGAAAATGAAAAACAAAAAGGATACAGTGCTACGTATCCTAAAAAGTAACTTTTGCATCATAAAAGGGCTTTTTATTATTATGAAATAGGAAAAATTGACGCTTTTTTTAATAATACTTATGAAAAAATTTTTATAAGAAGTAGTTAAAAACGGCGGCGTTTGTTAAATAAATACAAAAAACTATGCCTGCAATCCCCTTTTTTTTTTAAATGTTTGTAATATTGGTACGAAAAATATCGTAAATGAATAATAAACAAAATAAACCAACAGAAGGCGAACTAGAAATATTACAGGTTTTGTGGCAAAAAGAAAAGGCAACGGTGAGGGACGTACACGAAATAATACTCAAATCAAAAGAGGCCGGCTATACTACTACTTTAAAGTTAATGCAAATCATGTTTGAGAAAGGGTTGGTAACAAGAGACGATTCAGCAAAAACTCATATTTACCAGGCTAACATTAGTAAAGAAAAAACACAAAGCCAATTTGTAGGAAAAATGATATCAAGCCTTTTTGGAGGATCATCATCCCAGTTAGTTATGCAAGCACTGGGTAGCCAGGCGCCAAGCAAAGAAGAATTACACGAAATACAACAACTTCTCGACAATCTGAAAAAACAATAACATGCATCCTCTGCTCCACTCTCCGTTTCTGCAGGCGCTGGGTTATACCATTATTAACAGTTTATGGCAGTTTGCACTTTTATGGCTTTTGTATTTTTCAATAAATACCATCTGTAAATTATCTTCTCATCAAAAATACACAACCGGGATAGTTTTTGAGATCGTTGGTTTTGCCTGGTTTATTGGAACCCTGGTATTCTATTATAAACAATGCCTACTCTTACCAGAACAAATCGGAGCTACATCACAACCATATATTCCAGGTCTCTTAACTCATACCAGTGCATCCCTCAGTCAGCAATTTTTCATTTTAGTTCTTCGGTTTGAGCAGTTTTTTCCTTATTTGTCAATAGCATACCTGGCGTTACTTTTAATGCTAACTGCCAAATGGATTTTTGCTTACCGGTTTACCCAGCAGGTTCGATTTGAAGGCCTTGCAGAAATAGAAGAGCATTGGAAACTATTTGTACAAAAGCTTTCGTTACAATTAGAGATTAAAAGACCAGTACAAATCTTTTTGTCCGGACTAGTTCAAACTCCATTGACAGTCGGCTTTTTAAAACCTGTAATATTAGTACCTCTTGCCACCATAAACTACTTAAATGTACAGCAGATGGAGGCAGTAATACTGCATGAACTCGCTCACATCAAGCGCTTTGATTACCTGTTTAATTTAATTCTTGCACTAATTGAAGCTTGCCTTTTCTTCAATCCTTTTATGCAATTGATACATCAGCAAATTAAAAAAGAGCGAGAGAATTGCTGTGATGACTGGGTTTTGAAATACGAGTATAGTGCCGCTTCTTATGCCCGTGCCCTTTTGCAAATAGCTTCAAACCAACCAAGCAAACAATTATTTTCCTTAAATGCAACGGATAATAAAAAATTACTGATTAGCAGAATAAAAAGAATAATAGAAAAAAACGAACGAACATTTTTCAATCACAAACACCAGGTGCTGGCTTTGTTAGTGCTAACTACAGTCTTTAGTTTCCTTTCATTTTTGTCTCCGTCAAAAAAAGCTGTTCATGCTTCAAAATTGAGAGACCAGCCTAATGTCGTTTTCGAACCTTTAGCAGCAAAAGTTAAAAACCCTCTATTCAATCCGGTGTTCTTCCTGGCTAATAGTCCTAATAATTCGGACGAGACGGCTGAAATAACGAAAAAGCCAGCAGAAATAAAGTCCTCTAAAACAAAAACAGCGGCAAGTCGTTTCTCTCAGCCTGCCCCTCCACCACAACCTTCTGTTCCATCTGAAACCGCCATTCCTTTTGGAGAAGATGACAAGATTATTGAAACTGCTACTCTTGCTCATTCGGTTACAACAGTTAAGCCGGCGATGGTTACCTCTTTAAATCTTGCAATGGAAAGCCTGGCAAAAGGCCAAGAATACTTCAAAGCACAGATCAATGCAGAAAAGTGGTTTTCAAAAGAAGTTTCGGAACAAATTGAAATGACAGAAAACCATCTTAAAAAAATTCAAAAAGAAACCATTAAAGAAAAAGAGGTTTTAAATCTGCAAAAGGTTAGAATGCACGTTGCCAATACCATGGAGCAGCTTAAGTCGGCAAATAAAAAGTTGGAATTAAGTAAACTTAAAAGTCTTGTTCGCATTGGAATAAGAAAGATCCAGAAAGAAGGATCAAATACACTTCTTCCTGACATAAATGTTTTTAAGTTGAATGAATTAGAATTGCTTGAGCAGCAAATCGAAAAAGAACTGAATTCATTAAATCAGCCTGCATTTTATACAACTGCTTTAATCTCTAATGTAGATGACTATTCTCACGTGCCTACTATTGTTTATACTTCAGCTGCAGAAAAAGAACGTAGTTTTTCTTTCCAATTTTCAACAAAGCCAAAAGTGAGAGTTATAAACCGGCAAGGTGTAATAGAATTAAAAAAAGAACAAAAAAAGGAAAAAGGAGCATTTACAGAGACCGAAGAAGACGACATTATACAAATGGAAACAATTGCTCCCCCGCCCGCCCGCCCGGCTAGAGTTCGCTCGATGTATATAATAAAGATCTAGAATGTAAAACAGCCTCTATTCAGTAACGGAACCTTTTTGTTATAATCGTGGAGCTGCTGGCTTCGTTGGTTTATCAAAAGTGTTTGCTCCGTGCACCTTTACTTTTCTCCGATAAACCTTATCTCCTGCAGAAACATACAGAGTATCAAAATCACTTCCTCCAAAGCAAACGTTAGAAGGCTGACCTGATGGTACCGGAATAATTGCATTTACCCTTCCTGTCTGATCAAGAACCTGAATGCCCAAACGCGAGGCGACATATACTCTTCCATCACGATCACATTTCAGCCCGTCGCCCCAGGCGTTTCCTTCAATATCAGTCTCGTGCAACCAGCCATATCTTTGTTTATTTTCGAGCAATCCGTCTGGCTGTACCTGGTATGCCCACACCCATTGGGTCGCTGACTCTGTTACATACAATTGACTTTGATCAGGCGACAAAGCAACTCCGTTAGGATATTTTAATCCCGCATCTATCTCTATCTTTTTACCATCCGGTTTAACCAGGTAGAGTTTCCCAGGCCTTTCACTTCCATCTGGTGACGTTACGTATAAGTTCCCGTTTTTGGCAACAACAAGGTCGTTTCCGATAACTTCATTCGCTACAACTGCCTCTTTTCCGGTAGCATCGTAGCTAAGGATTTGTTTTGTTTCTCCAGCCACTACATACCGCTTTCCACCAGAGCCAAAAGACGTACCGCTCGATTTTTTAGATGCCAATGGCAGGATTGAGAGGTTACCTTTATTATCAACTTTATACGTTTTTGAATTGGGAATGTCGTGGAAGAAAACATTACCGGCAGCATCAGCCGCAGTACCTTCTGTAAAACCATACCCCTGCCCTACCAATTCCCATCCGCTGCCTGGTATTAAAATATCATTTATGAATTGATTTTTAGAAATACCTGTGGTTACAGGCTTTGGCCAATCTTTCCATAAAAACCTGGTTACCTCTGGAAAAATAGCAGTTCCATGCCTTACGCTATGTTGTCCTTCTCCCCAAATGTGCTTCAATTCATACCCCGAAAAAGTTAAAGCCCTTTCCATCGTTTCATTTGCTTTCCACCAATCACCCGCATAAATATTCAGATCATTTGTGCCATCCTGTAAAAAAATACGAAGGGGCCTGGGTTCATATTTACGAACAAGCGTGGGATAGCGATCTGCTCCTCTTAGTCCGACATACGTACCAACTGCACTAAACACACGAGAAAACTCTAATGGTCTTTCCCATGCAGCGGTAAAGGCACAAACAGCGCCGCTGCTTGATCCGCCTATGGCTCTGTCGTTTCCACTCTTTGATAATTTTATCGCGCGGCCGTCACTTGCTTTTTGCTTTTCCACATCTGGAAAGATTTCTTCCAGTATAAATCGTGCATAGGCATCACCAAGCCCATCGTATTCAAAACTGCGGTTGTACCTGTTTAATGCAGTAGCAGTGTCAAGTGCTTTTACTATACCCGGATTTATAAAAACGCCTATAGTTACGGGCATCTCCTTGCTATATATAAGATTATCAAAAACTGTAGGCGCCTTCCACTGTATGCCGTCCTGGTTCACATATACGCAGGCAGGTTTATCTGCCCGATATTGTGCAGGAATATAAATCCAATAATCCCTTGAAGTGCCGGGAAAAATTTTAGAGTTGTTGAAACTAAACTTTCGTACTTCACCCTTCGGTACACCTTCATGCTCTACTGACGCCGGATCTTCAGCATACCTTTCTGTTATTGTTTGACCAAAGGAACAAACTTGCACCAGCAGAAGTACAATTATCAATAATTTTTTCATTGTGGGGTAGTTTCGGATAATAGGAATAACGGCACATTAGATTACAAACATCCAAGCTTATAATACGAGGGCAGGACGCCTTACTTTTTGATAAACGCGTGGATCGAATTTCCTCGTCTCCTTCCTAAAAGTAACCGTTAAGCCCGGATACAGCGTTGTATTTTTTCCATTCGAATTCATGTACCAACTTTTACAGCCCGATGCCCATACAGTTTTTTTCAATTGCGCCTGTATCCTTTCATTGTATACATGCTGTACTGATTCTTTTAGATCGATGTACGCTTCCGCGCCGGATTTTTCTATGCAATCTATGTATTGAATGATATAGTTCATTTGTGACTCTATCATGTGTAGTATCGAGTTATGCCCGAGCCCGGTATTAGGCCCCAATAAAACAGCAAGATGAGGGTAACCAGCCACTGTGGTACCAAGGTAAGCTTGTGCACCTGTGGTTTTCCATTCGTCAACTAAATTACGTCCCTGCAATCCTACTACATTTATATACAAATCTAAATCTGCTGCTACAAAACCTGTTGCAAATATTACTGCGTCAAGCAAATGCTCCTTACCATCGTTTGTCAGTATTCCAAGTTGTGTAAACCTATCAATTCCTTCGGCTACAAGACTTACATTATCACGATTGAATGTGGGGTAATAATCGTCTGACTTTAAAATTCTTTTACAGCCAATTGTATAAGCCGGGGTAAGCTTTTTTCGTGTTGTTGCATCTTTAACTTCATTACGTAATTTCCGTAACGCAGTCCAGGCCATTACTTTGTTGAGCGTTTTATTTCCAATAAACGCCAACCCGAAAAGCTCATTGATCCAGTAAATAAATTCTCTTTTAAATCTTTGTGCAACTGGAAACCGTTGATATACATCTTTACATGTTTTACCTATTTTTTTATCAAAACGATGAGTAACCCACGCTGGTGTTCGCTGTATAACGGTTAGGTATTTTACAACCGGCGCAATGTTAGGCACCACTTGTATCGCACTCGCACCTGTACCTATTACAGCCACTCTTTTACCTGTCGGGTCAAAGTTTCTATCCCACTGGCTGGTATGAAAGTAATGCCCCCCGAATTCGTTCAACCCTTTTAAAGATGGCAGAAAGGGCCTGTTCAAAGGTCCCAAACCCAATAGCAGTACAGATACGCTGGTTTCCCTTCCCATCCTGTCGGTCGTTAGCCAGTAACTTTCTTCCTCCAGGAATTTTGCCGCTACAATATCCGAATTCAGTCGGATGTGTTTTTGCAATTCACAGCGAACCGATACATCTTTAAGGTAGCTTAAAATTTCTGGTTGGCCTGCGTATAAATTACTCCACCTGGCGTTTGGTACCGCCCCAAAAGAATAAAGATGAACAGCTACATCACAGGCGCATCCGGGGTATATATTGTCACGCCAGGTTCCACCAATTTCGCCAGCTCTTTCAAAAATTACAAAAGACTCTTTGCCGGCTTTTTTTAAACTTAAAGCTGCCACCAGTCCGGCAAAACCTGCACCCACAATTCCAACCTCAAAGTCGGGTTTCATTATTTCAATTCAATTTGGTTTACGATAGAAGTGCTTTCTTTATCAGCGGACCGCGCTTCTTAATGAGCCTTTGGGTAGACTTATATTTATTATTACGCAAGCGCTTGGTCACCCCTCGTCATCGTTGCGTCGCATTTCGTTCATCTGTAAATCTTTGTGCAACTGCTGTTTTTAATCAAAAACGATCTGAATTTACAAAAACTCAAATCGCTGAAATAAACGGATATGCCCTATAAGCCTACCTTCAATGCCTTGTCCACTTTCTTTTTAAAAATCTTTGTGTAAGCTACAGGTAATAGTCTTGTCACCATATCTATTACTCTCCCATCCTTGCCAATTACAAGTCGTGGCTGTTTTCTTTTCACTGCTTCCAGTATCAGCTCGGCCGCTTTTTCGGGTGTAGTCATTGCAATCTTTTCAAAGTCTGCAATTGCCTTCACGTGCATATCTGCCGTTAAGCCTGCACCTTTTGGAGTCGCTGCACGCATTATATTTGTTTTTATCCCCCCGGGATGAACACAGGTAGTATATATACCCGTTCCCACCAATTCCATACGCAGCGCTTCCGTAAACCCTCTGACCCCAAATTTGGCGGTACAATAAGCTGTTTGATTAGCAAAGCCCCCTAATCCAAACACGCTTGACAGGTTTACGATGTGCCCATTGTTGTGTTGCATGAAGTAAGGATAAAAAGCTTTAGTCATTCGTATTACTCCCCAGAGGTTAATATTTATCAGCCATTCAAAATCATCTTGGTCAGTATTATTAAAGCTGCCACTAAACAAACCAACTCCCGCATTATTTACAAGAATAAGCTTACGACCTTTTAATTGCGGTATTATCATTTTTGCAAAATCATTGATGGCTTTTTTATCTGCTACATCCAGCTCATGTACTTCCATTTGCAAGCCTTCATCAATGCCAATGCTTTTTGTTTCGGCCAGCGCCAGGTTATTAATATCAGCAGCGATCACTAAAGCGCCATGACGCGCCGCCTGTAACGCAACGTGCCTTCCAATACCTGATGCAGCACCGGTAACAATTAAGACACAATTACTAAAATGGGCTGTCATTGATTTTGGGATTAGATAAGTAAGGTAAAAAATTGTATGATAAATCTTAATAAAAGAGCGTTCTCATTTCAGCAATCAAAAACTGAAGACCAATTAAAGAAGCTTGCACTGTAGCAATTGCTATAAACAAAAATGCCACCGGTTAAGGTGGCATTTTTGCTTATAGCACTAATATATAATTACCCAAGTAAAGAGACGTTGAAAGCTTCTAAACCTTTCTGTCCTTGTCTTGTTTCAAATTCAACTTTAGCACCATCGTTTAGTGACAAGCCATTAAGTCCTGATACGTGGATAAAGTAATCTTTTCCACTATTGCTTGTAATAAATCCAAAACCCTTTAATGTGTTAAAAAACTTAACTGTTCCTGATTCTTTCATGATAATTTTAATTAATAATTTAAAGGTATCGTTATTATTTTAAGAAGCAACATATTATTCCTATTGATTGTTAACTAAAATGTTATGATTTTCCCACTTCCATAATAAGCCCGGGAAATAAACACGCGAATCAGTCAGAAAATAAAGCGGTTAACCTGCATTTTATTTAGGTTCCAAAAATGTTTGTATTTAAAAACTCGTTCCTCATCTTCCCCTTTGGATCATACAATGCAATCATCTTTTTAAAGTCTTCAAGCTTCTCGTAACGAGACGATAGCGTTTGTGGTGACATGGTAAATAGCTTGCCCCAGTGCGGCCTTACCTTGTACGGTTCCAGTTCCTGCTCAATTAACGGAAGCAATTTTCTCACTGCCTCCCACTCTTGTTTCCAGGTAAAGTGAATGGCAACAGATGCCTGGTTGCGGCAGGGGCTCATCCAGAAGTTATCAGCAGCAATGGTTCTTACTTCTGAGATGAACAAGTGTGGACCAATTTGTTTTCCTAAACGTTGAATAGCCATAATGGCGTCAACAGCATTCCGTTGAGGAATAAAGTATTCTGATTGTAGCTCTACCCCACTGCTTGGCGTAAACCCCATTTTAAAATGAGGCAAGCGCTCATACCATTTCCCGGAAACTCCCATTTGCTCGGTGCAATTAACGGCCGACAATTCAACAATCGGATGAAGGTTTTTGGTTGCAGCTTTTGCTCCGAAAAACTCCTCTGGCAAATTCATATCTAATCCCTGGTCGCGCCTTTTTATCCAAACTTCATTTATGTTTTCTGTTTGCCAGTCAGTAAAAAGGCTAACACTATAACCTGCAGAAACAATCTTGTCAAAGTTTTCTTTAAGTTGGGCAAGGGGCAATTGTACATATACATTTTGCCTTACCTGGTAAGTAGGTTCAACATGAAGAGTAACTTTTGTTATCAACCCCAATGCACCGAGCCCCACCACTGCTGCAAGAAAATTTTCTCCGTCTTTATCTTTTGACAGATGAACCACTTCGCTATTAGGCGTTACCATTTCTAAAGCTGTAACTGCAGTTGCCAAATTACCGTTACCAACACCTGAGCCGTGCGTAGCAGTTGTAATAGAACCCGCAACAGATATGTGAGGAAGCGATGCAAGATTGTGTAAGGCAAAGCCTTTTTCATCAAGGTAGGGAGCCAGTACTCCATACTTTATTCCTCCCTCTACAGTTACGGTGTTTGCCTTTGCATCAACCGACACTACCTTATTTAATTCAGTAAGTGAAATAAGATTGTGTTTACTATCGGCAATCCTGTTAAAGCAATGTCTTGTTCCCAATGCTTTAAACCGGTCGTATTTTCTTACCAGCTTTTGTACTGCCTCAACCGATGTTGGATGAAATATTTTATTGGTGCTGAACGCCAGGTTGCCCGACCAGTTTTTTAATTTTTTGTCTTGTGCCAGGCTTTCGAGTGGTGAAATAAAAGGGGTGGCCATTAGTGTAGAAGATAGTTTGATGAATGTTTCTCTTTTAATGTGGTACGTCTATAACAAAATAGCTTATAGATTATCTAAAGTAATATTAATTATGATAGAGGGCGACTTCAGTTTAGTGCATAGTTACTACGTTTAGTATTTTGCCACTGTAGGCCAAAGCAAATGGCAACCGATTAAAAACAAAAGGCGGAAAGTGGTGAACTATGAGATTCAGTACAAGAGTGCGACGCAAGGATGTTTAATAGATTTATATCGCTAGTTCAAAAAAGTCTTCTTATTTCAGCGAAACAAAGGGTAAAGTCGTGGGTAGGAAAAGTATTATTAAAGGAATAATAATCATTTATATAAATTGCTTTTATGGACATCACGTTTAACACCCCTGCATTATTGTTTCCTGCGATCAGCCTTATTATGCTTGCCTATACCAACAGGTTTCTTGCACTTGCAAATCTTGTTCGCACGCTGCACGGCGAGTACCTGAAGAGTGACAAACAAAGTATTTTGTCGGGCCAGATCAAAAATTTGCGTTACCGTTTAAGGCTGATTAAAAACATGCAGGCACTTGGTATCGTTAGTTTTTTATGCTGCATTATTTGCATGTACTTTATTTACCTGGATAACAAAACGGGTGCTGATATATTGTTTGCGCTAAGCCTGATCTTCTTTTTGTGGTCGCTTATGTTATCGCTGTTTGAGATACAACTAAGTACCAAAGCACTTGAGATACAACTAGGCGATATGGAAGACCTGAAAGAGTCGACTTTAGTTGATTATGTGAAACGTAAATTTGAGAAGGAGTAACCCCGTTCGTTCGAAAACCAAATTTGTTCGTTGCAATCAATTGCTACCTGTAATTTCAATATTATTGCAAGTACTTATAATATACTTTCTATTT
Source organism: Segetibacter sp. (assembly GCF_025963695.1). Classification (GTDB taxonomy): domain Bacteria; phylum Bacteroidota; class Bacteroidia; order Chitinophagales; family Chitinophagaceae; genus Segetibacter. The sequence goes on along the minus strand of NZ_JAOQAH010000044.1, from coordinate 3,551 downwards.
ACTAACGTTTGCACAACCTACCGAGATGCCTGCTAACAATTTTCGTTTTGCTATTATCCTGCTTACTTCTTTATTTTTTTTGTGGGGCTTTGCGCTCAATTTAAACCCTATTTTAATTCCTCATTTAAAAAAGGCTTGTCAACTAAGTGATTTGCAATCGGCCCTGATTGATTCTGCATCTTATATAGCATATTTTTTAATGGCTATACCTGCAGGATTGTTTATGAAAAAGCATGGATACAAAGGAGGAATAATTGTTGGCTTATTATTATTTGCTGCAGGTTCATTTCTTTTTTTTCCGGCCGCTGCGGCACGGTCTTATGTATTTTTCCTAGGTGCTTTATTTATCATTGCGTGCGGATTGGCTTTTTTAGAAACGGCTGCCAACCCCTACATCACCGTTTTGGGTGATCCTAAGACAGCTACTCAACGGATCAATTTTGCTCAATCTTTCAATGGGCTCGCTGCTACGCTGGCACCCTTAGCAGGAGGGCTTTTTATACTATCGGGCCAAACCTACACCCCGCAACAAGAGGCTGCAATGAGTCAGCAACAACTCAATAACTATTTGCAAACCGAGGCAAACTCTGTACAGATCCCATTTATCATTATCGGCTTAGTGGTGTTGTTGGTAGCCATATTTATTTGGAAAACAAAGTTGCCTGATATTATAGAGAGTGAAGATGTAAAGGTTGAGCAATCATTATTGAAGGAAAAAAATTTGATGTTGGGTGTGTTAGCCCAATTCTTCTATGTAGGTGCGCAGGTGTGTGTCAGTAGCTTTTTTATACGATTTTCGAAAAGGGTTGCGGATATAGAAGAAAAACAGGCTGCAATGTATTTATCAGCAGCATTGTTAGGCTTTATGATTGGAAGGTTTATTGGCACTTTTTTAATGAGATACATATCTCCTGCAAAGTTATTAGCAGCTTTCAGTGTCGTCAATATGGCTTTGCTCCTTCTTGCCGTTATGACAGATGGTAAAATATCTGTGTATGCTTTAGTCGGTGTTGAGGTTTTTATGTCTATCATGTTTCCAACTATATTTTCTTTGAGTATCCATGGTTTGGGACCGAAAACTAAAGAGGGTTCATCACTGGTAATAATGGCGATTGCAGGGGGTGCCGTCTTCCCGGTAATAATGGGTAAGTTGTCCGATGCCACCAACATACAGACAGCTTATATTGTACCTGCTGCTTGCTTTATAGTAGTATTTTATTTTGCCATTAAAAATTTGCGGGTAAAAGACATTACGCTGTCAGTTGCCCATTAAATAATATTCATCATTACCTACTCACCTGCAATCCTTGTCTTATTGTGATAAAAGATTTCCTGTACCCTATTCTATTCGTTACAATGATGATTGCGTCGTGCAACGATGCTACCAAAAAACAGCAAAATGAAAACAGAAATGAAGACGCTTATAAAGAAGGAAGTTTTGGCTACGACCTCAATTTTTTAAGGCAGTATGACAGCATAGTTGTTTTACAAGCGGGGAACGAAAACTCAAAGGTAATTGTGTCGCCAAAATACCAGGCAAAAGTGTTTACATCGACTGCTGAAGGAAACAAAGGATTTAGTTTTGGATGGGTAAACTATAAGGCATTTTCAGGCCCGGCAGATGAACACATGAATGCATACGGTGGGGAAAACCGCTTATGGCTTGGACCTGAAGGCGGAAAGTTTTCCTTGTATTTTAAACCCGGAGCAGAAATGGTGTTTGATAACTGGAGAACACCTGCACCTATTGACAGCGAAGCCTGGAAGGTTACGAACAAAACCAACGATGCCATTAGCTTACAGAAAGAAATGAAACTAACAAATTACAAAGGCACCGAGATGCAGTTGTTGGTGGACAGGACAATTAAAATTTTAGACAAGCAACAAATACAAAACAATGTAGGCCTAACATTAGATACTTCGATAAAAGTGGTAGGTTATGAAACGGCAAATGTTTTAACAAACAAAAGCTCTTTTGAATGGACCCAAACTACGGGTATGCCCTGCATGTGGATACTTGATATGTTTAAGCCTGCCCCTGCAACTGTTATTGTTGTTCCTTTTAAGAACGCGGGCACTGAACCATTTAATAAAGTTGCCACCACCAATTACTTTGGTGAAATATCAGCGGACAGGATCAGGCATACCAATGGAGTTTTATACTTTAAAGCTGACGGTAAAAGCAGGGGTAAGCTGGGGATAGCGCCTGGTAAAGCCAAGCCAATGGCAGGGAGTTATGACGTTCAAAATAATGTTTTGACTATAACTATGTTTGATGTTGACCCTACTGCCAAGTATCTCAACCAGGAATGGAATACCAGCAAACCTCCATTTTCTGGTGACGCCGTTAACGCCTACAACGATGGACCTTTAGCTGATGGAACACAAATGGGTCCATTCTACGAAATAGAAAGCGTATCTCCTGCAGCCTTCTTAAAACCTGATGGATCACTTTCTCATAAACATGCAGTGTATCACTTTACAGGAAATGAGCAAGGCTTAAATCTAATTGCAAGAAAGCTTTTTGGTGTTGGTTTAGAAGAGATTAAGAAAGCTTTTTAAGCACGTCAATTTATACTCTCAGCCATTTCACCACACCTTTCTCCGTGGCGCCTTTCTAATAAATGATTTAACCAGGAAAAGCCCCGAAATAAAACCTCCGATATGGGCGGCATACGCTATACCGCCAGCTTCTTCCCCTCCTAATGTGCCCAATCCATTTAAGACCTGGAAGACAAACCAGAAGCCTACTACAATAAAGGCAGGGATGGTTACTACAAAAAATAAGAACAACCATACGTGCACTCCTCTTGTTGGAAACAATAGCAGATAACCGCCTAGCACAGCGGAAATAGCACCGGAAGCACCAAGCGAAGGAATAAGTAGATTCTGGCCCAAAATTAAAGTAGCAAACACGTGGCTTAAACTGGCAAGAGTGCCGCAGAGCAAATAGAAAACAAGATATTTTAAGTGTCCGAGCTTGTTTTCAATGTTGTCTCCGAAAATCCAGAGGAACAACATGTTACCGAGCAGATGGGCAATGCCACCATGCATAAACATGGAAGTGATTAAGGTAAGAAACACAGGAACTGGGGTACGTTGAAGGCCTGGAAGTTGATGGTCTTGCCCGGTATAAGGGTCAGTTAAAACCTTACTGTCAGTAATTATGTCGGTGCCAGTTAAAATCTCTCCCGGAACTGCAGCATAACCGAAAGTAACAGGCAAATCACTCCCTAAACGCTGCCAATAAATAAACAGGAAAATATTAAGAGCTATTAACAGATAGTTTATAAAAGGCGTAATCTTCCTGTCTTTGTTGTCATCTCCAATCGGTAAAAGCATTGTTTTTTACAGAATAGTACAAATCTTATTCCCGTAAGAAAAGGTATTCTTACTCCAACTTGTGTTTATCTATTTTATCACCTCATTCCAGTTAAAGTAGCTTTTTGCATTATTAAAGCAAATATCCTGTATCACTTTTCCGGTCCATTCAATATCGTTTGGTAATTCGCCGGCTTCGATTTCTTCACCAAACAAATTACATAAAATGC
>NZ_JAOQAH010000034.1 GCF_025963695.1 Segetibacter sp. | reverse complement strand
AGATACGTATAAAATTTTTACTTATGCACAAGCAGCTTCGCATCATTACCAGCAGGCGTTTATCAGTTTGTCCTTTCAGTAGGTCATTCTTTCCGCCATCAGTTCCAGTTTCTCCTATTGCCTTTAGTCGCCATGCCAGGCGTTTGCCGGTTCATTACCATCCGCTTCCGGGTGTTGCAGTTTATCACATGCCTTGCGGTGGTTGGCTTTGGTGCTTTCCATCAGGTCGCCGTCAGTTATCAGCATTACCCTTTTAGGGGTAGTGCTTTTTTCTTTTGATGATAAGCTACCAGCTTACAACGCAGCGACCCTACGCAGCCCTTAATTGACCATACGGACACAATTTGAAACACCGCTTGACTGCAATTTATTTCCTACATATCAGCAATATGAACCGTATATGATTGCACCATTTTTGAAAACAAATGCAAAGCAAAGCAAGGAATTGCGGTGAAATTTAGAGATGATTGCTGCATGATTATAGGGTGAGCAGCGAGGGGAGAAGGCATAAAAAAAGCCCCACCATTACGGTAAGGGCAATTTTTACAATGGAAATCATTTAGAAAACCTCATTAACTCTTAAAGCATTACCTGAAGAAAAAAGGTAATAATTTGATCCTACCTGCTGATAAAACTCTATGCCAATACAATTTAAAACGCTAACCGATGCAGTCATGGTTGGAGTGCCAGGCAATGCAGTTGTTATAGTTGTTGCCGCTGTGACTGCGTTCAAATCCAAGTATGGTGAATATTGAACATCGGCAAGCTCGTTCAACGCAATATCAGTTGGCTCATACTTTCCGGTAGTATCATTGTAAACCCAATCTGAAACAACTGCAATAGCATTTACCAAACGGAAATGTGTTGCACCTGCCGGAGCATTTACAAGGTTAGCCGGGTTAAAAGCAGGAATGGTGAATGTTGCACTATCCCTGGCTGCGTTATTTGCAAGTGTATAGGGAGCATTAAATAATCCTGATAAACTCAGATTTGCGTCAAACTCCAAACCGGTCAAATACTGCCTCTGTGTTGAAATTTCTATTGCCCTTCTTCCTCTTGCCTCTGATTGATCTTCCAGGTTAATTTGTTTCATGATTGCTGTTAAGCGACCAGTTAACCGAGGATCTGAAAACTGTTTGATGATTTGAGAAAGGGCAACCCTTACAGATTTTGCGGCTGCAGCAGAGCCACCAAATTCATTCATGTTTTCACGGGTTCTGATAAAAGCCGGATCATTGTTTATTTGTTCCGCAGACGGTCCACCTGCCATTCCTGCGAAGTCACCATCAAGCCCCTTAATTTTAAAATGACGAACGCCACCCATAGTGCCGTTGTATTTTACTAAACCTGTTTGCCTTGCCACAATTATAAAATTTTTATTGTTTTAAAATGAGTACCTGAACAATACAAAATTAAAATTACTTTTGTTATAAGTATTTGACTATCAATAAGTAAAGCAATGCAATTTGATGCTATCGCACCATATTTAACTGAAGCTCACTTTAAGATCACTAAGGTTTTAGATGGAGATAGCTTTATGGTGCAAAACATATTTTCCAAAAAGGAAAAGGAAGTTCGGTTGTACGGTCTTGATGCACCGGAGAATAAAAGAAACAGAAAGCTAATTGAAGATGAAAAGAAAGCAAGGGTAGCAGGTGAATTTCTAATTGAACTTGGAATGAAAGCCACAGCCTTTGCAATAACGATTGCTCCGCCTGGAACAAACATTACTTTGATAACTGAAGAGAAGTATTTTTTCGATTTTTATAAACGCCAATTGGCGTATATCATTTTGCCTGATGGAACTTGTTTGAATGAAATATTGATTGCAGAAGGTTATGCAAAATCAGTGAGTGAATATTACTGTTCTAATCTTCCAAAATATCAGCAGCTAAACTTCGCTGCAAGGCAATCTGCAAAGGGATTGTATGCTTTTGTAAGCAACTTTTAGAATGTTTCCCATATGTTTCCCACTAAATGAAAAATGCCTCGTAAATTGTTGATTTACAAGGCATAACGTAAATTTAAGCGGACCGGACGGGACTCGAACCCGCGACCTCCGCCGTGACAGGGCGGCATTCTAACCAACTGAACTACCGATCCGTTTTTCCCCTTCAATTCAACTATTAGTTGTTATTTTGGGAGTGCAAAGATAAGGGTAAACGTTTTGCCCAACAAAACTTTCTTAAAAAAATTTCTACACTTAATTTTACCCTTTCAACCGTTAAATATGCCAGAATACCCCAATAGACAATTCTTAAATTTTGAGCAGCCCATTAAAGATTTATACGAGCAGATCGATCAGACTAAAAAACTTGCAGATAAAAATACGAAGGTTGATTACACACACACCATTATTCAACTACAGGATTCTATTATAGAGAAAAGAAGAGAAATAACAGAAAACCTTACCCCATGGCAACGGGTTCAGCTAAGCCGGCACCCTGATAGACCATATACTCTTAAGTATATAGATAAGATGTCCACTAACTTCATCGAACTGCATGGAGATCGTAACGTAAAGGATGATAAGGCTATGGTGGGTGGGTTTGCCCAGCTGGCAGGGGAGACGGTAATGTTTATCGGTCAGCAAAAAGGTATTAACACAAAAATGAGGCAACTGCGAAATTTTGGTATGGCTAATCCGGAAGGGTATCGTAAAGCTTTACGTTTAATGAGATTGGCAGAAAAATTTAATAAGCCTGTGATCACCTTAATAGATACTCCTGGTGCATTTCCCGGAATGGAAGCTGAAGAAAGAGGTCAGGGTGAAGCAATAGCCCGAAATATTTATGAAATGATACGGTTGAAGGTGCCGGTAATTTGTGTAATTATCGGCGAAGGCGCAAGCGGTGGGGCGTTAGGAATTGGTGTTGGCGATAGAGTTCTTATGTTAGAAAATTCGTGGTACACAGTTATTTCGCCCGAAAACTGTAGTTCTATCTTATGGCGAAGCTGGGACATGAAAGAAACTGCAGCAGAACAACTGAAGCTAACTTCTGATAATATGTTTGAATTTGGACTGGTTGATGGTGTAGTACCAGAACCGGTAGGGGGTGCGCATTGGAGTTACGACGAAGCAGCTTTAATTCTTAAAAATTACCTTGTTCCTATAATTAAAGAGTTAAAGCAAATAGATCCGGCGGAAAGGGTTAAACAAAGAATTGAAAAATTTGGTAAAATGGGCTTTTGGGAAGAATTGCCACAATAATTAAAACTAATAATTGCAATGTCATTACGAGATACATTAAAAGGTACAGGTGTAGCCCTGGTTACTCCTTTCAAGGAGAACGAGGAGATCGATTTCGAAGCTTATGGAAAATTAATAGATTTTGTTATACATGGTGGAGTAGAATACCTGGTAGTATTAGGTACTACAGGTGAAACGCCTACCATAAGCAAGGCAGAAAAAATAGAAATTTTACAGTACACTTATGATAAAGTTGGCTCAACAGTTCCTATCGTAGTTGGCATTGGAGGTAATAACACTAAAGAGGTTATCAACGACATAGAAACTTATCCGCTGCAGCATGCTGCCGCCATATTAAGTGCAAGTCCTCATTACAGTAAACCATCACAAGAGGGGCTGTTTACTCACTACAAGCTACTTTCGGAAGCTGCTTCTAAGCCGATCATTTTATATAATGTTCCCGGGCGTACAGCTAGTAATATCGCCGCCGACACTACTATTCGGCTTGCTAATGAATGCTCTAATATCATGGGTATAAAAGAAGCAAGTGGTAATATGATTCAATGCTTTCACATTTTAAAAAATCGCCCTTCAGAATTTTTGGTTACCAGTGGAGACGATCATCTGGCATTGTCTTTAATTGCTGCAGGTATGGATGGGGTAATCAGTGTTGCTGCCAACTGTTTTCCCAGAGATTTTTCTGAGATGGTAAGGCTGTGCCTGAGAAGCGAATTTAATTCGGCAAAAGGCCTTTTATTTAAAATGCTCCAAGGGTTCGATTTGCTTTTTGTAGAAAATAATCCGGCCGGTGTAAAGGCAGTTTTGGCCGAGCTTGGCATTATAGAAAATTATTTACGATTGCCTTTAGTTCCGCTAAGTGCAACGCACCACAATAAGGTTAAGGAATACCTTGAAAGTTTAAAAATATTTCAGGCGCTTTAAGCGCCTTTTTTAATGCCGGTAGTAGTAGCTCATCTTCCTGCATTAGTTAAAATGCAATAGGAGGCTCTTTTTGGGCTATTGTTAATAGAAAACGTTTTACAAAACCGTTTAATAAAAGTCAAAAAGAGATAGACAGTACAAGTGTGCGACGCAACAAAAGCTTCCGGGATAGCCATTCTGCCTGGCACCACATTATACTTTTTGTATGGATCTTTTTTTTCAATACTACTTTGATCCTGATACTTTTTGGGTAATCTCGGTTGCTGGCTTTTTATTGAGAAAATATTTTTAATCCCGTCATTTTTACTTCTATCATCATTCTTGCGTCGCTCACTTGTACTTTTTTTGTTGCTCAGCCCTTAAGTTTTGCATTCATCAAGCTAAGGTTATTATTTAATTATGACGAAGAAGACCAATAGTAATTGGCCGAATGGGTTGGCATAATAATTAACTAGCATTCTTAAAACCAACATGAAAAAGACTCTATCACTACTTGTTAGTTTTATTTCCATCACTGTTTGTGCTCAGGAGAAAATAATAGCCGAAAGGCCAGGTGAGTCATTATCCCCGCAAACAGTTTCAAAAAAAAGCTTTCAGACAGAAATTGGCTTTCGGCGAACAAGGGAAAACGAGCAAGATGAGGTGTGGCAAAATCCGGATGTATTACTTAGATATGGCTTAGTGAAAAGGTTGGAACTGCGGGTTGAGACTACTTTGGAGAATGAAAAATTGGTATCGGAAAATGAGTTTAAAAATGGATTGAAACCGCTAGAGCTGGGAGTGAAATTAGCTTTGTTGGAGTCGAAGAATGAAAAGTTTTCTTCCGCAATAATGGGACAGATTGGCCTTCCAAAAGTTGCATCTGCTGATCATCAGATAAACAAAGCGTATAATAGAATCAGGTTGCTGTTTGAGAATAAGTTATCTGAAAAACTAAAGCTGCAATATAATGTAGGTTCGGAATGGGATAGCCGCGACCACCAACAAAATTGGATGTTCTCCTTCACTCCGGAATTTGATATTTCTGAAAAATGGGAAAGCTTTATTGAAGTGTTCGGATTTGCACAGAAAGGCAAAGCGCCTGAAGACGTTTTTGATGCCGGTTTTGCTTATTTCGTTTCAAAAAATTCGAAACTGGATGTAAGCGGCGGCGTAGGATTAAACGAAGAATCTCCGCACTATTTTGTTGCTGCTGGTTTTTCATTTCGCTTCGGAGGAAAAAAATAGTTCTTCATTTTTTCAACCGGGATCATTACCGTTTCAATTGCCTGGGTGCATATTCGAAGTATACCAAATCCTTTATCTTGCCGTTTCTCAAATCATTATTATGCGGCTAAGTGTAATTTTCTCCCTTGTTCTTTTAATGTCATTAAAGACCTCAGCTCAACGCGTTTTGAAAAGAATAGCCGTTGAGGCAGGTGTATCAGATAAGTTAGCGCAACATCGAAAGTCAACAATATCTAAAATTCATTACGACCTTAAACTAACCATCCCTTCTCAAAAGCAACAGGCAATTACTGCATCAGAAAGTATAGTACTAAACTTGTCTGAAAATGAAGTTTCGTTACAAATTGATTTTAAGGAGGAACGTGACCATTTAAACACGCTGTTGGTAAATGGCAAGGATGTTTCGATCGTTTTTATAAATGAACATATTGTTATCGATCCTAAATTTCTAAAAATTGGTAGCAATTCTATTGCAATCAATTTTACTGCAGGAAATTTATCTCTAAACAGAAACGAAGATTTTCTTTATACGCTTCTTGTACCTGATCGTGCCCGAACTGTCTTTCCTTGTTTCGATCAGCCTGACCTAAAAGCCACATTCAATTTATCACTCACTATTCCTAAAGAATGGAATGCGCTTAGCAATGCGCCTTTGGCTGATTCTTCCATCGCGGCTGGTAATAAAACTTTCAATTTTGTTCAGTCTGATACTATCAGCACTTACCTCTTTTCATTTGTTGCCGGCAAGTTTGGTTCGGTAACAAAAAACGTAAATGGAAGAGCCATGAATTTCTATCATCGGGAAACAGATACCAATAAGATTAATTTTAGCACTGATTCTATTTTTCGTATACATGGCGATGCTTTAAATTTTTTGGAAGAGTATACCCAGATATCTTATCCATTTAAAAAGTTTGATTTTGTTGGAATTCCCGATTTTCAATATGGTGGAATGGAACACGTAGGGGCGATCGACTATAAAGCGTCGAGTTTATTTTTAGACCAGGGCGCTACCAAAGACCAGGAAAATGCAAGGGCAAATTTAATAGCGCATGAAGCGTCTCATATTTGGTTTGGTAACCTGGTAACTATGCATTGGTTTAACGATGTTTGGATGAAAGAAGTCTTTGCAAACTTTATGGCTGATAAAGTAAGCCAGGCAAAAAGTAATTATGACCTGAAGTTTTTGATCGATCATTTTCCTACAGCCTATGGAGTCGACAGAACGTTAGGTGCAAATCCTATTCGTCAGCAGTTATCCAATTTGCAGGAGGCGGGCACCTTATATGGCAACATCATTTATCACAAAGCACCTATAATGATGCGGCAATTAGAGCGATTGATGGGGAAAGATGCCTTTAGAGATGGCTTACGCGAATACCTGGCAAAATATAAATTTAGTAACGCAACATGGCCTGACTTAATTGCCATATTAGATTCTCGTACGAAAGCGGATTTGAACACATGGAATAAGGTATGGGTAAATGAAGCAGGACGACCAGTTATAAGTTACCGTCTTGAAACAAAGAACGGTTTTATATCAAAACTTACTATTAGCCAGCAGGGAGAATATGTGCCTAAATTAATCTTACCGCAGTTATTTGAGATTGCATTGGTATATGCTGATACTGTAGAAGAGTATACGGTAGAATTAAACAATTCTCAATTAGTGTTAGAAGCTGTCAAAGGCAGGCCGAGACCGCTATTTATACTTTTTAATTCATCGGGGCAAGGTTACGGTTTGTTTCCAATAGAAAACAAAATGCTGGATCATTTGACGGAATTAAAAAATCCGGTGATGAGAGCAACAGCGTTTATTAATTTATACGAAAACATGCTAAGTAGAAAAGGGATAAAACCGATGCAATTGCTCGGTTTATATAAGTCTGTATTATCTAAAGAGGCTGAAGAGCTTAATCTTAGACTAATTACAAATCACATCAGTGATATATTTTGGAGATTGATTTTACCTGCAAAAAGAGTTGAAATTGGGCGTAGCCTTGAACAAAAACTTTGGCAGGCAATGAAGGCTGAAACAGCTGCCAATAAAAAGAAATTACTGTTTAAGACTTTTCAAAGCATTGCGCTAACAGAGCCTGCAAAAGACACTTTATACAAAGTTTGGAAAGATGAAAAAGCGCCCACAGGAGTTAAGCTAACCGAAGACGACTATACATCGCTGGCCTTAACATTGGCGGTAAAAAATTACCGGGCAGCCGGAATTCTGGAACGACAATTAACACGAATAAAAAATGTTGACAGGAGAAACAGGTTAGCATACTTAATGACTCCGCTTTCAAACGATGCTGCAAAAAGAGATGCTTTTTTTGCTTCTTTAAAAGACGAAAAAAACCGGGACAAAGAAGCATGGGTGGCAACAGCTTTAGATTATTTACATCATCCATTAAGGTCTGGAACGTCGAAAAAATATCTGCCACAAAGCCTCGAGCTTTTACAGCAAATTCAGTTGACAGGAGACATCTTCTTCCCGACTGCTTGGCTTCAGTCAACTTTTGGTTCTTATCAATCCCCGGAAGCAGCAAATGTTGTCAGGGCATTTTTAAAAACTCATCCTAATTACCATCCAGGGTTAAAAGCCAAAATTTTGCAAGCAGCAGATCCTTTATTTAGAGCAGAGAAAATTATTTTACAGAAATAATACTTCTCAAGTTAAAAGAGATTTTCAATGCCAGTTAAGCCTTTTTTCAGTTTAATTTTTTGTTTTTCAAATTCAACAGGTCTTGCCACAGCCCGATATATTTCTTTCGATACTTCGCATCGTCTTCCGCTTCGATCAATCGGAGCGCCGTCTCCTTCAGCTTGTCGTCGTTTAGTCTGTCATAAATTTTTCTAAATACTTCTAAAATATCGTAGCGGATCAAAGTGCCATTCTTTTCATTGACGCACTCTATAAATCTATTGGTTAAACTTTCTACTACCTTAATTTTTAGATCTTCACTCACTATGGCAATTTTCCATAGGCTTTGCAGGGAGTGTCTCGCAGTTACGAACTTTTCATCCTTTGTTACAATTAATAACTGTTCAAAATCTTTTAGCATTCGCTTTTTCGGGTCGCTTTTTGCCAGGTTGCTCAATAACTGCACAGCAATGGCGCGTTGGTGATTATCTCCTGTTCTTGAAAGATCCAATAATTCGTCCCATACCTCGTACGCCCAGTCAACTTTTTCCTGTATTTTCTTTGTTATAAATTCATAGGAAGCATAACGTAGATTAGCATCTTTGCTATGAAGGTTAGCGAAATATTTGACACTGGTTTCATCCATATTGAACGTTTTATTATTCTTTTAAAAATACAACAGAAGTCTTTGCTCTTTGCCGTAAACAACCAGGATCATTTAAATTAAAGTATTCAATCCCGTAATTCCCGCGGTACAATATTTTCTTTATGTAATCTGCTTAAATCTTTATAGGAAATGCAAAAGACTATACACAATGCAGTAAATGTTGAAGTCATTGATGAGGAGTTTTACATGCCCCAGTTAGACAGGCACCGGCGCATTTGGGTGTACAAGCCCACCGGGTATTTTCAAACCGATAAAAGATACCCGGTTGTGTATATGCACGATGGGCAAAACCTTTTTGATGAGGCGATTGCATTTGGCGAAGAGTGGGGAGTTGATGATACCCTAAACAGTATGCTTGCAGAATGTATTATTGTAGGTATTGACAACAGCGAACATCGAATGACGGAATACAATTTTAACGATCATACTGAGTTTGGTGCCGGTGAAGGACGAAAATATATTCAGTTTATCGTCGACACACTAAAACCGGTAATTGATTTAAATTTTAGAACTAAGCCAGATCGTTATCACACCCAAATAGCCGGTAGCAGTATGGGGGGACTGATTTCTTTGTACGGTGCCATGTACTATCCCATAACTTTTGGAGGAGCGGGTGTGTTTTCACCATCATTATGGCTGGTGCCCGATGCTAAGGACCAGCTAAAATTGGTAGCAGAGGCAAACAAAAAATATCCACAAAGGTTCTATTTCTACGGCGGGGCGAAAGAAGGAGAAAATATGGTAGGCCATATTAATACAATAGCGAATTTGCTAAAAAAATACCCTTTATATGAAGTTGATGTAGAAGTCGATCCCGAGGGAGAACATCACGAATATCATTGGAGAAATAAATTCGCCGATTATTACAATTGGCTTGCAACCGGAGTGATGCTGGAAGAATAGACATTCGGGCACAATGCTAAACCAGGTAAGGAAGCGACATTCCTTTAAATACAACCAGTCGGCGGCCGGGCTGCCAATTGTTCTACCACCACAATCACCGTCGCTACGTTCGCTATATCACCTAATTGTTCAAATTAAATTGATATCCATCACTTTCTTTCCCGAAAGCCGTTTAGAGTAGCAATTGTTGTTACTCGAACAAGAAGTATAATTTTTTTATGATGAAGTAGCAGGAGTACAACAGGAGATAAATTAGAAAAATAATTGGGGCACATATTACCAGCCCTAAAGATCTGTGCAACCCTTCTTTTAAGATAGCTTTTGACATACAGAAATTGGATAAAAAGATTGATTAAAAATAAATATTAACAGCCACTCCAAAATATCTTTAGTTCGCTTTTAACAGCAAATAAAACTCCATCCACCAATTATTGTTCCTGTTCCAGGCAAATGTGGAAAATGAAAGCAGAAGAAGGTAAATTGCGCTCACTCAATGCATTAACTTACCAAATACTTTTATTCTCCGGGCTCTTGCCGCGATGAATACTGTCCCGCGGGTCAATTTTTAACTGAATAAAGAAGTATAATTTTAACTCTTATGAATGATCGAATTACTTGCCTTCGCCACAATATGCCTGGCCACTTCCTGTTATCAGTAACGTTTCAAGTATTTTTTTATTCTTTTCTGCGGTTGCTTCCAATAATTTTTGTCATCATTTTATCAGGTTATACTTCATCGGCACAATTAAGGGCTTCCGTTGTTAAGGTTGATATCTCGCCCACCGACTCCCAATACCTCGTCGGTTATGGCGAGCGAAAGTCTACAGGTATTCACGACCGCATTTATCACCGCATCGTAGCTCTCGATGATGGTAAAACCCAGTTTTATTTGATTTCATCAGAAATCTGTCTTTTTTCTCCTTCCGAATATGATAACGTTGTTACTAAACTTCAAAAGCAGCACGGCATCAATCCTTTAAATGTATGGTGGTCTGTTACGCATACGCATTCAGCTCCCGAAGTTGGCCCGCCTGGTATTTACGGTGTTTACATGGGCAATCGCGTTCAACACTCCATTGATACCGCCTATACTTCCATGATAGAGCGAACTTTGATAAATGGAATCGTGGAGGCGAAAAAAACGCTTGTTCCTGCGCGCCTCGGTGTGGGCTGGGGATTTTCACAAGCTAATATCAATCGCCGTGCTATAGATGTTGATGGAAAAGCTTCTCTTGGCCTAAATCCCGACGGACCGGTTGATCGCCGTATTGGTTTGTTGCGGCTCGATAAAACAGATGGAAAACCCCTTGCCTTAATTGCCAACTACCCCATTCACGGAACTGTGCTGGGTGAAAAATTTTTGCAGGTAAGTGGTGATGCGCCGGGTATTGTGTCAGAATATGTAGAGGCGAAAATTGGAGCACCTGTTCTTTTTATCAACGGAGCTGCTGGTAATATTGCGCCCATTTATAGTGTCAATCCAACACCTGCCGCCGGTCATTTAAGTCAATTTAAAGTGCTGCTGGGCGATAAGATTGTAGAAGCGAATCGAAAAATTGTTTTTACTACCGATACCGTTAAATTGTTTACTGCATCGCTTACCGTTGAAACACCGCGGAAGCCGGGATTAGGATGGTCAGCAGACATGAGCAAGTACACAACAACTAAAGCCGGTATTAACATGGTACGGCTTCCCATCCGGATGTTTAAGATTAATGAGGATGTAGCAATCTGGAGCGCCCCTGTTGAACTTTTTTGTGAAATTTCAAATGAGATTCGTGACCGTTCTCCATTTCCTTACACTTTTTATTTTGGTTACACCAATGGTTGGTTTGGTTACTTGCCAAATGAAGAAGCCTGGCAACATGGAGGTTACGAAGTAGAAACTGTTTCTCCCTTTACCTCGTCAGCAGCAAAAGATGTAACAGAGGCTGTCGTCAGTTATCTGCAAGGGGAAATGAAAAATACTCAGCCTCCAATGAAGGGCAAAATGAAGAAATAGAGAGGTTAGGAGTAGATTAATAAATATAGGTGTAGCTTATTGCAGAAATTTGATGGAGATTTTTCGTTGCCATACAAAAGAGTTTCTATTAAACATTGTTGCGTCGCACTCGTGTACTTTTTGTTTTAAATTCCCCGAAAACGATTGAAAAATTTTGAAATAAAATGAGCAGATACTGTAATCCTGTTAGACACATAATATTTTATCTGCTAATTATTTCAACCGTAATTATTATTAGCTGGAAAAATTATGAAACCAAGACCAAGGGAGGAGGTAAAGAAGCACTTTCAACTTTTGAATTAGAACCAGGTTTTAAAATTGAGCTTGTTGCCGATGAGCCATTAATCTCTGATCCTGTCGACATGGAGATTGACGAATACGGCCGTATGTATGTAGTTGAAATGCATGGGTACCCTTTAGATAAAGCCGGATCGGGGAAAATAAAACTGGTAACAGATTCCGATGGAGATGGCCGCATGGATAAAAGCACTGTTTTTGCCGATAGCTTAACCTTACCTAATAGCATCCTTCGCTGGAAGAAAGGTGTAATAGTAACCGATGCTCCTTATGTGTTTTATTTTGAAGACACCGATAACGATGGTCGCGCCGACGTTAGAGATACATTACTCACTGGCTTTGCTTTATCTAATCCGCAACATAACCTTAATAACCCCGTTTACGGAATAGATAATTGGATTTACTTAGCTCACGAAGGAGCCGTAGGTACCCAATCTTATAAAGAAGAATTCGGAGACCCCGGAAGTGAAGTGTACTATCCTCGTCATCCTGAAAGTCCACGTTTAGCCAGAAATGCCAGTGGCCGTTCCGTTCGCTTTCAACCCGATAAGTTTTTGCTGGAGACAGTATCAAGTAACACCCAGTTTGGCCACACCTTCGATGCATGGGGCCACTATTTCCTTGTTAGTAATGCCAACCATATTTTTCAGGAAGTGATATCAGCATCCTACCTGAAACGCAATCCCGAACTGGTAGTTTCTAATGCTACCCAATCCATATCAGATCATCAAAATGCTGCTGAGGTTTTCCCTATTACCAAAAATCCACAGCACCAGTTGCTAACCGATGTTGGTGTCATCACTTCAGCCTGCGGCATCACAAGTTACCTCGGTGGTGCTTTTCCTGCACCTTTTAACAATGTCACTTTTGTAGCAGAGCCTGTAAGCAACCTCGTTCATGTTGACAGAATAAAAGAAAATGGAGTAAGTTTCACTGCAAGCCGTAGTCATCCAAACAAAGAGTTTCTTGCTTCAACCGATTCCTGGTTTCGCCCGGTAAATATGTATGTCGGTCCCGATGGAGCTTTGTACATCGTTGATTACTACCGGCAAATCATCGAACATCCGGAATGGATGGGGGAGGAGGTGGTAAAATCAGGTAAACTATACAACGGATCAGATAAAGGCCGTATCTATCGTGTTACCCTTAAAAATGCAGCTCCTGCCGCATGGATAAAAGGCCTGAGGTTAGGAGATTTTAGTACAGGTGAATTGATACAGCAACTTGCCAATCCTAATATCTGGTGGAGATTAAATGCACAACGGTTGTTGGTAGATCGTTTAGACAAAAAAGGGGTTCCCGAACTTATTCAGATGGCTGGTAATACAAAATCTCCTTACGGTCGTTTACACGCCATGTGGACTCTGGAAGGCTTAGGAGAATTAACTACAGGAGTGATTGAACAAGCCCTAAAGGATCCCATTGCAGGTGTACGGGAAAATGCAATAAAACTTGCTGAGCTACATTTTTCCCATTCTCCCGGATTGCAAACTTTATTATTAGCATTACGGGATGATCCGAATAAGAAAGTAAGATTTCAACTGCTCTGTACTTTAGGGTCGGTTAATACACTTGAAGCTTCACAGGTTCGCAATACACTTTTATTTAGAGATTTAAACGAACCCTGGGTACAGGTAGCTGCTTTGTCGGCAGGAGGTTCGCACTCTACTGCATTATTAAAAGCAGTAATAGACAGTTTCAGGAATACTAATCCCGCTTACACATCTCTCGTCGAACGGCTCAGCACCATGATTGCAACGAGTGAAAAACCTAAAGTCGTTCGTCAACTTGTTCAGCAAGCAGTAGCCCGGGGAACCGGGAACGCTGCGATTTGGAAAGGAGCGCTGTTGAAGGGGCTTAGCCGGGGTATTAAAAACGAACAATTAAAAACCGCTCTAAAGGAAGAACAAGGGCAACTCTTAAATGCCTTGTTTGCAAATTCCTCTAAACCCGTTCGGGCTGGCGTTCTGGATCTTTTTAAAGTGATCGGACTCGAAAGTAATGCGACAACAGATAAAGCAAAAACATGGGCTGCCGCTCTTGCCGGTAACCCCCAACAGCCAACGGAAAAAAGAGTAGAAGCCATCCATTTTATTGCGCTGAGTAATCCCGCTCCTTATGCCAGTTTGTTGAAAGACTTAATTTCTTCTTCCGAGCATCCATCTATTCAGGTAGCTGCTATGCAAACATTAAGTGCATTGGCAGGAACTACTGTTTCTCAATACCTTTTAACCAAATGGACAGATCTCACTCCTGATATCCGCAATGAAGCCATCAATACTTTTCTAACCGATACGGCAAGAATTACAATATTATTAAATGCCCTTGAAAAAGGCACAATTCAAAAATCAGCAATAGGATGGCCGCGAAGCGTGAGGCTAATGGCACAAAGAGACTTTAGGCTTCGAGACAGGGCAAGAGCACTGCTTACGAAAGATGAAAGTGAAAGCATGAAGGTTAATAAAGATTACCAACCCGCCCTTAGCTTAAGTGGCAATGCTGTAAATGGTAAGCAAATTTTTTTTAGGAATTGTTCAGGCTGCCATCAAATCAGGGGAAGCCTGGGAGTAGAGTTCGGACCTGATCTTGGAACAATACACAATTGGTCAGCTGAAGCAATTATGGCAAATATATTGGCGCCCAACCTCTCCATTTCAAGTGGCTTTGATCTCTGGACGGTTGAACTGAAAGACGGCGGCTCGTTCCAGGGAGTAATATCAACGGAGACGCCTACAGCTATCACGCTAAAGAATGCTGGCAACGAAATAAGAACTATCAAACGTTCTGAGGTTAAATCTCTTAAATCGCTTAATATGTCTTCTATGCCCGGCGGTTTAGAAAAGCAAATCAACCAGCAGCAGATGGCTGATTTAATCTCATATTTAAAGCAGAACAAATGAAAAATTAAAGCGGAAAGGGAACTGGTTCTTCAACTCCAGTACAAAGACCTTTACTCATTAGCAACTTCAGTTTCTTTTAGCTCTATTTCTTTATCATTAAACAACATTACGCCCCCCTCCTGATCATGGTCTTTCAATTTATTTTATTAACTATTCTTGTTTAATTATTTTCGTTAAAATACTTAAAATGGAGTGGTTTAAATGTTTTCTTATAGTTTGTAGTCTTACAAGTTCAACTATTGCAACTGCACAGGCAGAAAATGAAATACAGGTATATGCTTCTCCAACAATAGGAGAGAAAAGAACGATCGCGGAGCTTCATAATAACTACACTTTCAATGGCTCTAAAAATTTGGCGGATCGTAAATCGGCAAGGTGGGTAAACCACACTTTAGAAATCACACGCGGATTAGCTAAAAATGTTGAAATTGGCTTTTACACATTTGTTGCTTTATCTCCCAACGGAAAATATCAATATTTAGGAAATCAAATAAGGCCAAGAGTTACGGCACCTGAAAGATGGAAGCTTCCTTTTGGTGCAAGCCTGTCTGCTGAATTTGGTCGCTTTCGTGACAATGTTTTTATTCCTTTTTATTGGCAGGGTGAAATTCGTCCAATCATTGATAAAACATTTGGAAGTGTGTACGCGTCCTTCAATCCTAACATTGATTTTGTTGTTTCAGGTCCAAATAAAGAGTGGGGTTTTTCTCCGCAATTCAAAACGTTTTATAACGTTAAACAAAAAGTTGGTTTGGGTGTGGAATATTATTCTGGCTTGGGAAGTTTCAATAACTTCCGGCCGGTAGCGCAACAAGAACATTTACTTGGACCCATGTTCGATTTACTTGCTTATCCCGACTGGGAGTTACAGACAGGATTTCTTTTTGGCTTAACACCAAATTCCAATCAATCAATATTTAAACTACTCATAGGCAGAAGGTTTTAAAAAAGTATCGGAAACACTAACTTGTACTTTTTCTGGAAATAAATTTATTATGAATGCATTTCTGGTATACCCGCTGCAAGTACTAATGCTGTTAACGCTAACCTTACAACTGTCGGCACAAGGTCAAACTATCATTGGAACGGTAAAAGACGGAGTAACTAAACAACCGGTTCCCGGTTGCAGCATTTCACTGTTAAATACAAGAACGGGCACAGTCGGCAATAACGAAGGAAAGTTTCGAATTAAGATACCAGCGGGCCTCATTTCTCCCCGGCTTGTTATTACTTCATTAGGTTATACCGGTGAAACGATACAAGTACTTGTAGAGAAAACAAATTATGAAATTGAATTGAAACCTGCCTTAGGTGCAATGAACGAAGTGGTCGTTACAGGTGTTTCAAAAGCAACATTAGTGAGAGAGAATCCTGTTTCGGTTTCTGTTGTTTCTGCAAGGCAAATAGAGCAAGCGACGGAGAGTAACATTATTGATGTATTTGTAAAAAATGTTCCAGGTTTAAATGCGGTTAAAACGGGTCCGAATATTTCAAAACCATTTATACGGGGTTTGGGCTACAACAGAGTACTAACCCTTTATGATGGCATACGACAAGAAGGGCAACAGTGGGGGGATGAGCACGGAATTGAAGTGGACACATATAATATTGAAAAAGGAGAAGTAATAAGAGGGCCGGCAAGCCTTATTTATGGTTCTGATGCCCTTGCTGGCGTTGTAAGTTTATTACCTGCCATGCCGGTAAATACCGAGGGGAAGCTAAAAGGTAAATACTTTTCAGAATATCAAAGCAATAACGGATTAATAGGAAACGGACTCAGGCTGATTTCTGGTAGCAGGAAGGTAAGTTTTGCTTTACGAGGTTCTTATCGCGTAGCAAAAAATTATAAGAATAGTATCGATGGCAGCGTGTACAACACAGGTTTTCGTGAAGCGAATGCTTCTGGCAGTATTAAGTATACGGGCGATGAAGGATACTCTGTATTAAATTTTACCGTGTACAATAACCGACAGGGAATTCCGGACGGAAGTCGTGATTCGGTTACAAGAAAATTTACAAAACAAATGTACGAAGGCAGCGCAGACGATGTAACTACCAGGCCCTTCGTTACCCATCACGAACAAAACTCTTATCATCTAAGTCCTTTACACCAGCACCTTCAACATTATCGTATTTACACCAATAATCATTTCAGGTTTTTAAGGGGGGACGTTGACTTTCTACTGGCATTGCAACAAAATGTCCGTATCGAGTTCAATCACCCCTCTGCACCAAAACAGGCAGGAATGTATGTTCGGCTAAATACCTTCAACTATGGATTTAACTACAATGCTCCAACGCTTTTTAATACAGATTTCACCTTTGGCTTAAATGGAATGTACCAGGGTAACAAAAATAAAAATGCCACCGATTTTCCAATTCCAGATTATAATTTGTTTGATATCGGTAGTTATGTTCATGCCAAATGGAAGAAAGACAACTGGACAGTAAGTGGTGGGTTTAGGTACGACAGACGTGTGTTGAGGGGCAATAATTTTTATACCAACACAAATAGTGTAACTGGTTTTGACCGCCGGGTTTTTTTACCTGATACTGTAGGGGCATACTTACAGTTTCCCTCTTTTACAAAAATATTTTCCGGAAGTTCCATGAGCCTCGGGGTTACCTATCAGCTTACTGAGCAATTTAGTCTTAAAGCAAACGTAGCAAGGGGTTACAGGTCACCAAGTATTACTGAGTTTGCTTCTAATGGCCTCGATCCTGGAGCACACATTATTTATTTAGGAAATCGGGATTTTGTTCCTGAGTTTAGTCTGCAGGAAGATGTTGGAGCCGAAGCTCATTTTAAAAATTTTTTAGCTACAGCAAGCATATTCAATAATAACATTCAAAATTATATTTACCTGACGCAGGTAACTGATGCAAGCGGTAATCCATTAACCGATGCTCAAGGGAATAAAACCTACCAGTATCAGCAGTCGTCAGCGCAGTTGTATGGCTTTGAAGCGACGATTAATATTCAGCCCTCCATTTTGAAAGGTCTTTCGTTTGATAATGCTTTTTCTATTACTTATGGCTACAACAAACAATCAAACTTCAAGGGGAAAGGGGTAAATGGAGAGTATTTGCCGTTAATTCCTCCTTTAAAAATTATTAGTAGCATTAGTCAAATTTTAAAGCCAAAATCAAAAACGATTGAAGCGATCAATTTAAAGGTGGAAGCAGAAGTAAGTGGTTCGCAAAACAGATTTTTAGCGTTGAATAATTCCGAAACTGCCACCGCTGGTTTTGCCTTATTAAACATCTCGGTAAACACGCAGATTAAATATTCGGAAAATCAGCTTTTGCAACTACAGTTTCAAATCAACAACTTATTTGACAAAGCATACCAGTCCAATTTAAGTCGGTTAAAATATTTTGAGTATTATACCAGCTCCGCCAATGGTAAATTTGGAATATTTAATATGGGGAGAAATATTTGCTTAAAGTTGATTATGCCTTTCTAAAAGGGGTTTTGTTGCAGTTTTTGAGACAGGCTTGCGAGTGGGCCGTTTTTATATGGGCGGCTATATACCTCAAGTCTTTGGCAGGTAAAAGCCTGAATTAACTTGAATACTTATAAAATGTAAAAGCCTTCGGGCTTTACAGGCTCTGGCACCTCGTTGTCCCCTAATAGTTGCCGTATATTAATTTCAATTGTCCTGGAAATAGCGGTTATGGAAACATCGCTTGGCCGGTTTTTGAAAGGATCTTGTAAATGATAGGCGCTTTTTTCAATCAGAAAAAAAGCGGCGGCAATAAACATCAGGAGTGGAATTTCAAATATCATATTAACCTGTCTTAACGCGATAGAAAGGGTGACAATAAACAGGTAAATAATAAAGTGTAAAAACTGCCTGTATGTGGAAGGGAAAATGGTGCTATTAATCCTCTCTGCTTTTCCCATGGAGTCGCATAACCTGACTAAAGTATTATCGAGTTGTAAATGGGTAAAGACTTCTAATTTGTTACCAAATCTTAATTCTTGAATTTCTCTGGCATTCAGTTGCAAAATTGCCAGCGGCTTGTTGTTGTGTTTTGCAATTTCTGAACGTTCAGTTTCACTTATCAAAGTATCTAAACCTACAGTTGCATCAAGCCCCCTTAGTGATTGCGACAGTGAATAACACCAGGCAATCTGGCGGTATGACATCCTTCTGATTGCCTCATTACCACTGGGCAAAAAGGATTGCAGCTGTATCACAAAACTTCTTGAGTCGTTTACAATAGCTCCCCATACTTTCCTGGCTTCCCACCATCTGTCGTAAGACTGATTCATTTTAAATGAAAGTAAAATAGAAATGGCCGTACCTAAAAGAGCAGGCACTCCTAACGGCATTTCAGGCAGTAAGGGATTAAATTGACGGGTAAGAAGATTGGTAACAAACCCTACCATAAATACAACTATGATGTCGTACTTAATTTTATTGAAGATATAATAAAAGGGAATTTTTTTCTCAAGTATCATCTTTCTATTTCATTCGTGTTAACGTTCAATTTTATTTGTCATTTATAAGCCAAATAAAAAGTTGTGCCGTATAATACCAAAGTCAATATTGATAATAGTTTTTCGATAAGAATTTGCCGATGCGCAGACACGGGCTGTCCAAAAAGCTTTTCTTTGTGCGAGGGCGTTTTGCGGTGAACCCTTCACAATTCTTTACATTGGCCGATCTTGATTGCGCTAATATGAGTTTTGTTAGGCCCGGTATATAATGCCACCGCCTGGATTATATCCGCGATCGTTTTTATTGTTGAATGGAAATACTATAAATAAGAACCAGTTAAACATGGCAGCTGCAGCAAATTATTTTTTCTTCGACCGCGACTTAAGTTGGCTTTCATTTAATGAACGTGTATTAATGGAGGCCGAAGACGAAAGTGTACCATTGTTGGAACGTATTAGTTTTCTATCCATTTATTCTTCAAATCTTGATGAGTTTTATCGCGTTCGCATGCCTGCTTTAACCGCCTTGCAGAAGCTTTACCAAAAGCAAAAGGTGAAAAAAGAAACAGCCAGCCGACATGCAGATGTAGCCGGCAAAGCCAAAGGAATTATCTACGAACAGCAAACACGTTTTGGTAAAATATTACACCAGATTATACCGGAATTACAAGAACATGGAATTCACCTTGTCTACGGCACCTCCATTCCGATCGAAATCATGCGGGAGGTTTCACATTACTTTTTTACCCAGGTGCTTACCTTTTTAAAGCCGGTTTATTTAATGCACGGGGCTGGCCATTTTTTTCCTGAAAACAACAATCTCTATTTGGCGCTCATGGGTAAAGGGCAGGCAGAAGCAAATGAAATAGTAGTTGTAAATATTCCAACAGACCATCTTTCCCGGTTTTTTGAAGTGGAATGGGAAGGGAAATACTACGTCGTTTTTCTTGACGATATTGTTAAGGCTCACTTACACGTCATACCTCGAATAACTGTTGAGGCTTGTTACAGCTTTAAGGTAACACGTGATGCAGAATTGGGCCTTGAAGACGAGTATGAAGAAGATATAGCTATTAAGATTGAAAAGCAAATTGAAAAAAGGGACTTAGGCCTGGCTACCCGCTTTTTGCATGAACCAGGTATTCCGGAAGAAATCCTTCCGGCGTTAGTTAATAAGCTTGGCCTGTCGGAAGCAGTAATTATGCAGGGAGGCCGCTATCATAATCTGAAAGACTTAAGCAGCATTTCGGTAAACCTGCCAAAGCTGAAGTATTTGAAGTGGCCCGCTATTCAACTTTCCGGCTTAAATGATAGCTCTTTGTTGGAGCAGATAAGAAAGCAGGATATTTTGTTACATGCGCCTTATCAGTCGTACGATACTGTGCTGCGTTTTTTTAATGAAGCTGCGATAAGAGCTGATGTTGAACACATTTACCTCACAATGTATCGTGTAGCCAGTGATTCCAGAATTGTAAATGCGCTTTTGTCTGCGGCACATAACGGGAAAAAAGTAACAGTTTTGATCGAGTTAAAGGCGCGCTTTGATGAGGCAAATAATCTGAAGTGGGCTAAAAAACTGAAGAAGGCCGGTGTGCACGTTCTTTACACCTCCAGCGATTTGAAAGTTCACGCTAAGCTTGCGATAGTTAAAAGAAAAATCGGAGGCAAAATTAACTACGCAGGTTTACTTGCGACGGGAAACTTAAACGAAAGTACTGCTCGTTTTTACACTGACCATATCTTACTAACCAGCCATACCGAAATGTTGCAGGAAGCTGAAGAAATTTTTCACTTGTTAGAGGAAAAAGTAAAGCCAAAGGAAAGATTTGTATTTGAACATTTGCTTGTTGCCCAATACAATTTGCAGGAGACGTTTTTAGAGCTCATTGACCGCGAGATGAGGAATGCCCGCCAGGGTCTGCGTGCCCATATCATTCTCAAAATGAATAACCTTGAGGAGAGAGTATTGATACGAAAACTTTATGATGCTTCGAATGCTGGGGTAGAGATTCAATTAATTATACGTGGCATTTGTTGTGTAGTTCCCGGAGTTTCGGGTATGAGCGAAAATATCACGGTAAGAAGGATTGTGGACCGTTACTTAGAACATGGAAGAATTTATATTTTTCACAATAATGGTAAGAATGAGATATTTCTCGGGTCAGCAGATTGGATGAACCGGAACATTTATAAGCGAATTGAAGTTTGCTTTCCTCTGTACGACGAAAAGCTAAAGACGGAAATACGGGAATTAATAGACATACAGTTGCACGACAATTCGAAAGCAGTTGCTATAAATGAAAAATCGCAAAATGCCAGGGTGATAAGCGATGGTAAACAGGTTCAATCTCAAAAGGAAATTTATAACAAATTCGCAAGCTATCAGTCTAAGGGTACTTGAGCGAATTAGCCAGGCGGAAGAAAAAAAAAGGATTTTGAAAAAATAATAAGCTCTTAAATCTTCATGCGTATCTGGTATTCATTTAGCAAGCCGGGAAGGTTACATATGATAAATGATTAAAATAGAAAGCCGCTCTATTAATTAAAGCGAATAGGGGGACAGATTATAATAGGTAAAAGAGGGGGTGTGAAAAGCAAAAAATATCTTTTGGTCATCACTTTTAAAAGCAACCGCCAGTTTATTTCAACGTACTTTAATTACCTCTTTATCCTAATACATCATAGGGATTAGGTGGATGTCCTTGTTCTTTGAATAGTTCAGTTTCTTCTTCATCTTCTGATTTTTCCTCTTTTTTCGGTGGCGGAATACTGTTGTCGGAGTGGGAAGAATTTTCAACCAACTCTGAAAAAGGGCGGTCTAGCTCCAACTTTACATTTCTTAGTTCTTCATCTGTTGTAGTATGAGTTTGATCCTTCAAGTGGCGGTGCGCTAATTCAGTAATGGTTTCTCCTGAAGATTTTTTTTCATCTGGCATGGCTAAAAAGTTTTACTTATTTCTAAAAATAAAAGTATTCACTTTTTCGACTTCTTTTGTCTTGGTAACAATTACATAACATGAACAGGAAAGCTATAAGAATATTTGAGAAAAATAATTTAGTAGAGATTTTTCAACTGTTATACGCATAATAGCAATCGTGTTTAATGAAAGAGCGGTTGGATTAGTATTAAAAGTGTATCCAAATTGACGCGCTTTCATGTAAAATAAAATTTAAGTAGTGGTGTAGAAATTGCTTTAAGTTTTGATTGAGTTTCTTTTCAGTAATACGATTAAAGTACACACCTTTTTGTATGAAAATTGGCACTACAAGGTTGGAAACGTTAAGTGACGGCGTTATTGCTATTATTATTACTATAATGGTTTTAGAACTTAAACTCCCTGATCTTAGTAAGAATAGCACAACCGGGCAAACCGTCGATCACTTACAACACCTGTTTCCTTACTTCATTACATATGCTTTCAGCTTTATGATGATTGGCATATTTTGGGCTAATCATCATCACATGTTTCACCTTCTCGAAAATACTGATGAACGCCTTGTGTGGCAAAATTTTTTATTCTTGTTTTTGTTAAGCCTAATTCCCTTTGCAACTGCAATAGTTGGTGCTAACCCTCTTATTGCCATATCTCCTGCCATCTACGGATCTGTAATGTTATTTACTAATCTGGCTTTTTTAATAATGCGCCATTATAGTCTTCGTAAAAAACTGGTGCATAAAGACGACAATAAAGCTTTAACTGATAAAATATTTGAAGTATCGCTCAAGGCAAGATCAAAAGCAATACTAGCAACGGTTATTTACCTGATCTCGATTCCGGCAGCATATGTAAGTGTATATTTTTCGTACATCTGCTTTGTTATTCCGCCTATTCTTTTCTTTATACCAGAGGGAATAGATAATGAGGAGCTGGCAGAAAAGGTTTTAGAAAAGAACGCGTAAGCATTACTGTGACAAGTTGTTTTCTGCAGCTACAAAATATTTGGGCGCGCATCGGCAGCTACATCTTTTTTCTAAGGTAGAACTATAGGTGGCTACTGTTCTTAATTCCAGTTATTTACAAGGCCTTTTTTTATTTAAATACAACTTTTAGCACGCCGGCTATCAATGGCTGCATTGAAATAGAAGGAGCTTTTCTTCCGAATGGCCACATTTACAACCGCTTTTAGATTTTCTCGACGCATAAATGAATGTCATATTCGCGAAATTGTAATTACTATTTCCATGACAAGGTGTGCATTGCTGTATTTATTAAAATTGGCCTACATACTCAAGCTTCTATATTAACGGGTTAGTTGCATAAAAGTTGAAGGCTTGTACTTTGTTTTTAAGTAGCGAAGTGGCCCGATTCCTTAATCCTGGTTGTGTCTAATGTCAATTAACATTAAGTCCAACGGTAAAGCCTGCCCACGGCCTGCCTTGGTATATCCAAAGTTTATGGTTTTTATCCATTAAATGGTCAAAACCAATAGCAGCGCCAAAAGTTAGATTGCCTACACCTATTAAACCTACTATTCCTTTTGTAATTACTACTCCATCATACTCTGACTGAATCTGGTTTGAAGTAACAAAAGGGTTGATATTGGTTGCACCTATGCCACCAAAAAAACCAAGGCTGTAAGCAAAGTGACTAATCCTTCGCTGATAGGCGTTTAATGGATTTTTATCGTAGAAGAGCAGGTAATAGTCAGAACGGTGACCGATGTAGCCTGCAGCATTGAAATTGGTATTTAACTGATTTGGGAAACCAGCAGTGTAAGGTCGATACTTAAAAAGGATTGTTAGCACGTCGAGGTCAAAGCCACGGGTGATAAATTTGACAGGCTCTTTATTGGCCAGATCTGGTCGCAGATAAATCGCAGAAGCTGAATCTGTATTCGCCAACCAGCCATCTTTTGTTTTTATTGCCGGATGAAGTGTTATTTTATCTTCTTCTATTAACGTGTAAAATTTCTTGTTGTGTTGATTAGAAATATTATACAGTCCCTTTTCCATCTGGTGCTTCGAAGTTTCCTGGATTGCGCTACAGCTGCAACCAATAAACAGTATGAAAACTATATAAATGTAAAGTAGCCTCATTAAAGGGAGTTAGTAATGCAAAGATGATGAGGGAAGTTGAAAATAAGGAAAATGAAGAACAAATGCCTAAAAGGGCAGTAAGGCCGCCGCAATATTCTTAACAGGAAGCCTTTATAGCTTACGCGTTTATTTTTGTAAGAAATAGTCTTGTTAGGCATTGAAAATGTTGTTCAATACCTTTTTTCGTAGGTTCTTTTAAAAATCGTATGCGAGGGGCGTTTTACGGGTACTATTCCATTTTCTTTGTTTCTCTATCTTAACGCTTCTGCATCCTTTGCATCGTCTTTTATAGTATACTGTGTAAAATGGCGCCGAAAATAAAAGAGCTGATACTATTGCGGGTGTTATGATCACATCAATTACTTTTCTTCTGGTATCTTCCTCTCGCCCGGTTCCTTTAAGTAGGTCTTATACGAAACAACAAATTGCTATAATTTTATCCGCACCGGGCATCAGCTAAAAAGTGTTAAGTGTGGTAACTCAAAATTATTCTTTATCTCGATGCTCTTTTTTTACCAAGCAACTTCAGTTAATTATTATAGATGAACACATTGGTTTGTATTGAACCCGGACGCTTAGCATATACAACAGGAGTAAAGCCTGCATTAACAAAAGGCCATGCAATAATAAAGATTAAACGCATCGGTATTTGCGGAACAGACCTGCATGCTTATACAGGAACGCAACCTTTTTTTGAATACCCGAGAATTTTAGGGCATGAGGTAGCTGGAGAGCTAGTAGAGGTTGATGATGCGCCGGGTTTTGAAATAGGCGAAGCGGTTACGTTTATACCATACTTCAACTGCAGAACATGTATTGCCTGTAGGGCAGGGAAACCGAACTGCTGTAGTAAGATTTTAGTGTCAGGGGTACATTGTGATGGCGGGATGGTAGAATATTTATCAGTACCTTCTTATTCTCTTGTTCACGGCCAAGGTCTGAGCTTTGAGGAGCTTGCACTGGTAGAGCCTTTAGCAATTGGTGCACACGGTGTTCGCAGAGCATCGATACACAGAGGGGAATATGTGTTGGTGATAGGAGCGGGCCCTATAGGATTGGGAACGATGGAATTTGCGCGCATTGCTGGAGGTAAGGTAATAGCGCTTGATATAAACAATCACCGGTTGGGGTTTTGTAAAAACAAGCTGAAAGTGGCACACATCATTAATGCCTCAGCTTCGCATGTAACAGAGCAGCTAATGGAAATAACAAAAGGCGATATGCCAACGGTTGTCATAGATGCTACCGGTAATCAGCAAGCTATTAATAAAGGGTTTCAATACATGGCACATGGTGGAAGGTATATATTGATAGGATTGCAAAAAGGAGAGGTTTCTTTTAGTCATCCTGAATTTCACAAAAGAGAAGCGACTTTAATGAGCAGTCGAAATGCAACCAGGGAAGACTTTGAAAGTGTTATTGCTGCCATGGAAAAGAAGGACGTAAATCCAACGACTTACATTACTAACACTGTAAGGTTTGAACAGGTAAAGGACCATTTTGAACAATGGCTAGACCCAGCCAACGGAGTCATTAAAGCAATGGTTACACTTGGATAGGTTGTTATCTGGCACCTCTACCCCTTTTTCAGCTTACGGGGTATAAGACGGTTTGCAACCTTTTTACCGGGTAGGCTACATTTCACAACTTTCCTTAAAAATGTAAAGCGCGTCTGTTTCATTAACCTTAATAGGTTTTGTTATCTGTAACTTTGCTTTTTAATGTAAAATTATAATGAAGTACGAGGTAGGAGACGATATTATAGTTGTTCACAGCAACGACCCCGGAAAGGTGATTGAGATTTTGAATGACAAGATGGTTTTGATAGAAGTGAAGGGCGTTAAGTTTCCTGCTTATATGGACCAGATTGATTTTCCATATTTCAAAAGATTTTCCGAGAAAAAGCTGTTCCCCGAACAAAGAAAGCCAAAAGTTTATGTGGACCAGGTACAGAAAGAAAAGCGTCGGGATGAGGTGAAGGTGGCGGATGGCATCTGGGTAATGCTTTTTCCGAAATTTGAAACAGATCTGTTTGGCGATGATATTGTAGACAGGTTTAAGGTATACCTTGTTAACAGGACTGATGTGGGCTATGAGTTTACTTACAAGCTGAGTTTTTTAGGCAAGACGGATTTTGAAATAACCAGTGAGATGCAATCGTTCAAAGACTTTTACCTGCACGATGTACCTTTTGAAACACTGAACGATAACCCCTCTTTTGATTTTGAATTTAAGTTACTGCAACCTTCGAAATACAAGGCTGAATTTTGCGAGGCTCATTTTAAGATAAAGCCGAAACAGATGTTTCAAAAAATTGAGGAGCTGAAAGAAAAAAACCTTCCTTCAATTAATCACCTGCTGCTTGAAAAGTATCCGGATAAAGTGTATGTGGATGACTCGCTTGATTTGTCAAAATTATCTTCTGCAGGATTTAAGGTATACGATGCCGGTAAGGCGAGACATCATTTAGAGCCGGCAAGAAGCGTAGTAGATTTGCACATTGAAAAAATAACTGATAATTGGAAGGGTTTAAGCAACTTCGAAATCATTACAATTCAACTGAGAGAATTTGATAAGTGGTATGATTTGGCCATAGCACATCGTCAACCAGATCTTATTGTTATTCACGGTGTAGGAAAAGGTAAATTAAAAGATGAAATCCACGACATATTGAAAACAAAGAAAGAGGTGCGGTTTTTTGTTAATCAATATGATCAGCGTTTTGGATATGGAGCGACTGAAATATTTTTTCAATACACATAAGCGTTTGTAACAAAAATTGAAAAAAGCTTAATAATTGTGCTTTAGATGAACGGATTGCGACGCAACAATGTAACATCAGCGAACATTAAGCCGGTACCAAAAAATAAGTTCTGCTTTCTACAATGGCAGGAAAGGCAACTTGCTTTTCCTGCAGCGCACATCTCCTCATTAATCGAATACTTTAGGAAAGGTTTTCGAAGATTATAGAACATGCAACCTGAAAACGAATGATGGCCCAGTTTTCATTGTAGTGTTATTTTTGTAACTACCACGTAAAACCAGTGTAATGAATAAGGACATGCCTGTTACTGTTCGAAGAGCTTTGGAACTAATAGGGCTATATTTTTTGGGGGTAATAATTGTTGCAGGAAAAGGTATTATTATGCCCCTGGTTCTGGCCTTCTTCATTAGTATTGTTTTGCTACCTGTTTATAGATTTTTTAAAAGAAAACAATTCCCTGAAGTTTTATCCATCTCAATAGCTATCACGTTGTTAATCGTATTGGTGGTGGCCATCCTATGGTTTTTTTCCTCACAAATAAGTAGCCTGGTCAGCGATTTTCCAAGAATTAAAGAAAACGTCACAGCTCACCTTCATACGCTTAGCGATTGGGTTGACAGGCGAACCAATCTTTCTACCGAAAGACAAGTACAAATTATTAATGACCAAAGTAAAAAGCTGGTTAATTATGCCGGTGGGGTTTTGAGTGGTGCAGCCTCTTCCGTAACATCTGTTTTTGTGTTTGTTGGCTTGTTGCCTATTTACGTATTTCTGTTACTTTTTTATAAGAATTTATTGTTGCGCTTCGTGTTTTTATGGTTTCCGCAGAGTAACCAGAAACAAGTGGAAGACGCGATGCGCGAGACAGAAATA
Source organism: Segetibacter sp. (assembly GCF_025963695.1). Classification (GTDB taxonomy): domain Bacteria; phylum Bacteroidota; class Bacteroidia; order Chitinophagales; family Chitinophagaceae; genus Segetibacter. The sequence continues at coordinate 39,067 of NZ_JAOQAH010000034.1, read as the reverse complement.
ATTATTAAAAGTTACCTGATCGGCTTGCTAATACAGATAACGTATATAGCTATTTTACTGGGAGTTACTTTGCTTCTTTTTGGAATTAAACATGCATTATTGATCGGAGTAATTTTCGCCTTTCTTAATCTGATCCCATATGTAGGCGCCTTACTGGGTAACATTATAGGTGTATTGCTAACACTAACTTCTTCGCAGGAGGTCTTGCCGATCGTTACTGTTTTGGTTACAATAGCTGTGGTGCAATTTTTAGATAACAATATTTTAATGCCCCGAATAGTGGGTTCGAAAGTTAAGATAAACGCATTAGCGACCATTGTAGGCGTGGTGATTGCCGGAGCGCTTGCAGGTGTGTTAGGCATGTTTTTATCGCTGCCTATATTGGCCGTTTTTAAAATTATTTTCGACCGTTCTGAAAGTATGAAGCAATGGGGGGTATTATTGGGTGATGAACAACCCAAGCAAAGCCCAATGAATTTTCCCATATTTAGAAAAAAGGCGAAAAAAGTGGAAGAACAGCTTAAGAGGGATAACAGTATTGAACCTCCTCTTAAAAAATAAAAGCACGGATTTAAATTTTTTAGACGTTGCTATAGTACCTTACACACACCCTCTATCCCTGTGTCAAAAGTATCAGTAATTCATGATTTTCAAAACACTCTGGTAAGGTTCTTACATTTCCGAAACATGTACTATTACGGTCGCGATAAAAAACGAAGAGCTAAGAAAAGACTCAGGATTGCAATGATTAGCACAGCCCTTCTTGGGCTTGTAGCTACTTCTTATTTTTTTATTGACTCCCGCAAAGCTGATGATATTACTGCACTAGAACCTATAGAAAATACTTTATTAGCGCGAAAAATTTTATCTGAAAAGGACCAAACGGCTGAACAGAAAAGCAGCAATCAAAGGAGTGAGCCAATTACAGATGTTGCTCCTCCCGGTTACGAAGGACCGGTTATACCTCAAGAGCGAGACATTAGGCAACCCGACTTTGAAAAAACCGAAGCTAAAAAAGTGGTGACGCCTTTAAAAAGAGATAGTAAATCGCCGGAGACCGACTATCTGGTTGTTAAGGTCGCCCATTTTTACAGCCAGCCCGATGTGCAAACCCGAAGAAAGGGTTTTATTAATTACTGGAATAACTCCTATGCTTCCATAAAACCACTTGATGAAAAGAATGGATTTATATACGTTGTATTTAAAAATCATTTGGGACAAACAACAAAAGGATGGTTGCGAAAAAAGGATTTAAAAAAAGTAAATAATGTGTACGAGAATACGAAGGAGTAAGTATGTTTGGATAGATAAAATTAAAGTGCAACCGACCGTTGCGCTTTGAGAAAAGATAGTTGGAATTTAAGAAAAGTACAAGTCGGCCTCTGCTTTTCGCCTGCGCGTTAATCCTGGTAACTCTACCAGTTTTTTTGTTTTTGGATCTCTTGCTTTGTTCCACTTCATAAATTCATTGCGAATGGTAGTATCGTTTGTGTTAGCTTTTACTTTTTTTAATAACGTACTTCCCGCCAGCGCGCCACAACCAACGTTATAAGCGAAGCAGCTTAAACTGTCTATTTGATTTTGATTTAAAGGAACACCTTTAATCATATCGCTTATACTGCAAACCTTTTTATTTACTTCATGAAAAAGCAATGCTTCGGCTCTCTCTGTAGAGATCACATCTCCTATTTTTACTTTAGCCCCGTTTTCGTAACAAATTGTTCCATAACCAATCGTTGGTATTTTAATTGGGTCCAGGTATGCTTTTAAGAACAATCCCTCAAAATGTTTAATTAACTCAATTCCGTTTTTTGTAACAATGGACACCGGACGGGTAGGCATTGTTGGTGATACTGAAGTAGCCATAGTGTAAGTATTAATATTTCATAAAATGTTTGCTTTAAGATAAAGTTGAAAAATGAGAAGTCATAATGTAGGGGGAATGTTTCGAGATGACGAGGTAAATTTATAATGAGAAATAATAGGGTTGGTAGCAGCATATAGAGGGTGGTTCAGCAGCACACGTGTCGTTGCTTTTCAACCTCATTATTCTATATTTATATGAAATTATATTATGAGAAATATTTTCACCTTATTGTTGGTTAGTCTTGCCTGTACAGCCTCTGCCCAAAATCATAAACTGGTTAAGTTATGGGAAACGGACACCATCATTGCGGTTCCTGAGTCTGTTTTACCTGTTGGCGATATCTTATATGTAGCATTGATAGATGGCGATCCATGGGGTGCCGATGGCAAAGGTGGAATTGCAAAAATTCAAACAAATGGAAAAGTCGTAAACCCGTATTGGGTACATGGACTTAATGCACCGAAAGGAATGGCAAAAGTTGGAAACCGACTGTATGTAGCAGATATTTCTGAAGTTGCTGTCATAGATATTGCATCTGGAAAAGTGGTAAAGAAGATTAAGGTTGAAGGTGCTGAAGGTCTAAATGACGTGACAGTTACAAGCACGGGAATACTGTTTGTGTCGGATTCGAAAAAGGCGACCGTCTGGAAAATTGAAAAGGATAGGCCCAAGTTGTATCTCGAAAATATGCAAGGTATAAATGGTCTGAGAGCAGTAAGAAATGAATTGTATATAGCATCAGGAAAATCATTTGTAAAAGCGGATTTAAAGAAGAAAATTACACTTGTTGCAACACTACCCGAAGGTGGTGATGGAGTAGAGCCTATTGGAAATGGAGACTTCATAGCGACAGCCTGGGGCGGACAGATCTATTACGTATCAGCAGACGGTAAAGTAGAAACAGTGCTGGATACAACTCCACAAAAAAAGAATACCGCCGATATAGGATATGATGCGGTTAAGAGGATTGTTTATGTGCCCACGTTTTTTGGAAAGACTGTTTCTGCTTATAGGTTGCAGTAGGGGTATTTTGCCTGGTCAGGGATTTGTGCGATTAGAGGGATTTATAGGTTAGCCTGATTTTAAAATGTTATTATGGGCAATTAATACTCGCAGTAAATTAGGAGTACATGGTGTGTGCAATACCAACAGCGTAAAAGTGGCTATTGATATCATTTCAATAGCCACTTTTTTATTGTATCATTTTTTCAATAACCAAGATTTTTAATTGCGCTGTTTTTTATCTCAAAAATCCCCAAAATACCCATAATTCTATTGGTATAACAATTGAGAGTTGAACTGATATTACGCTAATTATTAATTTCTATTTATGGAAAGGGAAATGCATCAAAGCGGGGACGATAAGTTTATTCCGATGACCTCGGTGTCTAGTGGTAAAGTAAGGGAGGCAAGGAGTGATGTCTCTTATTACACGAATCAAATAGTAAATGTAGTTTTTATCCGAACGGCCAAAGGTTGGGTATTGGTAGATGCAGGCATGCCAAAGTGCGGAGAAGAAATTCGCCTGGTTGCAGAAGACATTTTTGGGGCAAACGCAAAACCTGATGCTATCATTCTAACTCATGGACACTTTGATCATGTTGGTGGCATTGTTCATCTAATTGAACATTGGAATGTTCCCGTATATGCCCATCCACTTGAGTTTCCGTTTTTAACCGGTCAGCAAAGTTATCCTGAACCTGATACATCAGTTGAAGGAGGAATGCTTGCAAAAATATCTTCTATCTATCCTAATGAACCCGTTGATATAACACCTGCTCTTAAGGGACTTCCTGGTGATGGATCCATTCCACACCTGGAAGGTTGGAAATGGATCCATACTCCAGGTCATTCACCGGGACAAGTAGCCTTATTCAGGGAAAGTGATGCAGCCCTTATTTCAGCCGACGCCATTATAACTGTTAAGCAAGACTCGATGTATAAAGTATTGGTGCAAAAGAAAGAAGTATGTGGCCCTCCTGTTTATCTAACTACTAACTGGCATGCTGCCTATGATTCGGTAAAGAAGTTGGCTGCACTCAACCCACAGATTGTTGTTCCTGGTCATGGTACTGCAATGGAAGGTGAAGAGCTAACGGAGGGATTGAAGACATTGGTTGAAGAGTTTAATACAGTTGCTGTTCCTGAGCATGGGAGGTTTGTGAAGTAAGGGATGAGGTAGAGGGTGGAAGGTAGAGGGTAGAAGGTGGAAGGTAGAAGGTAGAGGGTGGAAGGTAGAGGGTAGAGGGTGGAAGGTAGAGGTTCTTCTTAAACAGCTTTTATTCAATCATCAGATTTGCTTCGTCAGCCCTCCTTCCATGACGGAATCATACAGCCTAGATCTTCCTACCCGTATTAATAACATTAACGCCACTAAACTTAGAAGTTGCACATCCATGTGATACTGCACTTACCTGGCTTGGCTGACCTTTGCCATCAAAGAAAGAACCACCTAAACGAAAGTCACTTTGATCGCAAATAGCAGAGCATGAGTTCCAGAACTCTTGTGTGTTTGCCTGGTATGCTGCGTCTCTAACTAACCCTGTTATTGCACCATTTTTAATTTCGTAACAGAGCTGGCTACTGAACTGGAAGTTGTAACGCTGTTGGTCGATAGAGTAGGAGTTGCGACCGAACATGTATAAGCCTTTCTCGATCTTCTTAATCATATCTGCAGGCTGTAGCGGAGACTTGCCCACTTGTAAGGAAACGTTCGGCATCCGTTGAAATTGAACACTACTCCAATCATCAGCATAACTACAACCTTGCGATTCTTTTAAACCGATAATATGTGCCTGGTCTCTTGTTGCCTGGTAGTTAACAAGAATGCCATCTTTAATAAGATCCCATTCTTTTGTTTTAACGCCTTCATCATCATATCCAACTGCGCCTAGTGAATTTTGTTGGGTTTTGTCTGCTACAAAATTTACAAGCTTGCTTCCGAAATTGAAATTCTTTGATTTCCATTTGTCCAATGTTACAAAGCTTGTTCCTGCATAGTTTGCTTCATATCCTAACACTCTATCTAGTTCAGTCGGGTGGCCGACAGATTCGTGAATGGTTAAAAATAGATTGGTAGGATCAAGTACAAGATCATACTTACCGGGTTCGACAGGTTTAGCTTTCAGCTTTTCATCAACATGAAGTGTTGCTGTCTTTACATCTTCCAATAAATCATACCTGTTTTTATACAGTGTTATAATGCCTTTAATCTTATCTTCTTCTCTTGGCATAAGGTATTCGTACCCCATACCCATTGGTGCACTTAATGCATTTCTTGTTTCAAACTTGCCTGACTTTTTATCTGTTTTTGTAACAGTAAATGTTGGCCATATACGATGGATATCCTGGTCAATATAAGAGCCGTCAGTTGAAGCAAAATACTTTTGCTCATTAATTAAAAACAAAGAGTTGTTTATAAAGCTTGCTCCGTTTGTGAGAGCAACATTGTTAGCCGCTAGTAATAAGTCAACCTTCTCTTTTAACGGAACTTCAAGTCCATTTTTTTCGATTGGTGTTTTCCAGTTTACTTCTCCATATCCTTTTTGCGGTGCAAGTTGTACCGGTTCAATTTGAAGCTTTGCGTTTACTTTAGCAATGGCAACTGCAGTATCTGTTGCTTTTGCAATACTTTCTTTATCCATCCTATCTGTTGCTGCGAAACCCCAACTACCGTTAGCTATTACACGAATCCCAATACCGTAGGACTCTGTATTAGTTATGCTTTCCACATTGCGTTCCCGGGTGGTTATGTATTGTCGTAAATATCTTCCAATGCGTACATCTGCATAAGATGCTCCCTTAGATTTTGCAGTTGTCAGCACAACATCTGCAAGTTGTTTTTTTACTGTAGTATCAATAGGATTATCTAATAACACTTCAGGTGAAACAGCTTTTCCTGGCAATGGAATATTTGAAAGAATAGCTGCACCTAAACCAAGGCCGGTATAATGTAGGAAATCTCTTCTTTTCATGAGATCAATGTTGACTAATCATATAATGCAATGCGAGAAACATAAATGTACAGGTTGATAGTTGTATAGAAACAATTACGGCAACTATAAATAGTCGCCGTAATTGTTTAAACCAATAGCTTTTAAACAGCATCAGACAAAGACGTGAAAGTAAAGTCCCTGATCTTCATTGGGGGAACTACTAAATTTCCAACTCTTTCAGCTTTACCAAGCTCTTCAACATTGTTAAGCATAATTACAGGACTTTCATTAAAACGGAAGTTTTTGATTGGAAACTTAATCTTTCCATTCTCAATATAAAAAGTTCCGTCGCGGGTAAGGCCTGTAAGCAATAATGTTTGTGGATCGACAAAGCGAATGTACCAAAAGCGGGTAACCAAAATCCCTCTATCAGTGTTCTTGATCATATCTGCAATAGAAGAAGTGCCGCCTTGCATTATCATACGTCTTGCCGGCGGAACTGCATCTACACCTTTTTGCTGTGCCCAGTAACGTGAATAAGCAAGGTTCTTTACGACCCCTTTATCTACCCAAACTGTTTTTCTTTGTGGGCGGCCGTCGCCGGTCCAGGTAGAGGAAGGCAGAATAGGATCCATAGGGTCGTTATAGATGGTAACATTAGGATCGAACAACTGCTCACCCATACGAGTACCACCGCCTTTCTTACTCATAAAGCTTCGACCTTCATCTGCATTTCGTGCATCAAAGCCATTAAACATATTATCCACCATGTCGCTGGCTGCTAAAGGCTCAAGTATTACAGTATATTTTCCCGGCTCTATTGCTTTTGCTCCTGCTGATCCGTTTGCTTTGGAAGCAGCGATCTTAGTGAGGGCTAAAGTATCAAGGCGGGCCACATCATTATAGCTCTTGCTGATGTAGCCCGACCCTGTACCAGCTTCGTTGCGCAGCGTTACGGAAAAGGAAACATCTGTATCCTTGTTATAAGCAAACAAACCTTTAGAGTTCATAAATGAATTAAAGCCTGTTCCATTTTCAAGAAAGCCTGCTGCTTCAAGTTTACCTTCTTTAGCTACCTGCAAACTTTTTCCAACTGCATCAGCCCTTTTATCAGGATTGATTGCAGCAGTTGCAGGATTATAGGTAATAGATTCGGGATAAGTTTGAGGCCCAAGGAGAGGCATGTATTCGGGATTTTCAGGAGCAAGTTTTGCAAGCTCTTCTGCCCGATGAACTACTTTTTGCAGTGATGCATCATCAAATTCATTGATAGTTGCAGTACCTGTTCGTTTGCCAAACGCAGATGTTACACCTAGGGACATTGAGTTGATATCGCCGGCAGTTGACACAGCATTACGGGCATAGCGAATGTTTCCGCCCTCGGAACCACTTAAACTTATTGTGCAATCTTCAGCCTTCGAAAAGGCCATTGCTTTCTTTAGTATTGTTTGTGCTTCTTCTTTACTTAATATAGGCATTGATTAGTTAGATTTTTCTTGCTGTATTAATTACGTTAACTCCATTGAAACGAGCAGTTGAACTGCCATGAGATACGGCACTGGACTGGGGAGGTTGTCCTTTACCATCGTTAAATGAGCCGCCCAAACGATAATCGCTTTTATCTGCTACGTCAGTTAAAGAGTTCCAGAATTCCTGCGTGTTTGCCTGGTAAGCAACATCTCTTAACATACCTGCAATCTTACCATTTTTAATCTCGTAAAATGTTTGTCCGCCAAACTGGAAGTTGTAGCGTTGTTGGTCAATGGAGAAAGAACCGTTTCCCATTATGTAAATACCTTTTTCAACGTTTTTAATCATGTCATCAACGCTGCGCTTTTCTTTACCCGGTTGTAAAGAAACATTTGGCATACGCTGGAACTGAACATCAGACCAGCTTTGAGAATAGCAGCATCCATGTGATTCTTTTAAACCAATAATGTGTGCCTGGTCTCTTATTGATTGATAGTTTACAAGAACACCATCTTTTATTAAATCCCATTCTTTACACTTTACTCCTTCATCATCCCAACCTACAGCACCTAAAGAACCTGTTTGGGTTTTATCAGCAACAATATTTACAAGTTTACTTCCAAAGTTAAAGTTCTTTGATTTCCATTTATCCAATGTCAAAAAGCTGGTACCGGCATAATTAGCTTCATATCCTAAAACACGGTCAAGCTCGGTAGGGTGACCAACAGACTCATGTATAGTTAGCCAAAGATGTGAGGGATCAAGTACAAGATCATATTTTCCCGGTTCAACAGTTTTTGCTTTAATCTTTTCAGTTACATCTGATGTGGCTGTTTTTATATCTTCCAGCATGTCATAACGATTTTTATATCTTGTTACAACACCTGTAACTTTTTCGTTAGCTAATGGTGTAAGGTATTCGTAACCCATACCCATTGGTGAGCTAAAGGAGTTTCTTGTATCGAACTTCCCGGTGGCTTTGTCAACTTTAGTCACAGTAAATGTTGGATAGATGCGATGAATATCCTGGTCGATATAAGAACCATCGGTTGAAGCAAAATACTTTTGTTCCTGGACTGCAAAAATTAGTGAGTTAACAAAGTTTGCACCGTTCGCCATTGCTACCGAATTTGCTGATAATAGCAGGTCAACTTTATCTTTCACAGGTACTTCAAAACTATTTTTTTCAATGGGTGCTTTCCAGCTTACCTCACCAAAACCTTTTAGAGGTGCAAGTTGTACAGCTTCACCCTGGATCTTTGCATTTGCTTTTGCAACGGCAACAGCTCTTTCAGCTACTTTGGCAATGTTGTCTTTAGTAACATTGTCTGATGCAGCAAAGCCCCAGCACCCATTTGCAAGTACGCGAATGCCTACACCAAAAGATTCTGTATTTGCAACACCCTGCACCCTGTCTTCTCTTGTGGCAACAAACTGGTTTAGGTAACGTCCAATTCTTACATCTGCATAGCTCGCACCTTTAGCCTTAGCAGTATTTAGTGCAACGTCTGAAAGCAGTTTTTTAGTGCTTACGTCCATTCCATCTTGTAATGCTTGTAACGGATCAATGGGGTTACCTAAGAGTGCGAATTTTGGTAGCAACAAGCCGCCAAGGCTCATTGCCGATAGTTGAAGAAAGTCTTTTCTTTTCAAAATTTTTCTCTTAAAAGTGATGGATTAAAGATGTAGCAATCTATCGTTTTTTATTCAAATAGCTATTTGTTATTGAACTTTTTTTCGAACCAAAGAAAACCAGCGCTGATAGCAAAAAGGATAAAAAAATAAGTTTTTGGAATTTCGGTAGTTGTTTTTGTAGTCGAAATTGAAAGTTCGGTACTATCGAAAGGATGATCTGCCGCATATCTTTTCGTAGCCCTTATTTTATCTGTTGCAATAACTCCTTTCCAGTCATTTTTGTCATACACATACCACCAGGTAGTTGCACCCTGTTGATTAATCAAAGGTTTCCAACCTGTTTTTTGTGGCCAATAAGTGCCCGTCCATTTGTATGGTAAAAAGGGGTGTTGCTCCATTGGCACTACGTCTGCCCCTGCTTGTACTTGTGGAATTCCTGGCTTTGTAATTTGTAATTTTAAATGAACTTCTTGATCAACTTGAGAGATGGAAGGGCTCACACTCCAAACTTCTTCTAACGGAACTTTTTTAGCTGCCTTTGTTAATAATAAAGTCCAGTAAGAGCTGTAATCTTGAGTGTTACCGGCTAACTGCCACGAAAAGGAATTATTGACTGTTGTTAATATCACTTTTCCTGACCCCTGCAATTTACTGCTTGCAACAACACGTGATTGCTGATCTTTAATTAAAGGTTGTGTACCTGCTACAGTTCGTATATACAGCGGTTGTTCTATTTTAAGTGTAGATGTTAAGCCTGTATCATTCACGTTTAGTTTTACCACATGCCCGATACTATCTCTTGTTTCTATTAATGGAAATGATCTTGAATAAAAGGCCGAAGAGGCAATAAGTGTATCTGCTTTTACTATTAGTCCAACCCCTTTGTTATCAATATAATTTTTCACTGTTGCAAGGTCAGAAGCAGGTAAAGACTTGAGGGTAGATGCGTCGGCAATAATAACATCAAAGTTGTTGAGAAGGGAGGGAGTGATGCGATCTGAAGAAATGGGAGACATATTTAGATACTCTTTGTCGTACTTGTTCTGGGTTATAGTTGTCCTTACAACAAGCTTATATCGGTTTGCAGAAAGCCAGTTTTTAAGAAATTTATTTTCAAAGTCTGGAGATGAAGCAAGCATAAGAATACTTAGAGGCTGAGTGGAATTTACTTCAATAGGAACAGGCTCATTTTCTAAGGTGTCGGTGCTAGATAAAACTGTAATATTATAAACAGCTTTATCTAAATGTTTAGGTATGGTAGTTAATTGAAAGTTGCTTGCTTTATTAGCAGCAATTGTTGTTGAGTCGAGATTTGTATTGAAGCCTGACAAAACAATTTTAACTGGCGAACTGGCCGTATTATTAAAACGTCCTTGCACAATAAATGGCCCACCTAATACAATTTTTTGCCTCCACGTAACGGATGTAATTGCATTTTTAATATTCGAAGGATGCAACAGGATTGAGGACTTCTTCAATAAGTTCAACTCGCTTTCTCTTAACCCAAAGCCAACAATATGTATTGGAGCTGAGTTATCGGAATTTATAGTATTAACATCGGGGGTGTAAGTTGCTTTTGAGTACTTGATATTTTTATCTGTTGTATAAACTTTTGCTCCAGGGTTATCATGCAGAATCCTTCGAATGCTATCATCATCATATCCTTCCGTTATTAATATTGACGAAGCAGAGTTTGTTTCCTTTAAAGTATGTGGTATAGTAATCGGTAATGCAAGACATGCAAGGCTAATTATTGAAAGAACAGATGCTATTATTCTTGCTGCTAACCATAACTTGTTACGCCGCTTAACCTCCCGCCATATAAGGATAGCAACCAGCAATAAGCATAACACTATAACAAGGAAGTTCCAGTACATATTCTACCTGTTTCCCTTGTTTAAGTTCAGAAAATAATGCTTTGATAAGTTCATGGCTGCATTACCGGTTGGATACGGTAGTTTATCAGGAGGGGCAACCATTTTTTGTAGTCCCTGTTCGGCATTTTTTATATCTCTTACCCTGAAGTTTTCGTTTAGTACTTTTCGTAACGCTGATAGGGATAGTAAGTACATTGAAGGTTGGTTAGCTGCTCTTATGCTTAGCTGGTGAAAAGCTTGTTGCAACATTTCTTTTGAAGATGCATCTATTTCGCCTGATGCTTTTAGTTGCTCCAAAATACCTAATGCTCTTCTTGTGTTTGTTGCTGTCGCTTCTGGTTTTTGAATGCTTTGTTTTGTTACTGGTTGATTGATTTTAGTAAGGTCTCCTGTCAGTCTTTTATCCAGTTTCAGCGGTGTTGATTTAAAGCCTGTTTTAGGTACGTAAGCTCTTGACTTTTGTTGAAGGTCTTTTAATAGTTTTAAAGCCTTGTATTCAAAAGGTAAGGCTTCTTTAGGAAGAAATGTTCTTAGCTTCAATTCAGCACTCCACATTTCGTTAAGTGTTGCTTTCAATTGTTTTTTTGTTGCAGCATCAAAGAAGGTTGCATCTTCAGTGTTGTCATGTTTATGGCTATACTGATCCAAAATTTTGTTGGCATTCTCTGTATTGCTTTTCTCATGATCATGTTCGTCGTGATAATCTCCACCAATTTCATTGTCCGTTTCTTCACCTAAAAACTTGCCGTATCTTAACCGCAATAACTTTTGGTCGGTACCTAAGTCGTTACTCTTATTCTTAAAAGCTTCGGGAGTTATCGTTGCTTTGTCTTTAATTAACTGTTCTGTCTCAATAATAATTTGTCGCTGGCTTCTAAACAGTTCAGGCTTTATGTCAAGTGATGTTGCCATACCATCCATACTCATTAAGTCGGTAGTGTCCTGTAGCGTAACTATATAAACTTCTGATCTTGTTTCTTGTTTATGGTTGTCAACTGCAGTTATAAAAAAGTATAGTTCATCTCCGGGCTGCATTCCTAATGCTTTACAGTCAATTAATTTTTGTAGTTGATACTCTCTTCGTCCCGCAGCGAAATTTTCAAATACTAATTTCTGTTCTTTAAACTTTACTGCTTCACCTTGTCCTGATGAAATGGTTGCTGAAATGTTAGCGGCAGTAATGCTATAATCATCTGCCAACGTAACCTTTGCTGCAACTCTTTCTGGCTCACCATAATTAATGGTCGTTGATGGTGGAGGTGATTGAAGTGTGATTGTTGGCGGCTGATCTTTTACCGATTCTATTTTATACAACTCTGAAAGCTTGTTATTGACTTTTACCTGGTAGAAGCCTGGCCCTTTTATTACTTTTTGAGTCCTCCAAACTAAGTGCTTGTTGTCAGTGTTAAGACTTAACACAAACCCATTATTAAAAATAAGTTTCACCTTTTTAGCCGCTACGTTTGTTGTTATTTGCCACGATACAATTGCCCCTTCTTCAGCAACTACATTAAACCTGTTTTGTTGTCTTGCAGTTTTGCCTGTGTAGGCAGGGGGAGTTACAATAAGGTTAGTGTTTTTTATTTCAGGAAGTATGATTTCCGATATATAATTAATAGGTGAGTTTGGTGTTGCACTAGTATTTAAGTGACTAGAATTTAGAGGAGCCTGCCACAAAATACCTCCGACAATGATAGCAACTAAAAGTACTATCAAAGAAGTAATAAACTGCCGTTTAAAAGGGTCCGGAGGTATGATTGCGGCAAGTTCAGTTTCCACTTTTCTTGCTTGTAATTGTTCGAGGAAATTTAATGATACGGTAGGTGTTAAAAGAAGATCAGTACTTTCTTCCAAGGTAGGTTTTGTGACATTTAAAAACCTTGATACATCCCATTCGGTTAGTTTCCAATTTTTGTAAACCAGCATCGTAATTAAAAATACTGTAACTAAGAACGGTAAGCTCCATAGAAGAGAGGCAGAATAGATTTTATAAACAAGAACAGTGGCGATGATAGATAAGGAGGTTGCAATTAAAAGGTGAATTAGGAGCGCTTTAAAAACCCACTTCTGCTTCAATTGTAGTAGCATTTGTTTACCTCTTGAATTATCCATACAGCTCCCTTTTGTGGTTTAAGGAAATGTTTCGTTCAAGGAAAAAAAGTATAAAGGCAAGGAGCCAAAATGCTTTTGAAAGGTCAATTGTTTCGACAAAGTTTTCTTTATCGGAGCCTTTACTTTTTTGAAGTACAGGCTCCATCTGCTGTGCATCAATAACTCTGTCATCAAAGTTCTTAATACTTTCGTCAGTTCTAACCACCAGGTTAAATAACATCTCTGCAAACCCGTTGTTCCAAGTAAGGTCATTCCATCCCGGGTTAAGCCTGCTATTGAAACGATAAACGTTACTATTTGCCCTTTCCAGGCTCAAAAGCGGGAGACCAAATCCATCTTTCCAAACAATTTCTTTAAAGTCGGTTCCATTACCGCGTATGATCTTAGAAACTGTAATTTGGTCTTGACTAAGAGACGAATTATTAACTGCCGTAATAATTGAATTAGTGCTTTGCTCTTTTCCCTTTTCATACACAAAAATATTTGCTGTATTTACTCCTGTAGGCAAAGTGTTTTCTGACAACCAGAATAGCCATCTGTCTTCTTGTTTCAGTTGGTTAATGTTATTAATAATGGAAGCTTTTATGGGAAGGGAAGTATATTGTTGTATTGCATCAAAGGCAGCTTTTACATAGTTTGCATCAAGGTGAAATTCATCAGTATAAATTTTTATATTGGTTGAAGCTGTATCCACTAAAGTATGGTTAGTCGTGCTATCCTTTACATTAATAAAGGCATTTCCCTTGTTAGTTGTTACATTAAAATCAACATTGTTAGCTGCACTTTCGCTGGAATAATAAGTAGCATCGCGATTGCTATTTGCAATTATAACGCGAACATCTTTTGCTAAAGATTTGTAAGCGGTAAGTATTGCCTTACCTGATGTGTCGGTGGAATTATAAGTAAGCCATTTTAAATTCATTGAAACTGCTGGTCTTGATCCTGCAAACCTTTTTAGTTTATTATCAGTGAAGAGATAGACCGGTAACTCTTGAGGTACTTGTTCATTCAATACTTTCAGCAATGTCCAGTAAGCTTCGTAGTCTCCAGCCTTGTTCCCTGCATTTTTAATTGCATCTTCAAATTTTACAGCTTCAAACCCTTGATTGAAATAGTGAAATTTATAACCTGCTTTTATTAATGAATCGATGGATTGTTTAAAGTTTGCGTATGCGGCATGGAGGCCTTGTTTTTCTATAAGAATCCACCCTTTTTCCTTAGTGGTTGTAAGTTGTTTTTGCCATGTCGGCTTTGCCAGCAGAAAGGCTAAGGCCATTAAGATCAGGCATCTTAAGATTAATAATAAAAGGTCCTTTAGCTTAAGGCTCCGTGCTTGCTGCCTTGCGCTCTCTTGTATTAACGAAATGCTTCCTACCTGTAATGTTTTCCCTTCCCTGATATTCCATAAGTGAATGATAACAGGAATTGCTATTGCAGCCGTTGAAAAAAGCCATATCGGTTGTAACAGTTGAAACAAGGTTATACTTTTAGTTTATTACGTTGATTCAAGAAGTCTCTTAATGTAGTATCTAAAGGTTCGTTCATCTTTAATAATTTGTAAAAGATATTTCTATCCAGTAGCTCTGTTCTTATGCCTGATAAATATTGATCAAGGTTTCGTTTATAGATGTTCTTTGCCCGAGCCGGATCTATTTTAATTGTCTGGTTTGTTTCAAGATCTTCAAGTGTCGTATAACCTTTGTAGTCCAATTCAAGCTCGTTTTCACCCATTACATGCAGTACAATAATTTCATGTCTTAATGATGAAACAAGCTCTAATAATTTACTGATCTCCTTATCCTGCTGGTAGAAGTCAGTGATAAAAACAAGCAGTTCTCTTTTTTGACTTCCTGAAAAAATACTTCTATAGTTAAGAGTATCTGTAAATTTTCCTCCTGCCTGTACCTGCTCAAGCTCATGGATTAGTCTTGTTAAGTGCTGATGATCTTTTCTTGCAGGTAAAGCAAATAAATTTCCCTGTTGAAAAATATATAATCCAATTGCATCGCCTTGTGCACGGCTTAGATAAGCTAATGACGCTGCCACCCATTTTGAAAACTGTATCTTGGTGAAGCTTGCATCTTTATGGTTCATTGAAGCACTTGCATCTATTAGAAACCTTACTGATATACTTGTTTCAATTTCAGATTCTCTGATATAATATCTATCAGAACGTGCAAACATTTTCCAATCAAGTGATCTTAAATCATCCCCTGGCTGATAACTTCTATATTGACTGAACTCCATTCCCGCACCCTTTACATTGCTTTTATGTATACCCGTCATAAAGCCTTCAACAGTTGTTTTTGCTGCTAATGACAGGTCTTTGATCGCCATTAAAACTTTTGGATCGAGTAGGGTGCTCAATGATGTTTAGAATTATGAGTTTATAAGTTAGGCTGCAAGCGATATATTGTAGGTTGAGTTCGATGATTCGTTTTGTCTTCCGATTTCTATTCTATCTTCTGTCTTCTAATTCCTACATTCTATTTTCTATCTGCCTAAAACCACTTTCGGTCTTTCAACTGCTTTTACCAATTGCTCTGTTACGTTATCTGATGTTACATTTTCAGCATCGGCTTTAAAGTTCATTAATATTCTATGACGTAAAACAGGATAAGCCATGGCGTGTAAGTCATCCATTATAACAGCATATCTTCCTTTAAATAAAGCCCTTGCTTTGGCTGTTAATATAAGAGCCTGACCTGCACGTGGTCCTGCGCCCCATCTTACCCATTCATCAACATATTTTACTGATGTTGTAGTGGGCCTTGTGGCTCTAATTAATGAACTTACATACTGCACCAGGTCATTATTAATACTTACGTCACGAACCATTAATTGTAGTTGCTGTATTTCATTTGCACCTAAAACCGGTTCTATAACAGCCTTTTTATTTCCTGTTGTATTGCTTAGTATGTTTGCTTCCTCCTGTGCTGATGGATAACCTATTTTTATGTACAATAGAAAACGATCTAACTGAGCCTCTGGTAGGGGATATGTGCCGGCCTGTTCAATGGGGTTCTGTGTAGCAAGTATAAAAAACGGACGATCAAGCGGGTAAGTTTTTCCGCCATAAGTAACTTCAAACTCCTGCATTGCTTCTAAAAGTGCTGACTGTGTTTTTGGAGGCGTTCTGTTTATTTCATCAGCCAGGACAATATTTGCAAACAGAGGACCCTGGTTGAACTTAAAAAACCTTTTGCCTGTTGAATGATCTTCTTCCAAAATCTCAGTACCCAATATATCAGTAGGCATTAAGTCTGGTGTAAATTGTATGCGCCTAAATGATAAATGTAATGCCTGGCTTAGTGTTCTTACCATTAAGGTTTTTGCAAGGCCCGGAACACCCTCTAATAAACAGTGTCCACCTGCAAGCATTGCTACCAGGATCTCTTCTAGAATTATGTCTTGTCCAACAATTACTTTCTGAATTTCCTTTTTTAATAGGGGGAGTTTTGCTAAAAGTGTATGTACTGTTTCTTCTGAAATTTCCAAAGCAGCCGGTTTATAAATTGATAATGAAATAGCCGTTATTTGTAAAAAATAAATATAGCAAGCAATAGGTAGGAAAATTCACATCTACAAATAAAAATAAGGTTTAAAACGGGGTTAGATTAAATTGAAAATGTTGAGATCAAAGTTTACGTTCACAAGGTTAAGGTATCGTTCAGGTGATTGGCACACTGATCAACGCATGCCTTCAAACATCTTGAATTCCTTGATCGAGTACACTACCATTCCAATAAATCCTACGGAGAAGATAATTGATCTATCAGGGAGTGAAATATTTGAATCTCCATTTTGTTACTTAAGTGGTCATAAGCTTGTTCAGTTTGATGCAGCAGAGAAAAACAACTTCAAAAAATACGTCCAGAACGGAGGATTTGTATTTGTTGATGATTGTAATCATGACATAGATGGACTGTTCGCAAAATCTTTTGAAGCGCAAATGGGATCATTGTTTGGAGCAGATGCTTTAAAAAAGATTCCTAACAGCCATGACATTTATAGTTCCTTTTTTACTTTCGAAAAAGGTCCGCCTACCACCGGATTTGAACTAAATGGCTGGGGAGATGATCTTGTGCATGATTATCTCAAAGCTATAACTATCAACGGCCGCATGGCAATTTTATATAGCAACAAAGATTATGGTTGCGAGTGGGATTACGATTATAGAAACAAACGATTTCTTGCGGAAGACAATACCAAGTTTGGTGTTAATATTATTGTGTATGCAATGAAAGCATGATATGAAAACGCAAACTGTGATAGGAAAGATTAAAATTAGTATCGCAACAATCATTAACCGGCCAGAAACCCGTAAACACCTTCAGGAGAGGTAGGTAACGGAACCGTTTTGAAGCAGCCTTTTTCGCCGGAGCATGGGTAAGGGCGCAATAACCAATGAGGCATTATACAACTTACCAGTTATGCAAAAGAAATAAACAACAGCAAGGGTTTTGGTATAATGGAGGTTTTGGGTTAAATAAAAAAAAGGAGGCTGTCTCTTGTTATAAGACAGCCTCCTTTTTTATGTTAACTCTAGTAGTATAAGCCCAGAAACGCCCTTTTAGATAACATTTTTGTTTTTTCTCTAAAAAACTAACCGCGTTTACTCCTGGTTACTGTTTCTGAAAGTCTACTGTCAACGTTTGTGTGTTCAATGTGATCTTATAGGTTCCGGCATCAGTACTTGCTAACTTCCACTTTACATCCGGGTTTCCACTCGCACTTAACTGCGCTTTGTTGTTTGTAATTGTTTGGCCCTGGGTAGCAGCAGCAAAGGTGTCGGAACTAAAGCTAGTAGCAGTAGGAAATTTTATTTCACCTGCTTTTAATGGACCGGTCCATGTGAAAATATAAGGATCTGTGCCTTTTAGCATCGGAACTGCATTAGCGATTGTCCAGCCGGCAGGACTCGCATCTCCAATTAGATATGCCTTGTCGTAAATTAAAGATATGGGTTCACCTGCTTTTAATTCCTTGCTACAAGATGCAGCCAGAAATGCAATAAAAACTAAGAATACAAAGGTTGACACCCTTGCTTTTATTGTGTTCGCAGCTGTTTTAAGACTTGATTTCATTTTTGTTATTTTAATGTTTTGTCACCTGAATTATTCGCATCAATACAAATCGTCAATAACCGCGGATCTTAATAACCCGGATTTTGTTTCAGTTGAGGTGAAAGGTTTATGACGTTTTGACCAATAGGATAAATTTGGGTATGATTGTCCGGATCAGGAGTTTTGTCCCACCATGTACCACTGTTGAAAACACCCCAACGAATCATATCGATACGACGACGACCTTCCGCTAAAAATTCGCGACCCCACTCGTCAAGCATTTCCTGGTCTGTTAACTGACTTCCGTTAACATTGTATAAGCTCGGAGAACCTGCAGGATAATTACGCTTTCTTACTGCATTTAAAAGTACTGCAGCACCAGCCTTATCGCCTGCCCGGTATTTGCATTCAGCCAAAGAATAATAAATTTCAGCTAGTCTTATTTCTGCATAAGCAGATGCCATCGTATTAGCATCAGTCACAGGGTAAAAAGGGTATTTTGCCGGCCAAACACCCGAGTTATCGTCCGCATGGTTCATGTTAGAAACCTTGTCTGAGATAGGCTCACCAGGAGGAGTTGCTTTGAACCAACCCACCTGATCCCTTGCAAAAATGGTGTAACCCCGGTTGCTTTTTACAAACTGGTTGGGGTTGTTATAATAAGGCAGGTATCCATACAAGAACATTCCTTCGCGGGTGCTGTTGCCCAGGTTTTTGTATTTTTTAAGGCGAAGATCGTCCGGGTACCTTTGATACTTTATAAAAGGTTTTCCCAAATTAAACGAATATTCCACGCTGTCTACGTCTCTGCCTGGCTGAAGCGCAAAACGAGTATTCCGGTTGCCAGCGGTACCAAATAAATTGTGGGCCTGGTGCGGTGCCATCCAGTTATACATGTCACCACTATAATGCCATCGTGTAGCGATAGAACTAGGGAAGCCGAATATTGTTTCGCCGGAATTTGCATTATTATAATCAAAAGGCGCATCCCACCTCGTTTCTAAAGCGTAGGTACCATATTTACCATTAATGATATCCTGAGCCATGGCCGCGCATTCGGCAAATTTATCCTGCCCGACGTATACTTTAGCATTAAGGTATAACCGCACTAATAAAGAAGCAGCTGCACCTTTTGTCCAACGTCCAATTGCGTTAACTCCCAATTGTTCACGTGTAGGTAACCCGGGTATCGCATCTAACAGTTCCTTTTCAATGAAGCTGAAAGTTTCCTGTGGAGTGGATTGTGGAGGGGTTAAACTTTCACCCTTAATCTTTGTAACGATTGGAATATTCCTGTACAAATCAAAAGCACGAAGATTAAACCAGGCACGAAGCGTCTTCAACTCGGCGATATAATCAGCCTTTTCTGCAGGGGTAAGGCCAAACCTGGCTGGATCAATTGCTTCGATATCCTGTAATGAGTTTGTTGAAAGGCTAATTCCCTGGAACAGAGCGTTCCACATATCCGAAGTATAATTATCCTGAATTGTCCATGTATGGTAATGAGCCCGCTGGTAAAGACCTCCGTCAAACCAATCGCCGTCCCTATTAGGAGTCATTAATTCATCCGTTGGAAGTTCCTGGGCGAAAAATAAACCGCCGCCTTGAATTGACCAGAAACCATGTTCAAAGGGTCTTAAAAAATCACGAATAACGTCATCTTTGGTTTGAAGAAAACTGGCCGAGTTTATATTATCGTATAGCGTCTCGTTAAGCTTCGTACATCCACCAAGGAACAAGATGGTGAAACCAGCGGCAACTATTGCGCTTTTATATTTATTTAAAATTTTCATTGCTTAATTAAAATTATAATTAAAATTTGAGTTGCACACCTACCAGCAATTGCAGGGTAGGTGGATAGTAGGATAAAGAACTATTGATACCCGGATATAAACCATTAACTGATATAGTCTCAGGATCGCCACCGGTAAAATTTGTAAAAGTGTATAGGTTCCTTGCTGTTACATACAACCTGCCAGAGCTTATATTCTTAATAGGAGACATGAAGTTGTAACCCAACGACACGTTGTCAACCTTTATGAAATCACCTTTTTCAAGAAAGTAATCTGACAAGCTTGAATACGTTGCAGCATTGGTAAGGGCCGCATATTTTCCGCCATTATCGTAAGCGGATGCGAGAACATTAGCACCTGTTTGTGTTACAGGAGTACCAGTGTAGAACGCCACGGTGTTGAATATTTTGTAACCAAAGGCACTTCTGAAGAATACACCAAGGTCGAAATTTTTGACAGTGATTGTGTTGCCAAGGCTGGCAGTAAATTTAGGCAAACCGTTACCCACGTATTGCTTATCGTTTGCAGAAGCCTGGTTACCCGGAATGATTTTTCCATCTTTATTGTACACCAACAATCTACCGGTAGGATCGACACCTGCAGATTTCAACATGAAGAAGCTACCTATACGGCGCCCTTCTTCAAGTCTTTGAGCAGTACCGGGACTTCCTGGTGCAGGCAATCCTACTACGTTTAAGAAAGTTTGTCCGAAATATGCTTCGTTAGAAAATGAGACGAATTTGTTGTCGTTAGAAGCACCTGCAAATGATACATTGTAACTAAAATTCTTATTTTGTATCACTTCTCCATTCAACTGCAGTTCAAAACCCGAGTTCTTCATTGTTCCTACGTTAAGGAAAGTAGTCCCCTGTACATTTGGTGGAATAGGAACGTTGTAGCTTCCCAGCAAATCTTTATTAGAACGAACAAAATAATTCACACTTCCCGAAATCCTGTTTCTAAGGATTTCAAAGTCAAGACCAGCGTTAAAGTTCAAAGCCTTTTCCCAGCGTAGGTCAAAGTTTGTATTTTGACGAGGCCCCCAAACCCTGTAAGAAAGTCCATTGAAAGTATAGGTTCCAAATGGACCATATAAGTCAAGCGACTGGTAACTTCCAAAATCCTGGTTACCCGTAACGCCATAATCAGCACGAAGTTTCAAATCGCTTAACCATGAAATTTTAGGGAAGAATTCTTCATTAGAGATTCTCCATCCCACAGATGCTGCCGGGAAATAACCCCACTTATTGTCGTAACCAAACTTCGAAGAACCCTCGCGGCGAAGACTAGCCGACATATAATACTTCTTCGCGAAATCGTAGTTAACACGTCCAAAGAAAGCAATCAGTTTCGAATCGTTTTTATAAGAGCCGACGTTTCTAAAAGTAACATCTCCAACAGCGCCGTTTTGAATTGGAAGGTTGTAGGTACCAGTCCCTATATTGTTATAGGTTAGCACGTCGGATGTGAAGTTTTGACCACTTGCATTCATTCCCGAATTGTTGAAGTAATAGTAGGAGTAGCCGCCCAACAACTTGAAAGAATGTTTGCCAAGATCCAAGGAATAATTACCAATCCACTCAAGTGTCTTTTGATCTCTTTTATCGTAGTTTCTACCACCTGAATTTCGGCCGTTACTTCCGTTAATAGCTCCGGTGTTATAGGAAGGTGTAAAACCAAAACCGAAGAAATCAGAAGTATTCTGACCTAAAGAAAATTGGGTATACAGATTTCTAAGAATGTTCAGTTTAAAGAAAGCGTTCCAATCAAGATACTTTCCTTCTGTTCCGCTTAATACAGTGTTCAACTCTTCCACAGGGTTATAGGAACCAGAGAATCCTGTATTTATAAAATTATACTTATTAGGATTTGTCGAATCCTCTACCCTGAGAGTTGGGTTTAACGTAAGCGTCTGGTTGAAAGCATTATAACTTGCGTTGTTCGACTTGAAATACCTTGGGGCAATGGTAACACCTACTGAATACAGGTTGTTGGCAGAAGTATGGTTCAGGTTAAGACGTGCTCCATATTCTTCCTTTGAAGACCTTAGATCGAGACCATTTGCATTTCTGTAGTCGAATGAAACCAAGTAATTGTTCCTTGCGTTACCACCGGAAAATTGAAGAGTTTGTTTGTGCTGAAAAGCGTAATCTCGGCTAACAGCTTTAAACCAATCGGTGTTTCCACCAAAGTCTACTCCGCGTTTTCGTTGCACAAATTCGTCCCGGGTAAGAACTTTCAGGCGATTAACCGGCATATCAAAAGCAGCATAGCTATTATAAATAGCCTGCGATACGCTGGTACCTTTTTTTGTTGTAATAAGGATAACACCATTGCTTCCACGGGTACCATAAATAGCTGAGGCAGCACCACCTTTTAGCACGTCGATTGATTCGATGTCATTTGGATTAAGGTTATCAACGTTTCCACCAGGAATTCCATTGATGACATATAAAGGTCCAAGACCAGCACTGCGTGAAGAAACCCCACGAAGTTGAAGACTGGGACTTGAATTTGGATCTGCCTGCGCAGTATTTACAACACTTAGTCCTGCCACCTTACCTTGTATTGCAGTAAGTGGCGAGTTTCCACCAAATGACAAAAGGTCTTTTGATGAAAGGTGCGTAATTGCGCTGGTAACCTCCCTCTTATTAAGCGTGCCATAACCTACTGATACCACTGTTACCGCTTCAAGCGAAAGAGCGCTGGCCTTTAAAGTCACGTTCACAACTCCATTACCAATAGGAACTTCCTGATTTTGAAAGTTCAGTGAAGAAACAACCAGTTTGGTTGCACTTGCTGGAACACTCAGCGAAAATGAACCATCATTTGATGTCTGGGTACCTTTCCTGGCACCCTTTACTACTATAGAGGCGCTTACAACAGGCGCTCCTGCACTATCCGTTACCTTTCCGGCAACTTGCTTGTCCTGGGCATAAGTCGAAGTTGCCAGGAGGAACAAAGGCAAAACGATGGCAATTAATCGTTTAAACATTATTGATTACAGTTTTATTGAGAGTGAAAAATTACTTAATAAGAAACATGACAAACCGGGGAAATAGAATGAAGATTTATTAGTCGACTAAATAGAACAACCTGTTATTTACTAGTTGTTTTAATGTCGATTGAAAAAAGATTTAAAACAGACGAACACGTTTTTTGTATTGAGTGTTCGGGAAGCAAGCACATAATAATCATATGAAAAATCGTTTTGGCATCGTAAAAGCAGCGCAATATTAAGGAACTTATAATAAGAAAATACACGCAGTTACAAGTTTCACCAATTTAACCCGGAATATTCATTAGAAAGCAGTTTACTCTTTTGGGATGTTGATAAAAGGAGGTTCAGTGCCTCCTGCATTTTCCAAGAGTTTAGGAATCCAGCCTCGTCGTTTTATGTTCAGAGGCATCTTGAGTATCCTGTCTCTGCCGTTTTTGTTATATTAGAACCTATGCCCAGGAAACTATACCTGATGTTTTCTAAAGTTGGTCTTATTTTGTCTTTTACACTACCTGCTTAAATAAACTCATCAGGTTAAAGGCTATCATTATAAAGTTTAATGTTGTTTCTGTTGCATCAAAGCTTTGCTGATTAATCTTATCTAAGGCATAGTCATATTTTAATTCTTTTATTCTGTTTTCACCAGTGGCTCTGTTTCTGTAGAGCCGCCATATTTCTGCCGGTGGTGAAGCCAGGTTAGGGATGTAGCAACTATGTCTGTGCCCGGTTATGATTTCATCATCTTCATCATACGAATGATGTAGGATATAGGAGCAGCAAAGTGTTCAAGCAATTCAAAGATCTTCCGGGAATAAAAAGCCGGTATCGGTTCTGAGAAGGCCGATGGTCTTATTTCCAGATCAAGTGTGAAGTTGATAAAGGCCAGGTTGCCAAAGAACCACTTATACCAATAGCTGAAGACTTCAGCATTGTCTTCCATTGAAAACTTTTGAAAATAACGGACAAAAGCCCGACGACCGCGATGGATTTCAAATCCAAACATCTGCTGTATGACACCATCAAAAAGGGTGACTTCAAGATGCTCATACCTGCTAGCACCAACCAGATTGATATGATAAATTGAGTGTTGTGCTGAACGGGATCACAACCTCTGTTTGACCCGTAAACAGCCAAAGGAGCGTTCTTTAGCACTTCTGCAAATGACATTTGCTCCATCGTTTTCTGAAGTATGGTTACACCACCCAATGCTGTTTTTCCTTATCTGTAAACTCTATTTTAAGGTTCAACATCGCGTAAGAAATTCTTACGACTAATTTCTAACTTCAACTTAACCGTTATGCAAAAGAAATAAACAACCGCAAGGGTTTTGGTGGAAAACCTTCTAATGACTGTCATTAGGAAAAAGGTTTAATGGAGGTTTTGGGTTTAAAAATGAGTGGATCCGCAGCGTGAGACGAACTATTAGATGGAGTTAAAACAACTCAGGCCCGAACAGATGAAAGCTTCTCATACATGGAGGAATTGGTTTTGCGAGACCAATAATTATTCGCGTAATAAAGAATAATGTGCTGCGCGCAAGCAGGTTTTTGTATTGCTGAATTTCTAAAAAACTGTTTGAGTGTGCGACGCAACGATGTTAAATAGAACTCCAAAAAGCGTGGCCCCAAAAACATCGGACATTTTTATACGAGCCAAATTATAATAGACAGAGACTGCAGATGTTTTATTAATTCTAAAATTATCTGCACCTCATTCTGTAATTTAAAGGTCTGAAAAGATCGCTTGTAATATGAAAAAACTCCTTTCCCTCGTAATTCCCGCCTTTCTTCTTTTAATTGTTACTTCAGCCCAAGCTCAACAACTTACGCTGGTAGCAATGGGGGCTTCGAAAAGCAGGATTGTCATACCACAAAAAGCTACTGTTACAGAGATACAGGCTGCGAAGGTTTTGCAGGATTATATTCAAAGAATTTCAGGAGCTTTTTTGCCGGTCGAAGCCGACAATATAAAGCAGCAAAGGGGTGAAATTTTGATAGGCAACGTAAACAGGCCCGAATTGAAGGGTGTGCCCAAAGACAAACTGGGTAAAGATGGCGTGTTTATTAAAAATACCGGCAAAAGTCTTATTCTTACCGGAGGTTCAGATAAGGGTGTTATCTATAGTGTTTATACATTCCTTGAAAAGTATTTAGGCTGTCGAAAATATTCAGCGGCTGTCACTTATGTGCCTAAAAAGAAAACCATTGTTTTAGGTGCGATCAACGATATGCAGTTGCCGGCTTTTAGCTACCGCGAAAACTTTTACAGGGACGCAACTGACCCGGAATATCAGCTTTGGCACAAATTGGACTCACATGTTGGTCCGGGCAAAAGTGAGTGGGGATATTGGGTTCACACTTTTGAAACGCTGCTAAGTCCCAAAGACTATGGGCAGGATCATCCTGAGTATTTTAGTTTTTATGATGGCAAGCGCCATGCGGGTACTGTACCATCATGGGATGGAGCAGGCGTACAACCAGAGGCGCAACTTTGCCTGAGTAATCCTGATGTTTTGGAGATCGTTTGTAAAAACCTGCAGGCGGCTATCAAGAAAAATCCGGAAGCTGTTTATTGGTCGGTAAGTCAGAATGATAATGTAAATTATTGCCGCTGCGATAATTGTGCTGCATTAGATAACAAGTATGCTGCCTTTACTCCCGAGCAGAAAATGTATTCTACGCACGGCTCAAAGTATCCTGCGCTTGGTATGGGGTCAATATTAACTTTTGTAAATAAAGTGGCTCAGCGGTTTCCTGAAAAGATCATCTCTACACTCGCCTACCAATACAGCCGTGTACCTCCTAAAGGGATTGTTCCGGCTAAGAATGTAAATATTATGTTGTGCAGTATTGAAAGTGCC
This sequence comes from Segetibacter sp., assembly GCF_025963695.1. Classification (GTDB taxonomy): domain Bacteria; phylum Bacteroidota; class Bacteroidia; order Chitinophagales; family Chitinophagaceae; genus Segetibacter. The sequence continues at coordinate 13,451 of NZ_JAOQAH010000034.1, read as the reverse complement.
CGTAATACTACGATGGAAAAAGGCGATACCTCTTTTAGCAGCGACCTTAAAGGGTGGGGCAGGTTAACCAACAACATCATTATCTGGGATTATGTGATCCGCTTTTCAAATCTTTTTGCTCCTTTTCCCAACCTTCGCATCTTACAGCCTAACCTGCAATTTATGAGCACCAACAGGGTATCAGCGGTGTTTGAACAAGGTAACCGCGAGATCGGGGGCGAACTTGCAGAACTGAGAGCTTACCTTATTGATAAATTACTTTGGGATGCTAATGTGAACGTAGACGAAGTAATGAATGATTTCCTGACCGGTTATTATGGCAAGGCATCAAAACAGGTCAGGAAATATATAGACCTGTTACATGACCATAATATGGAACGATCTGGGTATAAAATGTCAATCTTTGGAAAACCAGTTTTAGAAAAAGAACTCTTTCTTTCCGACTCGCTTATAACTGTTTATAACAAACTATTTGACGAGGCCGAAAAAGCTGTATCAGGATCTCCTGAAATTGTTGACCGCGTTAAAACTGCCCGGCTGCCCGTTTATTATGCAATGCTTGAAATTGCCAGAGATGAAAAAACCGGGAAACGAGGCGCTTTTTTTGTTGCCGCTAATGGCGCTAAAATACCGAATCCTGCTATAGTTAACATCCTCTACGATTTCGTTTACCAATGCGTTCGTCACAATGTTACCAGGGTAACAGAATGGAAAACCACACCATTGGAATACCTGGAAGACTATAATAAATTTCTTGAAATGCCCGAAAAAGCCTTAACCAAAATATTAGAGTAACTCAAATCTTTTTTTCTGCAAGGAGGGCCATTTTTTTAGGGTGGGCAAAGACGGCATAAGGACAAAGGTGAACTTCATGCGGGCAGCGGCTGCAGTCGCTTGTGTGGTTAGTGATAGCATTCTCCCCCCACATACTTTTAGCTGGTTCAGTCACGACGAAAGCATCATTATTCAACTGGTTTATAAAACAGATAAAACCTTCCCATTATTTATCGGGAATATTGTAGCGCTTTCAATTTGTTTTTAAAACCAGGTAATTCATCTTGATACAAGGCGATTTTTGGTAAAGCTATTGAGTAATTTCGCCCCTCCATCTCCAAATGATAAATTGTTGTAGCTATTGAAAGGACTCGTTAAACTGAATAATAAGCAGGCAACCGTTTATGCCGCCATCGCCTTTGTCTTTACAATAGTGATGTTTTATATTTTGCCAGGTTATACCATTACCCTCAGTGGATTACTCGTTGTGATTTTTCTGTCCGTTTTTGTGAGTGACTTTCGATCAACAATAGTTGCTGCAGGGGTTAGCGTAGCCGTAGTTGTTTTCGTTATGCTTCTTTCAAAAGGCGATATAACCACAAAAATGCTCATTGAGTATTTGCTGGTTATTTTCCTGATACTCTTTACCACACTGTTGGTGTTGTACATGAAGCGGCAAAACCAGCACATGAATGTTGAAAAGACGCACATGGCCGCCCTGTATGAAAATGCAACCGAAGGTATCATTCTAACTAATCAAATCGGGCAAATTATCCTTGCAAATCCTGCCACTGAAAAAATGTTTGGCTACCATGTGAATGAGATGATTGGCCATAATGTAGAAGTTCTGCTTCCGCAAAAAATAAGGGAACACCATAGTAAACTACGTGAGACATTTTACCAGCAACCGCAACACCGCTCAATGGGGTCGGGAAGAGACTTGTATGCCCAAAAAAAGAACGGTCAAAAATTTCCGGTTGAGGTAAGTTTGAGTTACTACTATAGAGGCGAACAAAGATTTGTAATTGCATTTATCGTAGACATCACGCATAGAAAGGTGATAGAGGAAAGCATGCGGGTGCAGCAGCACGAACTTGAAAAGGTTTCTAATGAAATCAGAACACTAAATGCTGACCTTGAGATGAAGGTGGAAGAGAGAACGTTGATTTTGAAAGAAGCGTTGAAAAAGCTTGAGGTATCGCAGCGCGAGTTGAGTGAAGCTTTAGACAAAGAAAGGCAGCTTAACGAAATAAAAGGCCGTTTCGTTTCTATGGCTTCGCATGAGTTTAGAACACCCCTAAGTACAGTACTGTCTTCCGCTTCATTACTGGCGCGGTATACGAAAGGCGAAGACCAGGAGAAACGCGACAAACACATTGGCCGCATAAAAGAAGCAGTTAAAAATCTAAATGACATACTGGAAGATTTTCTTTCACTGGGAAGATTAGATGAAGGAAAAATAACCGCTGCTCCCGGTCCTTTTGCTTTGAATGACTTTATTGATGAAACGATAGATGAGGTAAGAGGGCTTTTAAAAAGTGGGCAAAACATTGTTTATAACCACCATGGTGAAGCAGTAATTAATTCGGATAAAAAGTTATTGAAAAACATTTTACTTAACCTGGTATCCAATGCTATCAAATTTTCTCCTGAGAATAGCAATATAGCGGTGGCCAGTAAGGTAGACAGTGAGTTTGCCCGAATAGAAGTGCAGGACAAAGGAATTGGTATATCTAAAGAAGATCAACAGCATCTTTTCTCAAGTTTCTTCCGCGGGGCGAATGCAGTCAACATACAGGGAACGGGGCTGGGGTTACACATAGTAAAGCGGTATATTGACTTACTGAAAGGAAGAGTAGAATTAGATAGTGAATTATTAAAGGGAAGCACAATTACTGTAACCATACCCATCAACTTAACAACTAATGGCAAAGACAATATTGGTAATTGAGGACAACAACGAAATAAGAGAGAACACCGCAGAAATACTTGAGTTGGCAGGGTATAAAACCCTTACTGCAGAAAATGGAAAACGTGGAGTTGAAATCGCATTACGCGAAAAGCCGGCCGTTATTATTTGCGACATTATGATGCCGGAATTAGATGGCTATGGAGTATTGCATTTGTTGAGGAAAAACCCCGCAACAGAAAATACTCCGTTCATTTTTCTTACTGCTAAAACAGAAAGGAGTGATTTTAGAAAGGGAATGGAAATGGGTGCGGATGACTATATCACAAAACCTTTTGACGATAGTGAGTTATTAAGTGCGGTGGAAGCAAGGCTGAAAAGGCTTGAATTATTGGAGCAGAAATATCCATCAACAGTTTCAGGATTGACCGAGTTTATAAAGGATGTAAAAGCTTCGGGATTGCTGAAGCAATTATCGGAAAAATACGACATGTATTCTTTTGAGAAGAAATTAACCATCTATCACGAAGGGAAGCGTCCACGGTACTTATACTTTTTAAACAAGGGCAAAGTAAAATGCGTAAAAGTGCATGAGGATGGAAAGGAATACATCACAAACCTGTACAACGAAGGGGCATTTTTTGGTTATACTGCATTGATCGAAGACTCAATGTACGAGGACACTGCAATTGTGTTAGAAGAGGCTGAGGTTTTACAAATACCCAAAGAGGAATTTTTGCAAATGATATACAGCGATATTACAATTGCAGCAAAATTCATCCACATTATTACGCAAAACGTGAAGGAGAAAGAAGAGCGTTTACTGAACCTCGCCTATAGTTCGTTACGAAAAAGGGTTGCAAAAGCTTTGGTGGATATTGTTGACAAGTTTCAGGTAACAGATACATGCAAGCCAATAGAAATTTCGAGGGAGGAGATAGCTCAATACATAGGAACAGCCACCGAGTCACTAAATCGTACCATCAGCGATTTTAAGGCCGAAGGTTTGATTGATATTAATAAGGGAAAGATTGTGTTTATTAATATGGATAAGGTCAGGAATTTAAGGTACTAAGGCGTAGAACCCGATCCATGGTTCAAAATGAAAAACTTTCCGGCTTTGCTGTCTTTGCCTCCTAGTGTAAAAAAATTTCTCCTATGAATTAGTCGCTTTATCCTGGTATCCATACTCTTCGTTTTCGTTTAATTCTCTTCCATTGTACCGCCCATATTTCAGAATAGTGTAAGCCATCCATATTACCAGCAATGGAGAAATCGAGAACATAAATAGTGAAACATTCAGAGATACTTCCAACCGCAGCATCATAGTATATACGATCAGGTACAAGGTCACAAAAGCGGTGGAAAATTGATAGTTCTTCATCTTGTGTCTTTTTATAAGTCTTTCTAAAAAGTTATAAAAATAGTACCACATTTAGACCGCCTTAGATACCCGCTTTACTTAAACACTAGCAAAGCCTTTTGTACAAATTCATCTGTTTGATTCATTATCTCGTAATAACCTTCGTACCTCCACATTTGGCGGGCAATAAGGGCAGGAATTCTTTTTATGATGTAGGCTTTGTCTTTAACAGACGCTTTTGTAAGATCAACAGAGTCTTTTACAGCGAAAGCTTTCAGCGCATTCCATTCCGGCTCGCCTGCCTTAAAGCGCGCAGAAAGGTCGGTCGTCTTTTTATACTGCTCAAACTCATTTTTATGTTCAATAAAATAAGTATAAATAAAATTGCTCAGGGTTCCTTTTAAATAAAGCTTCATCACTTCTTTCCCCATGCTGGCGGTATCAAAAGGAACATAAATGTCTGGGGTAATGGCTCCACCTCCATATACAATTCTTCCTTTAGGTGTCTTAAATGCCGGACCCGATCTCTTTGTTGTATCACCTTTTAAAACCTCGCCGTTTTGAAAACGTTGCGTTACCTCTCCTTCATATTTATCATATCCTTCTTTGTAAGATTTCTGAATGTTTCTTCCCAGGGGAGAATAATAGCGGGCAACTGTAAGCCGCAACGCAGATCCGTCATTCAGTTCAAACTGCTCCTGCACCAGCCCCTTGCCAAAAGTTCGTCTGCCAACTATTGTTGCCCTGTCCCAATCCTGCAACGCACCGCTTAATACTTCACTGGCACTTGCAGAGCCTTCATCCACCAATAAAACCAAATCGCCCTTTTCAAATAAACCAGGCCGCTTGCATCTGTACTCGTTTTTCGGAACGTGACTTCCTTTGGTGTACACGATCAGCTTGTCTTCGTCTAAAAATTCATCTGCTATGTTTACCGCCTGGCTAAGTAAACCCCCACCATTCCCACGAAGGTCAAGTATGAGTTTTTGCATATTCTGCGCCTTCAATTTTTCAAGCACCTGCATAAATTCAGGATACGTGGTTTCGGCAAATTTGTTTATATGAATAAACCCGGTGTTAGGCGTAATCATATAGGCCGCGTCAACAGAAGGAACGGCGATAGTGCCCCTGTTAACGGTTATCGGTACCAGTTGGCGGTTACGCATTACTGTCAACTTCACCGGGCTTCCACTTTCGCCCCGTAACAATTTCCTTATATCATTTGCCTGCAAATGTTTACCGGCAATATCAATGCTGTCATTAACTTTTATAAATTTATCTCCCACCATCAAACCTGCCTTTGCAGAAGGTCCGCCGGGTAGCACGTTTATAACATTCACCGTATCAGCAAACAATTGAAATTCTATACCAATGCCGCTGAAATTGCCTCTTAAATCATCGTTTATGTATTCAATATCGCTTGCGGGAATAAACACAGAATGTGGATCAAGCTGGTGAAGCAGGCCATTAATAGCACGGTCGCCAAGAGAATCAACAGCAACTTTGTCAACATACCTTAACCTGATCAGGTCCAATACTTCCTGCATCGGACTTTTATTACTAATTGTAAAGAAGTTCTTCACTCCCGAATTCTCGTGCAATTTGTATCCGACCACCATTCCGATAACCATAATTATCGAAAACAATAACGGAAGCCAAACATGCAATCTTTTATTTACCATACTGTCGTTCACTTAAATAGTGTGCGAATTTCACCAATTATGTCTAATAAAAGATAAAGTTCTTTTTATTAGCTGTGCTTTTACAAAAACGTTAAGCATACAAAGCTCAGGGCATTGCTGTCTCAGTAGCAATGCAATTGTCGCCTGCTTTTTTCATATTGTAATGATGCATTCAGTAAAATCTTTGTTTTCACGCCTTCGCGTTAATATTGCTCAATATAAATTTTGGTTCCGGCTTAGGTTCTTCGGGGTGTCATTGGTTGCGTCGCACACTTGTACATTTTTTTCGTCCCTAACGTTTTTTAAAACTGCTTTAGGTGCTTTGCGCGGCAAATTCTAAAAACACCAATAGTTAACTTTTATCATGTTTTTTTCATTGTATTTCAATAGTGGCAAACGCCCTTTTTGAACGTAGTCTATATTCTGGTGGCTTAATTTTTGAAACTTTTTCTCAAAGAATATTTAACAGGGAAGTGTATGAGCAGATTAGTGATTATTTCAAACAGGTTACCATTTTCTTTAGATACGAGCGGAGATCAGGTACAAATAAGACAGAGTTCGGGTGGCCTTGTGTCGGCATTGAAAGGCTATTTTGAGCAGACAGGCAACAAAGAAAGTGACTTCGACGAAAAGATATGGGTAGGAAGTTGCGATTTTTCGGAAGACGATTGGAACGGGAATAAGGAAAGTTTGCAAGGCGCCGATTTTTCTATTGAACCCATTTTCATAGATAAAGCGGTCTACTCAGACTATTATAACGGATTTTCGAATTCTACGATCTGGCCTTTATTTCATTATTTTCCTTCGCTTACAGAATATAAGAAACATGAATTTGAAGCCTATTACAAGGTGAACAGGTTGTTTGCCGACAGGATAATTGAGATCATGAAACCGGACGACGTTATTTGGGTACACGATTACCAGCTAATGATCCTTCCCCAAATGCTCAGAAAGGGGAACCCCGAAGCGACTATTGGTTTTTTTCTTCACATCCCGTTTCCTACTTACGAAATTTTCCGCCTTATTCCACGAGAGTGGAAGACCATGATTATCCAGGGATTATTAGGGGCAGACCTGGTTGGCTTTCATACATATGACTACGCACAGTATTTTATCAATTCTGCTAAAATGATTTTAAGCCTCGATAATCATTATAACACGCTCACCTACTATAATCGTTTAATAAGAGCTGATCTTTTTCCGATTGGCATTGACTTCAACAAGTTTAAAAATGCTTCGGAAAGTAAAGAGGTGATTGCATACAAAGACGAACTTCTCGAAGGCTTTGCAGGTAAAAAAATCATCTTCTCGGTCGATCGGTTGGATTATACTAAAGGGCTTACATATCGTTTGCAGGGTTTTGAAAACTTTCTTGTCAAGTATCCCGAATGGCGCGAGAAAATTGTTTTCGTCTTAAACATCATTCCATCAAGAGATAGTATACCAACTTATGTAGAAAGAAAAAGAACAATCGAAGAAATGGTGAGTACTATTAATGGTAAATATTCAACTATACACTGGCAGCCCATTCTTTACCGCTATAATCACCTGCCGTTTGATGAGTTGTGCGGATTATACGTAGCAGCGAACGTTGCTTTAATAACTCCGCTAAGGGATGGAATGAACCTGGTTGCCAAAGAATACGTGGCAAGTTGCAAAAACGGGGGCGTGTTGATCTTAAGTGAATTGACAGGTGCCGCAAGTGAACTGAACGAAGCCTGTCATGTTAATCCTACTGATGCGGAGGAGATGGCTGACACCATCAACAGCGCGCTGAAGATGCCGTTAGAAGATCAAAAGCAAAGGATGCAGGCAATGCAAAAGCGGCTTTCTGATTATAACGTGGTGCAATGGGTCAATGATTTTTTGGACCAGTTATCTAAAATAAAAAAAGAGCAAAGCCACCTGAAAGTAAAACAGGTAGACCGGAGCGCGGTTGAAAAACTGAGACAGGATTATAAAAAGGCACAGAAAAGATGTATTCTGTTGGACTATGACGGCACCCTGGCTCCCTTAAAGAAAACTCCTTCTGAGGCTGCTCCGACACCAGAGGTACTTGATTTTTTAAAACAACTTTCTACAGATGCAAAAAACGAAGTAGTCATTATTAGCGGACGAGATGCAGATACCCTGCAAAAGTGGCTGGGCCATTTACAACTGAACTTTATTGCGGAGCATGGGTCGGCCATGCGTTACAAAGGAGGTGAATGGAAATTGCAAAGTATGGCTTCAAATAGCTGGAAAGATGAAATTAGGCCCATGTTGGAGAGTTATGTACGGAGATGTGCAGGCTCGTTCCTGGAAGAAAAACAGAGCTCTTTATCCTGGCATTATCGTAACACTCATCCTGGTTTAGGATTTATTAGATCGAGAGAACTTGTAAATAACCTGTCGCAATTAACAACTAACAGCCCGGTGCAGGTAGTTGACGGCAATAAGGTTATAGAGGTAAGATTAACAGGAATGGATAAAGGCGTCACTGCTCTTAAAGTGATTGATAAGTTTATGCCTGATTTTACTCTGTGTATCGGCGATGATACTACAGATGAGGATATGTTTAAAGCGCTGGAAGGTAAAGCGTACACGATAAAAGTTGGAAACGGAGCAACTGCTGCTCATTACAACATTCAAACACAAGCAGAAGTTCTTCCGCTTCTTAAAAAAGTAATGCCTGGAAAGCAGGTTGAGGAAAATCAGGCGGTTAGTAGTTAGTAATCGATGATAAGCGCGATGCTTAAAACCTTGTTTAGGCAACGTAGCTTTGACCTTGCAGAAACTGGAAAATAACGATAATGGCTTGTTATGATTAAAGCAGGTAAAGCACATAAGGAAAGAGTGATACAACTGTTAGCCGAATGTGTTGACAAGAACAAGAGTGTTAACTGGATAGTAAAGCAGGATTCTGAACGAAAACAAAGAATCAGGCATTTAATCGATTATTCTTTTGACGCCTGTATAGACTTAGAGCAGGTTTACCTGAATGAAGATGAGAACGGCGTGATTATCAGCAGCATGTCAGATGACAAGTTGCCTTTTTTGGAAGAAGCTTACCTGACAGCACGTTTTGTTTTGCAAGTGACAGGTGTAGAAGGTATAGCCAAAGCTTTGCGACGCGAGGAGTACATTAAGTCTTTTCATCCGCAAGATGAGGAATTTATTTACATCTGGTTTATAGCAGTAGATAAAGCACAGCAGGGTAGAGGTATAGGTGCAAAAATGTTGAAGGAGATTATTGACAAAAGCAATAACGAGAATATGGGCATTTACCTGGAGACTTCAGAAGATAGCAATGTCGCTTTTTACCGAAAACATGGCTTTGAAATTTACCACACTTCCGAAGAAGAAATATTCGGTTTTCATTTATACTTTTTAAGAAGGTTGCCTGGTACCTTAGAAAGTACTTCGCAGTTATAGCGGTATTTGTAACACCTTTTCAAGAGTCTGTTAACTGCCCCCCTTTCGCCTATAGTTTAAAAGTACAAGAGTGCGACGCAACAAAAGGTACATATGGATTAACCGCTGGTATCCCACAAAAAAATTAAAGCAGAAGGAAGAGTGCTGTACGTAGTAGTAGCACTCTTCCTCTTTATAAAGTTACAAAGTCTCTTTTAACCATTTATAAAACTCGCGTTGCCAAACAAGTGCGTTTTGTGGCTTCAGCACCCAATGATTTTCGTCGGGTAGGTAAAGTAATTTGCTTTTAATGCCGCGTAACTGAGCGGCCTGGAACGCCTGTAAACCTTGCTCAATCGGTACCCGGAAATCTTTGCCCCCCTGGATAATAAAAATAGGGGTGTTCCACTTTGCAACATTATCTATCGGGTTAAATTGGTTAAAGCTTTTTTGAGCCGCCCTATTATTTTTGTCCCAATAATAACCGCCGTTTTCCCAATTGGTAAACCACAACTCTTCGGTAGTGCCACTCATACTTTTAAGATCGAAAACGCCGTCGTGAGATATAAATGTTTTGAACCGGTTGTTATGAATGCCTGCAAGATAAAACACAGAATAACCGCCGTAACTGGCGCCAACACAGCCCAGCCTCGCTTTGTCAACATAGGGTTCCTTGCTCGCGTCATCCATTGCAGAAAGGTAATCTTTCATCACCTGGCCACCCCAGTCTTTGCTAATGGCTTCGTTCCATTCCTGCCCATGGCCGTACATGCCGCGGCGATTAGGTGCAACAATGATGTATCCATTTGCTGCCATTAACTGAAGGTTCCATCGAAAAGAATAGAATTGTGTCAGGGGCGACTGAGGCCCGCCCTGGCAATATAAAAGCGTGGGATACTTTTTCGATGGATCAAAATTTGGTGGAAACATCATCCATACCAACATTTTTTTATTGTCGGTTGTAGTCACGTATCTGCGCTCAAATTTACCTGTTGCTAATTTGCTATATACTTCATCGTTTACGTGTGTTAATTGTTTTAAAGCACCGGTCGTAAGATCTACAGTATACAGTTCGGCCGCGTGGTTCATATCGGTTCTTGTTACCACCATGGTATTGCCTGCTTGTGCTACCAGGCCACTTATGTCGAAGTCTCCATGAGTAATTTGCTTTACCTCAGGCACTTTCATTGTCAAGCCCGGATAGTTGACCACAAACAATTGTAACGTTCCATCTACTGCTGCATTGAAATAAATGTTGCGGCCATCGGCGCTCCACTTAAAGGCATCTACACTTCCATCCCAGTGTTGTGTCAGGTTTATTTTACTGGTTCCGGTGTTTACGATCAGGTCTTGTTTGTCGGCTTCATAACCTTCGCGCTTCATGCTCAGCCATGCCAATTGCCCCTTGGGAGAGAAAGCAGGCGCCTGGTCATAACCCATCATTCCCTGGGTTAGGTTAAGGGTAGTTCCGGTTGTTAGATTGTAAGAGAAAATATCTGTGTTAGTGCTGACGGCATAAGCAGTTCCTGACTTAGGCTTAGTTACATAAACAATGTTTCCATCGGGAGACCAAATAAAATCTTCGTCTCCTCCATATGGTTTTTGCGGCGAGTCGTAAGGCTGGCCAGCCATAATATCTTTACGTTCGCCGGCCTTACCAATAGGTTGCACAAATATGTGGCTGAACGCGCCATCTTCCCATTCGTCCCAATGGCGGTAATTCAACTGGTCGTAGATATGAGCACTTGATTTTGAAAGCTCCGGATAAAAATCTTTAGCAAATACGTTCTTAACTTTTACATCATCTGCCAGCAGTAAGAATTTTCCATTTGGCGAAATATGGTCATTTTTAATGTAATCATTGCTGTCAGCAATTTCTTTTGCAGCTCCACCGGTCATTGGAATTAAGAAAGTTTTCTTACTGCTTTTATTCAATTCGGCATTAGGAGTACTTACGGTAAAAACTACATTAGCGTTATCTTTTGTAATACCCACACCTGAAACCCTTCCTAATTTCCAAAGCAGTTCTGGTGTCATCGTTTGCTGCGCTACTAACGAAAAACAGAGACCCACAAATGCTGCTAATAAAACAATTCTTTTCATTGATAGAATTTGAAAAAGAAAGATAAGAAAAACGGGTCAACCTTTTAGTTGCCACAGTCCGAGATCTAGCCAGGGGCTTTAAGGAGGTAAAGAGAGGATGGTTTAGGGTGATCAACCAGATGAAACACTCACTCATTATGACAGCGTTTTTTGAGTGAATGGATGAATTGGTAAAACAGTTATGAAACGAAGGTTTACTTTCTGGTTTTAATATCACTATTTTTCCTCATTAGAAAAACGAACGGCTATGCAAAACCAAAGCGATCAGTCATACGCATTACGACTTTTACCGGGGCAGGATTTGAGGGAGAATATTGAAACATATGTAAACGAGCATAAAATTCAGGCAGGGTGGGTGGTTGCGTGTGTAGGTAGTCTTACTGATTATAATATAAGATTTGCAAATGCAAACGCGGGTACGAGAGGCAGGGGACATTTTGAAATTGTTAGCCTTACTGGTACATTGTCGCAAAACGGATCTCATCTTCATATCAGTATTAGCGACACTACCGGAAAAACAATCGGCGGACATTTACTACAAGGGTGTAAAATTTTTACCACCGCTGAAATAATCTTAACCGGGTCTGCAAAATATATTTTTAGTAGGCAAAAAGATGGAAGCACCCCGTGGGAAGAATTACAGATAACGGAATTAGAGGAATAACTGCGCGGCTACATCCGAATGAGCGAAAAGGCCGGGAGCGAGATATGGGGAAGTTTTTTGAGAACGATTTATTCTTGAAATCAATGAGACTTACACTTTTTATTCTGAATATGTATGCCGTCTTTGATTTAATTGCTAGTTCGTTTCACTTATCAGATGCTACTGGTATACTTCCGAAAGGAGATTAAAAGCGTTGCAATAGGCAAAGAAAAGAGCAGCAATGATTACAATAGGTAACGGTCCATCGCAGTTTACCCAATTTTAAATCCTGTATTGCCTTGGGGTGTTTATATCAGCGTTGATCTTTTTGACCCCTGCTCTCCGTAGCGTTCCACAGGACAATTACCAAGACGAAATGATATGGCATTTTGTATCCTGTATTTTGAAAACCTATTTCTGGTCTACCTTCTAACGTCAATTTATAACTTCAACTTCCGTTGAAAATTACCAGCTGTAGTCGAGTTTTTATTTCCAGCTATAGTTGAGCTGACATACAATAGAGGGGGTAGTTGTTACTTTTCACTTTTGCCGAAACAACTACTAAAAGTACAAGTGAGTGACACAACAATGTTTAATAGCACCACAACAGCCGGCTCAATAATTATTATCAAATACTATCCATCTATTATCACACTTGCCCACTCCACGTAGTGTTCCCCATGCAACTCCAGCAGTAAATGATACGAGGAACAACAATTTGACGAGGGTGTCTGACAAACAACACAACGACTATTCGGATTTTTTACTCTAACGATGGTTCACATCCTCCATCATTTCGGCCTGCACTTACCTCATGTTTACTTGTAGCCTTTCAGGATATGAATTAATCAATCAATTAATTATTTTTAAGTGAATGATACCTGTTGCAACGTTTCAACATTTAATAACTCAAAAGACAAAAGATGCGCAAACACTTTTATCTAATAATAGAAATAGTTCTGCAGTTTACTTAATGGGATATGCGGTTGAATTTGCACTAAAAAGAAAGATTTGTAGCACACTTAACTTCTTTAATGGCTTTCCTGAAACTCGGGCAGAACTGGCTTATTATATTTCCCATTGGAATAGTGTAGGCACTCCGTCGCCTACCGGCAAATCAATTAAAGGAAATTAAAAACCATGATTTGGAAAAGCTTCTTACTTATTCAGGTGCAGCACTAACAATAAAGGCTACACTGTTATTTGAATGGGAAGCAATCGTTAATTGGGATCCGGAAAACAGGTACGTAATTCAGAGAGTATCGAAAGAAAATGCGGAAAGGTTTATAAAATCAGCAAAAAAAATAATCAGAGAATTATTATAAATTTACAAAGTGAAATCAACAAGAGAAAATACGGTTATTAAAAAAGCTCCTAAAAAATTAGCAGCAAAGAAAACCATGGGACAGTTGGCAGTTTCACCAAAAGGTGAACAGCATGTCATTCCTCTTGGTAACGGATGGGTTGTAAAAACACAGAGCTCTAAAACTTTCACCGTTATCACCGATAATAAGAAGGATGCGGTTGAAATAGCAACATCTATAGCTAAAACAAAAAAGTCTGCTGTTATTGTTCACGGCAAGT
>NZ_JAOQAH010000029.1 GCF_025963695.1 Segetibacter sp. | reverse complement strand
ATTACTGCCAGATAGAAACTTCCACGCTTTAACCTCCATTCCTTCGGTAATAGATTCGATAATAAAACCGGCTAATTCTGTTTTGTTCTTAAGATAAACCTGAACATTCTTATTCAGATATTGTAGGAGAATTTCATAGCGGTTGGTTATTCTTATAGCCATAGGCGGTAGTGTATATCCAAACAGTTGGAGCACGTGGTTTACCTTATCTACCCCTGGCGTTTGCTTGCCCTGCTCCAATTGCCTGATAAATGCAGCCCCACGCCGGCCTTTTTAGCTAGGTCAACCTATTTTTTCTTTACTGAATAAATAATGTTCACCAACCTGTATATACCCTAATTGATTTGTAAGCAATTGAGTTTTGCCAATTTTAAAATCAGGATTCTGGTGATGATACCCGTAAATCCAGTAATCGGGGCAACAACTTTACAGCACGTCGAACAATTCTGTTGGAGGTGTCAAGTGCCATGTGGCAGAGCGGGAAGCTGTTAAATTAAGGGCAAGATTAGTGTAACTGACAGTTGCAGAATACTTAAGAGAAATGGGGCTAGCCGGAAAAATTGACTTGCGAAAAAAAGCCCGCGAAAGAAGTTTTATTGTTACAGCCCGCGTTGTTTTACTCTGCTGTACCAAAGGACTTATGGCCGCTTTTCAACGTAAGCAAGTGGAGTAAAAGTCATCGCCTTTGATGAACGTAGTAGTTAAGGTACACGAGTGCGACGCAAGGATGTTACACCAGGAATTCAACAGCCGGGTACAAAAAATAACAAAAAAAACCCTGGCGCCGGAATAATGACCGATGCCAGGGTTTCTGAAAACAATCTCACCTGCAATTGTTTTAAATATACTTTACTTAATTTTTAAAACCGCCAAAACCGGCAGATGGTCAGAGGCATATTTTTCATTGATGACTTTGTGCTCTATAACCGTAAATTTTGCCGAGGGTTTATAAGCAATAAAATCAATGGTTTTATTTGGACTCTCAACAGGTATAGTAAAGCCGCACCCGGTAATACAGGTTCTTGTAAAGTTGTTATCCAAAATATTGATTACATCACTTCCCGGCACTGCGTTAAAATCACCAGCAATAATCACCGGCAATTGCTCTGACTGCAGCACCTCTGTTATTTTTCTTATCTGCAACAACCTATTAGTAGCATCGCGTTGAGCATCGAGGTGAGTAAATGCGAAAACGATCTTATGTCCTTTAGGCAATTTTATAATGGCTGTACCCAACGTTCTTGGTTCACCCTTAGTAGCTTCATCGGTCGGTAACGGTATCCGCTTCATTCCTTCCATCGGGAACCTGCTTAAAACAGCGATACCATATTCGCCGCCCTGGTAATCGATACCCTTTGAGAAGTACGACTGCATGCCTGTTAGTCGGGCCAATTCCTTTGCTTCATCCACGGTCTTTCCCGAACGCTCTGTGTTTACATCTATTTCCTGCAAGGCAACAATGTCGGGCTGTTGTTGCTTTATTACGTTTGCGATTGCAGCAAGGTCAATATAATCGGGGCGTGACGGAGGATTTGCGTGATGAATGTTATAAGAAAGTACGCGGACTTCTTCGGTACCAGCAACCGCCGAAGTGGAAGAAGCGCTTTGTAAAGATTTCTTTGCACAAGACGTGCTTAGAAGTGCACAACAATAAAGAACCATCCATTTATTATATCTCATCTTAATTAACTTTTACCATCCCGGGTTTTGCCCAAGAGCAGGGTTACGTTCTAACTGTGTTTGAGGAATAGGCCAAAGCAGGTTTTTAGGCGCATTGAACGACCGGCCTGAGTTAGCAATGATATAGCCGTTTGCATCAGCAGCAATGTTGACTACATCTGATGGCCTTGCCGCCAGCGATTTTTTAATGCCTTTTAGATCCTGTGCAAGAACACTTCCTTCGTTCCAGCGAATGATGTCGAAGTAACGCTGACCTTCTAAAGCAAGTTCTACACGGCGTTCGCGGCGGACCTCAGTTCTTACATCTAATCCATTAGCTGCAAGCTCAGTTAACACCATGTTTTTCATCCCTACCCGCTGGCGGATTTTATTTATGGTAAGATCTATGTCTGCCTGTGTTAGTGTACCCTGCTCTAATTTGGCCTCCGCATAGGTCAATAAAACTTCTGCATAACGGATCAGATGGATATCATTCTCATCTCTCGAAACCTGTCCCACTGTTGCTAACTCAACATACTTGGTAAAATAATAACCTGTTATTGTAACTGAGCCTAACTTATTTGAGATGAATTTTGGCGTTGTATAGGTACCCCAGTTAGCAGTACTTGTTTCGTTTCTGCCATCCTGCCTTCCGCCCCATGCTGCTCCCGGTTTCAACACTGTTTGCGTCATGCGGGGGTCGCGGTTAGCGAAGATGTTAGCATAAGTATCTTCTTTATACAGGGGAGATTTATCTATAGGTAATCCGTCGGTGCACAAATATGCGTCAACCAAATTTTTCGTTGGGTTCCATCTTGAAGCCTGGTCAGGCACCTGGGCTTCTCTGCTCATATTCTGATATGCAAGGGCATCTGCAGAATATAGGCGGGCCCAAATAGTTTCCTTATTTGTTCCGTTCTTTAGTTTGCCTTTATAACTAAATAAATCATTGTAACTGGTTGCCGTATTTCCACTGCTGTACAACTGGTAGATGTTGAGGTCCATCACATCTTTAGCGGCTTTTTCAGCCACGTCATATTTCTTATTGTACAGTGCAAAACGTGCTTTCAATGCCAATGCTGCTCCCTTTGTTATTCTTCCCAGATTAGCACCGGTTTGAGTGTTAGGTAACTTTGTAGATGCGTCCTGTAACTCTGTAAGTACAAAATCAACTACTTCAGCTTTAGGATGGCGCGTGCCATACACTTGAGGATCATTAATTTTTAGAGTGGTTTTGATAAGCTGTACATCTCCAAAGAAAAGAGTAAGATAACTATACAGGTAAGCCCTGATGACCCTTACCTCAGCGGCCATGGCTTCTTTGTTAGCTTCTCTTCCTTCAGCTTTCTTATAATTTTCAAGAAAGGCATTACAACGACGAATACCGTCGTAGCCGCTTGTCCATTCGCTGTTAATTCCACCAAGGTCCGAGGGATAATCTCCGCTACCAATTCTCAAAAAATCGTTTTGAGAAGAGTTTACGGTATTGTCGCCAAGGTTTTCCATGTCGAGTGTAGGCTTTCCTTTGATGTACGCATAGCACGCGTTGGCCGCAAGTTGAAGCTGTTCTTCTGTTTTGTAAAAAGTGTCGTCCACCAACTGGTCAAGTGGCCGCCTTTCAAGGAAATCTTTTTTACAGGCAACCAGAACCAACGAGCTTATTAG
Source organism: Segetibacter sp. (assembly GCF_025963695.1). Classification (GTDB taxonomy): domain Bacteria; phylum Bacteroidota; class Bacteroidia; order Chitinophagales; family Chitinophagaceae; genus Segetibacter. The sequence goes on along the minus strand of NZ_JAOQAH010000029.1, from coordinate 70,213 downwards.
TAAGCAATAAAGAATTTTGCTTTTCATGATTATTTAAGATTTAAATTAATTCCGAAAATGTATGTTTTAACCTGCGGATAAAAACCACCGCTGCTAACGGGAGTCTCAGGATCATAGGCGTAAAAGAAGTTTGTTTTCGTAAACAGGTTATCTGCTGATACAAATACTCTTAAGCGGCTCATCCTTAATTTTTCGGACAACCTTGTGGGTAGCGTATAGCCAACCTGTACGTTTTTCAAGCGCAGGTATGCCGCATTCTCTAACCACATGGTAGAAAAACGCTGGTTATAAGCCAACTGGTAAGTTAACCTTGGATAAGCTGCGTTTATATTATCAGGGGTCCACCTGTCAAGATGTATTTTTTGAGGATTTGCTGATTCACTAACGTATGCATGACGACCAGAACCTTTTATGTATCCGTCGGCTTTACCTACACCTTGCAAAAAGAAATTGAAGTCAAACCCTTTCCAACCTAAATCGGCTCTGAAGGCATAAGTATAACGAGGGAAGGGATTACCGATAATTTTACGGTCTTCAGCTAAGGTGATTTTGCCGTCTTTATTCTGGTCTTCATACATCACGTCGCCAGGTGCCATTTTATCTCCGGCAACGATGGGAAACTTTGGCGCATACACGTTGGTTGTAGCATTGTAATCGAAGTCTGATGCCTGCGCAAGCCCTTTTGCTACAAGTCCGTAAAAGGCATCAATAGGTTCATTTAAAAAGCGAACCTGGTCACCAACGGTTGGGGGAACTCCTCCTAAACTAACTACCCTGTTTTTTACGTCGGAGATGTTGAAGCTGAGGCGGTACCTGAAATCTTTTACCCTGTCTTTCCAGTCAACCTGCAGTTCCCATCCTTTATTCTCAACCTTACCTGCATTTTGAGAAGGTTCAGTAGCACCAAGAACGTCAGGAAGTGTAACAGTCAAAAGGATATCATCGGTATTATGCTTAAAATAGTCAGCAGTAATTCCAAGCCGTCCGTTTGCCATTAACAAGTCTACGCCTATATTTTGCTTAATAACTGTTTCCCAGGTTAAGATCTGGTTTGGCAAGAGGGTTTGGGCGTAGGCAGGTGTAAGAATATTTCCAATGGGCATGGTGGCTACAGGGCCTATGGTAGACAAATAAGCATAATCATTACCTACTTTATCATTTCCAAGTTGTCCGTAGGAAGCCCTGAACTTAACTTCTTTAAAGATGTTTTTCAGGTTGCCGAAGAATTTCTCTTCCGAAAGGCGCCAGCCTACTGATGCAGACGGAAACAAGTTCCAACGAACGTCTTTTGCAAAACGTGAAGACCCGTCATACCTGAAGTTTACTTCTGCCAGGTATTTATTATTCAACCCGTAATTTACCCGGCCGAAAAGAGATTGTAAAGCAGTTTGCGCGTCATTGCCGCTGTTCAATTGGTTTAGTGTACCTAAATTGATATTGCTAACTTCCTGGGAAACCAGGTTTGTTCTGCTTGCTGTAAAGTTTTCGGTTACGTTCGACTCTTGTGATGCTCCCAGTAAAATTTTTACATCGTGCCTATCATTGAATGACTTCTCATAGTCAGCCATTGCAATAAACGTTTGGTAAGTATTCGTATAATCACGGTTATCAATTTTATTAGGAAAGTTTGTCTGGTATATTCTATCCCCGGTTGTTGGACTGAAATAGTCTATCGTCTTAAATAAAATCTCACGTCTCGAATTAGATTTAACTAAACCATACTGACCTCTCAGCTTAAAACCATCAAAAATGTTTAAAGCTGCACTTATATTACCTGTAAGTTCCTGCGAGTTAAATTGATTGTACCCCCCATCTGTAGATACAGCAACAGGGTTACGGGAACCTCCCAAATAACCCCAACCCCCGGTAGTAAATTTTACAGGAACTAATGGAGATATCAGGAGAGCCGTATAAAGAGGACCAGAAGACTCACCCAAATCCTCAGACGATGCTGAATACTTTCGGTCGACATAACCCATGTTAAAGTCGAGGTCAAGGCGATCGATTAATTTAGTATTAACTCTAAGGCGCACATTGTTTCTGCTTGCGCCAAAATTATTACCTGTTACTAACCCGTCCTGGTTTAAGTAACCATAAGAAGCATAGTAGGTCGTATTGTTTCCGCCACCATTTAAACTGATGTTATGGTTTTGTTGTGCGGCAGTCTTTTTATAAATTTCCTGTAGCCAGTTGGTGTTTGCAAAGTAGTTAGGGTCTGAGCCATTACGGGCTTTTTCAATATCAGCATCCGTATACGTAATTGTTCTGCCTACATTTTTCTGAGATTCATTTAAAAGGGTCATGTACTCCGGTGAACCAAGAAATTCAGGTAGAGCAGTGGGTGTTTGAAAACCGTAATAGTTGCTGTAAGACAAGCTTTGAGCACCTTTACCTTTTTTCGTTGTAATCAATATAACGCCATTGGCACCGCGAACACCATATATAGAAGAAGATGCCGCATCTTTTAGTACAGAAATACTTTCAATATCATCGGGGTTGATAATATTCATATCACCTCCGGGAATTCCATCAATCACAACCAGGGGATTTGCATCGCCTAATGTACCTACTCCCCGAATACGAATAGTGCTGCCATTCTGGCCCGGCAGGGCTGTAGAATTTCTAATGGTTACACCAGGCATCAGTCCCTGTAACGCACTGGAAGTTGCAGTAACAGGGCGACTGCGTAAGTCATCGGCAGTAACAGCGCTGATAGCTCCGGTAAGATTTACTTTTTTCTGTGTGCCATAACCTACCACCACCACTTGTTCCATTGCCTTTACTTCTTCCTCCATTTTTATGTCTAATCTCTCCTGGCCGTTTACAGCCCTTTCGATAGATTGAAATCCTATGTAAGAAAATACCAGGGTGGCACTGGTGCCGGGAACAGAGATGGAGAAGTTTCCAATTTCATCTGTAGTAGTCGCAATAGAAGTTCCTTTTATAGTTACAGTAACCCCTTGCAACGGCGTACCAGAGGTATTTGAGAGTACAGAACCACTCACCCTGAAAGCTCTCATATACGAACCTAAAGCACGATCGCCCGAAGTGTTTATACTATTGCTTTCGCCGCTGTTTGCAGTATTTGCAACAGCTACCGCAGAAATGCCATTTTCATTTTCGGGAGTTATCGCATATTGTTCAGCTGAGATTTGCTTAACATTTAAATTGCGCGCCGAAAGCATTTTTTGAAGCTTTGCCAAAAACTGTTTGCCTGCAAAATCTTCGTTGGCAACTTCAATGGTTATTTCAAGTAATTCTGACCTGCAGATAAAATTTATACCATGCTTTTTTTCTATTTCCCTTAATAGTTTATTTAATGTTTTTGCATTGGGTTCTTTTTCCTTGTAGCGGTTTTCGGTTTTGTTGCTTTTATTGTAGGCAAGTTGCCGGGCTTGTACAAGTCCAGGCATTATTACACTACAAAACAACCCGAGCCCTAATGTTCGAAGTTTTAAAGGTGTACACATATTAGTTACTCTTGGTTTTAGATTGAAAGATTAAGTCCTTGTTCTTTTTTATAATGCTGATGTTTAAGGCATATGATAGCGTTTCAAAAAAAACCTTTTCGTCCTTTAGCATAATCGTTCCTGTTATTTTTTGATTTGATAATTCAGTGTCTTGTATAACCGTGTTGTATCCGTAGCTGTCATGGATCAGCTCTGCCAGCTCCGATAAGGAAGTGTTGTTCAAAACCATCTTTTGCTCCTTCCAGTCCGAATACAGTTCTGGCTTAACCTTCTTTTTCAGGATGGATCTGCTTGCGGCGGAGTATTGAAAGAAATCGCCGGACTTTAAAAATAATGTCGACCCTTCATCCCCGTTGATACTGATCTTTATCTTACCTGTATTTAATGAAACGTTGTATACATCTTTCCTCTTCTTTAAATTAAAGGAAGTTCCCAGCACTTCTACATTCAAGTCGTCGTAGTGAACAATAAAGTGACGGGCTTTCTTACTTGTTTCTATATGTTTAACATTGAAAAATCCCTCTCCTTTAAGCCAGACTTCCCTTGTATTTGCTTTGCCAATGTCAGAAGCATATTTTATAGAAGAATTTACATTTAAAGTAATGACAGAACTATCGGGCAACACGATTGATTTTATCTCATCGGCTGCGGCAATAATTTCAATTGTGGCTGGTTTTTTATTGAAAAAAACACTGGCTGTAAAAATGATAATACCCGAAACTACAGCCGCTGCAGCCCACCAATATTTTTTAAAACTCGTGGCTTTCGCTTCCTCTTCTACCTGGTTATTTTCAAATTCCCCGATCAGTTCAAGACTTCTTGCCAATGAAGCTTCAATATTAGGTTGAGGGGGGAAATCAGTATTAAAACTGAGGTTACATATAAATTCCCTTGCTTTATCAGTAGACTCTCTTTTTGCAGGATAGTCTGTAATCCATTTATTCCAGAAATCATTGGTTTCCGTGTCGGGAAATTTCACCCAACGAAGAAAGAATTCATCGGCAATAAAATCGTTTGTGGTAAAATGTAAGTAGTCCTTTTCCATCCTTTATAAACCAGGTTATAAAAGAAGGAGTTGCCCATTTTTCATTTTACCCCACGAAAAGAAAATTTTTTATAAAATAAATAGATGCACAGCGATAACTGTTCGAGTTTCATGTTCCAGGTTGCCGGCAAGCGTTTTTGTATCGGGCATCGCTACGCCTATGTCGTCGGAACTGCCGGAACGCCCTCCGTTTATCACCAAATCGCCAGTCATTTAAGGGCAACTGCAGGAGACAGACATGGTAAGCAGGAGTAAAAAAGAAGAGACGTTTTGTTGATATACTAACCTAAGTTCGGCGATTGCCCGTGCAACTAACTTGTAGGTAGCTTTAGTGGAGATGTTTAAAATACGGGCTATTTGTTCGTACTCGAGGTTTTCGTAGTACTTAAAGTAAATCGCTTCTTTTTGCCGTTCGGTTAAATTATTTAAAGCGGCTTTCAGGTTGGTCTGCTGTTCGAATAAACTGTCTGCATTAATCATTAACTGGTCGATGGATAGCTCCAATTCAAATTGGTAGTCTTCGTCTCGCAGCGTTTCTGTGTTAAGTTGCTTTTCCTGTAAGCTTTTCATTAAACGGTTTCTAAAAGAGACAAACAGGTAACTCTCAAAGGAGGTGATGCTTTCAATTTTTTGCCGGTTTATCCAAAAGGAGGTGAGTACTTCCTGGATACAATCTTCTATCGCCAAAATATTCCTGGTAAACTTATACCCGTAGTTATATAACCTGCTATAATAAATTCTGTATATAGCTGCGTAGGCCCTTTTATCTCCATTTTTAATTGCGGCCAAAACTGTCGGATCTACCTGGGGTACTTTTTCCATACGGGCAATATTAAAAAGGAAGTGTTATCTGAATGTAAAAACAAGATTAGCTTATTATCAATTCTAATCGTGCAACATACGAGGAGCTAATTTTTGATAAATGTATCAAAAACAGGGTAATGGGAAAGGAAATACTGATTCGGGTAATTGCAATTGATGACCTGTATCCTGCAAATCCTACACCTCCTGCGACGGAAGGAGATGCTTTAGTGGCTACGTCTGCATCGCAACGTAGATGGAGCAAGGATATTTCTTTACGTGTTTTATTTTCATTTGTGCAGTATACTTCATCAATTAAAGCTCAACTGTCTTTTGGCGAAAAGCTTGTTGCACTTCCTGGAGGATGTGAAAATGCTTACTCTTTAATTTTAGCTTTGGGTTCATGCTTCATTTTGTCGTTGGTGATTTGTTGATTGTTTTCTTTCTAATCCTTACCCCTTCGACCTCCTCAACACCGCCCGGAAACTCCCAAGGCACTCTCCAAATGCTCCGCTGTCTCTTCCACCAACACATCACGGTAAGGAAGGTACCTAGGTCAGCAAATGATTTATCTTTTAGCGTTGTAACTGCTCCGTCATTAGTTACTCTCCTTTCCCTGATGAAAAGAAAGTAACCAAAGAAATCAAGAAATGAACGATAACAGCCCGTTCCTTTCGGGGGTCGTTTATTAGGCTGTAGTGTTACTGTGACTTCAACATTTGCATTTAATGCTTATTCGTTTTTGACTGCTCTAAATCGCTAAAGGTGTTGCTAATTTGTCAAGGCATCAAGGCGCCACTGTTCTTCACCACAGTAGTACAAAAGCGGAATTGAAATACAAATCGGAAAACGGGCTGTTATCGTTTTCCGAGGTCTTTTTTGGTTACTTTTTGGACAAGCAAAAAGTGACAAGAAGATGAATAAAGAACAACTCGATGATGATTGCTCATGATTACATAACTATAAATGATTAAGCCTTTATTGTTAATACAATGGTTAAGACTGTTAACGGCAATATCTTAATAAATTCTCCCGGTAAAGAGGTCTACCCATTTATTTACTGTACAAGTAATGAAATACACTGCTGCGGCAGTGTAAAGGAGCGATTTGTGGTGGAAAAGTATGAGCCCGTGAAAATTTGCCTGACAATGAGAAAATAGTACAAGTGTGCGACGCAAGGATGAACCAATGAAAACCGGAAGCAGGTAAACAAATCCACAGGAAAATACAAATAGTAAATGGGGTAAAGAGTATTAAGGAAAACGGTTGTTGAAGGATAAAAGTTTTTATGTAAATATTAACAGGAATAATGAATTTTATAACTAATAATCATAATTTGTAGAAAACTAATTTATCATGAAGAGACTTTCTACAGCCCTGTTGGGCGTATTATTTCTTGCGGGGTCGTGTAGTAAGCAAGATGCAAAAGTTGAGCAGCCCAACGAAGAACAAGCATCGGAAACGATGATCATCACTCAACGCAGTTGTGCTTCGCAGGAAGTGCTCGAGGAACAAATGAAGGCAGATCCGCGGCTCGCGACCCGAATGGCAGAGATAGAGGCGTTCACCCAAAGAACCATTCAAAACCGGCAGGCGATGCGGTTGGTTAACGGAGTTATAGAAATTCCCGTTGTGGTGCATGTTCTTTGGAACACGGCAGGACAAAACATCAGCGATGTACAGGTTCAATCGCAGATCGACGTCTTGAACGAAGATTTTCAAAACACCAACGCCGACAGGACCCTGCTTCCTGCGAATAGTTTTCAGGCTGTAGCGTCAAAGGGCTTACCGGTACGTTTTGTACTCGCCCAAGCCCCCATTCACAAATTCACCAAAACAAACAGTTTTTCATCGAACGACGCTGTAAAAAACAGTAAGCGCGGTGGCGACAATGCCATCAATCCAGCCGAAAACCTGAACATGTGGGTATGTAACCTGGGCCAGGGGCTGCTAGGTTACGCGCAGTTTCCTGGCGGTAGCCTTGCAACCGACGGCGTAGTAATTCTTTATAAGGCCTTTGGTAGCAAGGCAAAAGCGCCAGGTGGTACATACACAACCAGCTACGATCTTGGCAGAACTGCCACGCACGAAGTAGGCCATTGGATGAACCTACGACACATTTGGGGCGATGACGGCGGCGCGTGTAGTGGCTCTGACCTTGTAACTGATACGCCTAACCAGGGAGCTGAGAATTATGGTACGCCCACATATCCCCACATTAGTTGCAGTAATGCGCCGGCTGGCGATATGTTTATGAACTACATGGATTATACAAATGACAAGGCGATGTATATGTTTTCGATTAATCAAAAAGACAGGATGATGGCTATTTTCACCGCTTCTGGTCCGAGAGCAAAAATGGGCGATTAACTATTTTTTACTGCATACATTACCAGCCGCCTGCAACCGGGGCGGCTTTTTTATGTTGGAGCTGTTCACCTGGTAAGCTGATCTTCGGGCATTGTTAGCCGTAAGCCTTTTTCTTCTCGAGTGGCTTCAATAACACCTACCCATTTTTGAGGTACAGAAAGAATATAGTCAGCAGGACGATCGGGTATTAGAATTTTAGTACATAACAGGCCGCGCGGTGGTGAACACGGCTTCTATTTTTAGAAGTGGTAAGACAACGATTTTCTTTTTGTCCCCGGTCTTTATATTATACCCTACCAATGCAGTATTAGTTTACTTATTAAAAGAACACTTTCTTTCAAACTCCTTTTAAAGGGTATAGTAATTGAAATAATTATAATGATTATTAATAGAAAGTATATGCAAAAGTTACTGGTAACCTTACTGTTTACCCCGATGGGTTCATCTGTTTTTGCCTGCACCACTTGTAACAAGCAAGTACAGGAAGGTATTTACAACAGTGCATTTTTCCCTAATCTTTTAACCATGCTCTCTGCCTTTATTGTATTGACAGTGGTGGTTGCTATATTAACAGGCATTACAGCTAAGAAGTATACATCAAGGCTTGCAGCAAATCCGAAGGTTAAAATACTTTCGCCGGTACCACTAACTACAGCTTCAATGGTTTTAGGAATTGGTTTAGGTGGTTTCGCAGATGGCATTGTTCTACATCAAATACTTCAATGGCACGAAATGTTGTCGAATCGGGTTGCGGTTACCAACCTCATTGGTAAGAGCGTCAATATGTTTTGGGATGGCATCTTTCACTTTTTCTGTTTGATTGTTGTATTAGTAGGCGTTGCTTTAATGTGGAAATTGTTGAAGCGGAATGACATAAATAATTCAGGAAAACTTTTAACTGGTGGTTTAATATTAGGATGGGGTGTGTTTAATATTGTAGAGGGTGTTATTGACCACCAACTTTTGAAACTTCATAATGTAATGGAGCAGTCACCAAACCACCATGTGGCTAACTTTTCTTTTTTAGGCATATCAGTAATTATGCTAATCACAGGTTATGCCTTAGTTAATAGCGAAAGCAAACAAACACATATCACAGTGTAATATTATGGCGGCGAAAAGTAATTAACACGAGGGGGTGAAGGAAGCAACCCCTTCATCAGGCATTACAGGAAGAGAACCCGTTTGTATTATTGGTATCCGGATTGTTGCTGTATTAGTTTTCTTTAAATCCACGGTTGCCGGCTGCAATGGCTTAGCTCTGTATCAGTTGTTACTAAACTGTCTAACCCTGAAGTACAGGAAATTGTAATGCAGTATTTTTCAGGTAAATATTTTTTAATTTGTTGTAGTATACGCGAATACTAATTTAATTAATCATGAAAGTCTATTGGAAGATGCCCTCCACTTTGAAACCTTATTTCGCGCAGGAATTAGACAGCTACCGGTTCGAATTACTGAAGGGTAATTTAAATGGAGCATGGCAAAAACTGGAAAGGGCTCATATTATAGGGCAAAGATGGTTTATAGAACATAGCTATGTACATATGCTAATGCTACAGTTTGGAATTAAAATTAAAAGCCGCAAAGAGATTATGGGGCAAATACCGAGATTATTAGTAGGTGGGGTGAAATCGTTTGTAGGCAAAATTCCTGTTGGAAATACCGGAGGTTCAAATGTTCCCCCGTTAAAGAAAATGGAAATACCGGATGATTTACAACAGATACTTGCTAAAGCATAAAAGGCAAACCCAAAATTGTGTAAATCAAATCAAGAATTATGTAACAGGCCTACTGTAAACTCAAACTAATTTTACCTGACAGAAATCAATACAGACAGTCATGAAAAAAATAGAACTAAAAACAAACATTATGTGTGGTTCTTGCATAGCCAAAGTAACTCCCACACTAAACGAAGTAATAGGAGAAGGCAACTGGAAAGTTGACACACTAAATCCAAATAAAATACTTTCAGTTACTACGGAAGAACTTGACCAAACACAGGTAATTGAAGCAGTACAAAAGGCAGGCTACAAAGCAGAAGAGTTGGCTTAAAATGAATTGTTATAATGCCGGGCATAGTTTTCTTGTCAGGCTTTATACTAAAGATGCAACCGTAGCTTTGCACCTAATTCGAAAAATGTATGAATTTTCGTAACATATTGTGGAGGCTGTTCAAAGCAGTTTTCGTTAGAAAAAAAGAGTGTTGTAAATAGTTTATACTTTTGCACCGGTAATAATGAGACAAAATAAATCCATAAAACTAAAAGCAGCTTTCCTGTTAACGGTCTTTGCCCTTAACACGGTGGTAGCTTTTGCTTGTTCGATGGGATTAAATTTGGGCTATAATAAAAACCATCACAGTGCTGAAAAAGTTCAACCAGTAGAGGCTGCCCCTTCTCATAGTCATGCAGCTGGCACTAAGGCCCATCATCAAGATGCACCGGCTGCACATAGCCATGAAGACACAGCAAAGCAAGGTAATGCGGGTACAGGTTCACACAGCCATGAAAATGCAACTGCTTCTCACCATCATGAACAAAGTAATTCTGCGCAGGACGACTGCTGCACAGATACAGCCATAAAATTTCAGGCAGAGGATAAGAAGCTTCAGCAGTCACAAAACATTGCTCTTAAAGCACCTGTTTTTGTTGCGTTTCTTTCTGCTTTCTTAGGCATGGATATAGCACCGGAAAAAACATTGACTGGTACTAAAGTTCTTGCTCGTCAATTTTACCCACCCCCCGACATTCGCATAGCGATACAGTCCTTTTTAATTTGATTTTAGTTTAAATATTCGTGCTAAGGCACATGGTAAACCTATGTCTCAAAGTCAAGGTCTATTTCTTTTAACTGAAATCATTTTTTACTCTTTTATTTCCGGGTTAATGAGTGTTAGAGTTTTTGCTGAATAAAGAAAAAACTGTACAAGAGTGCGACGCAAGTAAAGCAGCATTATTGTTATACAGTTTGGCACCCAGCTTACCACTTTTTATTCCCCGTTTAACTATATGTATAAGTTTCTCTTAACTATAGCATGGGCCCTGTCTATTACAACTTGTTTTTCGCAACAACTTTTAACAAGGCAGCAGGCATACACACTTGCAGGAGCAAACCGGGTTAATACCGACGCTGCACAACTTGACCTGCTTCGGCAACAGCAACTATTAAAAGGTTCAAGAGGTTTTGACAATCCAGAATTGGAGTTTGAAATAGACCCTTACGATCCTATGGTTTTAGGGGTTCTTATGCCCTTGCGTTTGCCTGGTGTTTATGCTTCACGCAGTGGCTTGCAGAAAGAGCGTATACGCCTTTCGGAATTGATGTTGCAGCTAAACCAGTATGAAATAAACCGGTTGGTGCAAAATACCTATAACGAGGTGCAATACCTGTATGCAAGAGTTAATTTATTACAGCAGCAAGACAGCTTATACCAAAGCATAAAAACAGCAGCAAAAAGAAATTTTGAAGCAGGACAAATTAACAAGCTGGAAGAACTATTTGCGTCTAACGAAGCGAACAACCTGCATAATGAATTAGAAAGGACATTGATTGAATTGCCTGCACAAAAAAGAGCCTTATCCTACATTTTAAATTATAGAACAGACTTTATCGTAGATAGCTTTCGGGCAATGACAACAGACCCGATGTTGCTATCAATACTGGATACAATTTCAAATTCAATTCGTCCGCAGATATTACAACAACAGGTTGTTGTAAGCCAGAAAGAACTAAAAGCCGAACGGGCAGAATTGCTGCCGCAAATAAATACAGGTCCTCTTTTTGGCTTACAGCAACCACACGGAGAAGGTACTAAAAGACAAGGATGGAGAGTAAGCCTTTCAATGCCAATATGGAGAAGCCAAAACAGGGCAAGAATACAGGCAGCTCAAACAGGCGTACAACTTGCCGAAGCGCAGCGAAGAAGAGAGATACAGGACTTAAATAGGGAATACACCGTTGCGATGTCTCAACTATTAAGAGAACAAAAAAGCCTTCAATACTATGCCACGGTCGCCAATCAACAGGCTGTTGATATAACACAAACAGCACTTAGACTATTTGAGGCAGGTCAGGTAAATTATATAGAAACAATGAGAAACATTATCACTGCCTTTCAAACCAGAGTCAACTACCTGGAGACTATACGAAACTTCAACCAGGCACTAACTGAATTAAAATACTTAAACGGTTCGTTATGATAAAGTACATCATTCTTCTGCTTTTATTACCTATTAGTGCTATTGCACATGAAGGTGACGGTAAAGCAGCAGCAGCCACATCAACAACAGCATACTTTAGTTCTGAAGCAAGTTCGGATAAGTATGAAACGTTGATTAAGTACAAAACCATACCGGTAGGCAAAGAAGGTTCGTTTCAATTGTACATAACCGATTTCGTCTCCAACAAAGCTGTTCAAATAACCGATTTAAAAACTTCGGTTTCGGGTAATGCAGACTTAAAACTTACGCTTAGTAAAATAGACACAGGTGTCTTTGAAGTCAAAGGAATATTTCCGGACAAAAAGGCGTACAATATTTCTGTTAGCCTAAATAGTCAGCTTGGCCCCGACCTGCTCTTAATTAAAGACATCGAAATAGGAAAAGAGTTACCAAAGCCTGCGGTGGAAGAAGAGCATTCCCATTGGTATAGCAGCAACTGGTTCTACGGCATTTTAGGTTTGCTTGCAGGTATGGTTGCTATGTATTTTTTAATGCGGAAGACAAACAAAAAAGTAGTTGCAGCAACCGCAATATTTCTGCTCATTTTTCCGACTGCAACTACCAACTACATTTCAGCTCATGGTGGTGATGACCATGGTGTAGCAAAGCCTACTACCGGCGGTCCATCTAACACGTTTATAGTTGAGAAAGAAACACAATTTCTTTTTGACATTCTTACTGCCAGAGTGGTTACCGCAAACTTCAACCGGTCAACGGGGGTGCTTGGTACAGTGGTGCCATCACCTAAAGGTGTAGCAGTAATACAAACACCACAAACAGGTAAAATAGTATCCATCAAAACAACTGTAGGTCAACGTGTTTTAGCAGGGCAGGTATTGGCTGTTATAGAGCAGCAGGTCGATGCCGGAACACAAGTGAGCATTCTTACTCAAAGAAATAGTGTAGATGCGGAATACAATGCTGCAAAGGCACAGTACGATAGATTGAACGGCATTGCAGATATAGTTGCAAAGAAAGATCTGACGGAGGCAAAGGCAAGGATCGAAACGGCATTCAAAAACAAAAGACTGTTTAATGCTAATGCAGCAGGCAATGTTAGTAGTACCAGGATGATTACGTTAACTGCTCCTATCAGTGGTATTGTGGGCACTTTCAATTATTCAATTGGTGCAGTGGTAAGTGCAGGTCAAACCCTTTTTGAAATCACAAACCTTCATAAGGTTTTTGTAGAAGCACAGGTATTCAGTAAAGACGTAGCAAATCTTAAAGGCATCCAAAAAATAACAGCTGCTTCTAACAACCCGGCTGATACTACTTCCTATTCATTAAGGATTGTTTCCACCGCACAACAGGTTAATCCTGAAAATCAATCACAGGTAGTATTGTTCGAGGTGACTAATGCAAATGGTCGTTTCAAAATTGGCGAGAACATTAATATCAGCATCTTTTCAAGCGATTACTCAAAGGCCGTTATAATACCTGATGAAGCAATAGCAGATGTAAACGGAAAGCCTGCTGTTTTCATAAAAGACCTTGCAGAACAATACTCAATAAGCTATGTCAATAAAGGCACTTCAAATGGTAAGCAGGTAAACATAATCAAAGGTGTTGAGGAAGGAGAAAGAGTAGTTACGAATGGAGTATATCAAATGAAAACAATGTTTTTGAATCAATAGGCAAGGGGCAATGGGGCAATAGGCAAGGGGCAATGGGAGGTTTTGTGGGGCAAGCATTGGTAAATAATTAAGCATTCTTGCGTCGCACTCTTGTACTATTTGTGCTTAGGGCAGCAACAAAAAGACGAGACATACTAACAATAGACTTAGTTATAACAACACACAATAAACTTTTAAACAATAAAACAAACAGAATGAACAAACTAAAATTTCTCTTCCTGATTACAATGGCTGTTTTCACTTTTAGTGCTGTGGATGCACAAACAAAAAAGATGTCAGTTAAAACGGCAACAACTACAAAAACAACCACGACTAAGGCATCTGAACAAGCGGCAAAGTATCAATGTCCAATGAAATGCGAAGGCGATAAAACCTATGCAAAAGCTGGTAAATGCCCAACTTGTAAGATGGCATTAGCCAAGGTTCAAAAAGAAATAGCAGCATATAAATGTCCTATGATGTGTGAAGGAGACAAAACATACACTAAGGCAGATAAATGTCCGGTTTGCAAAATGAATTTGGTAAAGGCAGATACTAAGAATGTATCTGGTGGACACGGAGATCATAACCATAATTAATTAGCCAAAACCTGTCAGGTTTAATAAGGTCTTAAAAAAATAAAAGATGAAGATGTATTTTAAAATCAGTACAACAGTTCTTGCAATAGCAGGCGCTCTAACATTTACAGCTTGCGGTAATAATGAAGCAAATAAGATGAAAGCTTCGACAACAGACAGTGCAACAGCAGCACACAGTGGCGACCATACTTTTGCTTGTCCAATGCATCCTGAGGTAACAGGTAAAGAAGGTGACAATTGTCCTAAATGTGGGATGAAACTTGAACATAACGATAATGCAGGTGGACCAAGTAATGTAAAAATGCAGTTCACTACTATACCTGAAACAGTTAATCCTAATCAGGAAGTTACCCTATCGCTTATCCCTAAGTTAAAAGACAACGATAAGGAACAAGTTCCTTTAGATGTAGAGCATGAAAAGAAAATTCATCTTATCGTTGTAAGCGATGATCTTTCTTACTTTAATCACATCCATCCCGAGATGAATGCTGATGGAGCTTATTTAGTAAAAACAAAGTTTCCTGCCGGCGGCAAGTACAAACTATTTGCTGATTATAAACCAAGTGGTAGCAATCATACACTAGACAAAATAGATGTAACGGTAACAGGCTCTGCACCCGCTGCTAAAAATTACGGTGCAGACAAACTACAAACGAATGTTAACGGCTATACAGTAGCACTTACGCCTACAGGTGGCCGGTTCGTTACAAAAACTCCAATGCACATTACAGGGACTGTAACACAAAACGGTAAAGCTGTTGACCCTAACACAATGGAAAATTATTTAGGAGCGAAAGCACACATGGTAGTAGTAAGCCTAAAGGAGAAAGAATATTTACACGTTCATCCGGGTGTTGAAAATGGAAAGTTTGATCTACATACAACGTTTGAAAAAGCCGGTACATACAGAGGATGGATACAGTTTCGTACAGAAGGTGAATTACACACGGCTGATTTTGTTATCAATGTTGGGGAAGGAACAGGCAATGGAGGCGGTGAAGAACATGCGGGGCATTAATAGGAAATAGACAATAGGCAATAGGCAAGGGACAATGGCAATGAGCAATGAGCAATGAGCAATGGGCAATGGGCAATGGACAATGGGCAATGAGCAATAAGCAATAATTAATGGAAACAAGGCACACTTTAGGATGAAAAGGACTTCTTGTGTATTGCGATTGGCATCGTTTGAAGTTGCTTATTGTTATTGTTCTTTTTTGCCAATTGTCTATTCTTCTTCAATTGCTAATTGCACCATTTTGCTTCCTTGCCAATTGCCAATTGTTCTTCTTTGCTAATTGCCTATTGCTAATTGCCATTTGCCTATTGCTAATTGCCCATCGCCCATCGCCAATTTTAAAAGATATGCTTAATAAATTAATTCAATTTTCATTACGAAACAGGTTGTTTGTTCTTGCAACAGCAGCCCTAGTAATGGTATACGGTGTATTTACATTAGTAAGTTTACCGGTAGATGTATTGCCCGATTTAAACAGGCCGAGAGTAACCATATTTTTGGAAGCAAATGGTATGGCTCCTGAAGAAATTGAAGCACAGGTAAACCTGCCCATTGAAACATCTTTAAACGGTGCTCCGGGTGTTGAAGCAGTAAGGTCAGTTGCATCACCAGGCTTAGGCATGGTGTTCGTTGAATTCGACTGGGACACAGATGTATACAGGGCAAGGCAATTAACATCAGAAAGAATACAGTCTATTGAAATGCCTGAAGGCATTACACCACAATTAGGTCCTATTAGCTCCATCATGGGGCAGATAATGATGGTAGCAGTTACGGGAGATACAACATCACCAGCTGATTTAAGAACACTATCAGACTTTACAATCAGAAGAAGATTAATGAGCATTAAAGGGGTATCGCAGGTGATACCTATAGGCGGAGAACGCTTACAATACCAGGTCCTAATATCATCCGAAAAACTTAGACAATACAATGTTTCAATAGATGATATTGATAAGGCATTATCGGCAACCAATCAAAATACAACGGGTGGTTTTATAAACAACAAAGGTTCAGAAGTACTGGTAAGAAACATTGCAAGAGCAAATACTTTAGAAGACTTGGCAAGTACTGTTGTAACAAGTAAAGACAATGCAAGCGTATTATTAAGCCAGGTTGCAGAAGTTAAGTTTGGAGGTGCAGTAAAGAGAGGTGATGGTTCATTAAATGGACGACCGGCAGTTATATTAAGTATAGAGAAACAACCTACAGCAAGTACGGTTGAACTAACAGAAGACATTAGGGAAGCCATAAAAGAAATGCAAATTTCATTGCCACCAGATGTAAAGATTAATACTGAAGTATTTAATCAGAGCAGCTTTATAACTAACTCCCTAACTAATGTTGAACATGCATTAAGAGATGGATTTATTTTAGTAATAATAATCTTGTTCTTGTTCCTCTTAAACTTTAGAACAACCATAATAACGTTAACTGCTATTCCATTATCAATTATCATTACTGCAATTATTTTTAAGTTCTTCAACATTTCTATTAACACACTTACTTTAGGTGGTTTGGCAATAGCCGTTGGCGAATTAGTCGATGATGCAATTGTGGATGTAGAAAATGTATACAGGAGATTAAAAGAAAACTTTGCAAGCAAAGAACCAAAGCCTTTACTGAAAGTTATTTATGATGCAAGTAGCGAGGTAAGAAACTCGATTGTTTATGCAACAATTATTGTTGTATTAGTATTCTTGCCGTTATTCTATTTGCAAGGAATAGAGGGGAGAATATTTGCACCATTAGGCATTGCGTACATTACTTCAATCATAGCATCATTGGTAGTTTCATTAACCGTTACCCCTGCGCTATGTAGTTACTTATTAAGCAAGAGAAAGCACTTAAATCACATCAACTTAAAGTTCTGGGGGAAGTCAATAGGCAATAGGCAAGGGGCAAGGGGCAATGAGGGAGAGTCAATGGGCAATGATTTAATGGGCAATAGGCAATCAGCAATGAGCAATGAGGAAGGAATGACTGACGAAAAGCTTTCTTCCTTGCCTATTGCCAATTGCCCATTGCCAATTGCAGAAAGTTCTTCCTTGCCTATTGCCAATCGCCCATTGCCTATTGCTGATAATGACGATGACAGCCCATTAGTAAGATGGTTAAAAAAGCAGGACACGAAAGTTTTACACTGGGGTTTAAAACATACTAAGCCAATCATTGCTGTTGCAATTGCAATGATAATTGCAGCTATGGCAATAGTACCTTTTTTCGGTACTGAATTTCTTCCACCCTTCAATGAAGGCAGCTTTACAGTAAACGTTGTTGCACCAGCCGGTACATCATTAGAAGAAGCAAATAAAATAGGAAGCATAGCAGAAAAGCAAATTCTTAAAGTACCTGATGTATTACTTACATCACGTAGAACAGGTAGAGCAGAATTAGATGAACACGCCGAACCACCAAGCTATACAGAGATAGATGTAAGTCTTAAAGACGAAAGGCGTGACATGGAGGAAATACTAAATGACATCAGAGCAAACCTCGACATCATAAAAGGCAGCAGCGTAAACATTGGTCAACCCATTTCACATAGATTAGATCATTTGTTAAGCGGAGTAAGAGCACAGGTGGCAATTAAAATATATGGCAACGACCTTGCAGAACTAAGAAGCAATGCAGAAAGACTTAGTACAATAATAACGGATGTTCCAGGTGTAGTAGATGTACAGGTAGAAGCACAGGTATTAGTACCACAATTAAAAATAAAGGTAGACAGGCAGGCATTAAAACAATATGGTTTACAGGCAGGAAAAGTAGCAGACGATTTAGAGATATTTTACAATGGCAGAGTAGTGAGCCAGATCATAGAGGGACAGAAATCCTTTGATGTGTTAGTACGTTCAACAGATGCAGAAAGAAACGATATACAGAATGTAGGTAACACACAAATAGAACTTCCTAATGGTTCCCTAATTCCACTGTCACAAATAGCAACGATCGAAATTGAAAATGGTGTCAATTCAATAGTACATGAAAATACACAACGAAGAATAGTAGTAAGCAGTAATGTACAAGGCAGAGATTTAGGAAGTGCAGTAGAGGAAATGCAGCAAAGAGTTGCGAAAGATTTAAAGTTGCCCCAAGGGTATTATTTAGAATACGGTGGCCAGTTTGAAAGCCAGCAGTCAGCATCAAAGTTAATTTTAATACTTAGCCTCTTTTCATTTGCCGGTATCTACCTGGTTCTATTTAGTCACTTC
This sequence comes from Segetibacter sp., assembly GCF_025963695.1. Classification (GTDB taxonomy): domain Bacteria; phylum Bacteroidota; class Bacteroidia; order Chitinophagales; family Chitinophagaceae; genus Segetibacter. Next base: position 51,856 of record NZ_JAOQAH010000029.1, on the reverse strand, counting down.
AAATCCAACAGGATTGTTTTACAGATCATGTTGAATATACCGTTAGCATTAATAGGTAGCGTAGTAGCTGTTATGCTTACAGGAGGCACATTTTCAATAGCAACAATGGTAGGTTTTATTACACTAACAGGTATAGCCAGCAGAAACGGCATCATGATGATTTCGCATTACATACACCTGGTAGAACATGAAGGGGAAACATTTAGCGACAGCATGATCATCAAAGGCTCATTAGAGAGAATGGTACCAGTACTAATGACCGCATTAGTGGCAGCCCTTGCACTTATCCCTCTAACAATGGATGCATCAGCACCAGGTAAGGAAATATTGTATCCAGTAGCAACAGTCATACTGGGCGGTTTAATCAGTTCAACCCTCTTAGACATGATTGTTACACCGGTAGTATTCAAGAGGTTTGGGAAGAAGGCGTTAGAGCAATATTTTGAGGCGCATAGTAGGAAGGATGGACTTTGATCTGTGTATTTTATGGTAGCAGTAATAAGAAGCATAGCCAATGCTTCTTATTCTGTTTTCCGCACTTCTTCGCGTAAATAATGCTCTTTAGTTTCAACTGGTAGTGCAGTTCTTTTCGTTGAGCGCATTTGAATAATATTAACCAATAAAGAGAAACCCATAGAAAAATAGATATATCCTTTCGGTATGTGCATGCCCAGTCCATCGCCTATTAATGATACTCCAATTAATAGAAGAAAACTTAGGGCAAGCATTTTAAAAGCAGGATGATCGTTTACAAATCGACTGATAGGACCGGAGGCAAAAAACATGATACCTACTGAAATTATCACTGCTACATACATTATCCAAAGTTCATTTGCCATGCCTATTGCAGTAATGATACTGTCGATGGAAAACACCAGGTCAAGAAGTAGAATTTGGAATATCACACCTTTAAAAGAGGTTACTTTAAGGTCTTTTTGTGTATCACCTGCTTCGCCTTCCATCTTATGATTAATTTCGGAAGCGCTTTTGTAAATAAGAAACAAGCCCCCTAGAATAAGGATAAGGTCTTTGCCGGAAATGTCAACCGAAAAAACGGTAAATAAATTCCCCTCAAGTTTTAATATTAAGGAGATAATGCCAAGCAGCGCAAGCCGCAGAAACATCGCTAATATTAGCCCCAGTCTCCTCGCTTTGTTCTGTTGATTTTTAGGAAGTCTTGCTGCTACAATAGATATGAATATCACATTATCCAATCCTAACACTACCTCCAACAACACTAACGTGATTAATGGTACAATCCATTCCATAATTGTAAAAAGTTTTAAAGTGTTTAATTATTAAAAGGAAAAAATTGAAATATAAATTTTGGGTGCCCTTGTCTTCCTTAAACAAGTACTAAAATTTCACTTTCAAAATATTTCCCTCGCCTTTTTTGCCCTCGTTAGAAATAAAAAGTTCTCCTGCCGGGTTGAAAGTTATTCCTTCAGGCTGTGCAAAATCTTTACCACTTAACGACGCAAAAAACGTAATCTCTCCCTGCTTATTCAAGATTAAAAGTTTAGGATTTGTTCCCTCTATCATATAATAATTGCCTTCTGTAGGGTGTATTGCTATTGCAGACGGCTTAAAACCTTGTTTTTTCTTTTTACCCGCTTTCTCAAACAAAGCGTTATTGAGGTCTATGGAAAAAACAGCTTTTTTCGACAATTGTTTATTCCTTAGGTCAAACAAATATATTCCCTTCCTGCTTCCGCCTGCTTCCTCTTCTTTATATGCTAATAGTAGTCTATTGTTAGCCTTATCATAGCATAGCGCTTCTACATCGTTTTGAGCATTCAGGTAAGTTTCATACTTTTTTACTTTAGGTTCGGCGTCTTCAATATCCAATACTTCGTAAATTACTCCGCCGCTATTTACTACATAAGCAGTAGAGCCAGCTAAAGCAATACCTTCATAATCGCCTCTGCCTGCAAATGGTATTTCCCTTTCAATCTTTTTATTATCAGTGTTATAAATAAAAATAGTTCCTAATTCATCTTGCACACAAGCAAATAAGTTATCTCTAAAATGCGCAATGTCCGATACTTCAGACAGCACTTGCGGCAAATCGTATTTCTCAACAATCTCGTAAGAAGTAGAACTGCTTAATTCCCCCGGCTTATCTTTCTTTTTATCCTTTTTATCCTTCTTGTCTTCCGGTTTGTTGCTATTCCAAAAGGCTAAATCAGGCATCCGGTTCGTGGTAAGTTTATATGCCATAAGTCCTAATGCCAACATGGTAATAATAAGGAGGACAATAACCAGAATTTTCATAACAATACGTTTACTTTTTAATGTTGGTATACTTCACGCCACATAAAATCTATAGACGGTACAAGTAGTCAACAATTTTTTGGGGTGTAACAGTATTATTACTGTTTGGCATCGTTGCGTCGCACCCTTTTACTGTTTTTTCAATATTAGACCATGCAATATTACCCTACGTAAAGTATAAAATATCATTCCATTCTATTCCGTTACAATTAGAGGCACCATTATTTTACCTAATTACCTTTGTAATTTTGCAGGTCGTAAAACTTTTAGTTTTTACTGCACCCCAAAAATACTTAGCTACTATATGGAATTTTTACTGGAGCGGGAAGATTTGATAAGCATTGGTCTATCTATTTTATGCGGAGCCATAATCGGGTTTGAGAGGGAATATAATAACAAGTCAGCCGGCTTTCGTACTATAATCCTCATTTGTCTTGGTTCAACTATTTTCACAATAGTGTCAAAACATGGATCAGGTAGTGATGATAGAATTTCGGCAAATATTATAACAGGCATTGGATTTATAGGGGCAGGGGTGATATTTAAGGATAAGCTATCAGTTTTAGGGTTAACGACAGCGGCAGTAATTTGGACCACTGCAGGCATTGGCATGGCTACGGGTATTGGGTATCATTTTTTAGCATTCTCCTTGACCATCTTTACTATAATAGTGTTATCACTCTTTGGTAGAATCGAATATTTAATAGACAGGCTAAATCATACCAGAACAATCAATATCACTTTCAAGGATGCTGATATTAGTAACATAAAAATTATTGAGAAGTATTTATTGGATAGAAGAATGAAAAGTAAAAGAATAATGATGAATAAAAGCAAGGGGCAATTATTTGCCATCCTGAAGGTTAGGGGCACTGAAAGACAATTTGTTTTGCTAAATGAAGAATTAATTAAAACAGAAAATATTGTGGAATATTATTGAACAGACGCTTTAACAAAGAATACAACTGCCAGTTTTTATTGGTAAGGCTGTTTCACTTTGAAAGACTGGAGTAAAATATAATTGAGCAAGACTGGAGCAAATTTGGAGGATGTAAAATAATATAATGGGAAGGTTTCTATTTTTTACTGTGTTACTGTGTTTACTAAATGTAAAGGGGAATGGCCAGACTTACCCTAACAAAACCAATATTATAAAATCTGAAAATAAAGAAAATTTTATAGCACGTTTTGGAGAGGGGCTTTCTTATACTGCCCCTGATAGTTCGATGAAAATAAATTTTAGTACAAGGTTCCAGACTTTGTTCATTGCCCAAAAACCTTTATCGAAAAATGCAGCGATAGAAAAAGAAATGATGATTCGGAGATTTAGGGTAAAGTTTGAAGGATTTGCTTTTACTCCAAAATTAGATTACAAAATTGAATTGGCTTTAAGTAACCAGGATGTTGGTCCTGTGATGAGACAAACCGGCAGTGCAGCGAATATTGTTTTAGATGCAGTTTTAAAATACCGCTTATTTAAAAACAGTGAATTATGGTTTGGACAAACCAAACTGCCAGGAAACAGGGAACGTGTTATTTCGTCGCAGGATCTTCAATTTGTTGATAGAAGCCTCGTAAATTCTACTTACAATCTTGATAGAGATGTAGGCATTCAATTTCATCACAAGGCAAAAATAGGTGAGGTTGTTTTAAAGGATATTTATGCTATAGCGTTAGGTCAGGGTAGAAATGTGACAGCCGCCGATACAGGTGGATTAAGCTATACAGGAAGATTTGAAATATTGCCATTCGGAGAATTTACAAATAAGGGGGATTACTTTGATTCTGACTTTGAAAGAGAGCCTAAACCTAAACTTTCAATAGGGGCAGGCTATAGTTATAACAATAATGCCCGTCGGGAAAACGGGGAACTGGGTTCTTTTCTAAAAGAAACCCGAAACTTAAAAACGTTTTTTGCAGATGTTATGCTTAAGTATAGAGGGTGGTCGGTAACAAGTGAGTACATGAATAAAACAAGTGACAAATCGCCCGTTTTAAAAGATACCTCCGGTTTCTTTCGAACAGGATATGGGTGGAATATTCAAAGTGGTTTCTTGTTTAAAAATAATTTAGAGCTGGCAGGCAGATTTACAATAGTAAATCCTACAGCTATAATCAAAACATTTAGGCAAGCTGAAAAAGTAAAAGAATACACCATTGGTATGTCCAGGTATTTTAAAGGCCATAATTTGAAAATGCAAACCGATGTCAGTTATATAAATGACTACGGAGAAATATCTGCGGGATTAAGATACAGGCTGCAGGTAGAAATGGGTTTATGAGCAATGGCGTGGGGGAAGAATGTTACTCCTAAACATGGTAACGGTCAAGTTTGTTAAACACGTGTTACCGGTTGGCATACTTCAGCATTTGCCCAACCATCTTTTGGGCCGTTGAAAGATATTCTTCTTCATACTTTTTCCAAAGTTCTTCTCTTGTTGTTTTAGCTCCTTTTGCCTGCCCTTCGTACATAACGGAAAGTGTTGCATACGGTGGAAGCACTATTCCTATAGCGTTATAGAAATTAGCTACATCAGCAATAATATGTTGTGCACCATCGCTGTCGCCGGTAATCACAATTCCGCCAACTTTGTTTTCAAGCCTTGATGGTTTTCCTTCCAATATTCCATCGTGAACATGATCAAGTCGTTCAATTACACGTTGCATTTCTGAAGACATGTTGCTCCACCAGATAGGTGTTGCAAATATGATGATGTCTGATGCAATAATTTTAGACAGGATGGGAGGCCATTCATCTCCGGGGCCCATATTATCATAAGTTCCGGGTAGAATATGATGATTTACAAGTTTAATAATTTCGCTGTCAACCCCATTCTTTTTAAGTTGTTCTGCCAAAAACTCCGATAGGACTTCGGTATTTGATAATCCTTCTTTCTTTAAGGTGGCAAGTAAAATAATAGCTTTCATTAGAGTTTTAATTTAAATCGATGGAGAGATTAAGAGTGAACTAAAAATACAGAGGTGCTTCTCATGTGTGTGGCTGGTAATGCTAATTCGGGTTGCTCAGCCCATTGGTGTTTGCAAAAGAGTTTATGCAAGTACAATGCCCGCAAAGCAATGTACAAAATGGATTAGCAATGGCCTCGGCTGGCGTTAATACATGCTGCACAGAAAGATACAGATGAATGGAGCGTCGCAACTATGAAGCATTAAGACTGCTGCGGGAAACCATCAAAAAAAAAGCAGAAGGTCCTTTTATCACCTCAAAAATTTTTATCCCGTTTTATGGTGCAAAAATTTCACATATGTGCCCCAAATAAGTTAAAGCACAATTTGTAATTTATTATTATTTGCTTTTATGCTGTAAGAGTTCAACAAAAATTACTGGTATCTCTATTGAGGTAATTAACAGGGGAATGTATAGTGGGGTAAGTTCGTTACAAGCTTTGTTTGTTTATTCAACATCGTTGTGTCACTCCCTTGTATTTTCTGTTCTTTAAGCAGCAAATATCATAGCCTATAACTTTCAACTATCAATATAAACTAGAAAACAAATGTCGACAAATAACAACGGCCAGAAAGGTTATGCGCTTATAACTGGCGGCACCAGCGGTATTGGCTACGAACTCGCAAAATGTTTTGCCGAAGATGGCTATAACCTTGTACTTGTAGCCCGAACGGAGGAAGACCTGCAACGCAGTTCTTCTGAATTGTCAAGACAATTCGGGGTGCAGGTTACAGCCATTGCTAAAGACTTGTTTCAACAGAATGCACCGTCTGAATTGTACGATGAAGTAAAGGGTAAAAGCCTTACAATAGATGTTTTGGTGAATGATGCAGGACAAGGTCAATACGGGTTGTTTGTGGAGCAGGACCTTCAACGGCTACTGGAAATAATACAATTAAACGTGGTATCACTTACCAGTTTGACACACCTGTTTCTAAAAGACATGGTAGCAAGAAATAAAGGAAAAATTTTGCAACTGGCATCTATCGCATCGGAGCTTCCGGGTCCTTACCAGGCTGTGTATCACGCCACAAAAGCCTACGTGCTACAGCTTACGGAAGGGTTGATAAGTGAATTAAAAGATACAGGCGTTACTCTTACGTCGTTACAACCGGGAGCCACAGATACAGACTTTTTTAACAAAGCCAATATGCTGAATTCTAAAATATTAGACAGTGGACTATCAGACCCCGCAAAGGTTGCAAAAGACGGGTACCAGGCTTTAATGAAGGGTGATGACAAGGTAGTTTCGGGCCTTAAAAATAAGATAATGGTAGGCATGAGCAATGTAATTCCGGACGATAAGGTGGCAGATCAAATGAACCAAATGCAAGGTCCTAAATCGGAAGAGGACAGGTAATTTTTAAGTTGTAATCAATATTCAAATTTAAAATTCGAACAATGTCAGAAGAAGAAAATAAACTGAGCCGCCGGCAGGTGATAGGATTAGGTGCAGGTATGGCGGCTGCAGTTGTAGCGCCGGGAATGTTGGCTAAAGGAAGTCCTGCAAATGGGGCCGCTGATGCAGAAAATCTCGTTGATCCTACGAGCAAATATCCTAAACCACCCTTTAGTGGTCAGTCGCAGCCCTGGCCCGGTTTGGCAAGTAAAATGAATCCTCGTCCTGATCATGGGGAGACAAGTTATAAGGGTTCAGGGCGTTTAAAAGGTAGAAAAGCCCTGGTAACCGGGGGTGACTCCGGGATGGGAAGAGCTGCTGCAATTGCTTACGCAAGGGAAGGTGCAGATGTAGCCATAAACTATCTTCCTGCTGAGGAACCAGATGCTAAGGAAGTAATTGCGCTTATAAAAGCAGAAGGTCGTAAAGCAGTAGCTATCCCGGGAGACATAAGGGAGGAGACTTTTTGTAAAAGATTGGTAGCAGAAGCTGTCAGCGCACTTGGAGGACTTGATATTTTGGTGAATAATGCTGCGAGACAACAGACACGTCCCACTATTCTCGACATTTCGTCTGAGGATTTCGACGCTACAATGAAAACCAATGTTTATGCTCCCTTCTGGATCACGAAAGCTGCATTGCCACATATGCCTGCAGGATCTTCGATTATTGCCACTACTTCGGTACAGGCTTACGATCCGTCGGGTGAATTACATGACTATGCGCAAACTAAAGCGGCCAATATGAGTTATGTAAAGTCGCTCGCAAAGCAATTGGGGCCAAAAGGCATCCGCGTAAACGGTGTTGCACCGGGCCCTATCTGGACGCCGTTACAAGTAAGCGGGGGATCAACACAGGAAAATCTTAAACAATTTGGAGGAGACACCCCTCTTGGTCGTCCTGGTCAACCCGTTGAGCTTGCATCTATTTATGTACAACTTGCTGCTAATGATGCAAGTTATTCAACAGGGCAAGTGTACGGTGCCGCAGGAGGAAGTGGACAACCTTAATGTGTAGGCGGACCGGGGGTAAGGTAATCTCTGTAACACTTTGCGTATTTCTCGCAGTTACTCTCCCCGGTTTGTTGTTTTTTTTAAGGCAGCGTTACCCGGAGGTTTTCCGCTGAGGAACGCGGAGTACTAAAAGTGTTAACACAGGGTGTTTACCGGTACTTTGTGGCCTGGGTTTATAAAACATAAAAGGCACTGTAAATCGATCTTACAGTGCCTTTCTTTAGTATTCTAACTGGCTGATGAGGTGGAAATGAGTAGAACCCCATTTCCTTTTTTAGAGTGTTGTGGTAAACATAAGCTGAAGTACATTGCTAACAGTAGCTCCGGCTTTATCTTTTTGCCGCCAGTTGTAATAACCAATCTCCGTATCAATCTTTTTACTCCAACGGTAGCCTAAGCCAATATAAGCCCTGTTCTGGCTAAGAAAATGGTTGTTCACCCTTTCTTTGTGGAGGATATTCATAAACACTTCGTTTTGCACCGCGGTGTAAAGCCCTTTGCTAAAGTCTTTGTTTGCTACAACAGGAATTTGAAAACTCAGGAAGCTGCGAAGACGTTGAGAAAAATCAAAAGTGTTTTCTTCTTTTACAAAGCGCTGCTCTAACCTGAAGCGCAAGGATAACTCCGTACGCTTTAGGTTGTGGTTGTAAAGATATTGTTGGTATATCCTGTGCTCAAGCTGGTAATTCAACACTGAAAGTTCTTCTTCCCAGTCTCCCTTGTAAGCGTATCCCAATGCGACCGAATGTTTATCATTGAAGTTATAAGACAAAGCACTGCGCAGCAATAGGCTTTTAAGCCGTTTCACTTTATCTGAAGAGCGTACCTGTACATCGGCCAGAATATTCCATTTCTTTGAAACCTCCTGTGCATGAGAAAGGAAAAACCAGGCGTTATTTTCATTTGTTTGCCCAAAGCTATTTGGGGCAACAATAAGAAAGATGATACTAATAATCGCCTTGTTCATTCTTTCTTATTTGTTGTTGGCGGTTATTCTCCATATAGTGTTAGAGGCATCATCTGCCACCAACATGGCATTTTGCGTAAAGGCTATGCCAACAGGACGACCATAAACTTTATTGTCTTCGCCGGTTAAGAAACCGGTTAAAAAATCCTGCGGCGTACCGGAAGGCTTTCCATTACTAAAAGGTACATAGACAACTTTATAACCTGCAAATTGTGAACGATTCCATGAACCATGTTGCCCGACAAATGCTGCACCTTTAAACTTTCCCGGCAGTATATTTTTTTCGTCGAAAGCCAAACCTAAAGAGGCAGTATGTGAGCCAAGGTCAACATCAGGAACAAGGGTCTTTCTAACTAACTCAGGTTTTTGCTGATCTTTCATTCGCGGGTCTTCGTGCTGCCCGAAATAAGCGTAGGGCCAGCCATAGAAAGCGCCTTCCTTTACGCCTGTAATATAATCCGGTACCAGGTCGTCACCCAAGCCGTCTCTTTCATTAACCGCCGTCCATAAAGTATTAGCGCCGGGTGCCCAACCCATACCAACGGGATTACGCAACCCGGCAGCAAAAATTCTTTCTCCCGTACCATCAGGATTAACCTCTAATATATTTGCCCTTCGTACTTCATGCTCCATTCCATTTTCACCAACATTGCTTCCTGATCCTACAGAAATATAAATCTTTGAATTGTCTTTACCTGCAATTAAGTTTCTTGTCCAATGGTTGTTGTAGCCACCAGCAGGTAGCTCTAAAATTTTTTTACCGGCAGCGGTAATTTTATCTGAACCGGGTTGATAAGGAAACCGCATTAAACCGTCGGTATTGGCAACATAAAAATTATTACCAATAATCAGCATACCATAAGGCTTGTTGAGATTTTCAACAAAAATGCCTGCATATTCTGTTTTGCCATCTCCATCTTTGTCTCTAAACAAAAGCACTTTGTTACCACTATTTCCTAAATTCTGTGATTTGTTTCTACCACTGATAGCTCCCTTAACTTTTTTGATTGCATTTGCATCGGTGCTTGCTTCAGCAACAAGAATGTCGCCATTTGGGGCTATATAAATATTTCGGGGATTGTTTAGATCCTCAGCAAATTTTGTTACCGTAAACCCTTCGGGCGCGATGGGAGTTTTGCCTTCCGGCCATCCTATAACATTGCTAAATTTTGTCTTTGCTTCGGTAGCAAAAGGAGCGGGTAACTCAACCTGTTGTCCCTGTGTTGTTTTAACAGAAGCCTCCTTGTCAGTATTTTGTTCTTTTTTTGACGGTTCGTTTTTACAGCTGATACCAAAAAAAATCAAAAAAACAGCGGGGGCTAGAAGTTTACGGAGCATAATTGTACGGTTTGTTTTGAAATTACAAAACACGTACCCCTTCATAATAGTTGAATACCGCAGATACAAATTTTCATCGTTCTTGATGTAGTAACGGACCCGGTTCAATAATAAATGCCTGCAAGTGATCCAGTAGTGCATGTTCCAGCTGGCCCTCGCTAACCAGGTGCTGAAGGAATATTTAGGAAATCAAAAAAATAATGAGTTTTTATCGGATCCTATTGTCGTGCCAGGATCAATTTTCTGTTGTGCCTCTTTACATGCAACTGCTCTGTCTGCTTACAATCACCTTAGTAATTCAGGTGCCCTCAATCCTTTTATAGTGATTTTTTCGGCAATTGTTTCTCTCAGCCTTCACCCATAAGCAGCCCTGTCTTCACCATTTTGTTTAAACTCAACAATGTGATAGTCAAACGAGCCAGTTTCTAAAAGTTATGGGCCTGTTTACCGCTTTCACCAAATTGGCATAAAAGCTTAAGTGTGCCTGGTTAATGGCTTGTATTAATTGACCGAACTTCATTGACATCAATTGTAAAGAGGGTAGTATTTAAATGCTTTTGCACCTCTTGCAAGCACTTTCCTGCACGATCTAAAAGTCAGCCTTTCGGCTCACCTACATCGAAGGCTATAATTAGTAACAGCATTTATTTCTTAAACAAAAGCGGCGTAAACTGAAGCAGGTAACTTCTCCAATTGCTCCAGATATGACCCCTTGTTGATTCCACGTATTTATAAGGGAAACGTAAATGGTCGAGCCTCTTTTTATAGTCCTGCAGTGGGTCATATAAGCCGTCAGTTGTACCTACTCCCATCCAGTATAGTTGAAAGCCTTTTTTCATCTGTAAAGCCAGTTTCTCCTCTAAGTTGTTGTAAGCGGGAATTGTCATGTTTACAGTCTTAAAATTAATGCCGGGCGAAAAAAGGCCTATATAATCGAACATATCAGGATGGTTGGCAGAGATAAACAACGAATGAAATCCACCCATCGACAAGCCGGCAACAGCTCTTTTAGACTTTTTAGCTTGGGTTCGATACCGTTTATCTACAAAATCAACAATCTCTTTAAAAGACAATTCATAGCTTCCTTCTTTGTAGCCGGGAAGCGTGTTACTCATAACAGGACGATAAGCCAGGTTTTCTTTTGTCTCTCCCGGTGCAGCCTGCTTCGAAGGATTTCCATTTGGCATTACTACGATCATCGGTTCAGCTTTTCCTTCAGCAATCAGGTTGTCCATAATTCTTGGCACAGCGCCCAGGCTCACCCATGCCTCTTCGTCGCCGCCACTTCCGTGTAGCAGGTACAGAACAGGGTAGCTCGTCTTGCTTTCCTCGTAGCCGGGTGGTGTATACACAGTCATACGCCTGCTGGTGTTAAACGTAGCCGACGTGTACCAGCTACGCGAAACGCTGCCATGAGGAACCTCCTTTACGCTGTAATAATCACCGTTTCCCTTGTTAGTGAAGAATACACTGAAAAGGTTACCAACGTCGCGCACCACAAATGCGTTGGTGGGATCGAGCAGCTGAACACTATCAACATTAAACGTATACAAATACATGTCTGATGGCAAGCCCCCGGTCGTAAAGCTCCACACCCCATTGGCGTCTTTTGTCATTGCCCCCTTGCCGCCGTCGGCCTCCCAATCACCTTTTACGGTCACAAATTTTGCAACCGGCGCTTTCAATCTAAAGGTCACCGTGTTTCCTTCATTTACCTGCGGAGAAATGATACTGCCGGGGCGAAAGCCGGTATTTTGTTGTGCACGTGCCCCAATACTTACCAGGGCGGTAAACAGGATTGCAAGGAACTTTTTATTCATAAGTTTTGTCAAAGAAAGAAAAGCCATTTGGGGTTCGAAAAAAGTCGGCTTTAACAACTTCGGTGGTAGTTCGTTTATCATGCCGCTAAATTGCTCTTTTAAAAATACGATTTGTTTATTTAAATATTTCTACTGTTGCAGTAACAGTAAAAAAGCCGGGTTCTCATTCCGCAGCATATGTATAAAGGTGCATCATATCAGGGCGGCCACTATCTCCCACCAAAACTTGTGAGTAACACAACTTATCTTACGTCTTAATACAAACCTTTCTCTAATCCTAAAGCCATACATACCCACTTGTTGTTTTTATCAATATAAAAATCGTAGGCGCGTCTATACTCTTTAGAGCTGGAAGAATACTTTTGTTGGGTGGCGGTATTATAATTTTCGGTGGTTAAGGTAAATTTGGCGATCACTTTATATACCATTGTATTTTTATCCTGGGCCGTACTGTTTCCATACTCCATCGTCCGCGCAACTGGCCTGGAGATGGTGAACTCCTGAAACGTTATCGTGCGGTTTGATCCTGGCTGACTTAAATGGTTTGGTCTGTTTACGATCATCTCTTTAAATAACTTTTCACTTGCAGGAGCGGGATCTCTAAAAGATGAGGCGCTTATAACAACAAGCAAAAGAAGCAAGGCGGTTCTCATTATTTTTTTGTTTATACAACAATATAGTTCAATTTATCGCTTTGCGATAGAGGTTACTAAACGATAAGGAAAGCTTTCTAAAAAGCTTCGTTTAAACCCAGGAAAAATCCTCTTCTGCCGTACCTGCCGAAACCATAATCGAGGCATAAGTTGGTGCGGGTTGCTTTATTGAAGAGCACACGTAAACCCGCGCCACCCCCCGGTTGCCATTGTTCAAAAAGCTTTGTTCCCAAATCATTGTTGGCGGTTTGCAAGTGAAAAAAAGTAACACCACTTAAAAACTTATTTCGGGTAATCGGGAAACGGTATTCTACTTCTGAGTGATTATACCTGGTACCATTAAAGTAGCCAACAGTATAACCTCTGCCGCTATGTCCGCCAGCATCTCTGCCGGTTCCGGGTAATTCAAGATAGGGAAGTGCGCCACTAATTAAATACGAACCCCAGTTCCAGAAGGCAATAACATGTTCAGGTCGATTTGTAGAAAGACTGAGGTATTTTCTGAAATCAGAGGTCACTTGTAAAGCGCCTTTTGTACTACCCATCCATTTTTGGTTAACACGAATACCGGCATCAGCATAAATGCCTTTATAAGCCCTGTTCTGGTTGTCGCGCGATGTATATTGTATGCTGAACAGTAAACCGTTAGACATATAATTGCCAGGATCAAAACCGTATTTGTTATTGTAAATGTTGTAAGGGGTGAGTGCATTTTCTGCCACTTCCCTTTGTTGAATTTTATCCCTGATATCAAAGGAAACACCAGCTCCAATAAAAACACTTTTAAAAATCTCCTTATAAATCTTCTCTCTGAAATTGAAAAGCAAAGATTGAAGTACCCGTTCTACCCGGTCCGGATTGGTAAGCACTCTGTCTTCTTCAGTAGAGCCGCCTGCACGACCAATGCCTAATCCAAAATCGGGTGTCACGGTTTTAGCTACTACCAGGTTGCCTTGCACATTCCACCTGTTACTATTGGTAAAAATGTTGTGGTTCACATAAAAAAGAATAATCCCTTTTGTAGTTATCGAAGCCGATGTAGCCGCAACAGACATGTAAGTAGTGGGGTCTGTACCCAATTTTCTGCCCGCTACTGCCTTAATGCCAATCTGCGATCCGATAGTGGGATTAGAAGCAATATTGGGTATAATGGTTATACCCGATTTTGTACGAGCCGGACCTGGTGGCCTGTTTGGATGTAAAATGCCGGTGACTAAATCCCCTACATCGTATTGCTCATCCAGGTTTTCGGTTGACGTCGCCGGTATTTGAAAACGACTAGAATCTGTTTTCAAGGTATCAACAGGAAGTTTTACCTGCGAAAAGGCATTAATATGGATAAATAGAATGAAGGGAAATAGCGAGCCTCGCAATAATTGAGAAAGTTGCTTTGCCGGTTTGCTACTGTATACCACTGACCTTACCAAATCTTTACATTCCAAGTTGACATTGTTTACGTGGTTTGTCGGGTACAAATATTAAACCATCGGGCTGCAAGTTGTAACAATTCTAACTGAGATAGGTGAAAGCAACAACAATAAAGGTAAAAACACCGTGGTAGGGGAGATGATTATTTTTTTGGTACAAGCTGAGGTAATCCTAATGAATCATCGTTGCGTCGCATTTCGTTTATCGGTAGAATATGTATGTGGCTTTCTTCATGATTGCAATTATGCCTCATTCTGCCACTGTTGAGTGTACTTCACCAACAGCATACGTGCATCCTGGTTTGCGGGGAAGAACGTCTGCAAAGGAGACAGAATAAGATCTTATAAAGGTTATATTTGGCGCATGCCCACCAACAAACATTCTAGAAATATAAAAATCAAAGCATGAAGAGCCTGAAGTTTGCCATTCTATTAATAATGCTTGCTACCATTAGTTCGTGTTCCTTGTCAAAGGCTAATGCTCCTAAAGCAAAGAAGCTACGCCATGTAGTGGCGTTTAAGTTTAAGCCTGAAATAACAACCGAACAGATGCAAAAAGCAACTACAGATTTTTATAGCCTGAAAGCCCAAATTCCACAAATAATAGACTTTGAGGGCGGGGCCGATGTAGCCTTCCAAAAAAAGAATGGTAAGTATACTCATTGCTTTATCGTTACCGTACACAACGAACAAGATTTAGCTACTTATGGTGCACACCCAATTCATAAAGCGTTCAGCAAATCAGTTGATCCGCTTTTGGCTGAGGTTATGGTAGTAGACTACTGGGCGGATTAATAGCGTAGCATTTTAACTGTTGCAAAGGCTTAAAAGGCAAAAAGAGCCTTTATGTTTCTTCTGTGTCTATATTGCCGCCCACCTGCTTTCTGCTGTTGGCAATCTTCTTTTTCTGGCTTAAATAGGTTGCAACACCTGCAATTAACAGCAGAAAAGAAATAATAAAAAATACAACAACTACAACAGTTGCGTATTTAAAAACAAGCAGCTCACTAATACTTAAACCAGCAATGGAAAAATAAAGAGAGGTACGCAAAAATGAAAGTAGTGTTCTCTGGTTCGCCATTACGGTTCTTTCAATTGCCAGCTTTTCTCTTAATACAAGGTCTTTATTAATTTTCGTTTCGTACATGTCGTGTTTTATCCTGTGCAAATCTGCAAGAGACATACCATGCGGCTTCGCAAGTAAGTTTTGTATTATAAAAGTGATTTTTGGGATGGGGTGAGATGAGTGCGAGCAGCGGTCGTTGTGTGCCCGACTAACAACAGTAGTAAGGCTTTTATGCGTTAAGGTCTTCTTTAACAACAGCACTTGTCAGTTTTGGTTGCATTATTGCTAACTCGCTACAAAACAATTTCAAGTAAAAAGCTCATTAAAAATTAAAGGGCATCATCTACCAACTTAAACTAATTCAAAAGCATTTTTAAAGCGACGCCTGGTTGTATTTAAAGCTTATTGCATTTAGAGCAGCTACAGGAATTTTGTTTTTTATTAAGCTTACTGAAATAGCTTTTTGCTTATTTCGCCTTCCTGCTATAATAAGATGAATACTTGTTAAGCTATAGGCAATACAACCTGCAAAAACAGCGCTTCCTTCGGTCTCTTGCCAATCATCTTTTGTTGGGCTAACGGGTATACCGCCAGCGACTGCTATTGGTATACCCCCTCTTAAAGTAACGCTCCACAATTCTTACAATACTTTGCGTCCAGGTCATGACCTTCTTTACTGCAATTGGGGCAAACCTCGTTTTTTTGTTCCTTTTTGCTTGCTGCCCGGGCCATTTCGGTAGTAACGATACCTGTTGGTACGGCTATAATGCCATAACCCATCAGCATAATAATACTTGCAACAAACTTACCCAAAGGCGTTACAGGTGAAATGTCCCCATAGCCAACGGTAGTAATGGTAACAATTGCCCAGTAAATGCTTTCTGGTATACTGGTAAAGCCATTCTCTCCCCGCTCAATTAAATACATCAGCGAGCCTAGTATAATTACCAGTGTTAACACAACAAGCATAAATATACTGATCTTCGTAAGGCTTCCTTTTATGGCGCCTCCCAAAAACTTCATCTCGGAAAGGAAGTGGGTGAGCTTAAATATTCTAAATATCCTTAGAAGTCGAAGTCCTCTAAATACCAATAAGGATTGAGCACCCGAATAGATTATACTTAAGTAACCTGGAATAATCGCAAGCAGATCAATCATGCCAAGGAAGCTAAAGACGTAACTCAAAGGTCTTTTTATACTTAGTAAACGTAAGATATACTCGAGGGTAAACAAGATGGTAAAGAGCCACTCGAGGTTATAGAACAAGACGCCATACATATTATGCCATCGCTCAATACTATCCAGCATTACGATTACAATGCTTGCCACAATTAATATTAATAGCGACACGTCGAACGCCTTACCCGCATTGGTATTTGATTCGTAAATGATCTCATGGAGCCTTATCCTCCACCTTTTTTCATTTTCATTTTCCATGTAAGACTATATCAGAAACGGTTTAGGTATTAAAGATAAAGACATGTTTAAAAGCAGTAGAAAAAATCGGACTGGTTAGCCCGATACAGCAACACGTTGCGGGAGTATTAAAAGCCATTCTTTGTAAGACCTCAATTTCAAATTGAGCTGCTTTTAATACTATTTAAAAATGTTAACAGAAATAGCAGTACAGTGATAAGTGAGCGGTATAGCTCCATAAGTACCCATATTTTTTCTTTGCCTGCAAAATATAATAAATGACGAACTTTCAAACGAACGAAAAGCGCTGCCAATATTTCATTTTAAAATATTACAAGCAAGACATTTTTTATCTATTTAAGCACTTTAGGCAATAGTCATTTGAAATCGCATAAAATTTGCTGATTATTTTTTTGTAAAAATGCTTTATGCTGAAGTTTCTGCTAACGATATTACTTATTAGCGCAGGAATAAGAATTGTTACCGGAAATGGTGCATGGATGTTTAAGCCGGATTTTGAAAAGACTTGTTTTCAAGACAAAGAAGACGGGAAAGGAAAAGGCGAGAAAAAGCAAACCGAAAAACCTGCTGATGATACCTTCCCTCTTGCGTTCGCTGTTCATTTCGAGGCAATAAATGTCGAAGAAATTGCTCCAGTACTTTTACGGCATCATCAACTCTATTACAGTTTTTTTAACTCGCCTAATACACCTCCTCCCGACTGGGCTTAACCCGAGATTTATTTCTATTACTCGTAGAAGGAGTTCGAAATTGTTTTTTAATTACGGGGAATGAACCGCAAAGTGGCACAATGAGTTACAGATGAACGGAGCGTCGCAACGGGTGATGCTGCAGGTATCGGCCGCCGATAAAAAAAATTAAGCCGCTTCAGTTCTATTCGTCAATCAAAACCTTAATGAGTAAATTTTAAAAAAAGTCTGTGTTGCCATAGTTAACCTTTAAATCTTTAAGCTATGAGAACTTTAAGTAAAGAGTTGCAGGAAAAAATTACTCCGCAGGAGGCGTTGAAAATATTAGAAGAAGGAAACAAGCGTTTTGTACAAAACATTAAAATGCACCGCGATTTACTTGAGCAGGTAAACACCACCCGCGACGGGCAATGGCCCTTTGCAGTAATCTTGAGCTGCATAGACAGCCGAACCTCTGCCGAGTTGATTTTCGATCAGGGTCTCGGGGATATTTTTAGTGTTAGGATAGCAGGCAATGTTGTTAATGATGATATTTTGGGTAGCATGGAGTTTGCCTGCAAAATTGCCGGTTCAAAATTTATTTTAGTATTGGGTCATACAAAGTGTGGTGCGGTAAAAGGTGCATGCGACCATGTAGAAATGGGGCATTTATCTAAATTGCTTTCTAAAATACAGCCGGCAGTACAGGCCGAAAAAACTACGATAGAAAATAGAACATCGGGCAACCCTGACTTTGTAGAGAATGTGGCAAGGATTAATGTACTAAGAAATGTTGAGGAGATTTTGAACAGAAGCAATATACTACGGGAGTTGGTGGAAGAAGGCAAAATTGGAATTGGAGGCGCAATGTATGATGTGGCATCGGGCCAGGTTGAGTTTTACGAAGACACAATGATTATGAGTAAACCGAGGGAGGCAGAATTGCTAATGGCATGAAGAATGGAAAAACTAGTTTTGGAGCCCGTTTTACTGACGGGCTTTTTGGTATAGTGCCATATTATCAATATATCAATAAAAGGTCTTTTTAAGAGCCACAGCGAGAATGGCCTAATACAGTTCCTTGTTATGCAAAAAAATTCAAGAAAGGAACGAATACTTTCTTGAATTTTCCGCCGTGCCTTAATGTAATGGTTGTGCTACTGTGGCTTCGGCATTTGTAATTTCATGCTTGTTACTGAAACCACTTCGAACTCTTTACCTAGTTACCGTTTTCGAACTCTTTTTCGGGTATGGTACAACCGTTAAAGAACAGAAAGTTTATTTAAGTTTAAGCCTGATAGTTGCGGAAACGTGCTTTCTATTGAAAAGAGATTGCTCTGTTCCTTATAATAACGAGGCATTTAATACAGATCTAGTCCAACATAAACTGCCCATCTTTATAAATCACTCTTTCAGTGTTATCGCGAAGCGTGGCAGTAACAGTCCTGTTGCTGGTGCTTATAATATCTGTGTGCACTTTAGGGCAACTGTTATAGCCCATATCGTACCACTGTTTATCAGCAACCGTTGACATGTCGCCTGTAAATGTATCCTTATACGCGTTACCCAGGGCTATGTGTGTATTGCCAAATTCTCCACCCATGTTTTCATCAAAAAGGGTAGTAGCCATAAATTTTGTAATGCGTGAGTGCCTTTTGTCTGTCAATGAAAATTCTCCCACCTTGTCGGCATTCTCCTGTGCTATCATTTCTTTCAATGCGTCTTCGTTCTCTGTTGCAGACGAAGCAACGACAACGCCATTTTCAAAAGTCAGTGACACACCTGCAATACGTTTGCCTGAATAGTATAGAGGCTGATTAAAACTGATAGACCCGTTGGTGCCTCTCCAGTCAGGGGATGTAAATATTTCAAAGCTGGGAATGTTTTTTCCGCCACCGCTTAGCCACTTCCTATGCCGACCTATCTGCACTTCAAGATCTACATCGTCACCCTTTATGTGCAATTTCTCAATTTCCAACAAATCCAGCTTATCTTTTATGTCTTCGATCTCTTTTTGCACCGCCTTCCATTTCATTACGGGATCATCTTCCCCCAGGTAACATGCCTCAATAATCTGCTCCCAGTATTCCTCTAATGTTAGCCCTGCTTCGTTAGCCATTGAATGAGTTCCGTACAAGCAAAGCGACCACGAAAGCTTTCCTGCCTGCTCTTTCTCCTCCCGCATCTTCATATAAGGTGCCCTGGCACTGTTCATCATACTGATCCTAGTAGAAGGCAGTCCTTCCAGGTAATGAATGTCAGGCTCTGAAATAATAAACAAAATGTGGTCTGTGGCATCAACAATACCTTGCCAGTAGGGTTTCGCAAAAAAACTTATTTGTTCTTGGGTTCCGTTCTCAAGTAGAAAGCGGGGAAGGCTAGTGTCTTTGGTGTTGTTCGGTAAATAATGAGTTATTACGTTTCCGCCGGTTTCATAAATCTCTTTTGCAATAGCCACAAAAAGTGCTTTAGTACATTCCTGCCCCACCAGGAAAACCGTATCACCTTTATTAATGCCATTGCCGTTATTAAGGGCATAGTGCACCATTACCTGTGCATATTTTTTCAGCAGACTTTCATCAAGGTCTATCATAGTAAGCGTAGTTTAAAGCCAACGAAGTTATGCAGGATTGGTATAAGTGAAAGGCAGTAACTGGTAAACAAACAAGTACTAAAGACCAGGGTGATTTTTAATTTGGATGCAAACAATGAGTTAGATGACCAACATGCATAGGCCTACCTGCTTTTTAGTGGAAAACAGTTAATACCTGGGTAGACAGACCATCTAATTCAAGAAAAATAAAAGTGTGGGAAGATTTTAAACGTGACGAAGTTATGAAAGACTGTTACGACACGATGGAGCATCACGTATCGGCCAGTAATAAGTAGCAAGCCAATTCATATGGAATTGATTTAGATGCGCCATGGGCTATTTGAAGCTCCAAAAATCCAGGGCATCCTTATTTTCGCTGGTATAACCTAAACCTGCATAAACGGTTCCATTCACCGAAACTGTTCTTACCTCGTAAGCCGCCTGTCCCGGATAGTCGTCATCCATTTGCTTCCATTTGTCAGCTGAAGGGCTATAGCGCCAAACCTTCATGCGCAAATTTTGATTGGAAGCGGTGTGATTAGAGTCGGTGATAATATACCCAAAGCCGTTTAGAGAAAACCCACTCTTGTTAAACAGCGATGTTGGTAAGCCGCTTTTCTGCTGCCAGGTGTCTGCAAGCAGGTCGTATTTCCAACACTTGCCGTCTTTCTGAATGCAATAGCCTTCGCCGTCAATAACAAAACCTGTTTCAGGCGCTACACCTGGAAATCTATTTTTAAGTGTATACGTATCGGTCAAAGGATCATACTCAGTAACCTGGCTGTTGGTGCTGCCTACCAAATAAGCTTTGTTACCAATGATCAACGGACTTGAATAGTCTACGTGGTTAGGACCAACGGGGGCGTTATTTTTTGTTGTCCATTGATTCGTTAACACATCGTATTGGCGTGAAGTGCCGTTTCCGATAACATAGCCGACGTTATTAATACTAAATACAACCGAAAAATTTAAACTGGCATTTTCGGTTGGTAGCTGGCCCTTTTTTGACCATGTGTTTTCCTGTAGATTATAGTACCAAAACGTTCCAATCTTGCTTACAGCAAATACTTTGTCCTGGATACCAATTAAAAAATTTATGCGATTGCCACCAACGAAGAAATCGTCTGGTGGTACAGGGCGAAGCTTTGTCCAACCTGGAGTAGCTTGATTGAAATTATTTATGATAACTGCAATGGTATCTTTTGCAAATAACCCTTCAGAATCTGTTACTTTCAATTCAAATTGGTACGTGCCCTCCACAAATCCGGTTACCCCCGTTTGTACCGCACTAGCATCGGCCATCGTCGCTACTGGTGAACTGCCAACACTTGTCCAGGTGTAACCAGTTATATTGTTATCGGGGTCAGTTGAAAGACTTCCATCAAGATTAAATTGATGGGTTGTTATGGAAACCGTTTGATCAGTACCAGCATTGGCAATAGGTGGTCTATTAATCCTGGTGGAGTTGGCGCTGTAACAATCTACACAGGTTAGTTCTTTTTGACAAGAGGCAAAAAACGTGAACGTCAGTAACCAAAAAAGCGTTCCTTTTTCGAGCAGCGGCATACATTTAGTTTAAAAGATGATGCATCTTATAAAGCATGGGAAGTTATTTAAAGTTGACATCTTTTTCCATATAAGGTTCGACCGCAGTATCTGCAGCAGGCCTTAAATCTATGACTTTCAATTGCAAAGATTTCTGCCCATTCCAGTCATTTTCTTCTAGAGTAAATACTATATCCAGAGGGTTTTTATTTTCAATCAGGGTGAATTTTTCAGCCATATTAAAGCCGATACCTTTAAAGCTGCAATTATGTTGTTTTAGACAAAACCTAATATGCTGATCTTTTACCAATTTTGAATTTCCAGAATCCACCACATTTTTGACGACGAAGACTGGACGTAAGTTCTCCGGACCGTAGGGTTCCATTTGATTAATGATATTATAAAAAGAGTGTGTTAATTCATTAAAAGATACTTCCGCATCAATAACAATTTCAGGTGTTAGAGAATCCTGGTGAATAGTTTCACTTACTACCTGTTCGAATTTGTTAGTGAAAGCTTCGATATTTTCTGGCAGTAACGTCATTCCTGCCGCAGCAAAGTGCCCCCCGTACCCTAGTAAGTGTTCTTTACAGGCGTGAATGGCCTCATACAAATTAAACCCGGGAACACTTCGCGCACTTCCTGCAGCTACTTCGCCACTCCTGGTTAATACAATCGTGGGTCGATGGTAACTTTCTATTAACCTCGATGCAACTATCCCAACCACACCTTTATGCCAATGCTCCTGGTAAACTACTGTAGATTTGCGGTTTGCCATGTGTGCATTCTCTTCTATAAGCGCCAAAGCCTCCTCTGTAATGGTAGTATCTGCTGTACGTCTTTCCGTATTATCAATATGAAGCATTTCAGCAAATTCTAATGCCCTGTCACAATCTTTTTCTATAAAAAGCTGCACGGCTTTTCTTGCATCGTCCATTCTTCCGGCAGCATTAACCCGCGGAGCGATTATAAATACCAGGTTTGTGATAAACATTTCTTTTTGGACTCCGGCTAATTGCATCAATGCTTTTATTCCATTGCAAGGATTTTTATTTACTCTTTGTAATCCAAAATAGGCCATCA
Organism: Segetibacter sp.; assembly: GCF_025963695.1. GTDB lineage: Bacteria > Bacteroidota > Bacteroidia > Chitinophagales > Chitinophagaceae > Segetibacter. Next base: position 29,605 of record NZ_JAOQAH010000029.1, on the reverse strand, counting down.
CCCTGTTCTCGCCAGTCATTGGAACTATATCAGCCGCAATGGCGGTGGCAAGAAGATCTAAATAGCACAGATAAGTTTCATCTGGCAGCCCTAATGTTTCTGCTATTGCGGTCATCAGTTTAAATCCTACGCCGCAGCCACATAATTCTTTGTATGGATATTTGCAGTCTTCTTGTTTTGGATTGAGTATAGCTACCGCAGGCGGCAATTCGTTGTCAGGAAGATGGTGATCACAAACGATAAATTCAATTCCTATTGTTTCTGCGTATGAAATCAGGCTAGCGGATTTGATGCCGCAATCGAGAGATATAATTAAGGTAAAGCCTTTTTCTTTAGCAAAATCGATCCCTATTTTAGATACTCCGTAACCTTCACGGTAACGATGGGGAATATAAAAATCTACATTTTTATAAATGCCTCTTAAAAACTGGTACATACTGGCAACGGAAGTGGTTCCATCTACATCATAGTCCCCATAGACTAAAATCTTTTCGTTCTTACTTTTTGCTAATAAAATTCTATCAACTGCCTTGTCCATGTCCTTCATCAACCACGGATCTAAAAGGTGTGAAAGCTGCGGCCTAAAGAAATTTTTTGCTTTCTCAAATGAATCAAAACCTCTTTGAACGAGTATTTGGCATATCGTCTGATTTATTTTTAGGGCTTCTTGTAAAGCAATTACTTTTTCATTTTCCGCCTCTAATATTTTCCACCTTTTTTGCATTTGCTAATAGTTTCGATCCGTTGTATATCTTACCAATTCTTCTAATCCTTTCCTTACCTCATTATCAGGAAAACTATACAAAACTGCCAATGCTTCATCCCTATAATTGAACATTTTTTCTTTAGCATATTCAATCCCACCTGCTTTTTGAACTTCGTCAATTACAAACTTTACCTTGTCCTTATTTGTATTTTCGTTTTTAACTATATAAATTAATTTTCTTCTTATAGAAGAGCTGGTGTTGTTAAGGGTGTATATTAATGGCAGGGTAAGTTTTTTTTCTTTTATATCATTGCCCGTAGGTTTTCCAATCTTTTCATTTCCATAATCGAATAAATCGTCTTTTATCTGAAACGCAATTCCCACCTTTTCTCCAAAAGTTCTCATTTTTTCAATTGCTGCTGCATCAGTGAAAGTTGTGGAAGCTCCGGCAGCACATGAAGAGGCAAGTAAAGATGCTGTTTTGTTCTTAATTATTTCAAAGTAGACGTCTTCTTTTAAATTCAGATTACGCGCTTTTTCCAGCTGTAAAAGCTCTCCTTCACTCATCAATTTAATGGCGTTTGACAATATTTGCAACATTTGAAAATCGCCGTTGTCAAGAGATAGTAGAAGTCCTTTGGATAGCAGGTAGTCGCCTACTATTACTGCTATTTTGTTTTTCCATAACGCATTGATAGAAAAGAAACCTCTTCTTTCTAATGACTCATCTACCACATCATCGTGTACTAAAGTAGCGGTATGAAGTAACTCTACTAATGAAGCTGCTCTATATGACTTATCATTTATCTCCCCTCCCAATTTTGCGCTTAATAGAACAAACATTGGCCTTAGTTGTTTACCCTTTCTTTTTACGATAAACTGCATGATCTTGTCGAGTAATGATACATTGCTCTTAACGGCCCGTTTAAAATGAAGTTCAAACTCTCTTAACTCCCCAGATATTATTTTTGCAGCTAATTCCATTTCAATAGTTGCCCGCAAGTTAATTGTATTCCTATTAACAGTAAACCTGAAAGTAATTGTTTAACCAATGGGAAAAATCTTCTACAGGAGAACCTGAATATTCCTTTATAAATGGCGTCTAATGAATTCATTTTAAGACTGGTATAATTTTTTTATAATTTAAAAAGAAATCGTAATTATTTGTTTATTCATTCTCAAAGCATATTTTTGCCGGGAATCTTAACAATATATCCTATTACAAAAAATATAAAACACTTCTATGGCAAGTAACAAGTACATTTTAATGCTAGGCTTAATCAGCCTATTTTCCTCTGCAGCCTTTGGACAGCAAAACGATGCAGGGTACGATTGGAGAGACTCTTCCAAAATTCCTACAAAGAGCCTCCCTCAGCAGAGTGAGTTTTTGAATAACCAGTATCCTTATCCAGCTAAACCAAGAAGCATGTGGGAACTAGGTTTTGCAGGTGGTAACAATATGGTGGTTGGTGATATAAGACCTAAAATGAATGTAGGTGGAGCAATAACTTTAAGAAAGGCTGTTTCTCATACGTTTTCATTCCGATTCGGTTATTTTGGCGGGTATGCTCAAGGGTATCCAAATTTTCCTCAAAGTCAAACACAACCTGCGGTTCGTGCGTTTCAAAACTGGAAACATTCTGCAGCAGTGGATGTAATCGCATCATTAAATCCTAATAGCCACTATCGTGGGAATCCAAAGACTAATGTATATGTATTAGGTGGACTTGACCTGATAGCTACTAAGGTGTTCACTAGAGGTACTGCTAATACCCAGATTGACGGGGCTTACGGAACTTTCTATGGTAGAGGTTTTGCAAGCAATCAAACAGGTATCTTCAGAACGTTTGGAGGAAGTGAAGTGGCTGGAAGAAAAGGTTGGGCATTACTTCCAGGTGGAAGTGCAGGTGCCGGAATAGCGTTTAAGTTGAGCCCTAAAGTAAATATAGGATTGGAGCAGAGGTTTACTTTTGTAAACTATGATTTCTTAGATGGTTATGAAGCCCCCAATAGCAGAAATTTTGATATGTACAGTTTTACCAGTGCTAGATTGAATCTAAATCTTGGTAGTACTGCAAGAAGAGTACAACCTTTATGGTGGTCAAATGCAAATAATTTTGTTTATAACGAAATTAACCGCCCTCAACACATGAAATTGCCAACGCCTGTTCTTCCTGATGCTGATGGCGATGGTGTGACTGACCAATTTGATATGGAGCCTAACACTCCAGCAGGTGCTCCGGTTGATGCACGTGGAGTAGCAAAAGATACGGATGCAGACGGTGTTCCGGATTACAAAGACAAAGAGCTTCTTACTGCTCAGAAATGTTTCCCTGTTGATGCTGATGGTGTAGGTAATTGTCCTGAACCAGCTTGTTGCACAGAATTAAGAGCAAGAATTGATAGCGGTCTTGTAGGAGCTGCTTGTAATATTGGTAATTTGCCAAGTATTCAGTTCAGAGCAGGAAGAGCAACACTTAGCAAAGATGCAATGACATTATTAGCAAGTGCGGCTGCACAAATTAAAGCAACTCCAGATTGTAGAGTTAGAGTGATAGGACATGGAGCAAGTGACAAACGTGCGCAGCAATTAAGTTGGGATAGAGTAAATAGTGTTATTAGATATTTAGTAGAAAGACAAGGTATTAGTGAAGACAGATTTATCTTCTCCTATGGAGAAGAAGGTGATCTAAATACTGTTGATCTAATGGGTACTAAAGAGACAGGACCAAACACAGTTCCTGCTCCTCATCCAAACTTGAAAGGCAGATAATTCTCATCGCGCACAATATTTAGAAATGCCCTTCGTTTACGAAGGGCATTTTTTTGTCAAATTCTAATAATCTTTAACGTTATTGCAACTTTTTCAGTTTCTTTGTTCTCTCAGTCAGTAGGTTATAGTCCTGAAAAAATTAATACAGCAACCATTTTTAACTCTATGAGAAAAATATCTACATTATTAACTGGTTTTTTATTGATAACGGCTATTGGTTTTTCGCAACTTGGCGGAACCCACAACTACTTAGATACCTCCTACATAGCCCCACGAAACCAGGCCCAACAATCTGACTTTTTAAACAATAACAGCAGTTTTCCAGCTAAACCACGTGACATGTGGCAATTAGGTGTTTTTGTAGGATTGCCGTATGTTGATGGTGACGGTCCTATGGCCTTCAAAGGTGCAGGTTCGGGGTTAAGTAGTTATGCATGGGGGGGAGGTATTTCTATTAGAAAGGCGATGGGTTATGTTGTTTCAATAAAGGCTTCACTTGGTTATTATAATATGCAAGGGCTTGATTATCAGCGGAACAGGAATTTCAACAACCATCCTTTTCTTCAGCAAAATTATCTTACACAAACCGGTGGGTATATTCACAATTATCACACAACAGCAATCGTCCCTTCATTAGAGGCTTTGGTTTCTTTGAACAACATAATGTTTCATAACCGGCAGAGTCGCTGGAACACATACTTGTTAGCTGGTTATACTGCTTTTGCGTATGAGACAAAAATGGATGTAGTTGATGCAAACGGATCTCCATATCCTTTTCAGACAGTTAGTATTTCTGCACCTAGAACCGAAATCAGGGATCAGTTAAGAAATATGCTAGACGGTAGTTACGAGACTGTTGCATTGACAAATGACAGAAGGCCTACATTCGGGAATTATAATCTTCGGCATTCTTTTAGCGCGGGTTTTGGTGCAGAGTATAGAATTGCTAAAAAGACGTCTTTAGGCTTAGAATACAAACGTATTATGACCAGGGACGACTATGTTGACGGTTGGTTTCGTCAGAGTGGAGATTTGGTAAATCCTGTTTTTACTTCCGAATGGGATAACATAGGTTTTTTATCACTTAGTGTTAATCAAAACCTGGGGAATTCGAAAAGACGTATCCCGCCACTGTGGTGGATGAATCCTTTGGAGTTTGCGTATAGTGAGTTGAACAACCCAAAACATATGAAGCTTCCAAAAGTGAGATTGGATGATGCCGATGGTGACGGAGTTACCGATCAATTTGACTTAGAGCCTAATACACCTCCGGGTGCACCGGTGGATACACATGGCGTCTCTAAAGATACTGACGGCGACGGGGTGCCTGATTATAGGGATAAGGAGCTGCTTACTCTTCAAAACTGTTTCCCGGTGGACGAAGATGGCATCGGTAATTGTCCCGAGCCTGAGTGCTGTAAAGAACTTAGAGATCTCGTAAAAACAGGTGGTCCAAACGATTGTAGGATCACAGATCTACCTAGTGTTCAATTTAATGGAAGTGGCGTTAAACTATCGCGCGAAGCACAATCCATCCTTAGTAATGTAGCTAATCAATTAAAAGCTAATCCAACCTGTAAGGTTAGGGTTTCGGGTCATGGAGCTTCAAGTAAAGCTGCCCAACAGTTAAGCTGGGATAGGGTAAGTGCAATAATCCGTTACCTGGTTGACAGGCAGGGAATATCTAATACCAGAATTATTTTTGAATACGGAACAGAAGGTGATCCAAATACAGTAGACCTTATGGGAACAACTGAAGAAGGTCCTAATGCAGTTCCTGCACCTCATCCAAATCTTCAGAAAATTAAGTAGAAGAATAAATTAGTAACTATAATAAAAAAACACTCTGTAGAGTGTTTTTTTATTATAGAATTATTAACTAGAGCTTTTATTGCTTTAAATCTTTCCTTGTCTAATTTGCCTGTTTTCGATTTATTATTATCTATTTATGGCTAAATACGCTTACGTACTATTTCTTATCATCATTTTTTCTTCGTGTTCCAATAAGCTCTCAAAGACTCTTAAGAGCACAGATAATGAGTATAAGTTGAAGATGGCTGAAAACTATTATGCTCAAAAAAAGTACAATAACGCGCAACTTCTATTTGAAGATCTTTTTCCTGTTTTTAAGGGTACCGCACGCTTCGAAGACCTTTACTATAAATATGCTTACTCAGCGTACTATTTGAAAGACTATGTTACCTCCGAGAATTTGTTCAAAACATTTGTCGAGACTTTTCCAAACAGTACAAAGGCTGAAGAGGCAGATTTTATGCGTGCTTTTTGCTATCACAAACAATCTCCTAAAGCTGAATTAGACCAAACAAACACTACTAAAGCTATGGGACAAATGCAGGCCTTTATTAACACTCATCCTCTTTCTGCCCGCGTAGCTGAAGCTACGTCTATAATAGACGAGGCGAGGGCGAAACTGGAAGTAAAAGATTTTAAAAGTGCTGAGCTTTATTATAACCTTGGATTTTATAAAGCTGCGGCGATAGCTTTTAGTGCTTTGATAGATAATTACCCTGATACTGGTAAAGGTGATGAATATAAATTAATGGTAATTAAATCGTATTACCTTTATGCTAATAACAGTATAGAAGAAAGGCAGTCAGAGAGGTATGATAAAGTAGTTTCTGAATGCACCGATTTCATAGACAGGTTTCCTGAAAGTAAACTTGCAAAAACGGTTGATTTTTATAAAACACAATCTTTAAATAATATAAATTTAAAAAATGAGCAAACTAAGAAGGCAGCTTAGTACAAATACAGCGAGCGTTGTTGAAACGAAAAGTCTGGTTGATATTAAAGGTAGAACAGGTAATTTATATGAGTCTATTGCTATAATTTCTAAAAGAGCCAATCAAATAAACATAGCTTTAAAAGAAGAGTTGCATAATAAACTTGAAGAATTTGCCACTCATACAGATAGTTTGGAGGAAGTGCACGAGAATAAAGAGCAGATTGAGATTTCAAGAGCGTACGAGAAAATGCCAAACCCTGCCATTCTTGCAACACACGAGTTTATGGATAATAAAATCTATTATCGCAAGAATGACTCAGATCTTTTCAGCTAATAATATTCATCGAACCTTAATAAAAAACGGCAGTTATTAAACTGTCGTTTTTTATTAAAACTAATAAATGCTCAACAGCAAAAAAATACTTTTAGGAATAACAGGCAGTATTGCTGCCTATAAATCTGTATTTATTGTTCGTTTGTTGGTTATAGCCGGCGCTGAAGTAAGAGTGGTGATGACGCCTGCGGCAAAAGAGTTTGTTTCATCTCTTACACTAACTACTTTAAGTAGAAACAAGGTACTATATGAAATAGCTGATGAAGATACCTGGTCAAATCATGTAATGTTAGGAAGGTGGGCAGATGTCATGTTGATTGCTCCCTTAAGTTGTAATAGTTTGGCAAAGATGGCTAACGGAATTTGTGATAATTTGTTGCTTGCCACTTATCTCTCTGCCACTTGCCCGGTAGTAGTAGCCCCGGCAATGGACGAGGATATGTGGCGTCATCCTGCTACTACTAGAAATATTAAAACATTGGAGGGATTTGGTCACTCGGTTATTTCTGTTGGAAAAGGTGAGTTGGCAAGTGGGTTATATGGTGAGGGAAGGATGGCAGAACCGGAGAATATTGTTACCTATCTGAGTGAAAAGTATTTTAGAAGTAATGATTTAAGAGGCAAAAAAGTTTTGATAACGGCGGGCCCGACTTATGAGGCGATTGATCCGGTGAGGTTCATTGGAAACTATTCGAGTGGGAAAATGGGGGTAGCTATAGCGGAGGCTTTTTATGAAAGAGGAGCAGATGTTCATATGGTTTGTGGCCCTGTTAGTATTGATGTTTGTTATAAGGGTATAGAGATTACAAGGATTACTTCAGCAAATGAAATGAATGGGTTTGTTGAGGCGTTATTTCCATCAACTGATATTACTGTAATGGCTGCTGCAGTAGCAGATTACACACCTAAGTTAGTTGCGAAAGAAAAAATTAAGAAAAAAGAGGACGAGCTTCACCTTGAATTGATTAAGACAAAAGATATTTTAAAATCGCTAGGGGCTTTAAAAAATGATAACCAGTTTCTTGTGGGGTTTGCCTTGGAAACAGAAAACGAACACGAGAATGCTAAGAAGAAGCTGTTATTTAAAAATGCAGATTTAATAGTATTAAATAGCTTGAGAGATGCATCTGCGGGGTTTGGAAAAGATACTAACAAAGTAACCATGTTTGATAAAGCAGGACATGTTTTTGAGTTTGAAGCCAAAAGCAAAAAGTTGGTGGCAATTGATATTGTAGATTTAATTATTAAAAAGCTGAATGAAAAAGAATAGTCTTTTATTGCTGCTGTTTATAGCTGTCTTGCACCTGGTAAGCGATGGGCAGGAATTGCAGGCAAAAGTAACAGTGGTAGCCAGCCGTGTACCTAATACAGTAGATAAAAAAGTATTTCAGACTCTTCAATCGCAGCTTACAAATTTTATCAATAACCGTAAATGGACGTCGGATATTGTGCAGCCGCAAGAGAGAATTGAATGTAGTTTTTTGTTAAATATTGAAAGTGTAGTTGAGACAAACGTTTATAAGGCTAGTTTGACAATACAAGCGGCACGGCCTGTTTATAACTCTTCATATTCTACCGCCCTTATCAATTTTCAAGATGCAGATGTTACCTTTAGATATGTAGAGTATCAGCCGGTAGAATTTAATGAAAGCCGCGTGCAAGGATCTGATGCATTGGCAAGTAACCTGACTGCCACTTTCGCTTATTACGTTAATATTATTCTTGGATTGGATCATGACTCTTTTGGACCGAAGGGAGGCGATGTATATTTTCAGAAAGCACAGAACATAGTTAATAATGCCCCTGAGAATAGAAATATTAGTGGCTGGAAGGCCTTCGACGGCTCACGGAACAGGTACTGGTTGGCCGAGAATTTATTAAATACACGGTTCAACCTGGTTCATGATGTAATTTATAATTACTACAGGCACGGCTTGGATTTTATGTATGAAAACCAGGTGGAGGGAAGAACTAAAATTCTTAATTCTTTAGCGCAACTGCAAAGCATTAACCAGGATAATCCGAATTCGATGATCGTGCAATTCTTCATGATTGGCAAATCACAGGAACTTATTCAAATATTTAAAAAGGCTTCGCCGCAGGATAAATTAAGGGCAATAGAGGCTTTACAAAAGCTGGATGTAGCAAACGCATCGAAATACCAACAGGAATTAAAATGAGAAAGATTACGATCATCTCTTTTTTGATTATTTTTTTTGGTTGTACATCAAGCCCTGTACCTAAAGAGATACTTCGGCCCGAAAAAATGCAGAAGATCGTGTATGATCTCATTCGTATTGACGAATTCGTAAATAGTTTTGTTGTCAAAGACTCTACAGTTGACGTCAAAAAGAAACGAAGTACTTTGTATGAGCAGGTGTTTAAAGTAAACAAGACTTCCAGAAAGGAGTTTTATTCAAGCTATAAGTACTATCAACAGCATCCGGATCTTCAAAAGGGGTTATTTGATTCGTTGTACGCAGAAGTGGATCGCAAGAAAATAGAAGAAAGAGTTAAACCAGAGAAAGCAATTAAATAGGAAAATAGGATTTTCGCCTTTTTTAGTTGTTCGTGTTTTTAGCAAACAAGGCTAAAGCTCAAGTAAGAGGAAACGTACAAGGGTGCGACGCAACCGCAGCTAAATTGAAAATTATTGTTTGAAATCAAAACGAATTCTTCACGCTACTACTCTGCAGTATAAATTGTATTTATGAATAAAGTATTTAAAAATGCTGATGATGCAATTGAAGATGTTGGCGATGAAAGTACAATAATGGTAGGCGGATTTGGCTTGTGCGGGATACCCGAAAATTGCATAAACGCACTGGTAACTAAAAATGTAAGACAGCTGAAATGCATTTCGAATAACGCCGGTATTGATAACTTCGGCCTCGGAATGTTGTTGCAGACAAGGCAGATTAAAAAAATGATGAGCAGCTATGTTGGAGAGAATGCGGAATTTGAAAGGCAACTTTTAAGTGGCGAGCTAGAGGTGGAATTGATTCCACAAGGCACGCTGGCAACGCGCATACAAATGGCAGCAATGGGAATACCTGCTTTTTTTACACCCGCTGGTTATGGTACTGAAGTAGCTGAAGGTAAAGAGAGCCGCGAGTTTAATGGAAAGATGTATTTGATGGAGCATGCTTTACATGCAGACTTTGCAATGGTAAAAGCGTGGAAAGGGGACACTTTAGGCAACCTCGTCTTTCGTAAAACTACCCGTAATTTTTCTACATCTATGGCAAAGGCTGGAAGTATAACCATTGCTGAAGTGGAACACCTGGTTGCTCCGGGAGAACTGGACCCAGACGAAATACACGTTGCAGGAATATATGTGCATCGAATTTTTGAAGGTAAGAATTATGAAAAACGAATAGAGCGAAGAACAGTTCGTTTTAACAATCAACAGTAAAGACAATGTTTATTTCTACAAAGTATTTGGTCACGAAGTATGGAGTTGATGATACAATAGCACGTTTTTTTGTAGATAGAGAACCACCTGCAAACAACTTGTACTGGCATGAGAAGCTGTTATATTTAAGGCCGGCACCGGGTTATTTGTTTATTCCACTTATTGTTGACTTATTGTATAAGTTAGGGCTTGATAAGGGAAAGTTACTTTCGGAAGAATTTATAAGTACAATGGAGGGCATTGGCCATGTAAGCGCACTAGAGGAAATAAAAAAGATTTCTGCAGAAGAGGCAATTAGAAAATGTGAAGAGTTGGTAAAAGAGGTTTCTGTAAACGCCCTGTGGTTAAATAGTGTCAGCGAATATTTTGAAGGTAAAAAAGATAACATTTTCAATAGGCTAGCAACGCCTTTTAAATCTTTGCACAGAGGGGATGTTTTTTTATTTTCTTTAAGTGCCCTGGATTTTTCGCCTTCTTTATTCGAAAGGATAGCAGAACAATGGTTCGCAATCATTAGCGCATTACTGTTGCTGGATGATGCAGAAGATATAGAAAGCGACAAAGAAACAGGAGATGAAAATGCCTATATAGAAAGCGGTTTACATGCTGAAGGGATTGGCCGCATAGCCGGGTTAGTTAAGCAGGACGTAGAAAAAATTGCTACAGTTAATCCTGTTATGGCCGCCGAGTTAGATGCGCAGCATAAAAACCTGCTCGACAAGCACGGCTTTTTAAACACTAAATAAGTACACGTGAGTTTAGATAAATTTGGTATTGCCCGACGGATAGCCCAAGAGTTGCAGGATGGAATGTATGTGAACTTGGGAATAGGCATTCCAACTTTGGTAAGCAATTATATACCAGCAGGCATGACGGTAATATTTCAAAGTGAAAATGGAATTTTGGGCATGGGACCTTACCCCATTGAAGACGAAATTGATGCAGATCTTATAAACGCAGGAAAGGAGACGGTGACTGTTATACCCGGAGGCGCTTTTTTTGACAGCGCAGAGAGCTTTGGAATGATAAGGGCAGGCAAGATGGATCTAACTGTTTTGGGTGCTATGGAAGTAAGTGAAACAGGAGACATTGCTAATTGGAAAATTCCAGGTAAGATGGTTAAGGGCATGGGGGGAGCGATGGACCTGGTAGCAAGTGCAAAAAATATAATTGTTGCCATGCAACATACCAACCCTAAAGGTGAAAGCAAATTGTTGCCTGCTTGCACGCTTCCCCTCACCGGAGTACGTTGCGTGAAAAAGATAGTTACTGACCTGGCTGTTGTAGATGTTACGACCGAAGGTTTTGTGCTACGTGAAAGAGCACCGGGGGTGTCTGTGGATGAGATAGTTGCTAAAACAAAAGGAACGTTGATCATTCCTGACCATGTTCCCGCGATGATGTTATAATCGTTTATTAGAATAATACTATAGGGCTAAATAACCGGTCCAGAATTCGAAAGCTCTCCCTTTACGTTCGTCTGGTAAAAAAAATCCTGCTATAGACATCGTTTTGTAGCTAACAAAGCTGTCTTTGTCAGCCTGCCCCTGAAAGTGAACCGATCTCCACGTGCCCGTATTCAAATAAATTTTACTTCTTTTTTCTTTATTATTGTCCATATAAGAGTTCATAGGAACAACTTCAGCATAATGGGTATGACCCATTACAAAAAAATCTTTTTCTTCATCTTTCGAAATCTCTATTGCATGTTGCTTATAAGACTCAAACTGGTCTCTGCTGAAACCCAAATGACCGATTACATTACCTAGAGATTCGATGCTGAAGAGATCAGCAACCATTCCTGCCAGTTTCATTTTTAAACTTAACCAATAATTTTCTGATATTATTTCGTTATGACAAAAACCCTCTATTACCGACTCCAGGGCTTCACTTATCGCTTTATTAACTACGTCGCTATCAAGTTTTGTTTCTTTTAATACCTGTGTTATCCATGCCGGTGCAAGACTGTATGGTCTTAGGTTGTCTATTTCCCGCAGTTGTTTTATAAAGATTGTTATTTCTTTCTCAGTGCCGGCACTTTTAGGACTTTTTCTAATGTATTCTTCTATTTTTTTTGGGATTTCATTTAGCATCTTAATAACAACTACATCCCCTACTGAAGATGCATCACGATGTGGCGGCTGGTAATTGCTTTTATCAAAACGGTCACCGTGCTCGGCAAATACCCTGTGGGCTTCCTGTATTTCCTGTACTGCTTTACTATCGTTGTAAGCATATGGAAAAGGCTTGTTTTTTTCATTAGCCAGGCCAAGTGCATCTATTACTTTGTTTCGTATGCTGTTTATACGATCGTCTTTAATATAAAAAAACCAGTCATGATTGCCGATCATGTAATAGATATTCACCCTTATAGAGACCTTTTCATCGGTTGCCTTATACTTTATTTTTTTTATAGCTTTTTCGTCTTCGCTCGCACTCGCCATTTCCTTTGGAATTAATAAATCACCTTCTGAAAGACCTTTTAGGATACTAAAAGAAGCAGCATTGAAATCAAGAACAGCAGATCCTATTTTTTCAACATTTTCAAAAAAATCATCCTGCCTCTCTTTCGTCCATGGCATTAATGTATCTAAAGCTTCGTTCCATTGCTCTGATCTTATCATATCAAGAATATCTCCTAATAAAATAATGTCTAACTGCTCTATTGGTTTATAATATTCCCTGTTGTCTTTATCGCATCTCCACGAGGCATCGTATGCCATATCACTTATCCTGTTTTTAAATAACCTAAACGCCGAGTCACTGATTATTTCACCTGAGCTTCCATCAGTTAAATGAAGATCGCTGATAATTACGAGCATAGAAAGAATTGGTTAAGAAGTAAGGGTTGATTTTGGGTCGAGTTAGAAAAGTATACAAATACCTGTAGAAAACTAAATTTTATCAGGCCAGTTTTTATTTATTTTACTATTCATCATTCACCGATTTTTAGTTTCAGTATTCCCGTACCTGCTATTTCCGAACCCATTTCCATAAAGGAATTTTAGAAGGATGATTAAGCTGCTACTAATATTTTTTAAAAATAAGTGGCATTTGCTGTTATAATAACAGTTAGGGTTGAAGTGGGCGATGCCTTCTTGCTGCCGGAAGTACTAACCCCTGGGGGGTTAACAGGAAATTGATAAGGTCAAGTACGTAATGCAATGTCAAAGAATTCTTATTTGTTTTTTCTGTTATATAATAAACAACGGAATTGTTTTTATATTTTTGTTTGCCCCTAAACTTTAAAAAAATGACAACTCAAACGTCAGCTAAGAACATTGTTTTGTATGCGGATGATGATACAGATGATATTCAACTGGTACGAGAGGCCTTTTCTGAATATTCCAGAAATGTTGAGTTAGTAACAGTTGAAGATGGATTTGAAGCTTTATCGTTTTTAAAAAATCTTTCCTCAGACGATCCTGCCCCTTGCCTCATCATACTCGACATCAACATGCCAAGAATGGATGGCAAAGAAGCGCTGGTAGAAATCAGGCAGATGAAGCGTTTCGAGGAAATTCCTTCTATATTATTTACCACTTCTTCTCAAAAGCGCGATAAAGAATTTGCCGCAAAATATAATGCCGGCTTTCTTACAAAACCAATTGATTTTTCGGAGATGGATGTCATTGCCCGAAAGTTCATTGAGCATTGTTCAGATGAAATTAAAAAGGATATTGAAAAAGAGTTCTACTAGCGATAGCTTTACAAACCAACAGATTTCTTACATTACTTACAGGTTTTTTGCCACTATTCTTCCTCAAAGCAACTGCTATTTTAAATTAATTATTTTAATATTTGTATGGTAGCTTTTTTGCAGTAATGCTGCAAAGAACGATTATGAGGAAAAAAATCACTGCTAAAGGATTGTTTGAAGTATTAAAAAATGCATTTACCGGCTTTGGTGACGATAAGGTAACTAAACTAAGCGGTTCGTTAGCATACTATACCATTTTCTCAATGGGGCCGTTGCTGGTAGTCATCATCTCTTTATGCGGACTTTTTCTGGGGCGCGAAGCTGTTGAAGGAAAGATCTACAATACGCTCACCGGCTTTGTTGGCGCCGACACCGCCGGGCAGTTACAGGAAATCATCAAAAATGCTTCCCTTGCCGGTAAAAGTAAGATAGCTGCTATTATCGGGGCTATTACACTTCTTGTTGGAGCTACTACAGTGTTTGCAGAAATTCAGGATTCAATTAATGGTATTTGGGGGCTAAAGCCCAAACCAAAAAGAGGGTGGCTAAAAATGTTACAAAACCGTTTTCTTTCATTTTCTGTAATTGTTAGCCTTGGGTTTTTGTTACTGGTATCACTAGGGGTTACTGCTATCATCGACGGTTTTAGCGAAAGGTTAAGAGCGTATTTTCCTGATGTTACAGTAGTGGTATTTTATATTGTAAACGTGGCTATCACGCTTGCAGTCACTACCTTAATTTTTGGAGTCATATTCAAGGTTTTACCCGATGCTAAAATTAAATGGAAGGATGTTATCGCCGGCGCTATTGCCACTTCCTTGTTATTTATGCTGGGCAAGTTTGCCATATCCTTTTATATCAGCAAAAGCGACATAGGAACTACATATGGTACCGCTGGCTCTATGGTTATTTTATTGCTTTGGATTTACTATTCGTCGATCATCTTGTATTTTGGAGCCGAGTTTACAAAGGCTTATGCTATAAAGTATGGGTCCGAAATACATCCAAATCACTACGCTGTTACAACTAAATTAGTAGAAGTAGAAAACGGCGGCCAATCAATTCAAAAAACCGATGCTACCGAGGTAAAGACAACCCAGAAAGTGCCGGGTAAAAAGTAGTTTTTTTCTGAAATAAGTTTTTTAATATTTCTTAAGCCAACTTTTTTAACTCTTCTCAACATCGTTGTGTCACTCACTTGTACGCCAAATCTTTGTTTATCTTTTTGAGGAATAAACACTTCAGCAACTTATTTTAATTTTACGTCAAAAATCATTCGTATAATACAAATTCAAACAAATTGTTTTAATGCATTGGATATTATTAATTCTCGGGGGGCTTTTTGAAACCGCATTTGCAAGCTGCCTCGGCAAGGCTAAAGAGACTACCGGAACTACAGCAACCCTATGGATGGCCGGTTTTTTTGTAAGCCTTTCTATTAGTATGTTCTTATTATACAAAGCGACTCAAACGCTTCCCATCGGAACTGCCTATGCTGTTTGGACAGGAATTGGTGCAGTAGGAACTGTGATTGTCGGCATTATCTTTTTTAAAGAACCTGCAGACTTCTGGCGCTTATTCTTTATTACAACTTTAGTAGCTTCTATTGTCGGGTTAAGATACGTGTCCGAATAAACATCAAACTTTCTAAAATTATTTTCCCTGAGGTGAAAAACAAAAATCAGAGATTTTAAATTCAGCTACACTCATAATGTTTGATATTTGTTCAAACAGCCTTGATGAAAAAGATTATCGTTTTACTATTAATAATTTTTACACTTTTTGCTGCCTATTCATCAAAGCCTGACGATCGCACTTGTATTATTGAAGCGGTAAAATCTGTATGGGGCCCATTAACTCCTACAACTGATAGACCCATTTATTACGAGCAGTTTATGGATTTGACAAGTAAGTTGGTAGAAATAGATGACTGGATATTTTTAAAGCGTATTAAATACAAGTTTAAAAACGATACCAAAACGGTTGCATTTGGCGCCTTCAAAAAGGTATTTACAGTAAATCGGATTGCAAAAAAATAGGTAGTAGGACTACCAGGGTTCTACGTCGTGCGTCTCCTACCACATTTCATACAAAAGCTTCTAATTAAATTTTTCCCCGTTTCCCTTTAAACGTTCAATGCAATGAGACAAAGACCTGTAATGGTGATAGGTCGCTTTCCATATATGCCCTTTTAATGCGGTTTGCTTTGCCGGTTGTTTGTCCAGCCCGCCCTCGTACCAGTCGCCATACTTATGGTCTATCAGGTAGGTTTGCGTGTATTGCCATAGCTGTTTAAACTTATCGAAATAATGCATTTCATCGTTTGGAAAATGATCGGCCATTAGAAGTAAAGTATTTAATCCTTCCGCTTGTGCCCACCAATTTTTTGTGTCTAATATTATTTTAATATTCTGCTGCCCTTTAAAATAATAGCCTTCATCGTAAAATCCTCCTACCGTACTGTCCCACCCATTTCGTAATGCGTGATCTACCATTCGTTTAGCAACTCTCATAGTTGCCTTATCATTCTTTAACCCTAACGCATGCGATGCTTCAAGCATCAAAAAGGCAGTTTCTACATCATGTCCAAATGATACATGATCCAGGTTTCTGTGTTTTAATATTGAAGCCTCAGTAGAGTCGCTGAAAGAAACAGGGGTCCAGTCGGGCTTAAAGAAAAGTACAAGGTTGCCTTTTTTTGTAGTAATTACATCTCTTATCAAAAAAAGCATTTCCTGCAAACGCTGCTTTACGAGCTCATCGGGCCAAACACTGTATAATTCTGTGAACGCTTCGAGCAGATGAATTGAAGTATTTTGATCTTTATATCCGAGGTCAGCAGTGGAGGCCACTGTATTATCTCTCACTACCGGTGTTCCGTCTCTTTGCAAATGTTGGTAATAACCTTTATAGATTGGATCGTGGCTATGTTGTTCCATCCACAAAAATGCTTTTTTTACAAGATTAAGAGCGCTGGTATCTCGCGAGACTTTATAATAGGCTGAAAGTGCATAAATGCCAAATGCATTGCCATAAGCTTCTTTTGGTTTGCGTTGGTCACTTTTATCATTTCCCTGGCGGTCAACCAGGTTGTAGAAACCGCCATACGTTTTGTCCCACATCTTATCTCTTAGAAATTTAAACCCATGTGCAGCTGCCGGTTTATAATAAGGGACCGAAGGGTAGGCTTCGGCCGCTTTTGCATTTGTCCAAACATGACGGCCCTGGCTTACAATCATTTTGTCCTGCGTGCCGGTTGGTTTAAAATCATAAGTAAATGTGGAAAGGAAACCTCCATGTAAGCTATCCACAGATTGAGGGTACCATTTGTTTAAAAGTTCTGTTCTTATCGAATTATCCATTTCGCGTGCTATTTTCGCACGCTCTGCGGAGATACCTTCAGGTTTTTTTTGCTGTGCAGATAAAGCTGATGTAAACAGCAATAAGATTGCAGAAATGAGTTTAGTCATACTTTCAGTAGGCATTAGTTGTTTAAAAATACGGGAATAAAAGTTAGGCTGAAAAAGTTGCAATACCATAAAACGTACAAGCGTGCGACGCAACAAAAGTGAAATAGTAGTAATATTGCGGGGCTTAAAAATTAGACCGAAGGTTCGCATCTTTTAAATATAAAATGAAAGACTTTAAGAAATATTACCTCATTCCCGCTCAGCCTTCAGAAGTTTACCTTGCACTCACCAATCCTGCAACTATACAACTATGGAGCGGGCAGAAAGCAGAAATGTCAACCGAGCCTGGCTCGGAGTTTTCGTTATGGAACGAAAGTATTGCAGGAAGAAATTTGGAATTTGAAGATGGAAAAAAAATTGTGCAGGAATGGTACTTTGGAGACCAGGAGGAAGAGTCAATTGTAACCATAAAACTTCATCCACATAAAAGTGGAACGTCGGTAGAGTTACGACATATAAATATTCCCGACACAGCATTTGAAGATATTATTGAAGGTTGGGATGAAGTGTACTTCGGCTCCCTGATGGAATTTTATGAAGAAGAATAGCACTTTATAGTTCCCTCATAAACCAGAAGGTGACACCAGGTATTGTTTTACTCCTCCAAACACATCTCGCTCTATAAAAAATGGAAGAATCTCAACCTAACGGAGAAGTACTTTTGCAACTTGTAACAGTAAAAATGCCTTTTGGTAAATACAAGGACGTACTTATGCATAGGCTACCGGTTTCATACCTTGAATGGTTTCAGCGAAAAGGATTTCCGAAAGGAAAGTTAGGAGTGCTGCTGGCAACAATGTATGAAATAAAAATAAACGGTTTGGATTATTTATTAGAGCCGTTGAAGAATAAGTAAGAGAACTTTTTTTTCAATCAGGTGCTTGTTGTATAGTCTTAGTACCATAAGTTCTATCGTTTACCAGCATGCAATAATGCTATGTTATTTTATTGCCGGTACTGCCGATTGTTTCTTATTGTGACGCCCTTTCCAAAATTATTTTTTAATTAAGTTTTTCATTCTACTTTTGGACCGTTTTTATCAAATAGTCGAAAATGCTGGAACAAGTTGCAAAAGATGAGTTTATGGTCAGGGAAATACTTTCTACTGCCAAAACTTTATTTGCTCAGCATGGATTGAAGAAGACAACCATGGAGGATATAGCTAACTCCTTAGGCAAGGGGAAAAGTAGCTTGTATTATTATTTCCAGGGGAAAACTGAAATTTTTGAGGCAGTAGTGGAGGAAGAATTGAAAAATCTTTTACGTCTTACAAAGCAGGCCATTAATGTGGCTATGACAGGAAAGGATAAACTAAAAGCATATTCAAGAACGCGGTCAAGAGTAATGGAGAAGTTTCATAATTTGAGTTCGGTAGTATACGAAGATATCTTTAACCACATCGGCGTGGTTTTGAAACTGAAACAAAAACACGATGAAACGCAAATAGATTTAATAAGAGAAATTCTAAAAGACGGGGTACAGACGGGGGAATTTAAAAAATTGGAAGAAAGAGATATTGAGTTGTTTTCATTTACACTTGTAGCAGCTTTTAGAGGTATTGAATTACCATTGACTGCATCGAGCTTTGTACGAAATTGTGAGAACGGACCGGACCTGCTTGTAGATATAATGGTTGACGGAATTAAAGGATGAAAGTGTGGATAGAGTGAAAATAACTTAAAGTCTTAAAAGCAGGAATAAACAGTTATAATCATTAGTTTTAAGTTTTATACCACTTGTTATATGAAAGACAACACCCTCTTTCATTCTTTAATAAAATGGCAAACGATGTTTAATATTATACTTTAATAGAAAAATGTGCAAGGCTTCTTAAATATTGGATAATGCAGAAAAAACTACATAAGAAGATAGAGCAGTTTAAAGATGCTGCTTTGATTAAACAACAAGGTATTTACCCTTATTTTAGAGTGATACAGTGTGGACAGGATACCGAAGTTGTGCTGAACGGCAAAAGAGTACTGATGTTTGGTTCAAACTCGTACCTGGGCTTGACCAACCATCCTAAGATAGAAGAAGCCGCCAAAAAAGCGATAGATAAATATGGAACCGGATGTGCCGGTTCGCGTTTTTTAAATGGTACACTTGATATACACATCGAGCTAGAGCAGAAGCTTGCAAAATATGTAAATAAAGAATCTGCACTACTATTTAGTACGGGCTTCCAGGTAAACCTTGGTGTTTTGTCTTGTGTTACCGGAAGAACCGATTATCTTATTCTTGATGAATATGATCATGCTTCAATAATTGATGGTTGCAGGCTTTCTTTTTCAAGAACCATTAAATATCGCCACAACGATATGGGAGACCTTGAGCAAAAACTAGCTGCTTTGCCAGCAGAAGCCATAAAGCTAATTGTGGTTGATGGTATATTTAGTATGGAAGGTGATTTTGTAAAGCTGCCTGAAATAGTAGACATCGCAGAAAAGTATGGCGCAAACATAATGGTAGATGACGCACATAGTCTTGGTGTTATCGGTGAAAATGGATCGGGAACTGCATCGCATTTTGGAGTTACAGATAAAGTAGATCTTATAGGTGGCACCTTTAGCAAGTCCCTTGCATCATTGGGAGGTTTCGTTGCTGGCGATGAAGTTATCATAGACTATTTAAAACATAAAGCCCGTTCTTTAATTTTTAGCGCCAGTATGACACCGGCTTCAGTAGCAAGCGTGTTAGCCGCGTTGGAAATAATACAGGCAGAGCCGGAACGGATAGAGCAACTTTGGGCTAATACACACTATGCAAAGCAGTTGTTATTAGAGGAAGGCTTTGAACTTGGTCCAACTGAAAGCCCTATTATTCCTGTTTATGTAAGAGATAATTATAAAACTTTTATGCTTACTAAGATGCTGCAGGAAGACGGAATATTTGTAAATCCTGTTGTTTCTCCTGCGGTTCCATCCGATGCTTCTCTTATCCGCTTTTCTTTAATGGCAACGCATTCATTTTCTCAAATTGAAGAGGCGGTAGAAAAACTAACTAAAGTTGCTGCTCGTCTGGAGATACCAAGGATGAAGCAAAAGTTCGAATTATGATAAGAATTGACCCGGTAACGTCAAAAAAACAGCTTGCTGCTTTTATTGATTTTCCTCACGATCTCTATGCAAATGATCCAAATTATGTTCCTGAACTTTTTATTGCACAGAGAGACATATTAACGCCGGGTAAGCATCCTTTTCATGAACATTCTTCTCTCCAATGCTTCATAGCCTTAGATGAAGATAAAAAGGTGAAGGGAAGAATAGCTGCAATTCTTAACAACAACCATAATACATTCAACAAAGCCAACGACGGTTTCTTTGGATTTTTCGACTGCGTCGATAATATCACCATTGCGAAGGCTTTATTTGAAGAAGCCGAAAAGTGGTTGCGGGCGAAAGGGGTTTCTACAATGATCGGTCCCGTTAATCCATCCACGAACGAAACAGTAGGTGTTTTAATTGACGGTTTTGATAAGCCCGCCGTGGCAATGATGACTTATAACCAGCCTTATTACATAAAGCTATACGAACAAAACGGTTTGCATAAGCAAGTTGATTTGTTTGCTTATGAGCTAAGAACAGATACGGTAAGCGACAGGGCTGTAAGGCTTCAGGAGGCATTAATGAAAAGGCTGGAGCAAAAAGGCATTACCATACGTAAGATCAATGTAAAAGATTTTAAGAACGAAGTAGCCAAAGTAAGAGAGATATATAATTCGGCGTGGGATAGCAACCTAGGATTTGTACCCGCCACCGAAAATGAATTTAATTACCTCGCAAAAGATCTAAAAATGATTTTAGATCCAGACTTTTGCCTGGTAGCAGAACACCAAAATAAAATGATCGGGTTTGCCCTTGCTGTACCCGACGTTAATCAAATTCAAAAAAAGATTAAAAAAGGAAGACTTTTTCCTACAGGTATTTTTAAGCTGCTTTTAGGATTAAAGAAAATTGATTTTGTACGAATAATAACGCTGGGTGTAGTGGAGGATTACCGTTTAATGGGTATCGAAGCTTGCTTTTATGCTCAAATCATAAAAAAGGCGGGTGAGAAAAAAATAAAAGGAGGCGAGGCTTCGTGGATACTTGAAACAAATGAAATGATGAATAAGGCGATGCAGAATATTAATGGTAAAGTGTATAAGAAGTACCGTATTTATGAAAAAGCACTATGAAGCAAAAGGTCCTGATAACTGGTGCAAGTGGTTTTGTAGGGTTTCATTTAATTGAAGCAGCTCTTGCAAAAGGTTTGGATGTATATGCCGCAGTTAGAAAAACAAGTGATATTAAGCACTTATCCTCGCACAAAATCAACTATATCCATCTCAACTTCAACTCCGTAGAAAGTCTTCAAAAAGAGCTGAAAGAAAAAGAGTACGACTTCATCATCCATGCGGCCGGAACTACTAAAGCTAAAAACCAGGAAGAATACAATACAGTCAATGCTACATATACGCTTAATCTTGCCAATGCAGCTGCAAATGCTGGCCATCTAAAGAAGATTGTTTTTATCAGTAGCCTTGCAGCGCTCGGCCCTTCAGACCAGACACAGGAGCTTATTACCGAACATAAAAATCCCCACCCTGTTACAGCTTATGGACAAAGCAAATTACTTGCTGAAGAACAGCTAAAGAAGCTCGCACTTCCATTAATAATATTAAGACCAACAGCCGTGTATGGATCACGAGATAAAGACATCTTTATCATCCTAAGAACATTTAGCAAAGGCTTCGAACCATATATTGGACACATACCACAGCAGTTAAGCTTTGTATATGTAAAAGATCTTGCTGCCCTATCGGTTAATGCGTTGTTTACTTCGGATGCCGCCAATGGTGCCTATAATATTACAGATGGAAATTGTTATAATCGTTACGAAATGGCAAACATTACAAAAAGTGTATTGAATAAAAAGACAATCAAGGTTCATTTGCCTTTGCCGGTCGTTAAAGGATTTGCACTGGTATTAGAAAAGACTTACGGAATGTTAGGTAAAACCCCTGCTATAAACCTCGAAAAGTTAAACGAGTTAACGGCAATAAACTGGTGCTGCGATATAGAAAAAGCAAAAACCAATTTACATTACAATCCTTCTTACAACCTGCAACAGGGGCTTAAAGAAACGCTTGGGTGGTACAAGCAAAACCAGTGGTTATAATTGTTAGAAAAACTATTGATATTTCAGAGATCGCCTGATAACGCGATGCACACCTTTTTCATACTTTATGATTAAACTACATAAACTAATTGCGACTTTTTTTGGAATTGGGTATGTAGGAAAGGGCGGAGGAACAGTAGCTTCAGTCGTACTTTGTCTAATATGGCTTATAATACCTGAAAAAGCTTTTACAATTACTTTTCAGATTTTTTTAGCAACAGTGGTCTGCGTTGCAGGCGTATGGTCAGGAAACGTAGTTGACAAGGTTTGGGGTAAAGACAGTAGCAAAGTGGTGATTGACGAAGTAGCCGGAATGATAGTTACTTTAATTTTTTTGCCGGTAACACTTCAATATGTGTTGACCGGGCTTGTGCTTTTCAGATTCTTTGATATTGCTAAACCGCTATTTATTAAAAAAATGGAAGCGTTGCCGAAAGGGTGGGGGGTAATGGCAGATGATGTATTGGCGGGCTTATATGCACATGCCTTGCTGATGGTAATAGTTGAGTGTAAGTTGTTTTAATAGTTTTCGTCAGGGTTTTTTTTTTGAACCGGGCGGCATTGCTACTTCTGGCTTTTGTTGCGTCGCACTCTTGTACGTTTTATTTATTTCTGTGCAATTAATGCTTAAACCGTTATGTTTCCTATAACCTGTTTAAAACAATTAAACCTTTTAGAACGTTATTCTACCGTTTAGAACGATACCCCGTTGTATGAAAGCTACTGCTGTTAGTTTTGTTTTAAAAAGTAGATGTATTGTTTGAGATCCTAATTCTTTTTTTTGCATTTTACATCCACAAAGAGTCAAAATTAGCTGGTTAAAAGGCTCTTTACGGTGGTATACAATTTCTGCAGTCATCAAAAGCTGTATAAATTAAATGAAAGGTCGATAGTAGTACGACATACAAACGGAGCGTCGCAACTATGAGGCCTTGAAAAACAAAGGCCGGTTAAACCAACACTAATTTTCTTAAAAGCTTTTGTCAGAAGGCGCAACGTTGTTATAAAAAAATGCTCACGTTTCTTAAGGCGAATATTTCCTCTTCGATTGCTTCATTTTTTGATTACCTAATCACTATTTTTTTAGTAAATTTTTTTCGCGTTGATGTTGTTATTGCAAGTACAACCGGAACTGTCTGCGGCGGCGTTCTTAATTTTTTCATAGGTAGAACCTGGGTTTTTGAATCAAGAAAAAGAAAGGTGCATCAACAAGCTTTTCGATACGGTCTTGTTTGGACCGGTAACTTGATTTTAAATACAGGCGGTATGTACATTATGACCAAGTTGCTAAAAGTTCATTATGTATTTGCAAAACTTTTTGTATCGCTGATCGTAGGTTTTTGTTACAACTACGTGCTACAAAAAAAATATGTTTTTAAAAATAATTGATTGAATAAGGAAAAAGATTTTTGGTAAAATTACTTTAGTGCTGTTTTTGCCCGCTGCCGTTGCTACTGCTCGCTTTTTTACAATTTGCAAGCAACCATTATGCAGCTGTTAGCATTGACTAGCATTTTAAGGGGTTCTTCTTAAATAAAATACCTTTGTTGCAAAATTAAAGTGGTGGAAAGTGGGGCTTGCTAAAGTTTTATACGGAGGGGTGCTTGATAAAAACAATCCCGATCTTAATGTATCGACGATTAAATTTTTTATCGGCAAAGGTGGTGCGCTCGCCCCTATACACTTTAAACAAATCCCCTTAGATCAGAGGAGCAAAGGGATGGCAAAATAGCTTTAAGCTTTTGAGGTTTGATTTCGTCAAAAGGCTTACTTATTCAAAGTATCATTACGTAACAGAGTCGGGGAATTAGAACAAGGGTAAAATTTGATTTTTAGAAATATGGCAAAACAAGAGTTAAGGGATAAACTTCAAAAGACGATTTATAAAATAATTGATCCCCTGGTAAGGAGGTTAATAAAACTAGGCCTTACGCCAAATGCTGTTACTACTATTGGATTAGTGTTGAACATAGGTGTAGCAGTTATTTTTATATCAGGCGCCGAGGAAGGCGGCCGCGCAGATTTTAGATATGTTGGATGGGCCGGCGCCCTGGTTCTTTTTGCGGGTTTGTTTGACATGCTCGACGGCCAGGTGGCACGGCTGGGAAACATGAGCTCGACCTTTGGCGCATTATTCGACTCAGTCTTAGATAGATATAGTGAACTAATCATGTTTCTTGGTATCTGTTATTATCTTGTTGCCCATCATTATTTCATCAGTTCTTTATTTGCATTTATAGCCCTCATCGGGTCGATGATGGTGAGTTATACGCGTGCGAGAAGTGAGGGGTTGGGTATTCAAAACAAGGGTGGGCTGATGCAGAGACCAGAACGGGTTGTTTTAATTGGTGTTTCGGCTATTGCCTGCGGCCTAACTGCCCATGCCATTGGCGGCAATTTTAAACTTTTTGTGCCAGGCCTTCCTTTTCATGTTTTTGAAACAATGACCGTTTTTACATTGCCCATAACTATTATGGCTGTTCTTACAAATATTACTGCATTCAGAAGATTATATGCTGCCAAAAAAGCGTTGGATTTAAAAGATAAAAATAAAAATGAACAGGGTAATGTATAAAAAGGCGATTTCTCTTTTACTACTTCTTGTATGCTCTACTACACTTATCGTTGGTGCACAAGAAAGATTTCCTGTGCCTGCCGCTGGCCCCAATCAACTCTTTTATTTACAGAGAACCGCTAATACGAACACTATAATTTGCGAGTTGAATTACAATAACAATGTTCTTAATACCGAGGAGCCGGTGCAAGTATATTGGATAAGATATACCGAGAAAGGTCAAAAAGAGGAGCTGAATTTCGTACAAAAGAAATTTGCATACGGCATAAAAAGCACACTGATCTCGCAAGATAAGTACGAGCTAAATTTTGTTTCTTATAAAAAATTCCCTATGTTACTGATGAAGGGACCTAACAATAGATACAATGTCTATGGTACAATTAATCAAAAACAAGCTATCATCAATCGTATCTTTGTTAAAATAAATGGCGGTTCATTTTGGGCACCTAATGTAGAATACGTTGAGATAAAAGGTGTAGATCCATCAAATGGTAAAGAGGTGACAGAAAGAAGAAAAATATAAGTATTATCAATTGGTTTTATATGAAGAAGAATTATGTGTCTAATTCAAGAGAGTCTGTGAGGATGTTTAAAAATGATTTTTTGGAGGGCCTTTCTAAAATTCATTTTTCGGTGCCCTTATTTATTTTTGGGCCTGCGGTTGTTTTTTTTATTTACCGAGCAATTCTAAATGATATAACGCCTGCAGCTTTTATCGGATATTTCATTTTAGGAATTTTTGTCTGGACAGCTACCGAATACGTCTTACACCGCTACCTGTTCCACTATCTTCCAAAATCAGGGTGGGGCTTAAGACTTCATTTTATTTTTCACGGGGTACACCATGATTATCCAAGGGATTCCAAAAGGTTGGTAATGGTTCCTTCGGTAAGTATTCCTTTAGCTGCACTCTTTTATTTTCTGTTTTCTTTGTTGCTGGCTAAAGTAAACCTGTATGCATTTTTTCCTGGTTTTATTTTAGGATACCTGGTATATGATATGACGCATTATGCCATTCATCATGCTAATTTTAAAAGTTCCTTTTGGAAGAAAATAAAGCAACATCATATGCTTCATCATTACGACGACCCAACAAAAGGTTACGGGGTGAGTTCTGTATTATGGGATAAAATATTAGACTCCGATTTTCCAAAGAAGAAATAATGTACCAACCGGCTAAGGCGGCAACATATTCAGGGTTATTTGCCAAAAAAGATATTCTCCTAACTTCAACAATATCTTTATCGTATCTGCTGTTATCAAAAGTTTTGATAGGTTATAAGCCAGAGCAGTTAGTGCTGGTTTTAATCTTTAATGTACTGTACTATCTCTCATTTTCAACCCGGAAGTTTATTACCGGGTTTTCTGTTTTTATTATTTTTTGGATAGTTTTCGACTACATGAAGGCATTTCCAAATTATAACTACAATACTGTTCATATTGAAAGTCTGTATAACGCCGAAAAAAACCTGTTTGGAATTGATGTAAAAGGGCAGTTGCTTACGCCCAACGAATACTGGCAACAAAACACCTACACTTCGCTTGATATACTAAGTGGTATTTTCTATTTGTGTTGGGTACCCGTTCCTCTCTTTTTTGCCGGATATCTTTTTTTTACAAAACGACGCGAGCAGTTTATGTACTTCGCATTAACTTTTCTGTTGGTAAACCTGGTTGGTTTTGCGGGCTATTATTTATACCCTGCTGCACCGCCGTGGTATGTTCAGCATTACGGGTTTAAGTTTAATCCTCATACTCCAGGTAATACTGCCGGCTTGTACCGTTTTGATGAATTCTTTCATGCAGGTATTTTTAATGCATTATATGCTAAAAGCTCTAATGTATTTGCTGCAATGCCGTCGTTACACTCTGCATACAATATAATCGTTTTATATTATGGAATTAAAAACAGGCTGGGTGTTATAAATATTTTCTTTGCTGTCGTTGTAGTAGGTATATGGTTTGCTGCCGTTTATAGCAATCACCATTATATTCTTGATGTGCTTGCAGGTATTGCCTGTGCAATCGTTGGCATCTTTGCTTTTGAAAAATTGATAGCACCGAACCAAACGTTTCAGTCTATTATTGTAAAAAGGTTTGTTAGAGACAGGTAAGCACCACTAATCACTTTCCTGCTCCCTCAGTTACCGCCGTTTGGCAGCCACGCAATTTATAGTTGTGAAGCGCAATAAAATTTACCTTCCGGTCCGCCAGGGCATTAATGCTGGCTAATGTTTCAGGAGAATTGTAAACCCTATTAATATAGTTACTCGAACTTATGGCAGAAGACAACCCTGAGTGCTTATAACCGAGGTTATAGAAAATGACATTTGAGATATTTTCATCAGATAAGCCTCTTGGTTTAATTATTTCACTTTTCTTCTTTATCCGGGGGGCAACAAAGCACAACGAATTATTCTGTTGTCTGTCCAGGTACTTATTAAGCACTCTATTTTTTCTGGTAAGTATGGTTGCGTCCGTTATTACAAAAACTATTTTTCCCTTTAGCTCGTCCGTCGACGGCCAGTTGCAACCCTGCACCGA
The DNA here is from genome assembly GCF_025963695.1 of Segetibacter sp. Taxonomy (GTDB): domain Bacteria; phylum Bacteroidota; class Bacteroidia; order Chitinophagales; family Chitinophagaceae; genus Segetibacter. The sequence goes on along the minus strand of NZ_JAOQAH010000029.1, from coordinate 2,182 downwards.
ATTTCGCAGGTTGTCATTTTCTTGTAACACCTCCTTTGGAGAGTGAATCTTGTCTGATGGAAAAATAGAGGCGATGAGGTTGTCTAAATCCTGTGGGCGCCTTTGAGACTTTTCGCTTCCCCAATCTTCCTTTTTATCAATATAAATAGTAAGCACTTCATGCTCCGGATTCTTTCTTGTCCATTGTTCAATTTCCAGCAGGCATTTACTAAGAGAACCTCCTGCACAATTTTTATTGCCTTTTTGAAAAAGACTATGCTTTACAAACCAATCGTTGCCCGAGCACTTTTTTTTACCAACGAAGTATTGAGAGTCCCAAATATCCAGTTCCAGCGTAGATGTATAAGCAAGGGCTTCTTCAAGGCTGGAGGAATATTTTTTTTGATAACAGTTGTGGCACGCAACCGAGTATTTATTGTTGTACAGCAGGGTGTCGCCTGCTTTTACCTTTTTTGGTACACAGCATATAAAAGCAAGCAATAGAAAGACTACCAGGAATATATTCACTACATATGGTTTGAAGAAGAGAACTAAATCTAAGGTTAAAACGAAAAACCTAATTTAATATTTTCCGTAAATGCCACCTGAAAAAATTAAAGTTATTCACATTGCACTTTTCTATTCTTAATGAACTAAACAGTAGGTATTCATTCATCCTGGGTTGTGTCACACCCTTGTACTACATATTTTTGTGTCGGCTTTTTTAAAAAGAATAAAGTGTAAAGAACGACGATTACGAATTTTTGAGCAAGGGTAACAGATAGATCATTTGCTGTAGAATTTGCCCTTGAAGCCTGGGCCAATTTTGCTTAGATTTAGGAAGGGGGGCAAGTGAAATGTGAAAAAAGTTGAATTAGAAAGATGAAGTACAAGGGAGTGACACAACGAAAGTTTGATTAAGATTGACGGCTCGTTAATAAAAGTCTCAAGCAATCAAACTATAAGTACCGCTTTAACCGCGGCTTAAATGAAGCTCGCCTTTAAAAAAAACCTTTCTGTATTGGTTAGGCTTGTATAAACATTAAAACAAACTACACATGAAAGCTCTTTTTCAATTATTGAGTCTTGTGCTATTTATAGCATCCTGTTCTCAAGCGCAGCATAAGAAATTTGCTGTAACTAAAACTGATGAAGAATGGAAAAAGCAATTGACAGATGAACAATACCGGGTGGCACGAAAGGAAGGCACAGAGTCGCCTTTTAATAATGCCTACCATGGTAACCATGAAAAAGGGTTGTACAATTGCATCGGCTGTGGACAAGCGCTATTTAGCAGCAACACTAAGTTTGAGAGCGGAACAGGTTGGCCAAGCTTTTACCAGCCATTACATAAAAAAGCTGTTGAAGAGAACAGAGATATGACGTTTGGTATGGTTCGAAGAGAAGTGCATTGCAGTAATTGTGGAAGTCACTTAGGCCACGTTTTTGAAGACGGACCGAAGCCAACAGGACTTAGGTATTGTATGAATTCGGCTTCGCTTCAATTTGTTAAGAAGTAACCTTTTCCTGGCTTCCGGCTAATCTTAAAAATCAAATAAATACCGGTTCTTTTGTATCAAATTTAAAACACAGTGTTCGTTGTCGAACAGTCCTATGTTTATTAATTTGTTTTAACATCTTCCTTTACAGCTATTTGTGCTTTGCATCCTCCTTCAATTAGTGCCGGTATAAAAAATAGTGTATGTACCCGGCATTTCCCGAAAACCTTTCTCAGATACTTCTTAAAAGACTTTTCATATTTTATAGCCGCGTTCGTTATAGTGATGATTATCATTTATTTTAATCAATCACAACTTTTTATACCCAGCCCTTCTGTTGATTCTGCGAATCACCTTTTTCGAACTGAATAAAGCGAATGTTTTTTTTAAATTCTTATGGCCGGCCCCGGGGGTTGGAAAAAAACTTGGGGATGGTTCATTTAGATACCGGCTGGGCAAGATATACAAGTACGATGCTTCTTAAAGTTAAACCAGGTACAGACCCAACATTTGAAAGCAAATTGTTTAAATCGCTTTCAAACACCCTAGGAACAAGCATGTTTTTCCTCGGGGGGGGGTATTAGAAGAATTTGCCGAAATTTTTTTAGTAAGTGGTGGCTGAGGGGTGGAAGGACGGATTTTGCCATTGAGTTTGATTCCTGATTTCTCCTTTTTTGCTATTTTAAAGAAACCCGTTTAAACCC